>CAYRGN010000004.1:0-130201 GCA_964423865.1 uncultured Lacihabitans sp.
CGATTATCGTGGAGAGAATCTAAAAAAATTAAGGCAACCTTCGGGTTGCTTTTTTATTACACTATAGATTTCTGCCAATAAAATCAGCATTATTTCCTGATATATCAAAGGTATTCACCAGTTCAAACCACTTCTGCAAAGCTGATTGCGTCTGCTCTATTGCATCCCTCATAAATCTATTTGATAAACCTGCGGCAAGCCCCAAATTTTTTAAAAGTGGTACAGTTGGTTTTCGGCCTTCTCCCATAACCATAGTGCTTTGTTCGCCATTTGGCCCACTGGAAAAAGTAAGATCATACGCCGGAGACAGTTTCCATTCTCCATTTCGATCCATCAGAAAACTAAAGTTTTTGGCGTGATCGTCTCGGTTATGTGCAAGTACATTAAATACGGCCAACCGATACATCTTCTCCACCTCACGGATATCTTTAGTCAAAGCACCAGTAAGATTTAACAGGTCTTCGTAGTCTAAAGCAGGAACACGAAAATCACTATGTAAGAGTCCGGCGGCAGTCTGCATGTGGTATCGTTCACCGCCATTTCTATCAAAACGTTTTACAGCAAAATATCCGCCCCCTCTCTTTGAGGGGAACAAATGAACATCGGGCATACACACTCCTGCCTCTTTTGCCATGAGTGCATAAACATACTCAATAGCTCCTGCATCCGATCCGTCTTGCGAATTTCCAAATTTCACCAGCCACGGTTCAAAATCTTCTGGAAGATTTTTTGCTCCATGTACTATATTTTTTCGGTCTTTATCTACACCAATAAGCGCTTTTGGCCTTGCTCCTGCTGAAGACCCGTTTAAGGCCAGAAGCTCCTGTAAAACATCTTCTGATGTTCCCGACAGTACCTCCTCTGCTTGCGAAGCGAGGTTATCTAAATCAATCGTATTATCTGCCTCTTCCTGGCTATAATCCGGTTCATAAATCAATGCTCCCATCCCGTGAAGGCCCACATGGGCTAAACGATCAAGTGGAGAAATGAAAGAAACTCCCTTTGAACGCATCAAACGATCAAAAAGCAAACGCCCCCAGCCATCCGGTAAACTATCGCTAAAAACACCTGCTAATCCTTCAAATGGCCGAGGCTCAAAGGCTACAAGTCCTGTTTGCAATGGTAGTCGTAATGGGGATATTTCCAGCCCTTTCTGTATAAAAGAAGCATGATATTCAAAATACACAATACCATCACGAAATGCCAAACGCCCAACAGGAAACACCTCTTGCCCAAAATCTAAACCTACTTTGAGTTCTGATACAGGACGTTTCATTTTCTACTTCCTCGTTTACGTACAGGACTTTCCTTTAAGACCTCCTCAATAGAAGAGAACGCCACTTTCTTAGGCTTCGTAGCCTCAATAATTTCTTCTAAGCCGCCTACTACCAAAAGGATCTTAAGAAGCGCCTCAAGAGAAATTACACCCTTTTGTTCAAATTTACGCAAAGTGGGCAAAGGAACAGCAGACCGCAGAGCTAAACCTTCTTGGGTAAGATCCATAGCCAATCGTCGCTCCCGCACATTGTCAGCCAGCTTCATTTGAGCCCTCAAAGGTGTTATAAGTGATATCATAATATTACATATTACTTATAAATGATAATTACTAATACAATAGTATCACAATTATAATGATTTTTTTAACAAAAATCATCATCCATGGGGAAATTAAATCAAATCCATATAAATTCCGCATTCCCTAAAATGCGGTATGGACTATTCGAGAATAGGAACAAAAAGAGAATTTACGCAAACGGTCGCCTTACTTCAACCGTACTTTGACTGCGTTCCTGTGCGCAAGAAGCTGCTCAGCCTCGGCCATTTTCATCACCGTACTTCCGATATTCTGAAGGCCTTCTTTTGAGATCTGCTGATAGGTTATTTTCTTCACAAAACTATCTACCGAAACACCGCTGTACGTACGGGCAAAACCGTGGGTAGGCAGAGTATGGTTGGTTCCGGAGGCATAGTCGCCACACGATTCCGGCGTATAATGCCCCAAAAAGACCGAGCCCGCATTGATCACCTCGGCGGCTATTTCCACCGGGTTTTCTACCGCCAAAATCAGGTGTTCGGGTGCATAGCGGTTAAGCAGGGCCATTCCTTCCTGTAGGTCGTTGACCAAAACCGCTTTGGAGTTTTCCAGGGCTGCCTGCGCCAGCTCTTTCCGTGGCAAGGCGTCCAGCTGTTCTTTCAGGGCATTTAAAACCTCGTCAATCAGCTTTTCAGAGGTAGTCACCAGCACCACCTGGCTGTCTGCGCCATGTTCCGCCTGGGAAAGCAAATCGGAGGCCACAAAATCGGCATAAGCAGTGTGATCGGCCAGCACCGCCACTTCTGAAGGACCCGCCGGCATATCAATGGCCACCCCCGCACGTGCCACCATTTGCTTGGCGGCCGTCACATACTGGTTTCCGGGACCAAATATCTTGTACACCCCGGGAATACTCTCCGTGCCGTACGCCATAGCGGCAATGGCCTGGGCCCCGCCTACCCGGTACACCGAGGTGATACCGCACTTCAACGCGCAGTAATAAATGGCCGGGTGGTCAGAAGGCGAACACAGAACCACCTCTTTGCAGCCCGCGATCTTCGCCGGAATACCCAACATCAATACGGTAGAAAACAGGGGCGCAGTACCTCCGGGAATATAAATCCCTACTTTTTCTATCCCTACAGACTTCCGCCAGCAAAGTACGCCCGGCATGGTTTCCACCGGTTCTTCTTCCCTGACCTGGGCCCGATGGAAACGATAGATATTTTCAAAAGCCTGATCAATAGCCGCCCGCAGTTTCGGATCTATCCCGTCTGCCGCGGCCTGCAATTCTTCTTCCGAAACGGCGAAATCGTCCATCATCCTGTTGTCAAACTCCAGCGCAAATTTCCTTAAAGCAAAGTCGCCCTGCGTTCTCACTTCCTCCAGCACGGGAGCTACCCGGCTTTCGATTTGACCCAGCACCGGGCGCTGAAGAATGGCCCGGATTTCCTGTTCTGACGGATGTTTGATTACCTGCATCACAATACCATTTTTTCGATGGGAATCACCAGTATACCCTGGGCTCCCGCCGCCTTCAACGACTCGATTTTCTCCCAGAAATCGCTTTCTTTCAATACCGAATGCACCGAACTCCAGCCTTCAATGGCCAGGGGCATCACCGTGGGACTTTTCATTCCCGAAAGAATGCCCGCAATGACTTCCAGCTTATCGTTAGGCGCGTTCAGCAATACATATTTATGGTCTTTGGCCGTCTGCACCGATCCTATTCGGAATACCAGTTTATCGAGGATAGCCCTTTTCTCCTGATCCAGCCCCGAATGGGCGATCAGCACGGCTTCCGACCGGAAAATACTGTCGAGTTCTTTCAGTCCGTTACTCAGCAGCGTACTGCCCGAGCTCACAATATCGCAGATGGCATCGGCCAGGCCAATGGAAGGCGCAATTTCTACCGACCCGCTGATTTCATGAATATGCGCGGTAATCCGGTTTCTTTCCAGGTATTCTCCCAATATCCGTGGGTAAGAAGTAGCGATACTCTTTCCGCTGAGATCTTCGGGAAGTACAAAATCACGCTCCCGGGAAACCGCGATGGAAAGGCGGCATTTTGAAAAACCCAGGGGCTTGACCAGCTCCACTTTCTTCCCTGATTCTACCAGCACATTCTCGCCTACGATACCCAGATCCGCCACTCCGTCTTCTACATACCCCGGGATGTCGTCGTCTCTCAAAAAGAGGAATTCAGCGGGGAAATTAGACGAAACCGAGCGTAAACGACCTTTTCCGATCTCCACCTTGATCCCACACTCCTTAAAGAGACTCAGGGAGTCTTCACTAAGTCTACCCGACTTCTGGATGGCTATTTTTACCGTTTTATTCATTAATTCTCAGAAATTGACACAAAATTACTCGTAAGTCTTGCAAATTACTTGTAGATTTATTAATATTATTGCCGAATTGATTTTTCCGGTGCTTTTTCTAAAGGAACTGCAAGTTCATATCAAAAAAATTATACAGGAAAACGTGCTGGTTTTTTCTAGATTAACCCTTATTCTAAAATGAAAAATGTGCAATTAAATTATCACAAGGCGAAAGCCAGTACCTCCATTGTGGAGTACCGCTGGTTTAGAGTCTTAAATGTAATCGTGCTTTCAGCTTTAGTCCTGATCGGAATTTTCAACCTTACGTTCTGAGCCTATTCCCTGAAGATTTACTAAAAGCTGTGCGGTGTTCTTCCTGACTTTACCTATATTTGGTATAACGTTTTCTATACCATGCGTAAAGTTATTGTGATCTTACTTTTCCTGTTTCCGCTTCTGTCGAAGGGTCAGGCTCGGTATTTTGTATATCTGAAAGACAAAGCCGGCAGTTTCGGCCTTGCTCCGGGGAGTTATTTATCGGAGCGTTCCCTTGCCAGGCGGAGTGTACAGAATATTGCGCTTACCGAGCAGGATCTTCCGCTTTCCCCCACCTACCTCAGCGCTATACAGCAGGCCGGATTCCGCATCGTCGGGAAGTCGAAATGGCTTAACGCGGTGCTGGTGGAGGGAGACGACATGGCCGCGTTAAAGTCCCTGCCCGGTGTACAGCGGATAGAGGGAGACGCGGACATCCGGGGCAATACCGCCCTGGGGCAATACGCCCGCCTGCGTTCCAGGCTCGATTCCCCCGTCACCCCCATGGATTACGGCACTTCCGCCGCCCAGATCACCATGCTGGGGGCAGACACCATGCATACCCGGGGCTACCGGGGCGAAGGAGTGCTGATTGCGGTGATGGACGCCGGTTTCCCCCGGGTCAATACCGCCGACGCGTTTGCCCACCTCCGAAGTGCGAATAAGATTGTCCATACCTACAATTACGTATATGAGAGTGAGGATGTGTACCGCGACAACGCCCACGGCACGAATGTGCTAAGTATTATAGCCGGGTATCTTCCGGGGAAGTTAGTGGGTACGGCCCCGGCCGCGGAAGTGGCGCTGTATGTCACCGAAGACGCCCTGCCGAATAATGAGTCAAAAATAGAAGAAGTGTACTGGGTACTGGCGGCCGAACATGCCGACAGCCTCGGGGCAGACGTACTGAACACTTCCCTGGCCTATTCTGAATTTACAGATTCTTCCCAGGACTATACCTACGAACAAATGGACGGCAAAACCACCCTCATTGCCCGGGGGGCCGACTACGCCACCCGCACCGGGATGATCGTGGTGAACTCGGCCGGAAACGAAGGAAACAATGCGTGGAAGTATATCTCTACCCCTTCGGATGCCGAATATGTGATCGCCGTGGGGGCGGTCAATTCCGGTCGACAGAAAAGCAGCTTCAGCTCTTTTGGCCCTAGCGCTGACGGGCGTATTAAGCCCGACGTATGCGCCATGGGCCAGGCCACCGTACTTAGCAATAACGACTCTGCCGTAAGCGTGGGCAACGGCACCTCCTATTCAGGCCCTCTGATTGCAGGTTTTATGGCGGGTCTCCGCCAGCAGTTCCCTACCCTCACGGCCTTGCAGCTGAGAGACGTGCTGCTTCGTTCCGCAGACCGTTATGAGGCGCCGGACAATTCCTACGGGTACGGAATTCCAAGTTATACGCGGGCGGTCAACGCGGTGTATGAAAACTATCTTCCCCTGGGAAAAGAGCCGGAAAATACAGCCGTGATCACGTATCCCAATCCCTGGTCAGGCAGCCATAGCCTGTCAATAACCGTGGGTGGAAAGGCCGTCACAGACACGCAGAAAATTACGGTGACCGACACCTACGGACGGATCGTAAAGGAAAACATTGAAAAGGGAAAGTTCCGGCCCGCAGACCTGGAGAAAGGACTTTATTTCATCGCCGTGCCTTACGGGCAAAAAGTGTATACGGGGAAGCTGGTGGTTGAGAGATGAAGGAGTAAGGAAAGTGCCGAGTAGTGAGTAGTGAGTAGTGACCCCTCGAGAGCTTCGCTCCCAAACTTCGCACGCTGGTGCTTGTTTGTGCTCGGGTTGCCCCTCGACTACGCTCGGGGTGACAAAGGCGACTGCCAATGTCAGTTCGAGCGTAGTCGAGAACCGAGTAGTGCGTCCTCGTAATTCGTAATTTTTAATTCGTAATTGTACCGAGTAGTGCGTCCTCGTAATTCGTAATTTTTAATTCGTAATTGATTTTCGTAATTCGTAATTTTTAATTCGTAATTGTACCGAGCTCAAAGCTCATAGCTGATAGCTGATAGCCAAAAACAAACACCAATGAATAATTACTCCCTTAGCGCTGAGGAAATCAGCAACTATGAGCGGGACGGTTACGTGATTGTCCAAAACTTTTTGAACGGACAGGAGACCGAAAAACTGTACCGCATAGCCACCGGCGACGCCGCGGTCAATGCCCACGCCATAGACCTGAATGACACCACGGGCAAAAAGACCCGCTTAACCCTCTGGTATACGCCGGGAAACGACGCCTTCGGCCTGCTTACCAAAAGCGAAAGAGTGGTCCGGAATGTACACAGGCTGATGGACGGTGACTCCGCGGTATGCCACTTTCATTCCAAACTAATGCAAAAAGAGCCCCGGGTGGGTGGCGCCTGGGAGTGGCACCAGGACTATGGATATTGGTACAAAAATGAATTTCTTTTCCCCGATCAGATGATCTCGGTCATGGTGGCCATCACGGAAGCCAATAAGGCGAACGGCTGCCTCCAGGTTATCCGCGGATCGCACAAAATGGGGCGTATAGAACATGGTTTTTCCGGTGAACAGGTAGGAGCTTCCCAGCATTACGTGGATCTGGCTTTAAAAACGCTGGACCACGTGTACGTGGAATTGCAGGCGGGCGATGCTTTGTTTTTTCACAGTAACCTGATCCATCGCTCGGAAGCCAACCTTTCGGAACATGCCCGGTGGTCGGTCATCTCCTGTTACAACCGTGCCGCTAATATTCCGTATAATGAACCCTCGGGCGCCAGCATTATTCCCCTGGAAAGTGTACCCGATGACGCCCTCCTTACCTGGAATACTTCCGCCCAACTTGACGCATCCAATTTCCTCAAAAAAGAAAACGACCAAGCTTTAAAATAATTCATCTATGGCAAAGATATGTATTCTCGGAGGAGGTTTTATAGGTCGGTTTTATGCCGAATCGCTCACCGGCAAACGAACTACTGACCGGCTCACCGTAGTTTACTCCCGCAGTCGGGATACGGCTGAGCGATTTGCCGCAGATTATGGCGTTCCGTATGCTTTCATAGATATGGAAGAAGCCATCTGCCATCCCGAAACAGAGGTGGTGGTGATCAGCCTGCCCAATTTTCAGCATGAAGAAGCAGTGATGCTTTGTGTAAAACACCAAAAGGCCGTATTATGCACCAAACCCCTCGGCCGAAATGCCGGAGAGGCCCTGCGTATGCTTCGGGCGGTGGAAGAAGCCGGAATCTTTGCCGGTTACCTGGAAGATCTCTGCTATACCCCCAAATTCCTGAAATCATTAAAATCGGTCAGGAGCGGGGCTATCGGCCGGGTTTTATGGGCCAAGTCGAGGGAAACCCACCCCGGACCCCATTCCGAATGGTTCTGGGACCTGGAGCTGGCAGGAGGAGGGGCTATACTCGACCTTGGCTGCCACTGTATTGAGATTGCCCGGAATTTTATAGGAAAAGACGTGCTGCCCGTGGAAGTGATGTGCTGGGCCGACACCCAGGTAAAACCCATTGAGGCCGAAGACCATGCCATTGGCCTGGTGAAATACGAGAACGGAGCCATCGGGCAATTTGAAGTATCCTGGACCTTCCGGGGCGGTATGGACCTCCGCGACGAAGTAATGGGTACCGAAGGCACTATCTGGATTAATTCCTGGCTTCGTACGGGCTTTGAGATGTTCACCAGCGGAGCGGGAAACGAATATGTAGCCGAGAAGGCGGAGTCGGCCAGCGGCTGGCAGTTTCCGGTGGGCGACGAGGCCCACGAGCTGGGCTATACCCACATGTTTTCCGACATGCTCCATGCATTCGAGAACGGAAACCTTCCCCAGGAAACTTTCTATGACGGGTATGTAGTCAATGCCGTCATTGATGCTGCTTACAAATCGGCCGGAACAAAAAAATGGGAGCCGGTGGAACTGCCGCTCTGGCGAGGACAGACCGGACTTCAGAAGCCGTCGGTATATAAAGAATACGATCAGCACCACTGGCTGATCAAAGAAGAATTACTACCGAATGGGGATAAAATCACCATTCTTAAAGAAAAAAAGTCAGGGAAGATAGTGCAACGGTAGGAGATCATACTCCCCCCTACCGTCAAACACTTCCTTAATCTTTTTTCATTTTCTGCCGGGTCTGCTGTAGCAAAGAGTCCAGGCTATCTCCCGGCGCGGGGCCGTTATTATTCTGCTCCTGCTTCGCCTGCTCATTCAGGTGCTGGGTAATCCGGCGTCCTGCGTCTTCCAGGATACCGATCATCTTTTCATCCTGGGTAGAATCACGGAGCATCTGTACCAGGTTACCAATCATATCTACCGCGAAGTGATTCATCTCGTCTACGGGCATATCTTTGGTCCACAGGTTGATCCCCAGCAATCCCCGATGATAGTGGTCCCACACACTGATGGAGATGGCTTTGGTCTCGTTAATCCCTTCGTTGGGATTTTCCGTGGCGTCCCAAAATATTTTCTCCGGAACTCGGTCTTTGTCTAATTGAATCTCGAAACTGATCTCTGACTTCATGCTTAATTATTAATACTACCAAATACTCGTTTCAGCAGATCGGTGGTTCGGGCCAGGGGATTTTCCCTGATCTTCGCTTCCTCCTGCGCTACCAGTATAAATAACCCATCAATTGCCTTTTGAGTTGCATAACCCTGCAAATCCGGGTTAATTTTTGTCACAAACGGTACTTTATTGTAGGTAGTGACCAGGTCGCTGTAGTATTTGGTGGCCTGGGTGGCATCCAGGGCTTTCTGTACATGTGGCGCGAAAGCCTGAGTCAGTTGGGCGGTGGTCACTCTTTTCAAAAACCGGGTAGCCGCATCCTTCTCCCCTCTTAAAATAGTAAAGGCATCGGTAATGGTGAGTTGTTTAATGGCCGAAACAAAGATGGGGGCCGCCTCCTGAGCTGCCTTTTCCGCTCCCCGGTTCATGGCGGTCACAAATTTATCCACTTCATTCCCCAGTCCGATATTCCTCAGGGTATTTTCTACCTTCTGTACTTCAGGAGGGAAAGGAATACGAATAAGGGAGTTCCCCAGGAATCCGTCGATCGCCGACGCCTGCGTTGCTCCGTTGGTGATGCCCACCACCAAAGCCTCTTTCAAACCGTTCGCTACCTCACCTTCCGTAAGCGGCGCATTATTCAGCACACCACCTAAAACACTTCTAAGGTTCACATTCTGAGCACATGCCACCAGTGTTCCCCCTAAAAGTGGGATAATGATAATTTTCTTTAACATGATTTTTGAATAACTGTTTGCTATATTAGACGCAAAAATAAAGACTTTTGTAACGGAAACCGGTAAATGATTTCCAAAAGTGGGAAAAACCAGGACGTAAAACACGTGCCCGGAACTTATATTTCACTCATGAACGCCAGCGTAACCGCCGAAATAATCACCATCGGTGATGAGATCCTTTACGGACAAATCACCGACACCAACTCCCAGTGGATGGCCGAGGCGCTTTCTCTCCTGGGTATCAGGGTAATTCGCACCCTTTCCATTGCCGATACCGCGGAAGACATTGTGGCCGCCTTAAACGATGGCCTCCCCTCAGCGGATATCCTGTTGTTTACAGGAGGCCTGGGCCCCACCAAAGACGACGTCACCAAAAAGACCCTTTGCGAATATACGGGCGACCGCCTGGAAATCAATCCCCGGGCTGAAGCGCATATCCGTACGCTCTTTGAGAGCCGGGGCTTACCGTTTACCGAAATAAACCGCGGGCAGGCGGCCATCCCCTCGCGTTGCGAATACCTGCACAACGCGGCCGGTACTGCGCCCGGCATGTGGTTTACCGTGGGGGAAAAGGCGGTAATCTCCATGGCGGGAGTGCCATCGGAGATGAAATACCTGATGGAGCACGAAGTACTGCCCCGCATCCGGGAGAGATTCGAGACGCCACCCCTCACCCACCGGTATATCAAAACTATAGGGATCGGGGAGTCTTTCCTGGCGGAGAAAATTGCACAATGGGAAGACCGCCTCCCGGCGCATATCCGCCTGGCCTATCTGCCTTCCACGGCCGAAGTGAAGCTAAGGCTTACGGCCTTCGGAGAGGACAGGGAAGCCGAACTGGAACAAAAAATCAGGGAAGTACTGCCGCTTATTCAACGCTATGTATATGCCACGGAAGACATTTCCCTGGAAGAAGCCATAGGGAAATTACTTCTTGCACAAAACGCCACCCTCTCTACAGCCGAAAGCTGCACAGGTGGAAATATCGCAGGCCAGATCACCCGAATCGCGGGCAGTTCGGCCTACTTCCTGGGAAGTGTGGTGAGCTACGCCAATTCAGCAAAATTGGATATTTTAAAGGTAAAATCAGAAACTTTGAGTAATTTTGGGGCTGTAAGTGAACCAACCGTAATAGAAATGGCCGAGGGCGTGCGGCGATTAACCGGGTCTGACTTCGCAGTTTCCACCTCCGGTATAGCCGGCCCGGGCGGAGGCACTCCTGAAAAGCCGGTAGGAACCATCTGGATGGCGGCCACGAACGGCCGGGAAACGGTAACCCAAAAATTGAGTCTGAACAAAGACCGGTTAAGCAACATCACCTATACCACCAAGGCGGCATTGAATTTATTACGGCTTCAACTAACTGAAAAATGGCAAAAATAGAGATTTTAATGCCCAATATGGGGGAAAGTATCTTTGAATGTACCGTACTGAAATGGCTTGTGAATGAAGGCGACCGCGTGGAGACCGACGATATGATTATTGAGGTGGCCACCGACAAAATCGATACGGAAATCGGCTCTTCTCACAGCGGGACCATTACAAAATTTCTCGTACAGGAAGGAGAAATAGCCCAGATCGGGAAGCCCATCTGTGAAATTGAAGTAGAAAGCGGTGCGACCCGGGCCGATATTCCCGAGCCCAAAGCCGTACAGGAACTGGAAACCGAAATCAAAAAAGCGGTAGAGACGGCTGCACCCCAAAGCACGGCAGAAAGCCGGTTTTACTCCCCGTTGGTATTGAATATCGCCCGCCAGGAAAATATTTCCCGGGAAGAACTTGATCAAATCACCGGCACAGGCCAGAACCAACGCGTAACCAAAGACGACATGCTGGCCTACCTGGAAAACCGCGCCCCAAAAGGTTCAGCGCCCTCACCGGTGACTGGCGGTGCAGACCAGGTCATCGAAATGGACCGGATGCGGAAGATGATTGCCCAGCGTATGGTAGACTCCAAACGGATTTCTCCCCACGTGACCTCCTTTATTGAAACCGATATGACCCGGGTTTCCCAATGGAGAGCCGCAATCAAAGAGGAATTCCGGAAGAAACACAATGAAAACCTCACATTTACGCCCATCCTCATCGAGGCCATTGTGGCAGCTATCCAAAAATTCCCTGCCATCAATGCGCAAGTAGATAAAGATACTATTATCTACAAAAAGGACATTAACATTGGAATGGCCGTGGCCTTACCGAACGGGAACCTTATCGTACCGGTCATCCACCGGGCCGATCAGTACACCCTGCCCCAACTGGCAGCCAAAGTCAATGATCTGGCAGACCGCGCCCGGAATAACCGCCTCAAACCCGAAGAACTCGTGGGCGGCACTTACACCATGTCGAATATCGGCGGCTTCGGCAACCTCGCCGGAACTCCCATTATCTTACAGCCCCAGGTAGCCATCATGGCCTTTGGCGCGATCCGTAAAATGGCTTCGGTCATTGAAACCCCGGAAGGTGATCTCATCGGGATCCGCCAGAAAATGGTCATTTCCCATTCCTACGACCACCGCGTGGTAGACGGATCATTGGGTGGGCTATTCCTCAAAGAGGTGTCGGATCAGCTGGAGGCGTATGTGGGGGAAATATGATTTTGTAATAGTCCTAAATGCAATTATCTAACGAGCCATTGATTAAGTTGCATATTAAAATAGTTTGATATCTTAGTAAAGTCTCTCTGATACAGATAGCACCTTACAACAGCCTGTTAAAATACTGTTCTATTTTATAAGCAATCTGTGCAGGAATACCCGTATCAGTCGCCAGAGATTTAAATTTCTGAGTAACTTCTGTAATGTCCTGTATAATACTTTTAGCGTTTTTGATAGAGTAAGTTTCAGCTATTTTCAGGATGTCACTCCTTGAAATTCCGTTTCTTTTTCCGTTTAGAGACAAGGCTCTGCTGACCGAATGAAAATTGAGATTTACATTTAATGGGTAGGTTAAATCATAAGCTGGAGCCAAATGCCATATATCCTTGTAGATAAAGGTAAAATTTTTAAGATGGTCATCGTAATTGGCAAAAACTACATTAAATACCATTCTTCTGAATAGCATTTGGAGGTCTCTGTGGGGCAGTCCAAGGTCAAGTGAAAGATTAAACAAATTTTCATACGTGGAATGTTCAGGCTTCTGAAAGTCCCAACCTGTTAAGCCGGAAGCCGTAAGAATATGCTGCTTCTCACCGTTTTGGCGGTCAAACC
The DNA here is from genome assembly GCA_964423865.1 of uncultured Lacihabitans sp. GTDB lineage: Bacteria > Bacteroidota > Bacteroidia > Cytophagales > Spirosomataceae > Leadbetterella. The sequence continues at coordinate 12,622 of CAYRGN010000004.1, forward strand.
TAAGTGTGGCAAAATGCCTGTCTTCAATCAGTTTAGACGGCATCATGTCTATACCAACTGAAGAGGCCAGCTGGTAATACACAAACTCTATCTTTTCTCTGGGGTAATCTTCCACAGCAAGTTTTATAAGATAGTGATTGTAGCGGTCAGAAAAATTAATATCACCCGGAATCAGTATTCCCGTTTCTTTGTTTTCTGATACCAGTATTTTAGGCCTTGCTCCACCGGCCGAACTCCCCATTTTAAAGATATTCATCAACGCCTGGGTACTAAACGCTTTTTCACTAGTTTCTGACTTCAAATCCAATACTTTTTGAGCCACTTCAGTGATCTCATTGAGGTTTATGCTTGTATAAGATGGGGTTTCTTTTGCAGGAAAAAACTCTAAAGCACCCATTCCCCGGTTAGCCACATAAGTGAGTTGTTCCAAAGGGCTAATGCTCCTAAAGTCCCGATGATTGGCGCTTAACCACTCTTTAAATACCATATTTCCAAACATATCGGGCAGAGAGTCGGCAATCATGGGCGGTAATCCCCGGAATGTTTCGTTTTCCAACCCGCTAAAGGTTTGAGCCATTTTTACAGGCCGGATGAGATAGGGAAATAAGAGGGGAAAAGGTTCAGTTGTCAAAAAATCAGGATGGTACTGAAATGTACTTTTTCGCAGGTTTTCGTCATACCCCACTTTACCCACCTCTGTGGCTTTATAAATCACCTTTATGATTTGATTCTTTGCCATAGCTGTTTAGTACAAAGATTTCGGTATATCTGACTGGCTGCTGATATACGCATTAAACGCCTGTATCTGGCCAAAATGCTGCAAGACTTTTAGTAGCGTTTCTATCGTAAAATTTTCACCATTTTCTAATTTTGAAACCGTAATTCTGGACATGGCCAACTCGTCCGCAAGCTCCTGTTGAGACATTTCGGCACTTTTACGCAAAAGCCTGCACCACGCCCCTATATTACCTTTGACTTCTTTTACCGTTACGAAACTAAACATTTCTGAATATTATATACTACAAAATTATTAATTTTATTTAAAATGAATAGTATAATATACAAATTATATCTTAATAGGTTTTTTTACGGATGCTCACAGTGTTTTAGACTTATTCGATATTTTTGGGGAAGTGACGGAGGCGATCTATGTCTTTAGATAGTGTACCTATTCCTCCTCTCTCTTTGCACGTGAAAACTTATATCCCTTTTCAATGTAAAAAGTGGCACCATTAGAGTTTATAGATAAAAGTATTATATCATACTATACTGACCCAAGTTCTAAAAGATGTTTGAAGAGTAAGATTATATCACTTTCAGGGTGTCTATAAGTGGTTCCCGGCTTAATCGTAATCCCGGAAATATTTTGATTAACAGATGGAGACTCTTCGGTTGATTCTTCATCAGAACATCTTACTACAGCAAAAATAATCATCGGTATTATTGCAACTACCAATAATGACTGCCACTTGTCTATAAAAGCGATTATGTATTTCATGTAAAAAAAATATTGAATTATGTTTACATTTTATGAACCTTACCATAACTTCTATCTAATACTTACCCGGAGTTACAAGAAAGGATATAAATCTATGTTAGCCATTTATTATTTTACCGTATCGACTGATCTCATCATCAATTTATTCCCTTTCTAACAGATAGCCTTTCACAGTCTGCCAATCAGGAAATTTTTCAGAACCGAAGTGAATATGTTCTCCTTTGAATTTGTCTACACCGTTTTTGGTGCGGTCATCGATAAGGAAAGCTCCGTCATTCAGGTTTTTATGATGTGAGATAATGAGGCGTTTGTAAAGTACACTGTCTTTTTCCTTGCCAAAATATTTCTGTATCCATTCCACTTTGTGTATCCATGCGGAGGGATTGAGCCAGGTCGCTGTGGAAAGCACGTATACATCGTATTTTCAGCTAATTGATGAACGGCTTCTATGGCTCCGTCTAAAGGTTTCATCAAAGCGAATATACCCGGAACTTCATCAAGATTGCCCACATATTCGGCTTGTGTTTTTTCGTCCAATTGTGCTATTCCGCTTGGGAAATCGACTAAGACATTGTCCATGTCGAAATAAAGAATGGGTTTGGTATTACTCATTTGTCCACTTATTTCTTATTTGTTCCAAATATTTCATTGCTCTCGCTTTATAGCCGTTTTCCCATTTTGATCGAAAATACGCAGTTTTAAATTTCCGGTGGTTTAGATAGTCAAATGTCTTTTCTATAAAGCCGTTGTAAGGTATTTGAAGTTCTTCCGCCAAACCGGCCAATGCCAGTTCCAGTTCTTTAATGTCGTCAGAAAAATAAACTCCTATATCTGCGTCATTGATAACACGGGCTATGGTACGCTCTTAGGTATTTATTCAACCTTTTCCAATCTTTTTCCGTAAGTTGCTCTAACCTTTTGATATCCATATTGTCTTCCAAATCGTTCAGCTTAACACGGATTGCCAATGATTTCATAAAAAGCAAATTACCTGATAGTAAGGTCTATAGTTTTTCAATGGATGACTTTGAGCCGATACTTTCTAGCATTTTGGTATTAAAATGCCGTTGGGCTATACCTATTAATAGTATTAGAACAAGTGACCCAATAATAAACCATGGGAAGCCCAGTTTTCCATCAGCTTTCAGCTCCAGATAATACAGAAGGGTAAAGCCTAGGATAATACCGCATACCCACAACCAGAGAAAGTTGCGATTGTTCGAAAAAACGTGAAAAAAAATGAGAGCTACGGAATATACAGTAATAGCTACCGCCGTTGCACCAACCCATGCCTCAGTTCTACTCTTGGGTTTTAGGCTATAAATTGTAGCAAGTGCTATCCATAAAAAAATAAAAAGTTCTTTCATAAATTTAAAGATTTACTATTCTATATTCAACTTATAATCAATGTCTTTATATTTTACAATGAGTTGAGCGGTGTCCTACCAATTAAAAACCAGCGCCAGAATAAGCCCGATGACTAAGGCCCCTATTAAAAACAGAATGATTCTAACGGCTAAGCCAAAAGAGCTATATTCTTTTAAGTAATTGTAGAATACAGTCTTTAACACTATGGCCAACACATAACCTAAACCGAGCAACAAAATAGCTATCCAAATCATATTTTACGTATCACTAAATGTTTAATCAATACTTGTTTATTTCCAACCCCAGCTCATTTAAATCCTTTATCTTTTGAGTTATATTATCCGACATTATTTTAAAAGAGGATATAAACTTTCCGTTATTGTTCAATCCCGGTCGAATCAAATACTATATCTTCGACTACAGCTTCGACAACCTCCTCTACTGCAGTCTCATTTTCATTAGGATGATTTGATAGTAAAAGGATTAAACCCAGAATTCCTAAAAGAATTACAATAATAAAAATAATCCAACCTCGAGAATTATTGGGTTCAGGAGATTGAGGGACTGAACCAGAGGATACAGAAGATGGTTGTGGTTGGGACGTCAATACAGAACCAGAAGAACCGAATCCATTAACTTTTTTTTTAAGCTCCTCTACCATAGTCTTACCCCATTCTTCAGCACTTGGTCTAAGATTAGGGTTAGAACTGCCGGTTTCAAAACTCCTTAAAAACAGATCTTTGAGCGGTTGGGGAATTATTCCGTAATTGGTATGTGGAGGCGGAATTACAGCAAGATAATTCTTTTTGGAACCATGCACATAAAGATTAGCCCTTATTTTCTCGTTGATTGTGGTAATTGCTGCGTATTGGCCTTTTGAGGTGGCCGTATAAGGATGAAGCCCAAAAATAATTTCATAAAAAATTACTGCCATGGAAAATCTGTCCCAAGTATCCGGCACATAGGCTTTTGAAGGGTTCAGTCTTTCACTTTCTTTCGGTGTATATTCAGGTGTAACTACTTTAGCATGGTAATATACTTTCCCGTTATTAGCGATTTGGATAGAGTCAATATCAATGACAGACACTTTCCCGTCTTTGGTCACTAAGACATTCTGTGGTTTCAAATCTACCAAAACATATCTTTTGGATTGATGTACAGAATGTATTGCGATAGCTATATTTACACATAGTTTAAGACGGTTTTGAATCCCGCGTGCATTTCCTCTATTGTATTTTGCCTGCCAGTCAGTTCCCGTTTTTATCTGTAGGCTGGTCAGTTCATAAAGCTGAATACTCCCTGAAAAGGCCTTTTTCATGGTATAACCTACAAAAACTCCCTTTACATCATAAAGAGCTTCCTCCGGCCAGCAAATAATATAACCCTCATTACTAATAATAGCAGGAGGATTTGCGGTCATATAGAGGATTTTATTCTCTTTTTCGGTTGTACGCGTATTTTGATACAATATTTTAGCACAAAAATCCGGTCTTCCTTTTATTGTCAGAAAGACTTTGCCCTCTCCTCCACTGGCAAAATCAGTATCGTTTACTTCTATAGTAGCTTTATTTTTGGTGTAATATTTTGCCATAGCCATATTAGGTTAACATTCCCAGTATCATTGTTTTGTCATCCGGTTCGTTTTTAAGCGACTCTGTACCGTTTTCTAAAAAACTCTTCCATTTTTCATTTACATCAGCCGTTTGTGCTATAGCCGGTATCTGTTCTATCAAAGGGTTAAAGAATTTATCAAATGGTATATTAGGGTCTGACCATCTTTGGTTTTCCTCATCAAAATGACTACAGCTAAACGAGTGCATTTCACATCCGTCACTCATCAGCACAAAAGCATCTACGGGTGTATCAATAACCCTGCACTCGGGCACGTTCACTTCGGATAGTTGTAAACTTTCATCCATAATCCATGCAGTACTGGTCAGAAAAATAGTTTGGTTTGCTTCTTCTCCCTTATGCGGCTTTAGTGCCGAAAACCAGTCCCCTTCTTTTGTTTTATATCCTGCCCGGCCATCACCAATATGGGCTACTAACAAGCCTAAAGGCGAATAAACCACTATAATGACCGTACACGCTAAGCTCTGTACCTCATAACCCGCACTATCAGCAAAGATTTTTAAAGCTCCGTAGCAGTTTTGCAGTTCTTTTTTGGCAAGAATGTTCCAGACCTCCACGTGAGGCAACGTATTCTTTTCTATCCATCCCTCCCGTTCTATCAGTTCTTTAAAGTAGCGGGGGACAGCTTCTTTTGCCGTGAATGAAGAACCCAAATGCGAATTTTGGACACTACCTGCCCCGTCGCATACTACCGCAATCCCCCAGTTATTTTTAAGTGGTAGGTTAAAGTGATTGTCCTGACAAGGCTGTTTTCTATCAATATGCGATTTCCCTATCACAGACTCTGCCAATACAAGCCAATGTTTATCCGGGACATGCTTTGTTAGATTTTTAACAGACAAACCCCTCAACTTTCTTTTCAATAGTTTTTTTCGGATTTTTCTTTTCATAATACTATAGGTAATCCCTGACGACAAGAGTATTAGCCCCACACCTCCACCTATCAGCATCAGAATTGTGTTTGAACTTATTTTATGTTCAAAAATAGCACTCTTTGGTCTACACTTTATGGACATAATGGATATGAGGAAGGCAAACACAACTCTTGTTATCAGTGATTTATACATATTTCTTATATAGTAAATCCAGTCATCCAATCTGCCGGGCTTGGTAAGGTAATAGTGTCTCCTGTTTCACCATGTGTTACTGCCCCCATACTGGCACTAAGCCACTTAAAGAAATTAGCAAATTTTAATCCCTGAAGCATGGCCGGAGGCATGGAGGGGTCTGAGATTTGTTGGAGAACATTCATGTCTGCACCATCTACCCCCACTGCGAAAAATACAAAATCTTTGTCTTTTACAGCCTGTCTTACTTCGGTCGCTAAACCGTCTATATCCTGTCCGGAGTCCGGTGCCCCATCCGTGATTAAGATTACCCACGGACGATAGTAGGTTTGCCCCGTTTGTTTGTACCAGTCTTTCCTTGTTTTTACTATACTAATACCTTCCCGTACACCATCTACCAGAGCCGTGGTACCTTTAGTAGAAAGTGTGGGCATATCAAAATAATCGGCTAAACTGGGGTCTATTAGGGTATTGACGGTGTCACTAAATTCTACAACCGCTACTTCCAGCCTGTTTTTTGTAACCGAGTCCTTCTTGATTTCTTCATGAAAGTCTTTCAGTCCGTCATTCAATTGGTTGATTGGGTCACCTGACATTGACCCGGATACATCCAGCACCATCACACAACAACATTTTTGGTCGTAATTTTGGGGGTGTTCTATCTGCCCTACTTTAAAGTCCATAGTTTTATTTGTTTTAAAAGTTATAAATTCAATAAACTTGTCCATCTAAGCCCCTCCCTAAGCGTATTGGAAGGAATAGAAATTTGATATACATTATCTCTTGGTAATTAATTTACCGTTCCACACGCTATACAATAGTACCCCTTCCCCTTTCGTACACCCGTAAACAGCAAGGAAGTCCCACCTGTAAGATACCCCGTAAGAATTTTCCCACCTGAAACGGAACGGTCATTGAACTCCTCATGTACGGTTTTTTGCCTGCATTTCTTGCAGTAAATAGCTTTTGACATAATTATTTATTTTTTAGGGTCATCTCCGTATTTGTTTCTTCCTTTTGTGCCTTCTGTAAAACACAAAATCAAATTATAGATAGGAATAAGTAGATACCAGCCGCTTTTGTCCACGTCATGCATACGCTTTATTCCTTGTATCAATATGAATATCGCAGTGGGTATTAGAGTAAGAAAAAGAACAATAATTCCGATAGTATCGTTAGTATTTGCAATTGATAGAGCTATACCATAACCTAAGCCTTGAATTAAAGAGCCTACTATCCACCGTGTCCAATACGTGGTTCTTCTTATCCGGCCATTACTTGACCACATGCTTGCTTCCATAGTTTATAAGATTTTTTTATTAAATATTTCTATAGCAATTTGCAGTTACTCTTTAAAACATTGTATCTTTGATTACTTACATTTTGTAATCATTTAGCTTACATTTATTTTATGCATACCGGAGAAAAAATACGCAACGTGAGACTGTTAAGAGGATTATCACAAGAGAATGTCTCGGATGTTCTGGGTATCTCCAGAGTGGCATACAGTGATATAGAAAGAGGGAAAACTGAGCTTACTGACGACAGGCTTAAACAAATAGCCAATGCTCTGAATGTGAGCCCTGAAGATATTGATGCGTTTGACAGTCGTGTGAATTATTTTTTTGAAAATTGCAATGGTGCTTCTGCCAATATTTCTAATGGAACAGTGAATAATCATAGTGGAGAGAACCGTAACGAAGATGTGAAAGAGATGCAGTTTGAGATAGAAAAACTGAAACTGGAGTTAAAACTCTGCCGGGCCGAAAAAGAAAAAGCTGAAATAGAAGCCCGATACTGGAAAGAAAAAAAGGGGCTGTAGGGCTATTGCACGCAACGCCCACAACCCCATTCGATGTTCCCTCACCCTCATTGTCTGAAGAGGGGCGTTGCGTGCAACGCCCCCATCAATATCCTTACGAACGTGGCAATAACCCCCTCTTCTTCAACAGCGGAGTAATAGTAGGTTCTGAGCCTCTAAAGCGTTTGTACAGCTCCATGGGTTCCTCTGTATTTCCCTTTTCAAGAATGTTTTTACGGAAAGAAGATGCTTTTTCCGGACTGAACAGGTCGGAGTTTTTAAATACCGAAAAGGCATCGGTATCCAGTACTCCTGACCAGATATAGCTGTAATATCCGGCAGAATAACCTCCCGCGAAAATATGCTGAAAATACGTGGTTCGGTACCGGGGAATAATAGAGCTGATCAGGCCTATCTTCTCCATGGAACGCTGCTCAAATTCATTGGCCCCCAGGGTAATGTCGGCTCCCTGGGTATGGTAATCGAGGTCGAGGAGCGAAGCCGCCAGGTATTCTGTAGTGGCAAATCCCTGATCAAACGTGCCGCTCTGTTCCAGCTTCTGAATCAGGGCATCGGGTATCACCGCCCCCGTTTTATAGTGTTTCGCATACATTTTCAGCACTTCAGGATCCGCCGCCCAGTTTTCCATAATCTGGGAGGGAAGCTCCACAAAATCGCGGGAAACAGACGTACCCGCCATACTCCGGTAATTGACGTGAGAGAGTAATCCGTGCAGGGCGTGTCCGAACTCATGGAAGAAAGTAGTGGTTTCATCAAAGGTCAGCAATGCGGGCGCGTCGGCCGTAGGCGGAGTGAAATTACATACGATAGAAATCACCGGGGGAACCCGCTTCCCGTCTTTCATGGTCTGAGGCCGATAGGAGGTCATCCAGGCGCCGCCCCGCTTCGACGCCCGCGGATGCATGTCCATATACAGCAGTCCCACTTCCGCGCCGTCTGCCTCTTGCACTTTCCATGCCGTCACATCTTCGTGGTAGACCGGTACGTTTTTCACTTCTTCAAACGTTAAACCGTACAGTTTCTCCGTCACCATAAAAATCCCTTCCCTTACTTTTTCCAACGAGAAATAAGGTTTCAGTTCCTGTTCATCCAGGTCAAAACGCTGCTTCCGAATCTTTTCGGTATAATACCGCCAGTCGTGGGGTTGCACCGGACCGGTAACTCCCTCTGCCCGCATCAGTTTCTGGATATCGTTTTCCTCTATCCGGGCGTTTGCAAGTGCAGGCGACCACAGTTGATTTAACAATTCATACACCTTTTCCGGAGTTTTGGCCATGGACTGCTCCAACACATAGGCTGCATGGTTCTTGTACCCCAACAATCGTGCCCTTTGGTTACGTAAGTTAGACTCCCGGATGGCGATGGCTTTATTGTCTGCATCGTTATTGTTATTCCCTCTCAACTGATAAGCGTTCCAGATTTTAAACCGCAACTCCCGGTTGGGAGAGTATTGCAGAAAAGGCATCACGCTGGCATTTTGCAGGGTAAATATCCATTGCCCTTCCTTTCCTTTGGCTTTCGCAGTACGGGCCGCTGCTTCGATCAGGTTGGCGGGAAGTCCGGCAAGGTCCTTTTCATCGGTCAGAATCAATTCATAGGCATTGGTTTCTGAAAGTACATTATTTCCGTATTTTACCGACAGAAGAGAAAGCTCTCCGTTCAATGTTCTCAGGATTTCTTTGTCGGCCTCCGAAAGATTGGCACCGCTACGCACAAAGGCCTTGTATTCCAGTTCAAGTAAACGCGCCTGTTCTTTATCCAGGTTCAGGTGATCTTTTTTATCCCACAATGTCTTCACCCTCTTAAACAATTTATCGTTCAGATAGATATCGTCCGAATGCTTGGATAACACCGGTGCCAGTTCCTGGGAAAGGGCCTGAATTTCCTTGTTGGTATTGGCCGAACTCAGGTTATAGAATACGGCACTTACCTTCCTCAGCAATTCTCCCGAATTTTCCTTCGCCACAATCGTATTCTCAAAAGTGGGAGCAGCCGAAGAATGGGCTACTGCTTCTATTTCCCCTTTCTGAATCCGCATTCCTTCCAGGAAAGCCGGTTTAAAATGTTCATTTTTGATCCGGTCAAAGGGCGGAACCTGGTAAGGGGTATCGTATTCTTTCAAATAGGGATTTTCCTGGGCGGAAACCTGTGCAACCATAATCATAAATAAAACGAATAAAATCTTCATGTACATAAAATTAGCCTTGGGCAAAGATACAACAATCCTCTTCAACCCCCATGCCCGCGGCTTCCCTAATTTAGAATCAGAATATATAAACTACAGGAAGAGGCTAATTCGGAAATACAAACGATATTTGCCTCGTGAACAAACCCGTTTAAACGATATGTATCCTCATTTATTAGCAACGCATAACCTGCTGCGGTGGGTATTCCTGGTGTTTATTCTTATCTCTTTGGTACAGGCCTACAGCGGATGGCTGAGCAATAAGCCCTACTCCAAACTGGCCAACACTTTCAAGACCCTTACAGTAAGTACCATTCACCTCCAGCTGATCATAGGGCTTATTCTCTACTTTGTAAGTCCGTTAGTAGCCGAATTCCTGGGCGATGTGGGCGGTTCTATGAAAAACAAAGACCTCCGGTTCTTTGGTATGGAACATGCCGTTATGATGCTCCTTGCAGTGGTAGCTGTGACGGTGGGTTCGGCCAAATCGAAACGCCAGACCACTGACACTTTGAAATACAAAACCATTGCCATCTGGTTTACCATTGCCTTGCTGCTGGTGCTGATTGCGGTGCCTTCTGAGTTCTCACCTATGAATGTGAGACCCAATTTCAGGGGATTCTGAGATTGTAGTGCCGAGTAGTGAGTAGCCCCTCGACTGCGCTCGGGGTGACAAGAGCGACGGCCAATGTCAGTTCGAACACAAACAAGCATAATAATGCGAAGTTTGCGAGCGTAGCTATCGAGAACCGAGTTCCAAGTGCCGACTAGCGCCCTTCGTCAAGCTCAGGGTCACAGAAGCACCCAGTACGTAACCATTGTCACCCTGCCTGGGCGGCCCCGAGCTGTCGAAGGGTCCGTAATTCGTAATTTTTAATTCGTAATTGATGTTCCGTGAGCTACAATTGCTTCACTATTGTCGACCTCGAAATAATTACCAGGGCGAAATCGTTCTTACATACGGCTTTCAGGTAGGCTTTTGTGTCTATCGGGAAGGAGTATGCATACAAGGTATCCTGTAGTTTCTGAATATTGGCTCCCAGGTGCTGCCCGTGGGCTAAACCATACTTGTACGCTTCCAGCAATTGTCCTTTCACGTCATTGCCCGGGTCTTGCCCGTCCAGGTCTGCCCGGTAAAGCTCCACCCGGTGCCCTCCCATTTCATACACACGCTGGCACTCTACCCGATAATCTCCGTTAAGCAGCCCGCGGATGCCCTCCCCTATTTCGCTCACCTTTTCCAGAAGCTGTTTCTCCGTCACTCGCTTCACTTTTGAGTTCCGCATGACCTCACGGATATCAGAAGTATCAATCTGCTTTACTTTCCCGCAGGAAAAAAGACAGAGACAGGAAAATAAATAAATTGCTTTCATGTGTATAAAATTTTTGCTTTCAGCCTTCAGCTATCAGCTTATTCATAGGCCGGTTGGTGTGCCGGTTTTCTGATAGTGGTGCGCCACCCGGCTGATAGCTGAATGCTCATGGCTATTTCATCTGTATAAAATTTTTGCTTTCAGCCTTCAGCTATCAGCAGTCAGCCGGGCGACGCTTCGCTTATTCATTGGGGGGCGCCTAGCCGGCGGTCGGGCGACGCTTCGCTGGTGTGCCGGTTTTCTGATAGCTGAATGCTCATGGCTATTTCATGTGTATATTTGAGCTATGAGCTGCGAGCTTTCAGCCCTGAGACGAACTGCTTTCAGGGCAGCAGCAGGCTGGAGTCTCCGAAGCTCAGGAAACGATAATCGTTTTCCCGGGCCTGGCGGTACACCTCCTTCCAGTTTTGTTCACCGATCAGGGCCGCCACCAGGAGGAGCAAAGTAGAGGCCGGCTGGTGAAAATTGGTAATCAAACCTTTGCACACCCTAAACCGATAGCCGGGGAAAATCATAATCTCGGTGTTCCCGATAATTTGCTCCTGATTCTCCTGATCCATAAGATGCAGAATCGCTTCAAAAGAGGCAAGCATACTAATCTCTTCCCGCTCCCTGTAAGGGTACAGCTTTTCTATAAAGAACGGACGATCGCTACCTTCCAGTATTTTCACCCCAAACCAATACAGGCTTTCCAGGCTACGCATGGAGGTAGTACCCACGGGAAGAATCATCTCAGGGTCTTTCAACAGGCTTTCAATAAAATCGCGTTGTACCACCACCTGCTCGGAATGCATGGGGTGATTGAGCGCGTTTTCTTCCTTTACGGGCATAAACGTGCCTGCACCTACATGCAGGGTGACAAAACTTTTTCGGATGCCTTTTTTCTCCAGCGCCTCAAAAACCCCGGGGGTAAAATGGAGTCCGGCAGTAGGAGCGGCTACCGCGCCGTCTTTTTCCGAATAAATGGTCTGGTAATCCTCCTTATCCGACTCTTCGGCTTCCCGGTTAAGGTAAGGAGGCAGTGGAAGATTACCGTACGCCACCACTACCTGCGAAAACGGCACTTCGCCTTCCCACTCCAGGCGCACGTAATTGCGCGTACTATCGCTCAGCGTGGCCCGTAAATTCAAATTCTTCCCTTCGTACCGGAATTCCGCTTCCAGGGTTTCCCCTTCTTTCCACCGGCGCTTGTTCCCGATCACACAATGCCAGGTCACCGTGCGGGTAGCTTCCATCACCAGGGGAAGTACCGGCCCCGGCTCAATAGGGTTCAGCAGGAAAATCTCGATATTCGCTCCCGTTTTTCGCCTGAAAAACAGGCGGGCGGGAATCACTTTGGTGTTGTTCAGTACCAGGTGTGCATTTTCCGGCAGGTAATCGGCTATCTTCTTAAACCGGGTATGCGCAATGCCGGAGGCGGTATACACCAGGAGGCGGGACTCGTCGCGAGGATGTTCGGGAAACCGCGCAATCTGCCGGTCGTCTAAAGGGTACTGGTAATCCGAAATATTAATCTTCATCCGGCGCCTCGGTAGCAATGAGTTTATACGGCAGGTACATCAGGATAATAAGTAGAATCAGCACCCCGATCACCAGGAGGTAATTGTAGTTAAAATCGAGTCTCTGGTCCCGGTCAGCATTGATATTGTACAATCCCAATAACACAAAAACCAGGTAGGTGTTGATAAATGCCAGAAGCGCGGAAAACCATCCTTTTAAAAAAGCGGGTGCCGCCATCGGGTTTTTCCCCCAGGAACTGCCGGAAAGAAGCCGGGTGAAATCCAGTTTTACCAGGCCGTTTTCAAGTATCCCGACCAGAAAATTCAGGCCGACGATCACTCCGGCCGACCAGTAAAAAAATTGCTGTTTCGTTACAAAATGAATGGGATCTCCTGCCTCATCAAAACCTATGGCTACGCTTTCCGGCAATGTGGTATAACAAAAAAGCAAAACCACCGTAAGGAGAAAAATGGAACCTATTCGCCAAAACTTAAAAAAAATATTTGTCATTCGCTGCCCTGTCTTTATCTTTATTAAAATTAGCCCGATACGGGAATACAAAGGTACTCCCGTTTTACCGGACTTACGGAATAATCTATGGCAAAAATTTACACAAAAGGAGGAGATAAAGGAGAAACTTCTCTGGTAGGGGGAACGCGCGTCTCGAAAGGTCATGACAAAATTGAGGCCTACGGCACGGTAGACGAGCTGAACGCGTGGATAGGGGTATTGTCTGACGCCCCTGAAAATGCCCTGCGTAGGGAAATACTGAAAGAAATCCAGGACCGCCTCTTCACGGTGGGCGCCGAGCTGGCCTCTGAGCCGGAACAAAACCGCAAAAAGCTACCGGAACTATTTGAAAGTGACATCGCCTTGCTGGAAAAGGAAATGGACCGGTACACCGAGGAGATTCCGCCGCTCCGGGCATTTGTTTTACCGGGAGGACACCCCGTGGTTTCCTGGGCCCACGTGGCCAGAACGGTGGCGCGGCGGGCGGAACGACAGGTCATCCGACTTTCCCGCTCGGAGCCGGTTAACCCCCTGATCGTGAAATACCTGAACCGCCTGTCCGATTACCTCTTTGTTTTATCCCGCAAAGTTACGCAGGAACAAGACGCTCCCGAAATCAGTTGGAAGCCGAGAACGTAATTCACCCCACTTTCAGGTGTCCAAACCGCTTGGGCCGGTGAAAGGCGGGTTCCGGACCCGACAAAGTACTGCTCCAGCAGACAAAATCGCATGTTTCGGGGTCACACTGCCAGTCGGCTCCGCCGTGTGAAACCCGCGACCGAATCCTATAAAGATTTAAGCGGTAGTTCCCGCTGTCGTCCACCCCTATCAGCGTCCAGGGGATGTGTAGATAACCTGTCCATGAATTGCCTGAACTTTGCGCCGCATAGTGAACCCCTACTGCTTCAGGCGTGAACTGTTCCACAATATGTTGCTGACTTTCACCCAGTTCGGGATTATAGATACGACCTATCCACAAAGCATTGTTTGGATTAATTTCCACTTCCAGATAGTGGGTACAGTCTGCTTCGCCCACCCCTATAAATACCTCAAAAACTTCCTGGTTAAACAATGGCTCGTTGTGTCGCGTCATCCGGTTTTCAGTAGTATAGGGATTGTCTCCGCACACAAATTCTACTTTCAGATAACGACGGTCATAGCTCACCTTAACCTCCGTTTTAAAATCGGCTTTCCCCCCGTCTACAGAATGCTGAAAAGGTTGGACACTCGTATATTTCGCGCCGGGAAAAGGCAAATCTATTCGCATAATTATCTTACAATAACACTATATTTATTTCTCCTTAAAATCCAAAAAAAACACACCGATTCCAGTTTTTGTTCCACTCCGTTTTTAAACCCAAAAAAAACTTTTTTTTCAATTCCCTGCCAGCATCTTCTTTATCCACGCTAATATAGGGCAATTCTTACCTTCATCCTCTATTTTTTTGTAGCTTTGCAGACTTTTTAGGTGAAACCTTCCGTTTGAAAACAAAAAACCATTCGAATGCAATATTTACGTGTATTTATACTTTTTCTGCTTACTTTTCCTGCCATGGCGCAGATTGAACCCCGCCTGTTTGAGTTTGGCCCTAAAGTCGGAGTCAACCTTTCGGGCGTTTCTCCTATGGATACCATCACGTACGACAAAAGCCCGGCTTTTGGTTTACAGGGAGGAATTTTCACTCGTCTGAACCTGGGCAAATTCAGCCTGCAACCGGAGTTTATCTACCAGGCCAAAGGTACCAACATGAAAAGTCCAACCTCGGCAAAACATACCTACCGTTATTTCTCCACTCCGGTATTACTGGGTTATTCGCCCATTAAACACCTCTATCTGGAGGCCGGTTATGAAAAAAGCTGGGCCTTAAACCGGATGACGGAAATCCCGACCCTGAACAAACCCTACGGACCGGGAAAATCAGGAGACGAAAGTATTGTGGTAGGAGCGCGCTTCAACCTGCTCGACATGTTCTCCCTCTTCAGCGTCAACGTGCGCTATGTACACGGGCTTCGCAATGTGAGCGAACTCAAAACCAGCGCCCAGCGCCCTATGGAATTCAGCAACAGAAGCTTCCAGCTCAGCGCTACCTATACCTTTTCCGAACAGTACCTCTGGAACAAAAAATTTGGCGTAAAAAAGAAATAATCATGGGATTTATAGATGAATTGAGGTGGCGCGGCATGATTCAGGACATGATGCCGGGTACTGAAGAGCAACTAAATAAAGAAACCACGACAGGCTATATCGGATTTGACCCTACCGCCCGTTCCCTTCATATCGGCAACCTCGCCACCATTATGGTATTGAAACAGTTCCAGCTGGCCGGTCATAAGCCCCTGGCCCTTGTAGGTGGCGCTACAGGAATGGTAGGAGACCCTTCCGGGAAAAGTGCGGAAAGAAATTTTCTGTCGGAAGAAATTTTGCTGGAAAACCAGGCCGCCATTCAGCGCCAACTGGAAAAATTTCTGGATTTTGACTGCGGAGAAAACTCGGCAGAGATTGTAAACAATTACGACTGGTTCAAAAACATCAATTTCCTTCAGTTTCTGAGAGATGCCGGTAAATACCTCACGGTAAATTACATGAGCTCAAAAGATTCGGTAAAAAGAAGAATAGAAACCGGAATTTCCTTCACCGAGTTTTCCTACCAGCTGATTCAGGGGTACGACTATTACCACCTCTACAAAACCCGGGGTGTGAGGCTGCAAATGGGCGGTTCAGACCAGTGGGGAAACATTACCACCGGTACCGAACTTATCCGCCGGAAAGAAAACGAAAACGACGAAAACGCGAACTATTCGGCATTTGCGCTCACCACTCCTCTCCTGACCAAAGCTGACGGCACCAAATTCGGCAAATCGGAAGGCGGAAACGTGTGGCTGGATGCCGAGCTGACCAGTCCTTACGAATTTTATCAGTTCTGGATCAACCAGAACGATGCCGACCTGCCCCGGCTGCTGCGGGTGTATTGTTGCTACCTCACCCGCGAAGAGATTGAAGCCCTTGAAGCAGAACACGCCCAGGCTCCTCACCTCCGGGTAGCCCAAAAAGCGCTGGCAAAAGAAGTTACCGTGATGGTGCACGGACAAGAAGCCTACGAAACTGCCGTAAAAGCATCGGAAGTCTTGTTTGGAAAAGCTACCCTCGATACCTTGAAAAGCCTGGACGAAAAGACCTTCCGGGAAGTGTTCGTCGGGGTGCCTCAGACGGTAGTGAAGCAGTCTGACCTCACTGCGGAAAGCAATTTACTGGAGCTTATTTCAGTACTTTCCAATAACGAGATTTATCCGTCTAAAGGAGAGGCCCGGAAAGCCATTCAGGCCAATGCCGTGAGTGTCAATAAGGAGAAGACCCAAAACGATAAGCTGCCGGTTTCGGATATCGCGCTGCTACATGGCCGGTACATCCTCATCGGGAAAGGCAAGAAGAATCATATTGTAGAGATCGTATAAAGGGAGGAATTTCAGGTTAAGGTAACTATCATAAGTGCCCTTCGCCTGTCACCCTGAGCTTGACGAAGGGCACCCTGAGCTTGACGAAGGGCACCCTGAGCTTGTCACCCTGAGCTTGTCACCCTGAGCCTGCCGAAGGGCGAAGGGCGAAGGGCGAAGGGCGCAATCTTATCTTACTCTACTGCGTAAAATCGCTTCTTCAAAATCAGGTAAGACAAGATCAGCCCCACTCCTGAAAACACCCAGGCCGGAATTTTAAACATGATTAGTATGGCCAGTCCCAGCCCTGAAAAGAACAGTTCCTGGAAACCTGCCTCTTTATTTCCCGCCACAAACGCCTGGTAATGGAAGAGGAATACGGTAACCGACCACAGGAACAAAAACTGTTTCAACCCCTCTCCTAACCCCAGGGCCATCGGGAAGTTCCGGGCCAATACCACGGCTTCCGGAAGTAAGATAAGCCCCAGGGTCAGCCCATAACCCCCAAACCATTCCAAGGCAGAAAGCGGCATATTCCGGTAAGTGTCAAAATAAATTCTTTCAAAAAAGTACAGGTGCTGCAAAATAACGCTTTGCCCGAAACCGGCCAGCAGACACCCGAGAGAGATCAGGCGAACATCATAATCATCCGTAGGAAACAGGAAGCACACCCCCATGAGTGCCAGGGCCGTAAAGCCCTTGGTGATCAAAAAAAGTACGGTCTGACGTGCCAGCAGGTAACGGGGGTAGAAAAATACCTGCGGCGTACGAACACGCAAACCGAAGTATTTCCGTGCGGTGTTCTGGCTGCTGTTGAACCTTCGTGTCTTAAATTCAAGAATCAATGCCCCGGCAAACACAAGCAGACCGTTAACCCCCACGATAACCCCCAGGGAAAGCCACTCCCGGTACTCAAAAGCCAGGGCCATCATGGGCAGCGCATACAGGAATGTGAGCTGTATCAGCGCAAAAACCAGCACCAGAAAAGCCCGGAAACGCGGATAGGCAGGAAACGCAAGCAGATGATACAGGAATTCGTTTTGACGGAGCGTCAGGGCGCGCACGGCAAAGAAAATCACCTTTGCCCCATGCAGTACCCATATCAGGCAAAAAGCCAAAAGTACAGAGAGGCTTCCCAAGGCCTGGTTCATGAGTGCGAGATGTTCCGTAGCCCTCAGAAAACCGAAAGCGAACATCATCACCGCAAAAATAAAAATGGCATTCTGACGGTAATATTCCTTGACAATAGTCAGGTACAGAATCCGGATCATACCTTGAAAATAGTTTGGTTTTCTACCTGGTAGGTATGCGCCAGGGGCAATTGCTCCGGAACAAAGTCCTGGTGGGAAGAAAGAAGAAATGAAACGCCGTCTCTTTCATGAAATTCACGGATCATCCCGTAGATCAGATCTATACTCTCCCGGTCTAAAGTGATCAGGGGTTCATCCAGGATGATCAGGCCGGGTGTACCCACAAACGCGGAAATAACCGCCACCTTCTTTAACATACCGCTGGAATATGTACCGCAGGGGTTCTTCCAGTAGGCGGGGACACCCAGTCGTTCGGCTAGGCTTAGCAATTCTTCCGCCGATCCCCGTTTAGCCCGGGTTATAAAACTCAGGATATCGTATCCGCTCAGGAATTCGGGGTAAAGGGGTTCGGCTTCGCTCATATTCACACGTAAGCGGTATGCCACAGGCTGCTCCTTCTGATCAATGTCTTTCCAGGATATCCGGCCTTCAAAAGGCACAATTCCCGCCACCGACCGAAAAAAAGTAGATTTCCCGGACCCGTTCGTCCCCCTGACCCAATGTATACCCTCCGGAATCAGCAGTTCATCCACGGCCAGTATCTTTTTTCCGGAATAGTTTTTGGTGAAGTTTTGTATTTTCAGCATTAAGGCTTACTTATAAAGAATAGTACAAGGTAAAGCGAATATTAAGCACTTTCAAGCCTCAGCGGATGAATTTGTTTCAATAGGGCAGATTTTCCGGCCATTTCTTCCTCAATATCATGATCATCCTGAAGACCCAGCCAGAATTTCGCAGAATTCCCAAAGAAAACACTAAGCCTTATGGCCGTATCAGCAGAAATTCTTCGGTTACCTTTTATAATTTCAGAAATACGGGTCTGAGGAATACCCAGTTCTTTTGACAACCGGTATTGAGAAATACTCAGTGGAATCAAAAACTCTTCCAGGAGCACTTCGCCGGGGGTAATATTTTTCAACTTTTCCATAATCATTCAATGATAATCTAAAATTTCTACTTCCAAAGCATTTCCATTTTCCCATCTGAAAATAATACGCCATTGATTATTGATCCTGATACTATAAAATTCTCTCAGATCTCCTTTCAGCTTTTCCAGCCGGTTTGCCGGAGGAATTCTCAAATCAGCAACATCCGTAGAATTGTTCAGCATCCTGAGTTTCCTTCGGGCTATCTCCTGAATTTCCCGGGGAAGCTTTTTAGATACTTCTCCATTCCATATTTTCTGTGTTTCTTTAGTTCTGAAGGAGACAATCATACCCTTTTACGTTACTAACGCTAAACGTAAGCAAAAAATTCAATAATACAAAATCTATCCCCGAAAATTGTACAGGCCTCTTTTCTAAAAATGTAAGAGACACGGGGCAAGACTGTTGTAGTTTTGTATCATAAAAAAATCAAAAATATCTGTAACAAAATCGAAGTATAGTAGTTTACCCTACAAAACTCACAGAAAAGCTATTGAACTCGTTAACTGACAATGTCCTGATGCTGAAAGTAAAATCCGGCGACCTGGATCGGATGGGCTTGCTGTTTGAAAGGCATTACAAACCGCTGTTCGGTTTCCTTTACCGCATGACGGCCGACAAGGAAAGCAGTGAAGACATGGTTCAAAATGTTTTTCTCAGGATGCTGAAATACCGTCATACCTTCAAAGGTGACGGCGAATTCAGAACCTGGATGTATCACCTGGCGCGAAACGTGCTGAACGATCATCATAAACGGGCTAAACGACAGGCCAACCCGCTGGAGCAGACATTCAGAGAAGTAGCAGACGAAGCTCCGGAAAGTACGGCAGATAAAGAAGAGCAGGTACATCTCTTAAACACTGCCTTAGCCCGGCTGACGGAAGAGAACAGGGAGATATTGGTATTAAGCCGGTACCAGGAACTGGCATATCACGAAATTGCGCTGATACTGAATATATCGGAAGGCAATGTGAGGGTCAGGATACACCGGGCCATGGCCCAGCTGAAATCGGTTTATTTAAAACTCGCAGATTAAAAAATGGAAAAGATCATCGATTACATCAACGGAGAACTTACGGCAACAGAGAAGCTGGCTTTTGAAGAGAGGCTGGCGCATGATCCGGTTTTTCGGGCAGCTTATGAAGAAGAAAAAGCCTTATGGGACCTGATGGGTAAAATAGAAGCTCCTGCGGTGGATCAGAAAGTAAAAAGCCGGTTCCTGGATACCTTAGAGGTCTATAAAGAGGCCGCCGTGCCGCGCCCCGGCCTTCTTACCCGACTGAAGGACCTCTGGAGCTTTCAGCCAAACCTAAAGCTGTCTTATGCCATGCTCATGCTGTGTGTAGGTTTGGCAACCGGATTTTATTTCAACAGGAAAAACCAGGGGGAAATTACCCGCATGTCTTCCGAAATAAGTGAAATGAAACAAATGATGGTTCTTTCCCTGATTGAAAACCCCTCCGCCACCGAACGGATCCGGGCCGTGAATATGACCAATGAGATCCGAAATGTGGATAACCAAGTGATAGAAGCCCTCCTCTCTACGCTCAACCATGACTCGAACGATAACGTGCGGTTAATGACCCTGGAAGCACTTATGGAATTAGCGGATCACTCCGAGGTCAGAGAAGGGCTGGTACGGTCTATTGTGACCCAGACCTCACCTATCATGCAGTTGGCCATGGCCGATGCAATGTTAAAACTACAAGAGAAAAGATCGGTAAAATCCCTTCAGAAAATACTTGACCGCGATGACCTGAACAGTACCGTCAAAGATAAAGTAGAACAAACTATTCAAAAGATTCTCATTTAAAATTCAAACTTATGAAAATGCTAAAAACGCTCCTGTTTGCAGGAGCCATGGCTTCCTGCGCCCCATCTAACGCCCAATCCCTCAAGGAACACATCAGTAAAGAGGTTGCATTACCTTCTACTCCGAGCAATACTGTAATAGCCGTCTATAACCTGATCGGTTCTGTGCGGGTGGAGGGCTATTCGGGCAATAAGGTTCTTGTCGAAATCGATAAAACCGTCTCTGCCAAAAACAAAGCAGATGCGGAGCGGGGGAACCAGGAATTTGAATTAGGTATCGACACCAAAAATGACACGATCGTCATCTATACCAAAGCGCCTTATGACACCCGGCCGTCACAGTCCAATATGTCTGATAAGAACAATCGCATTCCCTATAGTATCAAACTGGATTATGTCATCAGGGTGCCTCACCAGGTGAGCCTCCGTTTATCTACCATTAATGACGGTAAAATAGAGGTGTCCAATGTCAGCGGCAAGCTAAAAGTCAATAACATCAACGGAAGCATCCACGTGGCTAATGCGAAGAGCCAGACCGATCTCCATACCATCAACGGGGATATTGATATAAGCTACGCGGTAGCGCCTGCTGCCGGTGCCTCCTGCCATACCCTGAATGGAACCATCAACGCCGCCTACCCCGCCGATCTTTCCGCCGACATTCGGCTGAAAAGCATGAACGGAAATTTCTATACCGACTTCCCGAATGCTGAAGTAGCGCCACAGACGGTAGTTAAAAAGAATTCGTCCGACTCCGGCACTACCTATAAACTCAATAAAGACACCCACCTGAAAATCGGGAAAGGGGAAAATAAAATGAGTTTTGAAACACTAAACGGTAGCATATATATAAAGAAAAAATCATAAAAATATTTCTTACTCTTATGAAATAGCCATGAGCAATCAGCTATCAGAGGTAAGGCACACCAAGCGAAACGTCGCCCGGAGGTACGCCGCCCGATGATGAATAAGCGGTCCGCCGCCGCGGCTGATAGCTGAAAGCTAAAAATTTATACACATGAAAAACAAGATCACCATCGTCCTGCTTTTATTGGCAACATTCGCCAAGGTGCAGGCACAGAATGAAAAAATCGTAGTAGAGCTCTCCCAGCCCGGAAAACCCTATACCCTGGAAATCAGCCTTGTACAGGGCGGTATCCATATGGTAAAAAGCCCCGGGAAAGAGCTGATCATCGAAGCCGGTTCGGGCAACAGGTCTGCCGCCGTTACCCAGAAAGACGGCATGCGTAAAATATCTTCCGGCAGCGGCATTGATATTACGGTAAAAGAAGCCGGAAATAAAGTACAGATCAACCCGGGTCTGCCCCTGAATGTGATGGATATTACGCTGCATGTACCTGACAACGGAAGCTTTAAGCTCAGCACGGTCAATGCCGGTGATATTAAAGTGGACAATATCAGCGGTGAGTTTGAAGTATCTAATTTAAACGGCAGGATCTTCCTCAATAAGGTCTCCGGCTCAGCAGTAGCCAACACCACCAACGGCGATATCGTAGCTACCTTTAACCAGGTCACCCCCGGTACACCCATGGTTTTTTCTACCCTAAACGGTAAAATTGACGTGAGCCTCCCGGCTTCCTTTAAGGCCAATATCAAGGCAAAGAGCGACCAGGGCGATGTTTACAGCGATTTTGAGATCGGCTTCCTGAAAGAAGAGCCCAAAATGGTGCGCACCAGTGAAAAAGGGTATTCGCGGATAGAAGCCTCCAGCTGGGTGACCGGAACCCTGAATGGCGGCGGACCGGAGGTGATGATGAAAACCTTTCACGGTAATATCTTCATCCGAAAAGCAAAATAACTGTCTGGAAACTACCGTAACAAAGTCCCCAACCTGGCATGGAAGGTGTTTTCAAAAATCAAACTGTAACTTTTTGACTATTCTCAGGTATTTCTACACAGAAGACGACTTCCATACCCGTTAAAAATCCTTAAATGAAGTACGCATTAACTTAATTTAGGAAACAAGGAAATCCGGCAGCAGTAACTTTGCAAAACAAAATATGAAAAAGCAAAGCCGGCTTACGGGATGCAACGTAAGCCGGCATTTTACACTCTTTAAGAAGAAGCGAAAAACTATTACTTAAAATGATCAGATTAATTTTTATGGCCGCCTTCTGGCTGGTATCCGGCCTGGCTATGGCCCGCAATACGTTCCAGGTCTCCGGGAACGTCAAAAACACGAAAGATGAGGCGCTCTCCTTCGCCAATGTATTCCTGTACCGGTCAGCCGACAGCACCTTTTATAAGGCGGCGGCCACCGGTGAAGACGGAAGATTTTTGATTACGGAAGTGGAAAGCAGCCACTACTACCTGAAGGTTTCCTCTGTGGGTTACGAAGATTTCTTTACCCCGGCTTTCGTGATCGGAACAGAAAATCCTGCTACTCACTTTTCAGACATCCAAATGAAAGAATCGGCCACTCAACTCCAGGGCGTACAGGTTACCGCTAAAAAACCTTTTATAGAGCAGCATCTCGACAAAATGGTGCTGAACGTGGAGAACAGTATCTCCGCCAGCGGAAGTACGGCCCTGGAAATCCTGGAAAAAGCTCCGGGGGTAATCGTAGATCGTCAGAATGATCAGATCAGAATCCGGAACAAATCGGGTGTAGTGGTGATGATAGACGGGAAAATCAACTACATGTCATCGGAAGCTCTTGCCCAGTACCTGGGGAATCTGCCTTCCGACCAGATCGCTTCTATCGAGATTATCACCAACCCTTCCTCCAAATACGATGCGGCCGGCAACTCGGGCATTATTAACATCCGCCTAAAGAAAAATCAGATTTATGGCACCAACGGTACCCTCAGCGCCTCCACCGGCAGCGGCATACTCGAAAACTCCACCCCGGACCTCTACCGGGGCAACCTCAACCTTACCCTGAATCGCCGAAACGCCAAATGGAACCTTTTTGGCAATGCCGGCACAGGGCGTAACCGCTGGTACAACGACAATCATTTCTGGAGAACCGTTTATTTTAACAATACCAAAACCGATTTTGATCAGTATACCGAACGGATAGGTGGCGGCTCATTTTACTACGCCAAGGCCGGCGCCGATTATTTTCTTACCGAAAATACGACCATCGGTCTTCAAGCCGACTATAACTTGTGGAAAGGTACCATGATCAGCGAAGGGAATACCCTGGTCAACCGCATAACGGGCGGTGAGGTGGTCCCGGTGACGCTCATTCCGGGCAGCGACCGGGAAATGAACAACCAAAATTTTTCAGGCAACTTCAGCATCCGGCATCGGAAAGAGCAAAAAGAAATTTCCTTCGACATGGATTACAGCGGATACCGGCAAAACTCAGACCAGGTATTTACCAATAATTATTACAGCACAGCCGCTCTACCCGACTCGGTTACCCGTCAGTGGGTCATCCAACCTACCGATATCAATATCTATTCGGCCAAACTCGACTTTAGCCTGCCATTTGAAAACAAAATGAAGCTGGATTTCGGGGGAAAAACCACCCTTGTAACCGCCGATAATAATTTTACCTACCAGGATTTCGTGGAAGGAAAATGGGAGAATAACAAGGATCGCTCCAATCATTTCCGTTATAGAGAAAATGTCAATGCCTTGTATACCAGTATAGGTTATCAGAAAGAAAAATGGTCTTTCCAGGTGGGTGTACGGGCAGAACACACGGTATCTGACGGAAATTCGGTAACCCTGGATCTTCGAAACAAAAGGAGCTATCTGAATATCTTCCCTACCGGTTTCTTCAACTACCAGCTGTCTGAAGATCACGCCCTGAAATACGCCTACAGCCGACGGATCGACCGGCCCAATTACGGGAACCTCAATCCGTTTATTTTCTACCTCGACCCTTATTTCTATGTACTGGGGAATCCCGACCTGCGTCCGCAATTCACCAACAGCAATGAAATGACCTACAGTTACAAAGGAGAATATACCGGCACCCTGGCGTACGCAGATACCCGCCAGATGATCAATGAAGTCATCATGCAGGATGCCGAAAGCGGGGTGAATATTTCCCAAAACCAGAATATTGCCCGGCTCAGGAGCTATTCCGCCACGTTTTCTGTTCCGGTCAAAATCAACAACTGGTGGAGCAGCCAGAACAACTTCAACCTTTTTTACAATCATTATACCGACCAAAACCTGTCGGGAAATCCCCTGAACAACAAGGGCGTCATGGCCGGTATAAATACAACGCACACCTTCACCCTGCCCAAAGACTGGTCAGCCGAAATCAACTACTGGTATTACTCACCGGGAGTTTACGGGGTATTCCGGCAGACCAAAGCACAGCAGGCCTTTAACCCGGGCATTCAAAAAACCTTTCTCGACAAAAAGGCCAAACTCAAATTGAATATCAACGACCTTTTCCTCACTTCCCTCTTCCAGGGCTATGTGGAAAATGGCGACGTTAACCTGAAAATTGCCAATCGGTGGAACGCGCGCCGGGTCGCACTCACTTTTACCTATAATTTTGGGAACCAGAATGTGAAAGGAGTCAACCGAAGCAGCGGTTCAGAAGACGAAAAAAGACGAGTGGGCGGGAATGGGTAGAAGTAGGGAGTAGTGAGTAGTGAGGAAGTTCCGAGTTCTTAGTTCCGAGTAGCGCCCTTCGTCAAGCTCAGGGTGACAGAAGCACCCAGTACGTAACCATTGTCACCCTGCCTGGGCGGCCCCGAGCTGTCGAAGGGTCCGTAATTCGTAATTGATTCTCGTAATTCGTAATTTTTGAGGGGAACATAATGCCCTGCGATTGATGTTATATAAAACAAATAAACAGCCTTTGTTTAATCGCACCGTTCTCCATAGCACCATTACCTACTCCTTTACCAAAACGGGGGTGCATCTGATCAGTGATATGCCGCTCCACCGGTTGATTACCGATTTCCCGGTGAAAGGGGTCAATCAGTTGGCAGAGGAACTCATTCAGCACTTTGAAGAATTCTACGGCCGTCCTCTGAACATCCGAAGAAAATCTCTGGCCATTGAGATCCGCGGCCATTACTACTTCGAGAAGTTTTATCTTCCGTTTCGGAAAGCGCTGCGTTTTTTCTTCCTGAAAAGAATTACCGATATTCTGGATAATTCCCTGAAAGCCTACGACTGCGCCGAGCCGGGCACCGACCCCAATCGCTTCATCTGGGATGCGTTATCGTATTTCGACCCGGTGATTTCCCTCTTTTTCCGGGACAAACGTCTGCGCTAATTCGGAACTTCAATCCTGAATTGGCTATTTCATCATAATTGTTTTCGTGCGAAGGCCAGGCACTGCATGACCGCCAAACCCCATTGGGCCACGGCGTTGGTAGAAATACCCGGGCCTTCATCGATAACGTGCAGTACTTCGGGCGGTGTATGCCGGATCAGATCCCGGGAAGTTTCCCCTATTCCTCCCTCTCCTTTATAAAATTCTTGCCAGGCCCTCTCAGCCAGCTTGGCGTCTCCCGTTTTCCATGCGGCGTACGCAGTAAGCCGGGCGTGTCCCTGCTGCAGGTTAAGCCTTCGGAGCCTTTCGCCCAACCGGGCCTCCTGCTCTTCGGGCGGAGCATTATACAGTCTGCAATACTCCAGCCATGCTTTTTCAAAAGCGGGGTCATTCCCCAGTTCAATGAGCTCAAAACAGATTTCTGGCAGTCCGAATACTGCACTCAGGTGGGAAACAGAAACTTTTCCAGAAGTATCGATTTCAAATTCACCCGTGCTGATGTTCATCATCGATAATCCGGTGAAGAATCCACGGGGTTGGGCGGCGATGGTCCGCATGCTGTTGAGCAGGCGGGTCTTCATCTCCTCACTCCCCGTGCGTTCCCATTCGGTTAACCAGGCCGCGGCAATGGCTCCCCAGTCGGTACCGAAGCCCACACTGGCCACATCGCTGTTTTCCGTATTTTTAGGCACATCCGGATTGACCTTACGGATAGGAACCACCGACTGCAAGGTTCTGACGGCCTCAATCTGTTCCCGCATAAGATCACCCGTGCGTTCATCTGCGGTCAGATAATAATAGTAGCGGCGGTTTGCTGCCGTGCTGATGCGCAACTGCTTGGCGCTGCAGCCCCAATGCAAAACATTGTGCCTTGATCCCAGCGGACTAAACCGCCCGGTATGGTGGACATCCACTTCGCCGGTGTGACGCGTCATGGCCTCCGCCATCCGGAAAACATCGGCACGGCCGGTACTCAGAAAATAGGTCCACAGCCAGATGTCGGTAGACAGTTCCGAATTATCCCAGGCAAAGCCCCCGACATCATAGCGCCATACCTGGCGGTCGGCATCGTAGGTATGCATTACATCGCCGTAATTCCAGAAGCCGTACCAGTGGTGCTGCTCTACCTGATCTCGGTAGAAATTAAAGTAGAAATCCAGTTGCTTTTCTACTTCTGTCTGTTTTTCCACTTCCGCTTCCAACACCGTAAATGCTCCGCCGAAGGCGCCCGCTTCCCGGAGGTAACGGGACGTGGGGGTGAGCACGGCAGGCTGCTGAACCTGTGTCGCAAAATCAGCCAATTCAGCATGCGAAGGCGTGCTTCCTAAAACTTTCAGGCAGATTTCACTGGTGCGTGCCACCCCCATGGGTGTGCCAAATCCGGGTTCATAATCTTCGTAATTGATTTCCAGGCCCTGAAGCTGCTTTTCAAAAGTATCCTGTCCCATCCCATCGTGGTAAAAACGCAGATCCATGGGTGATGAACGCGGCGCCCATAGCCAAACGGCCACTTCCGCCTGATCTGCTATGGCGTTGGAAATGTCCAATTGGGCAGGATAACTCTCCCAGAAATTCCGGAGGCCGAAAGCCAGACCGCCAGCGGGAGATCCCACGTATCCCGTGCCGGCAGACCGCTTACCATAGCCCGCCTGTAACCACCCGTGTCCGGGTTTCGTTCTTTTCTGAATCTCAAAGGCATCGGCGGTCGACTGGTAAAGGGTGTAATCGCCAAAAGCAGCGATGTACTGCGTACGCTCCGAAACCGCCGGCGGAAAAGTTGCGGCATCGGGTGTCCGTTTCCCGGCCACCTGGGCATCACGCGCTGCTTTGCCCGGATCGCGCCGCAAACCGGTGAGGCCCCGTACCGCCTCCCCAAAGACTCCCCTGTCCTGACCGGCAAACCTGATGTGCCGGTTGTGCAATTCTTCGCCCTGAAAATCCACCTCAAACTTCAGTCCCAGACCACGAATAAAATCACGGTTTTCATCGCCATCAAAAATAAAGGTATGGATAATTTTCACATCGGCACTTCCCGCATAAAAATATAAACGTACTACAAAAGGCAAAATATCACGCCCCGCCTGATTTCTATGTATCCCCTCCAACTTTACAGTGGCCCTCACCGGCCCTTTTTGTTCTACCGTTACCTTCTGCAATTCACTTTCATAGCTATCGGTGCTCACGTTTCGGCCAGGTTCATGGTCAGGCTGGTCATTGATCAAAGCCACCAATTTGCCCTTACTGCAGATCGTTTTACCTTCTTTGGCCAGTGATTCAATCAGGTACCGGCCCCTGCGATTCAGCACCGCCGTCAAGGCCCCGGTTTCTACGGTGATGGTCTCCTGTTTCTCCGTCAATTTAACCTCCTCAGCGCGGGCAGTACTATTTCCTTCCTCCAGAACCGGATTTTCACCAATGTGCACATTGCCCGGCAGGGCATGACCGGTCCATTTCAAACTACCGTCTGGCCAGAAAGCCAGGGGCCAGGTTTGCACGGCCGCCTCGCCGCGGTCGCCTTTTACCTTAAACATTTTCTCACCCTTCAGATAGCCCTTTGGCCAGGGTGTTCCCCAGGTCACTCCTTGATGAGTACCCGGCTGTTCAAGCCAGTTTAAAGGCACCCCGGGCAGTGTCGAAGCCGCATACAGCGGAATGCGCGCCAGTGAAAGTCCTGCCAGACCTAAAGAGCTGTTCTTTATAAATTGCCTTCTATTGACCATTTTTCTTCCTTGTTGGGGGGTCAATATACTACTTCAAGGCAAAATTTGTCTCGCTAAACGAGCATTTGCCAATACAATCGAAATTTATTTAAAATAATTCTAAATAATATTTGGTTCTCAGGAAGTCAACCCCTACCTTTGTTCCATTATTTATACACAGTCTAAATAAAAATGTGCAAACACACGGTTTTGGTTTCCGGTTTTCACGGGTATGTGGCGCGATGTGAAAGTTGCTCCAAGGTCCAGATTGCTTTCGGCACTTCTCTTTTTGGTATGGACAGAAAAGAATTTGAAGGCTTTGCCAACTATCTCTACCAGTTGCGGCTCAAGGGAGATGCCTATGGATTGCACGAAAAAAGAATACGGGTAAGCCTGGGCGAAAGTGCTGCGTTGATGATACTGACCCCGTATGAACTGGAAAATCTGATTGAAATGGTCGAATCGGCCAGCATTAAAAACCTGATACACGAATGCCTGGCGAACCGTAACTGATCCGAAGTTTTGTAACCGAAACTTTATCCTGACATGAAAACGATCATTTTTACTACCGAAACTACTGCTGTACAGCATCTGGAAAAGTTGCATTACGAGTTAAAAAATGTGGGAATCGGCAGTTTTGATGTAGATTTTGAAACCAAAGAAATATCGGTGGTTTGTCCCAACTACCAAAACATAAACACGCTGGAATGCGCCATCCGGAAAGCCGGTTTCCGCTGCCCCTGTTTTCGGGTCGCCACCGACTAAAGATACTGTTTTCGCTTAATTAGAAAACTGCCCAAGAAAAGCTAAGTTCACGCAACTTTTATTATCTTCACGAACTCCATGTAGACAGCGTAGTCAAACATTTTCATACCACGAAAATCTTGTCCGACATTTTCCTGCGCTGTAAGCCCGGAGAAGTCACTGGACTCCTGGGACGAAACGGTTCAGGCAAGTCTACCCTGCTCAAAATTATTTTCGGGAGTATGGGCGCGGATCATGCCTACGTACGGATAAACGGACGGGTATACCCGGAACGCAACAACCGGCCCATCGCCTATCTCTTCCAGGATACCTTTCTGCCACCCCACCTGAAAGTAAAGACCATCCTGCGCCTCATGAAGGTAAAACATCTCTCGGCGCATCCCAATGTACAACCTATCCTGAATACGAAAATTGCAAACATATCAGGCGGAGAACAGAGGTACCTGGAAATCTTGTTCATTCTACACCGTCCTTTACCCTACATTATCCTGGATGAACCCTTCAATGGCTTGTCTCCGATATTAAAAGAGGAAGTCAAAGAATTGATCCTGTCTGTAGCACGGGAGGGAAAAGGCATTCTTCTCACCGACCACGACTACCGGAATGTCCTGGATATTTCCACGAAGAATTATGTGCTTAAGGAAGGTATACTCCGGCCTTTCGAAGATCCGGAAGAATTGCGACAATACGGTTATCTCCCCTGAGAGGGTCCTTTCATCCGGAGGGCCAGCACCCCCACTACAATCATCACCAATCCCATCACCAACCTCCAGGTGATGAGGGTCTGAAGTCGAAGGTCTGGAGCGGTTAAAACCAATAAAATTACCAGCAGTACACCACAGACAATGGCCACAATTGCCGCAATTCTGTTCAAAGATTCTCTGTTCATTTTTAGAATATGGGTTTTTACCAGGCTCAAATTTACGTATTTTCGGCACTATTCCCCTCCGATATCTGTTACTATCTCTGTAATTCATCGTAATTTTGCAGAAAATACGCATCCCGTTAAGTAATGAAGAGAAGTACTAAGTTTGAGGTGATGGCCCCCGCAGGTTCAAAAGACGCCATGGCGGCTGCCATCAAGGCCGGCGCCGACTCTGTATATTTCGGAGTGGAGCAGTTGAACATGCGCGCCCGCCAAACCAATAATTTCCTGGTGGAAGACCTGCCCGAAGTAGCCCGGCTATGTAATGAAAACGGGGTCAAAAGTTATATCACTTTAAATACCATTATCTACGATCACGACATCTCCCTGATGCGGAGAATCATCGATAAAGCCAAAGAGGCCGGTATTACCGCGGTCATTGCGTCTGACCTTGCCGTAATGAACTACTGCCGTAAAGTAGGCATGGAACTGCACGTCAGCACCCAATCCAATATCACCAACATTGAAACCGTAGAGCTTTTTGCCGACTATGCCGATGTGATGGTGATGGCCCGGGAGCTTACCCTGAAACAGGTAGGCGATATTGTCAAAACCATAGAGCGTAACGACATCCGCGGTCCGAAAGGCGAATTGGTCCAGGTTGAAATCTTTGCCCACGGCGCACTTTGCATGGCCGTATCCGGTAAATGTTATCTCAGCCTGCATTCGCACAACGCCTCCGCCAACCGGGGCGCCTGCATACAAAACTGTCGCAGAGAATATACTGTAACTGACGAAGAGGGGATAGAATTGCAGATCGACAACGAGTACATCATGTCGGCCAAAGACCTTTGTACCATTGATTTCCTGGACAAAATCCTGGATGCAGGTGTAACGGTACTGAAGATTGAAGGCCGTGGCCGTGCCGCCGACTATGTATACACCACCACCCAATGCTACCGCGAAGCCGTTGATGCTTTTGAAGAAGGCACCTATACGCCCGAAAAAGTAGCCGTTTGGAAAGAAAGACTGAGCGAAGTATATAACCGGGGCTTCTGGGACGGCTATTACCTGGGCCGCAAAATGGGCGAATGGAGCAATGTACACGGCTCTGTAGCCACTACCAAGAAAATTTATATCGGAAAAGGCGTCAAATACTTTGATAAAATAGGCGTAGGCGAATTCCTGCTGGAAAGCCATGACATCAATGTGGGCGACCGCCTGATCGTGACCGGCCCTACTACCGGACTGGTGGAAGCCGTAGCCGACGAGATCCGTCTGGGTACAGGAGATGCCGTACAAAAAGCCGGAAAAGGGCATACCATTTCACTCAAAATCAGTGAAAAAATCCGTCCTTCCGACAAACTCTACAAAATAGTCGAAGCTCAACATGCCTAAACTTTTTCATTACCGGCAGCGCTGCATCGGCTGCAATGCCTGTGTGGAAATAGCCTACGACCGCTGGCGTATGTCGAAGAAAGATGGCAAGGCGGTACTACTGGGTGGTGTTGAAAAAAAAGGCGTTTATATGGCGACCATCCGCCAGGATGAAGTGGAAGAAAACGAAAGGGCCCTCAAGGCCTGTCCGGTGAATGTTATTAAAATGGAAGGTCATTAAGCCACCCGTTCTGTTTTTTCAGCAAAAAGTCTTATTGTTCACGAAAAACAGCTCGATAAACTTGTTGGGCTTTTTCTGAATGTGTAGGGATAATTGTGCTCACCAGGGATATTCAGGAAATACTTAAAGTGTGTTAAGTATTTTAAACTAATACATTACTCACATTTTTATTATCTTCTTTTTCAGCATTAAGGATTTAATATATTTGCTTTTTTGTTTTCATTTTGTACCTTTGTATCAGCTCAGTAACCATTTCTTTATTGAATGTAAGTGTTAAAGGAGTATAAGAAGCCGCTTAGTTCCGCTAAGCGGTTTTGGCTTTTATATACATTCGTATTCTTTTAACAACTTCCTTTTTCGATGTTCTGTTTCAATGTAATAAGCTGTTATGAACATATAATATTCTCCTCTGTCGGTTAAAATCACAATATAATTTTCGGCTTCATTAAACAAAACAATACGTTCATCTTTCCCTCTTACATTTTTCCAGATGAGAATTTCTTCATGTTCAAAGTTTCCTATAACAAACTTTGGAAAATGTATCCGTTCCATCCTTCTAAAATCAGGTTGCCTATTAGCTTCTCCTTCGTGCGTAATATGATAAAATGTACGATGCATTCCTATAGCAAAATTTAGCTACTAAACATTATGCCTACTGTAAAAAAGATGGGTGCTTGAAGGCCGGATACACCCTGATTGCCGAAAACCGGGTGCCAGAGTTAAAAGAAAAATGAGGTGCGGGTTTCATGATCCAGTCGGTCGACCGGCTTGATCTGGCTGAAAAGCCGGATAAGCGCTTAAAAGCCACGGGCAAAACCATGGACATTCTGGTTCAGCTGAAGGAAGCGAGCAAGTTTGGTATTGCTCCCGACAGTTTTTATTGGAACGCTGAAAACCCCTACATTTTATTCAAAACTTTCTCAAACGTATTCAGGTTACGCGAGGTAAAAGAGTCTTTCAGGTTCTTCCGCCCCAGTATTTTCCCGAATTCAGAATCGAGCGTATTGCCTTTAGGTACACGCCAATAGAAATGGCTCTCCACAAGTCTACCCTCCTCTCCTACTGCTTTAGCAGCCTTTTCAAATTCTTCCATAAGCGTGGTGTCTATATCTTCCGTTCCTGCAAAACCGTAAATGTGAAACTCCGGATGCACTTCAAAGGGATTATTACGCACAATTACTTCTACTTCGGCCCGGGTTTTTACAAAGAGAAAGGCCTCATAACTGAAATACGCTCTCATGGCTTCCTCCAGAATTTCCTTTAGTTCTGCCGCATTTTTATCGGAAGAGAAGACCATATTTCCGGAAGCCAGCAGGGAGGAAACGTTTTTCATACCGGCTTTTTCAAAAACGGCACACACCTCGGCCATTTTCATAGCGGTTCCTTTTACATTTACGCCCCGAAGGAAGGCGCAAAATTTACGAAGGGAAGTACCCGATTCATCTTCTTTCTTCATATTTAAAATTTTGGATATCCACAAAAATACCCATTTTTTGAGGTTGTAAAGTGTTAACTTATTACGGATTTTCCTACTTTTGATAAAATTCAAATTCATAAACGTCGCTCATTTTCCAGCAAGGGCACCTCCTAAGTACATCTATGAAGTCAAAAATTGCAATACTCGCTCTGTTATTATGGTCCGTATCGTATTCCTACGGTCAATCCAAACGCACCATCTATCATCCCGAAGCCGATGCTGCTACTGAACTCGAAACCGCCATAAAGAAAGCCGGAGCAGAAGGGAAACATGTTTTTATCCAGGCCGGTGGAAACTGGTGCGGCTGGTGTATCCGCTTCCACGACCTGGTGGCAGCCAATGACACCCTCAATACCTATCTCCGGCAAAACTACGAAGTCATACATCTGAACTACAGCCCGGAAAATAAAAACGAAGCAATTTTTGCCCGGCTCGGTCACCCAGACCGCTTTGGCTTCCCCGTTTTTATCATCCTGGACGGACAGGGCAATCGATTGCATACCCAAAATAGTGCGTATCTGGAAGAGGGGAAAGGACACAGCTCTAAAAAGGTGCTGGGCTTCTTTAAGGACTGGTCGCCGGCGGCAGTAAACCCCAGCGCAAAACAAAACAGCCAAAAGTAACCTGCACGCTCAAACTAAGTACGAACTGCTAAAGATGAACAATTACGGATTATAAAGAACTACCTTTTATGAAAAAAATCACCCTGATTCTGATCCTCCTCCCGCTTCTGACTATAGCCCAAAAGGAAGACAAAAAACTAAAAACGCTGATTGAACAGGAAACCCGGAACTTCGGCGGTGATATAGGTGTATATGTATACCACCTGGGGAAAAACAAGGAGGTCGCCATCCTGGCCGATACCGTTTTCCCTACCGCCAGCATTGTGAAAGTCCCGATTCTGGCCGGCATCTTCCAGAAAATAGCCGACAAAGAGGTCAAACTTACGGATGAGTTTACCTATGACGCGAAACGTGTTTACGGAGGTTCGGGCCTGATGCAGTTTTACAAAGACAGTGCCAAAACCGACCTCTCTACTATGATCTCCCTGATGCTGACTTACAGCGACAATGTCACCTCCATCTGGCTCCAGGAACTTTCCGGCGGCGGACTGGCCATTAACGAACTCATGGACGAGTACGGCCTGTTCAATACACGGGTAAATTCCAGAACCGAGGGCCGCAGGGCAATATGGGAGAAATACGGCTGGGGACAAACCACGCCCCGGGAGATGGCACGTCTTTTCACCCTGATCCGCCAGGGCAAGGTGATTGACGCCCGCCATTCGGATAAAATGTATCGTTTCCTGAAAAATCAGTTCTACAATGAGCGCTCCCTTTCCGGCTTTCCACCTGAATTCTCTACCATCTCCAAAACCGGCTCTGTAAACGACGCCCGGGGTGAAGTAGCGTTGGTCAACGCCCCCGGCGGTGATATCGTTTTTTGTATCCTCACGAAAAACAATAAGGATCAAAGCTGGACCTACGAAAACGAAGCAGAAGTGCTGACCCGCAAGCTGGCCAATATCATCTGGAATTATTACGAGCCAAAACACCCGTTTACGCCGTACGTGCGGATCGACTAGGCCAAGATATATTTATTGGCTAGAACGGATTCCTTTTGAAATGTCTCATCATGCCCGGGAAATCCATTCCCCGGGCGCAGCCTTCCACCGCCATGGCAATACGCCTGGATTTTGTTTCAAAGGTTTTGGCAGAATCAATCCAATTGGAATAGTAACGCTGGTGACTTTTGCTTAAAGAGAGGAAAAAGTTTTCGGCTGCCGTGTCGTATGACAGGCTTTCCAGGAGCTCCGCCGACATCGCGGGCTCCTCCGGATCCACCTCCAGCGAAAGTCGTACCGATTCTCCCAGTACACACCTCATCTTTTTTCGCATACCGGCATTGAGTGGCAACATGTACTTCCCTTCCCCGCAAGGCAAAAGAGATACCTGCCGGCAGTCGAGTTCGCCCACCCTCCCTTTCACCCGGTAGATGGTTTTAACCCCGGGATTGATCTCCTGTGCCACAGAAGCGGGAATGATCACATACGTCCAGCCGTACTTTTCACCGCTTTGTAACGTTTTTTCTATAATTGCGTCAAAAGTCACCATTCTCTTTGTTTTTGACGGGGAATTTCCACCGGCTAGTACCGGTCATTTCTCCAGCACCTCCCGGTAACTCACCAGGCGAATTCCCTTATTATAAATGGCTCTCTTTACCTTTTCACTGGTAAACAGATCCATCACGGCCTGGCGGTCTTCGGCCACATTTTCATACCCGATGTGGTGAATAGCCCGCAATTCTTCGTTGTCAAGGCCTGGGTGTTCCAGGAATACATAGGTCTTATAATCTTCCAGTTTATCGAGAAGGGCGATAAAAGCATCTATCCGTTCTTCCGTATTTTTATTGCGGGAATCAATCCAGATGTATTCTATCCCGAAATCTTTCACGGCATCCGAATCTACCACAGGCAGGCCGTATTCTGCGGCTACCTTTCTTACCAGCGTTTTCACTTCAGGTGTAAACAAGGTACAGCCCATGTGTCCGGAAATATGGCTGACATGCGGTACATTCCGCTTTAATACCTCGATCTGGGCCCGGAGTTCAGTCTCGATATCGCTCAGTGAAAAGTGCTGATCCAAAATGGCCTGGCCGCGATAATGATTATTCTTAAAAATCATGGGATAGAAATAGCCGTCTTTATCCCGCAGGCTTTTCGCCTCGGTCAGGGGCCTCCATTTCATATTATCCCACTCACTGGTGAGGCTAAAATGCAGTCCCACATCAATGTGGGGGTTTTCCTGCAACATTTTCACCGCTTCCGGAAACCAGGGGGCGGGTACAATGACCTCAATAGAAGTCTGTATTCCTTCGAGAGAAGATTTCAGCAGGGCCAGATTGCCGGAATGCGAATAGCCCATATCATCCCCGCGAATTATAAGGCGGGGAGAACTCCCCTGGCTCCGGTCTTCCACCGCCCGGTAAACTTTAGGTTCTTTCCCCCGGATCACAATATTATCAAAACCCACTTCCGTATCTTCTCCCCCAAACTTGAAAGTAATGGTCTCCGTGTGCATATTTTCATGGTATTTCAGGGCAAGTACAAGCGTATTTTCGTCTTTCCACCCGTAAGAGCCCGCTACCTTATGCCGTGGAATCACACTCCGGTTGGCTGTGGCTTTCGGCAAGAGGTAAGGACCTTTCATGGTGGTTTCCGACAAAGCCCATTTCCCGTCTGAAAAAGGGATTGTATGGTTCACCGAGTCCGTCACAAACGTAGCCTCCAATTCTTCCCCTTTCCATTCCAGGCGAAGTCCTTTCAGGGCATGATAAGTCGGCTCCAGGAAAACCAGGTTACGTTTGCCCTGGCTTCCCTTCCCCTCACTTTTCAGGGGTTCAAGGGAAAGCGTACTCAATTTCTCTTGCAGCGGTCGGGAGTTTCCTTTTAACTTTTTATCCGTAAAGGCGGGCAAAAGCTGCTCCCATACCAGGTTCAGCAGTCCTTGTAGATCGGCACTTTCTCCCGTGGTGATAATGACCGCGTCCTTTTCCGGTACTACGATAATGTTTTGTCCGTAGGCGCCGTCAGCCCGGAAAGTCTGGTGCCGCCCCCGCCACATCTGGAAGCCATAGCCCTGGTACCAGTCGCTGTTTTTCAGCAGCTCTTCCGCCGCGCCTTCCGGTTGAAAGATCTGTGCCGTACTTGCCTGGGCCACCCATTCGGTCGGAAGTACCTGCTTCCCGTTCCAAAACCCCTTCTGCAAAAACAACTGCCCGAACCGGGCCATGTCTTCGGTTTTTATCCGCAGCCCCCAGCCACCGGTATTAATGCCTTCCCCGTCGGTCTCCCAGTCGATGCCGGTAATGCCCAGGGGCTGAAACAGGCGGGGCTGGAGGTAGTCGATCACTTTTTCACCGGTCACTTTTTGTACGATGGCCGAAAGCATATAGGTGGCCGGTGAATTGTACATAAAACGCGTACCCGGTTCGTATGCGTAATTCGACCGCAAAAACGCGCTTACCCAACGATCTTCCGTCAGCATATACAGGGGTTCACGATCATTGCCCGCACTCATGGTCAGCAAATCACGTACCCTGAGTTTTTTCAGATTTTCAGAAGGATTAAGGGGCGTATCTTCCGGGAAAAATGAGATCACGGGATCGTCAAGACCTATTTTCCCTTCCGTTACCGCAAAACCCACAGCGGTAGCGGTAAAACTTTTGCTCACCGAATACATGGTGTGCAGGAGCTGGGGAGCGTAGGGTTTCCACCACCCTTCGGCAATCACTTTGCCGTGCCGCAGTATCATCAGGCTGTGCGGTTCATGGGCGGGTGCGTTCTCCCAGGCCCGGATAAACGTTTCGATCTGCTCCGAAGAAACGCCCTGGGATTCCGGCGTAGCCCGGGAAAGCTTTTGCGCAAAGGCCGTAACAGAAATCAATAACAGTAAAAGTATATTTTTCATTTCAGGCTGAGTTTTTTGATGTATCAAAATTAACTTTTCAAATCACTTTCACACCATTTATCAATATTTTCTCTTATTTTGGTTCCGGTGATGTATTATTGTATCCTATAAACCTTATCTGCCTATGTTTCTAAAATTCCTTCAACTGGAATGGAAAGCCTTTACGCGGTCAACCAGCCTGGGACAGGAAATCGCCGTCAAGATTTTGCTCGCTTTTCTGGGCCTTTACATCCTGGCTTCCTGCCTGGTGATGGGCTTTGCTCTCTTTCCCCTTCTTTCCGAACATGTGGCAGACCGCAGTCCTGTACAGGCCGTCAATGGCGCCTTGCTGCTCTGGGTAATCGCAGAACTCTTCACCCGTTTTTTCCTCCAAACCCTCCCTACCCTGAACATCAAGCCCCTGATGGTGCAACCGGTGCAACGAAACACGGTGATTCATTATATGCTGATCAAAAGCATGTTCTCTTTTTACAACCTTCCCGCGCTCCTGATCTCTATTCCTTTTGCGCTCTCGGCTGTAAAAAACGGTGCTTTTTCGTTTCTCAGTGCGCTGGCCTGGCTTATGGTGGTGGCAGGACTGCTGCTCTGTATCAACTTTGGAAATTTCCTGGTAAAGAAAAAGTTTGCCGACAATATCCGGGAGTTCGTGCCTTACCTCCTTGGGGCCTTGCTCCTGGCGCTGCTGGAATATTTTAACATTTTCAGCATCACAGGTTATATAGGAAGAGCGGTAGACCAGGTGCCGGAATACCCCGCCCTGGCGCTGATTCCCCTGCTTTTGGGTGCTGCCCTCTATACCTGGAATTACTTTACCCTGAAAGATAAATTTTATCTTGACTCCTCCCTGAAGTCGAAAGTATCCGAGGCCCGCGCCCTGAACCTCGGCTGGCTTGATCGTTTCGGCCCTCTGGCTCCTTTTATCAAACTAGACATCAAGCTGCTGTGGCGGAACAAACGTCCGAGAACTTCGCTCTACATGGCGGTGATGATGCTGGCGTACGGACTTATTTTTTACACCAACGATATCTATTCGGGAATGGCCGCCTGGAAAATTTTCCTCGGTATTTTCATGACCGGCATTTTCATGATCAACTTCGGACAGTTTATCCCGGCATGGGACAGCTCCTATTATCCCCTGATTATGGCCCAGAATATTCCCCTCAAAGAATACCTGCGTTCCAAAGCGGCCCTGATGTACCTCTCGGTTTTTATCCTTTTCCTTGGTACGTTACCCTATGCCTATTTCGGTATGGAAATCGTGATCGCCCACCTCGTGGCAGCCGTCTACAACGCCGGAGTCAATATCCCGGTACTTTTGTTCGCCGGATCTTTTAACAAAAAGAGAATAGACCTGGAGAAGAGCGTATTTCTCAATTACCAGGGTACGGGCGCCGCACAGTGGCTGGTGGCTATTCCGGTAATGCTGATACCCCTGCTGATCTGGTATACGGCGTATAAAATGGCGGGTACTACGGCCGCTCACCTGGTCATGGGCGCCATCGGCATAACCGGCATTCTCTTTAACAGCCCTGTACTCGATTTCATCACCCGGGCCTACCAGGAAAGGAAATACGACGCATTAAACGGATTTAAACAACAGGAAGCATGATAGAAGCAATAAACTTATCGAAAAAATACGGTCAAACCACCGTGCTCCATATTCAAAATCTCCTCATTCCCAAGGGAGAAAGTTTTGGCTTAGTGGGAAATAATGGCGCGGGAAAGACCACGTTCTTCAGCCTTCTCCTTGACCTTATCCAGCCTACTACCGGACAAATCATTAACCAGGGTGTGCAGGTCAACACCAGCGAAGACTGGAAACCCCTCACCTCCGCCTTTATTGACGAGAGCTTCCTGATCGGCTACCTCACGCCGGAAGAGTATTTTTACTTCATAGGGGATCTGCGCGGACAGAACAAAGCCGATGTAGATGCCCTCCTCGAAAAACACCGTGATTTTTTCAACGAAGAAATACTGAACGGAAAAAAATACCTGCGCGACCTCTCCAAAGGAAACCAGAAAAAAGTAGGGATCATCGCGGCCCTGATCGGGAACCCCGAGGTGATTGTGCTCGATGAACCCTTCGCCAACCTCGATCCTACTACCCAGATCCGCCTGAAACGAATCATCAAAGAACTGGCCGACGACCCGAACATTACCGTGCTGGTATCCAGTCACGATTTGTTGCATACGGTAGAGGTTTCCAACCGCATCGTGGCCTTGCACAAGGGAGAAATAGTCAAAGATATTCAGACATCAGAAGAAACACTGAAAGAACTGGAGGCATTTTTTGCGGTGTAATCTGGTTTTATTTTTGCGCAATTTGAAAGTTAAAGTTTCAAATTACACATTTTTTCATTATATTTTGTGTAATTTGAAACTTTAACTTTCAAATTACACATCTTATAACTACTTTTGACAAAAAAAGTAGGACTTATGTTATCCCGCATAATAGAACCCAAACTCATCAAGGCATTAAAAGCAATGCCCGTAGTGGCTTTGCTGGGTTCGCGCCAGGTGGGAAAGACTACTTTGGCTATCGATATCGCAAAGCTAAGCCTATCCAAGAAGGTTACCTACCTTGATCTGGAGTTAGATTCAGATCTTAGAAAACTTAACGACCCGGAAACCTATCTCCGGCAATTTGAAAAACAGTTACTCATCATCGATGAAGTACAGCAAAAACCGGAATTGTTCAGACTCTTGCGGGGATTAGTAGACTTGAGAAAACGAACAGGGGAAACCGCCTGCCAGTTTCTAATTCTCGGTTCAGCCTCCCGGGATCTATTACAACAATCTTCCGAAACCCTCGCCGGACGGATACGCTACCTGGAACTAAGCCCTTTTTCTGTCTTGGAACTTGTCAAAGCAGACCCACTTGGTTTTAACCCTGCCAAACTATGGCTAAGAGGTGGGTTTCCCAACAGTTATTTGGCTGACAGCGAGGATGAAAGCTGGGATTGGCGAAGTGATTTCATTTCCACCTATCTCGAAAGAGACCTTCCGCTACTCGGCCCTAAGATATCTCCTACCCGAATGCGACGGTTTTGGACCATGCTGGCTCATTACCAAGGGCAACAAGTGGAGCTAAGTAGCATAGGAAAAGGGCTGGACGTGAGCCACACCACCGTAAAAAACTACCTGGATATACTCACCGACTTTTACATGGTGCGGCAGGTGCGGCCGTGGTCGGGGAACACCAAAAAGCGGTTGGTAAAATCGCCTAAAGTTTATATCCGTGACTCCGGTTTACTGCATAGGCTGCTCAATATACCTGACCTGGAATCTCTCCTGGGGCACCCGGTACTGGGTTTCAGTTGGGAGGGTTTCGTAATAGAAAACATTATCACTA
This sequence comes from uncultured Lacihabitans sp., assembly GCA_964423865.1. Classification (GTDB taxonomy): domain Bacteria; phylum Bacteroidota; class Bacteroidia; order Cytophagales; family Spirosomataceae; genus Leadbetterella. The sequence goes on from CAYRGN010000004.1 coordinate 53,517, forward strand.
TTTTGTCAGATAAGTGGCATTACAGCTATTACCGCACCAGCAGCCAGTCTGAAATAGACCTGGTTCTCGAAGGCCCTAACCGGCAAATATGGGCTGTGGAAATCAAAAGGTCGGTGGCGCCTGCAATCAGCAAGGGTTTTCACTCCGCCAGTGAAGATATACAGGCTACCCAAAAATATGTTATTTACCAGGGAGAAGAACGGTACCCCATTACGGCCGACACGGAGGCTATACACTTAACAGAATTCCTCCAACTCTTATACGAGAAACAATAGTACTGCACCGCAACAGCCGGCGTTCGTCTATGAGTTTACAGTTGGCTGTTGGGGGGCTTTCGTATTCGGGCATCTTCGGAAAATACCACTTTCTCTGCCGCTCCGAGGTATTCCAAAACATACTCGTGTTCGCAGAAGGTCTTTTGCCTGCTGTCTGAAGGGGAGAGCCAACGTAGTAGAGGCAACCTGTCTGTCTAGTTTGTTATCCCTAGACTACCCTTTCTACAACCCTACCCTTCGATACTTCATCCTCGCTCAGTACAGGCTGAACTCAGGGTGGCGTACACGGCTGTCAGGCTGAGCCTGTCGAAGCCCCCCACAAAACGTACCCTTCGAGCTCAGGGTGACACCGATAACGGAACACCGCTAGGCTCAAGGTTACCCACTACCCCACCATCACGGGTTCCGTAGCCGGCATGGTCGCGTTCCTGATCGCGATGCGCTGTGCCAGCTTCTCGGCCACCTCTTTAAATGCAACGGTCACCAGCTCGTGGTCATCCATGGTCACGGGACGCCCCTCGTCTCCCCCTTCCCTGATTTTCTGCACAATCGGGAGTTGTCCCAGCAATTCGGTGCCCAGTTTGTCGGCCAACTGCTGACCACCGCCCTGCCCGAAGATATAATATTTATTTTCAGGAAGTTCTGCCGGTGTAAAATACGACATATTTTCAATAACCCCCAGCACGGGTACATTGATATTGCCCTGGCTAAACATGGAGCCGCCTTTGGTGGCATCGGCCACGGCCACTTTCTGAGGGGTGGTCACTACCACAGCACCGGAAACCGGTACAGTCTGCACCAGGGTCAGGTGGATATCGCTGGTACCCGGAGGCATATCCAGGAGCAGGTAATCCAGCTCGCCCCAGTCCACATCCCCGAAAAACTGCCGCAAAGCCTGGCTGGCCATAGGACCACGCCACACTACGGCGCTGTCCGCAGGCGTTAAAAAGCCTATCGAAATCATCTTAATGCCGTATTGCATGATAGGCGCGATATAATTCTTCCCGTCTCTGGGCGACACCAGGGGCTGTAGATCCTCCGCACCGAACATGATCGGAATAGAAGGACCGGAAATATCGGCATCCAGGATTCCCACCTTCGCACCGGCCTTTTTTAAAGCCATGGCCAGGTTAGCGGTCACCGTAGATTTCCCCACCCCGCCTTTCCCGGATGAAATGGCAATGATATTTTTTACTCCCGGTAACATGATGCTTTTATTGGCATTGGAAGTCACATTGGAGGTCATGTGAATTATAATTTCAAAACCCGTTCCCAGGTCCCTTTCTATCGCTTCAATACACCTTTGTTTAATCAGTTCTTTCAGCGGGCAGGCGGGCGTGGTCAGCACTACCGTAAACCTAACCTGGTTCACCCCCACTTCCACCTCCTTAATCATATTTAACGACACCAGATCTCTTTTCAGATCCGGTTCTTCTACCGTACTTAACGCGGCCAGTATTTTTTCTTTGGTTATTGAAAACTCACCCATTATTCTATAAAAATCTTTGCTTTACAGGCATGTATATCCACCGTTTTACATGCGCTTAACTATAGAACAGCGCCCATACCAAGGAAGTTCTTTTCCTCCGGTCTAAAAAACAATTCATTTTCGCCCGTATCACCCGAGCGCTTCCAAACGTTTTTCCAGGGCTTCGTACTCTTCCTTAACCTCAAAATGGGATTCAAACGCCTTTATTTTCTCACTTAATCCGGCAAGAAATGCCCGGTAAGAGGGGCTATGGGGATTGAGGGGGCGGTGATCTAGGCCCTGGCGCACCTTATTCCATTCTTCACCAAGTTCCCGGGCTTCTTCCCCCACCGCGCTCTTCATAAAAAGGCTGCATATATACTCTTCTGCCATTTCAGTAGGATGTACCAGATCTGCTTTGTAAAAGCGGTAATCCCGGAGGTCGTCTGTCATGATCTCAAAAGCAGGAAAGTAGAAAGTCTGAGGGTAATTTTTCACCGCCTCTTCGCAAACTAACCGAAGTAAAGCTTTGGAAAGACTGTTTTCGGGAATTCCGTCTTTGATATGACGTACGGGACTGACCGTAAGCACCAGTTTCAGCCCGGGGTTTAACGTTCTTATTTTACCTGTCAGTTGACGGAGCAATTCCTTTTGTTCCTCCAGCCCCAAAAGGTGCTTTCCAAATTTTGACGCGGGTAATTTATGGCAATTCGACACCGGCTCATCTCCTGACTTGTAAACCCAGGCGGTACCCAGGGTCAGAATCAACACCTCGGCCTGCGCTAAAAACGCCCGGAGGTCCCGTCCCACGGCTTGAATATTTTCCAGGAGTTCTTCTGCCGTCCGGCCGGAAAACTCCGAATGATAATCCAGGTGAAAATACAACCCGTCGCGGTATACCACCCGGTCTTCCGCGGGGGCGGTCCCTTCCACCGCATTCCGAAGTGCGCCACAAAGGGAGTGCAGGTTAAAGACGGTTCCGAAGGGGTTACTCCGTACAGAAAATTTACGTTTATGAAGATATTCCCCGATCACATCCGAAAAGCAGGAACCCATGGTGACAATACCCGATCGGTGGTTCAGCGTAAAACCAAAGGGAGAAGGAGCGAGTTCTGTTCTTAGTTTCATGGGTATTAATTTAGCTGTGAGCTATAAGCTTTGAGCCTTGAGCTACGAGCTCTGAGCCGGGAGACGGACCTCAGGGCCGCGCACGGTTTGGTATACGAATCTTTCAAACCGGTTCCCCGCCGGGGGCCGCCAGTCCTGCACGACAAATTATCAAAACCCTTCACTATTTCATCTGTATAAAATTTTTGCTTTCAGCCTTCAGCTATCAGCAGTCAGCTTATTCATAGGCCGGTTGGTGTGCCGGTTTTCTGATAGCTGATTGCTGAAAGCTCATGGCTATTTCAAATAAATAAAAACAAAAGTACTGAACACCGGGAAATATTTATAACTTTACATTCTAATACTAGTAATGCGCTTTCACTATGAACTTATTTGAGCGTTTTGATGAAATAGTCAATGACGAATTTATTCAGAAATTCAAATCTTACACATCTACAGCACACGGCGACCTTAACATTACCGTAAGAGGTATTTTTTATACCCTGCTGACCGGTATGATCCGCAAAACCAATAGTGACATGAGCGCGGGAATGCTTTTCGCGCAGATTGAAGAAAATGCGGCAAAAGTCAGTCTTCCCGCCAATCTGGCCAGTATCTTCAGCCGGGAGTCGGTACTTGACAAAATCGACAAAGACGGCTCGAAAATCATTTCCCAGATATTTCCGTCCTACAAAAGCCCCCTGCTGAGCATGATCAGCACCTACTCGGGCATGAGTAAGACTACCACCACCATGGCGTCCAATATTGTAGCCAACGTGATCATTTCCATGTTCCAGAAAGAAATAGAAAATGAGAAATGGAACAAGGAGCAGATGATCAGTTTTCTACGGCAACATCACGAACCTCTGCTGAACACGATTCCTGAGCCTCTCCTGGAAAAGATGATTTCCTCTCTAGGGCTCCATGACCTCTTGACACTCCGACCTCACTCGCCGAAAAAAGAAAAGAGTGAGACCGTGAGCAGGGAAGAGATCCCGGTAGCAGATTACACGGAAACTTCTACCCCGTCTTCTGCTTCTTACGGCTGGCTCATCGGTGTGCTCATCGCAGCCCTGCTGATCGGGGGGAGTTATTACTACTTTTATATTCTAAACGGAGACCTCAACTTTTTTACCAAAAAAGAAGTTCCGGTCGAAAGCGTAGAAGCCATTGAAAGCGACTCTACCCTTACCACGGAAGTGGAGAAAGTCCCCCTTCTTCCCGATGATTTTATGGCCTTTAAAACCTATGTCATAAACCCCGACGAGCCGGCGGGAAAAGAATTTGAGCTGAAATCTCTGAAATTTGTGAGCGACTCGATATCGATTGAAACGGCTTCTTACGCACTGGTAGACAGTATCGGGGTACTGATGGAGAATAATCCGAGACTACAGTTGAAAATCATGGCATTTTCCGGCTCAGGCCAATATGCATTCAATACTAAGCGGGCTTTCTTACTTAAGAGAATACTGACCGCCAAAGGGATAGACGGCATTAAAATTGACGCAGTCTCAGGCGGGATCGGAGAAGATTTCACTCAAATTAAAGTAATTAGCAAATAATCGTTAATACGTCAGGAAATACACTATAAAATATTGTGAGAAACATTGAAAATGGAAGTTCTGTTAGGACTTCCATTTTTTATCCGGCTTTCCTGACAGGAAGTATCCGAATAAAGATTCGCCCCTTCCGTACACGAAGTGTCGACCGCCCGGAAGAACAGCTCCGGCCATTGTAAAAATCTAATGAACAATATCATCCGCGAAATAGGGATGTGAATTTATAATGGATATTACACACAATTATTTGGCAACAGGCAAACTAAATAACGATTATATTTGTAATATTGTAACATCAATGGTGTTGAGATGGAAGAATTAACTTTAAAAGTAGAACAGGCTTTAGATAATATCAGACCTTACCTGATTGCCGATGGAGGAAACGTAAAGGTGCTGGAAATTAGTGACGACAAAATAGTAAAGCTGGAATTTATCGGTTCCTGCGGAAGCTGCCCGATGTCGTCTATGACTTTCAAAGCAGGGCTGGAGGAAGCCATATTGAAGAATGTGCCTGAAATCAGGGGTGTGGAAGCAATAAACGTGGCGATGGACACCTACTGATCAGGATGTCTGTGCTGTCAGGTTGCCTATGATAATTCACGGGCAACTTTTTTGCGTTCATAAACCCGTTAAGGCCAAACCTCAAAAATAAACATGAATAAAAAATTACGCGTTGGAATTTTTTTCGGAGGACAATCCAGGGAAAGGGAAATTTCATTTCTTGGTGGTCGTACTGCTTATGAACATATTGACAAGCGCTATTTCGAACCTGTACTCATTTTCGTAGATAGTCTGGGCAATTTTATTCGTGTAGACGAATCCATTCTTCTTGAACCGGAGATCAGAAGTTTTTACCCTTCCAAAAATCAAAACAACGGCTACAAGGTTTATATTGAGTCGTTAGGGGTTTTGAAAGACTCTCAGCTTTACAAGTTAATCTACAAAATCGGGTCCCAGATCAAAGCAGAAGACCTGAAAGCACATATTGATTTTGCTTTTGCCGTAATGCACGGTCCCTATGCCGAAGACGGCAGTATCCAGGGGCTTCTTGAATGGTTAAACATCCCTTACCTGGGCCCGGGCATCCTGGGGTCAGGTATTGGCATCAACAAACCCTTTCAGAACCGCCTGATGGCCCTAGCTACCGGTCAGGAAAAAAAATATGCTACCATCAGCAAAAAAGAATGGATAGAAAGTGACCGGTCCAAGCTGTTTTCCCGGCTTATCGGGCAGCTGGGCTTCCCCTTCGTGGTGAAGGCCCCGCATCAGGGTTCTTCCATTGGCGTAGCCATAGTGAAGAAAAGAAGCCTGGAAGAGTTTAGCCGGGCCATGTCTCAATGCTTTTTTGAAACCATTATTACCCGGAAAGACTGGGACAAACTTTCTAGCCGCCGGAAGAAAAACTTCATGGAGAAAATGACCAATCTCGATGAAGGGATTGGATTTCCTGTTATTTTTAACGGTGTGCTTATCTACCATCCGGCCGTTCTGCTCAAAAAATTGAACGAACACCTGGCCCAGCATGAAACCGCGCTGTTGACCAGTGTTCAGGCGGAAGATTATGTACTGATAGAAGAGTTTATCTCCGGTCAGGAATTTTCCTGCGGCGTGATTCAGGACGACGACGGCACCCCCATTGCGCTGCCGCCGGCCGAAGTATACGGAGACACCTCTACCTTTGATTTTAAAGCCAAATACAAGTCAAGTGTCAGCAAAAAGCGGATTCCTGTCAAAACCAGCGATGAGAATCTTGAAAAAATCCATTCGGATGTACTGAAAGCGTTCAAAATTACAGGCATGAGCGTGGTTTGCCGGATAGACGGCTTTATCACCGACAGCGGAGAAGTGCTGCTGCACGATCCCAACACCTTGCCGGGGATGTCGCCCAGCTCATTCATTTTCAAGCAGATGGCGGAAGTAGGCTTCAATATTACAGACTCCATTACCTATTTTATACGGCAGTCGCTCATTGAAAGAATACGAAGCGGGAAAAACCGTTACGAGTTGAATAACCTGCTGAACACGCTTTCTAACAGCATTTCAGCGGCTTCGCCCCGAAAGAAACTGGCCATTCTCTTCGGCGAAAACGATGAAGAATACACCCTGGCCCGTAAAAAGTACAGCGAATACTGTGGCAGCGAAGCGTATGAGCCGATCCCGGTTTGTGCCGCCCTGAACGGGTCAAAATACCTGATCCCCCTCAACCTCATGTTTAAGCCGGACATTCTTGAATTCGGAAGTTCCATCGGCACCGCCAAACACCCGTTTGTGGCAAAGAACATTGAGAAAACCAGGCAACTCCGGGAATTTTACGTGGGCGATGTGGATTTCACGGTACGTAAAATCTCCGATACGGATTTCACCCAGACCTTCCGTACGCTCTTCATCTGCAAAACCAACGAGCTGGCTACCCTTTGATGGCAAAGTTTTATGTGGTGTGGAAAGGCAGAACGACCGGGATATTGGACGACTGGGATTCCTGCAAGAAAAGTGTGGAGGGTTTTGAGGGCGCCAGATACAAATCATTTACCAGTCGCGTAGAAGCAGAACTGGCTTTCAAAAAGGGCTTCTACCCTTCTGTAAAAACGCCCAAAAAAGCCACCGGGGTAAAATCTCCCAAGCCGGATTATCCCGCGTGGGCGGTAGATGCGGCATGGAATACCAAAACGGGAGACATGGAGTACCAGGGCGTAGACCTCCAAACCGGCCGGCCCGTTTTCCACCGGGGACCGTTTTATGACGGCACCAACAACATCGGTGAGTTCCTGGCCGTGGTACATGCGCTCGCTTTGCTCCATAAACACGGTTCCGATGCGCCCATTTTCTCGGACTCCCGCACGGCTCTTTCCTGGGTCAGGAAAAAGAAAGCGAACACCAAACTGGAACGCACCCCCCGGAACGGCGAACTTTTTGAGCTCCTGGAAAGGGCCGAGTTATGGCTGCAAACCCACACCTTCCGGAACCCCCTGCTCAAATGGGAAACGGAATGGTGGGGAGAAAACCCGGCAGATTTTGGAAGAAAATAATGTTCAGATTTAAGCAATTCACGGTTCACCAGGAAAACTCGGCCATGAAGGTCTGTACGGACTCCTGTCTGTTCGGGGCGTTAATCCGCTCGGAGGCGCCTGAAAACGCCCTGGACATTGGCGCCGGCACCGGCCTGCTCAGTCTCATGGTAGCACAGCGCTACCCCACCCTTACCGTAGATGCGGTGGAGATGGATGCCGGCGCCGCTCATGACGCCCGCCTGAATTTCGCTCAGAGTCCGTTTCATGAACGCCTGACCCTTCACGAGGGAGCTGTTCAGGATTTTACCCCGCCCCGTCTTTACGACCTGATCTTCTGTAACCCTCCATTTTATGAAAACCAACTCCAATCACCTCACGCCCTTAAAAACCTGGCCCATCACGGAGCGGGCCTCTCCTTTCGTGATTTGATCACCGCCTCCACCCGCCTCCTGAAAAACCGGGGCGTGATGTGGATCCTCCTGCCCCCTTTTGAAATGGCCTCCTTTACGCGCCAGGCCGTGACCGCGGGATTACACGCGGAAGAACATTTTCGTATCCGCCACAAAACCGAAAAGCCGGTTTTCCGGGAAGTCGCCCGGTTTTCCTTCCTGCCCTGCCCAAACCCACCGGTACAGGAAATTATAATTTATGAAAACGATAAATATAGTAGTATCTTTGCCGGGATGCTGAGAGACTACTATCTCATCTTTTAATTATGGATATATCCGTTGTAATACCGCTCTACAATGAAGCCGAGTCTCTCGGGGAGCTTCATTCCTGGATCAGGCGTGTTATGAACGATCACGCTTTTACCTACGAAGTGATTTTTGTAGACGACGGAAGCCATGACGGTTCCTGGGAAATTATCCGGAAGCTGGCCGCGGAAAATCCGGAAGTAAAAGGATTGCGCTTTTCCAAGAATTACGGTAAAACGGCGGCGCTTCAGACCGGTTTTAATGAAACCGGTGGTAAGGTAGTCATCACTATGGATGCCGACCTCCAGGACAGCCCGGACGAGATCCCCGAACTCTACCGGATGATTACCCAGGACGGTTACGACCTGGTTTCCGGGTGGAAACAGAAGCGGTATGACCCCGTGAGCAAAACCCTGCCCACCAAACTGTTTAACGCTACCACCCGCTTCATGCACGATATCCCCTTGCATGACATGAACTGCGGCCTGAAAGCCTACCGCAGTAACGTCACCAAGAACATTGTGATTTACGGAGAAATGCACCGGTATATCCCCGTAGTAGCCAAATGGAACGGTTTCAGTAAAATCGGAGAAAAGGTGGTGCAGCACCAGGCCCGCAAATACGGCCATACCAAATTCGGTATTGAAAGGTTCCTGAACGGATTCCTTGACCTGATTTCCATCACTTTCGTGAATAAATTCGGAAAAAGTCCGATGCATTTTTTCGGCCTCTTCGGGGTGCTGGCCTTCATCGGGGGCCTCGCTATGGCCACTTTCCTGATCGGTGAAAAACTATACAGCATCTATGCGCACCAACCCTACCGGAATGTCACAGACAATCCCCTGTTTTTCCTGGGACTGACCGCCGCCATTATCGGTTCGCAAATGTTCCTGGCAGGGTTTCTCGGGGAATTATTCGTACGGAACAACGCCCGGAAAGACGATTATATCATTTCGGAACGGGCGTAATCCGTTTTTAATATCCGTACCAATCTTCCCACCAGTTTTTCAGTGATTTCCGGATCTCATTCTCCCGCGCGTTTACTCCCGCTTCGTACAATTTTAAGCCTTTCAGTTCTTCCGGCATAAAGTTCTGGCGCACAAAATTCCCCGGAAAATCATGCGAATATTTGTATCCTTTCCCGTAGCCAATCTGCTTCATCAATTTGGTAGGTGCGTTCCGGAGCTCCAGGGGTACGGGCAGATCACCCGTCTTTTCCGCCAGTTCCATCGCCGCATTGATGGCGGCATAGGCCGCATTGGATTTAGGCGATGTGGCCAGGTAAATGGCCGTTTGTGACAAGATAATACGGCTTTCAGGATAACCGATCTTCATCACGGCATCCATGCAGGCATTGGCCACCATCACGGCGGTAGGATTGGCCAGGCCAATATCTTCCGAAGCCGAAATCAGCATACGGCGGGCTATAAACTTGACATCTTCACCCGCCACCAGCATGCGGGCCATCCAGTACAGGGCCGCGTTCGGGTCTGACCCCCGGATTGACTTGATAAAAGCGGAAATGATATCGTAATGTTGCTCACCCGACTTGTCGTAACGCGCGAAATTCTTCTGTGCCAGCGTTTCTGCCAGGTCATTGTTAATGCGCACAGGGTCTTTCCCCTGCTGAGCGTTTACTACCAGTTCCAGGAGGTTAAGCAACTTCCGGCCATCGCCCCCGCTCATCCGGAAAAGCGAGTCGGTTTCTTCCACCCGGATATTCAGATTCTTCAGCACCTCGTCTTCCGAAATGGCCCTTCGCATCAGGCGTTCCAGCTCTTCCGTGCCAAAGGCTTCCAGGATATACACCTGGCAGCGCGACAATAACGCCGAATTAACTTCAAAGGAAGGGTTTTCGGTAGTAGCCCCTATAAGTGTTACCTTTCCTTTTTCTACCGCACCCAAAAGTGCGTCTTGCTGGGATTTATTAAACCGGTGAATCTCATCAATAAACAGGATGGGAGGAAACATCCCCGAAGGTTTGGCAAGCACTTCCCTAAGCTCTTTCACTCCGGCAGAAATGGCGCTGAGGTTGTGGAACTGACGGCGGGTCACCTCCGCAATCAGCAAGGCCAGGGTGGTCTTGCCTACACCGGGAGGCCCCCACAGAATCATGGAAGGTAAGACGCCCGAGGCGATGGCCGCTCTCAACGGTTTTCCCGGCCCCAGAATAGCTTCCTGGCCGATGTACTGGTCCAGGTTTACAGGACGGATTCTCTCTGCTAAGGGAATAGAAAAATTCATTTACACCAAATTGCTACGAGGAGGAACAAGAGGAGCTACAGCGCTCATGCACTCCATAATTTACCCAAATTTATAGCTTTCAGCAAACAAATCCTTTAGAATACCCGTATATTTGAGAAAGATAACCAAGCCAGCCTATGTACGTACCTCAACCTGACCGATACGAAAAAACACCCTACCGGAGAACCGGTAAAAGCGGACTGCTTCTTCCTGAAATTTCGCTGGGCCTCTGGCATAATTTCGGGGGAGTAGACGTTTACGAAAATTACCGCGATATCCTGCTGACCGCCTTTGACCAGGGAATTACCCATTTTGACCTCGCCAATAATTATGGTCCGCCGCCCGGATCGGCCGAGGAGAACTTCGGACGCCTCCTGGCGCAGGACCTAAAGCCCTACCGCGACGAACTGATCATCTCTTCCAAGGCGGGCTACCGCATGTGGGCAGGCCCCTATGGAGAGTGGGGTTCTCGGAAATACCTGATTTCCAGCTGCGATCAAAGCCTGAAACGTATGGGACTGGATTACGTGGATATTTTCTACTCCCACCGCCCGGATCCCCGCACCCCAATGGAAGAAACCATGGGCGCGCTCGACAGCCTGGTGAGGCAGGGCAAAGCCCTGTATGTAGGGCTTTCCAACTACAGCGCGGAGCAAACCCGAGCCGCTCTGGCTATACTGAACGACCTCGGCACCCCTTGCCTTATTCACCAGCCCAAGTATTCCCTCCTGGTGAGGGATCCCGAAGAAGGCCTCCTCGACACCCTGGTAGCGTCCGGAACCGGTTGTATCGTATTTTCTCCCTTAGCACAGGGGCTGCTGACCAATAAATACCTCAAAGGGATACCCGAAGACTCCCGCGCGGCCAAGTCTTCCGGCTTTCTACAGGCCAGTGAAGTAGATGAATCCACTCTTGATAAAGTCAGAAAATTGAATGAGTTGGCCCTTCAGCGCGGTCAATCTCTGGCTCAAATGGCGATAGCATGGCTTTTAAAAGATCAAAAAGTAACATCTGTGCTGATAGGTGCCAGCAGAACTGCTCAATTAATGGACTCTCTCGGCGCACTGGAGAACAAACAATTTTCTGCCGATGAGCTACAACATATCCAGCAAATTCTTACCTAAACCTTTTAATACACCAATTCATTTATGCATCATTTCAGGTTTTTATCATGTTGGGTGACTCTCGCGGTCATCGTGGGAATTACTTCATGTAAAGTAGAGGGTCCGGAGGGGCCCGCGGGCCGTGACGGCGAAGACGGAAACGCGAATGTAAAAACCCAGATCATTACGGTTACCCCTTCCAACTGGTCGGGAGACGGGTACATCCGGGAAGCGCAGAAACAATGTTCTATTATTACGGCCGGTATTGTGGAAAGCGGAGCCGTGCTTTGTTACGTGCAGCAGGGCACGAACACCTACGCACCTGTGCCGTTTTCTTACACCGACGGCTACCTGGACGAGAACAACAACGTGGTCTATTATAACAGCCACACTTTTTACATGTACAGTCCGGGAGTGATCAGCTTTCTGATCCAGGACGATGACGGTATGACGCCTGCCCCTACGAGCAATCTCGTTTTCAAAGTGGTGGCGATAGCCTCTTCGGAAGTGGTGGCGGGCATCAACACCCTGGACTACAATGAAGTGGCCCGGGCGCTTCAACTGGAAGACTAACCATAAAAAAACGCCTTACGGCGTTTTTTTATTTCTTTGGCTTCGGTGCAATAATTACGTTCAGGCGCTTTCCTTCCAGCCTGGGAGGGGCTTCAGGTTTCCCTAAATCCGATAAAGCTTCGGTAAAGCGTTCCAGCAGCTTGAAGCCCTGGTCTTTAAAAACGATCTGACGGCCTACAAAATGCACGTACGCTTTTACCTTTGAATTCTCTTTCAGAAAGTTTTCCGCGTGCTTTAGCTTAAATTCAAAGTCATGATCATCTGTCTGAGGGCCGAAACGGATCTCTTTGATGACGGTTTTCACCTGTTTGGCTTTCAGCTCCTTTTGTTTCTTTTTCTGTTCGTATTTAAACTTGGAATAATCGACAATTCTACAAACGGGTGGCGCCGAATTGGGAACTATCTCTACCAGGTCCAGGTTCTGTGACCGGGCGATCTCCATAGCTTTGGCATAAGGCACTACTCCCTGCTCCACATTCTCTCCCACCAGCCTTACTTCCTGTACACCCCTAATCTTTTCGTTTATTCTATGCTCGTCCTCTTTTCTGACCGGTGGACGATACGGTCTTCTCATGTTTTTTGCCATACAGTGTTTAAAAAGTCAATTTCCGTTTGGAAAAATCGACCAAATTTATTACTTAGTTTTTAATTATTGCCAAATTTCGGAATATTTTTATTTATCTCATTTTTAGCAAATTCAATAAACTCAGGAACAGTGAAAGTCCCCAGGTCACCTTCTCCTTTTTTGCGAACCGAAACTTTTCCTTCTTCTGCTTCTTTTTCACCGATAATCAGCATCAAAGGCACCTTATTTACCTCGGCATCCCTGATTTTCCGCCCAATCTTCTCGGCACGGTGGTCAATATACCCCCGGATATCATTTTCCTGCAAAATCAGGAATACTTCGTTGGAAAAATCTTCGTATTTCTCAGAAATCGGCAATACGGCGATCTGCTCCGGCGACAACCAGAATGGGAAGTTCCCGGCTGTGTTTTCCAGGAGAATGGCGATGAAACGCTCCATGGATCCGAAAGGCGCACGGTGAATCATGACCGGCCGGTGACGCTGATTGTCTGACCCCATGTATTCCAGGTCAAACCTTTTGGGCAGGTTGTAATCTACCTGTATAGTTCCCAGCTGCCATTTCCTACCCAGGGCATCTTTGACCATAAAATCCAGTTTAGGACCGTAGAAAGCAGCCTCTCCGTACTCTACTACGGTGCTTAAACCTTTTTCGGCGGCGGCCTTCACAATGGCGGTCTCGGCTTTGTCCCAGTCTTCGTCTGACCCGATATACTTGCTCCGGTCTTCCTGGCTCCTTAAGGAAATCTGGGCGGAGAAATCGTCAAATCCAAGCGATTTGAATACATACAGTACCAGGTCAATTACTTTTTTAAACTCCTCCTCTACCTGGTCATTGGCACAGAAAATATGGGCGTCATCCTGGGTAAAGCCCCTTACGCGAGTCAAACCGTGTAGCTCTCCGCTCTGTTCGTAGCGGTATACCGTTCCGAATTCCGCCAGGCGCAGGGGGAGATCCCGGTAGCTCCGGGGCCTTGACTTGTAAATCTCGCAGTGGTGAGGGCAGTTCATGGGTTTCAGCATAAACTCCTCTCCTTCTTCCGGCGTTTTGATAGGCTGGAAAGAGTCTTCTCCGTATTTATCCCAGTGTCCGGAAGTGACGTACAGCTGTTTGCTCCCGATATGCGGCGTAACTACGGGGAGGTAACCCGACCTTAACTGGGCTCTTTTCAGGAAATTTTCCAGGCGTTCTCTCAGCATGGCTCCTTTGGGCAACCAAAGGGGAAGGCCTTTGCCCACCTTGTCTGAGAACGTAAAAATATCGAGTTCCGCCCCCAGCTTGCGGTGGTCTCTCCGCTTCGCCTCTTCCAGGAACTGGAGATATTCTTCCAGTTCTTTGGCTTTGGGGAAGGTCACACCGTATACCCTGGTCAGCATCTTGTTGTTCTGGTCTCCTTTAAAATAGGCCGCGGCGGCATTCATAATTTTGGCCGCTTTGACAAAACCGGTATGGGGAATATGAGGCCCCCGGCAGAGATCGGTAAAGTTCCCCTGCTTATAGAGGGTAATATTCCCGTCTTCCAGTCCCTCAAGCAAATCTAGCTTGTATTCGTCGCCTTTTTCCTCAAAATATTTTACCGCGTCTGCTTTGGCTATGGGGATACGTACGTAGTCATTTTTCTGGCGGGCCAACTCCAGCATCTTATCTTCTATCTTCTTAAAGTCGTCTGAAGAAATCGGGGTTCCGTTGGTGTCTACATCGTAATAAAACCCGTTTTCCAGGGGCGGGCCTACCCAAAACTTTACTCCCGGATACAGGGCTTCCAGAGCCTCCGCCATCAGGTGCGCGGAAGAATGCCAGAAAACCGATTTCCCTTCTGTGTCGTTCCAGGTCAGTAAAGCAACCGTGGAATCTTCATTCAACGGTGTGTTCAGGTCTACAACCTGCTCATTTACACGAGCGGCCAGCACATTCCTGGCCAGGCCTTCACTGATAGACAGCGCCACCTCATAAGGAGTTACCCCCTGTTCAAACTCCCGGATACTTCCGTCAGGAAGTGTAATTTTTATCTTCATTCTATTCACTATATATTATGGCCCAGGCGGCTCTTCCGCTTTCAGCCGCATAATCCCTAATTTCGGGTAGAATCCCTACCGATTAAAGCGGGCTTCCTTTTGGGTATCTTATTGATCTGCAATGACCTGTTAAAAATTCTTTCCTCCTCTTTGGCTCTCTCTTTGGAAAATTCATCGTCTGCTTCCCGGGTAGACGACGCCTGAACTCCTAAGGCGATTCTGTAGTTGACGGCATTCAACTCGGCTTTCAGCAACGTGTTATCAGGATGTTTTTCCAGGGCCTTTTCCAGGTAGTATCTGGCCGCGGGGAGATTATACTGTGCAATATAACTCCGGGCAGCTTTTAAACGTGGTAAAGGGTTTTCCGGTTCCATTTCGGCCCATTTATTATAGGAAATGTACGCCGAAGAGAAGTTCCGCTTCCGAAAATAGATATTGCCCATCCTTTGATAGACATCGAACCGGTTGGGTTCTTCCCGGAGAAACCGGCGGTAAAGTACGATAGCGCTGTCGAGCATCCCGGTTTCCTCCAGGATAAACCCCTTGTTGTACAACAACTCCTTCCTCCCGGGAAAACGGGCAATGGCGACCTCGTTAAAATGAAGCGCAGAGTCTATCATACGCGCCTTGCTGTAAATGCCGATCAGATCATTGTAATAGTCAAATACCCCGGGACGGGTAATGATGGCTTTTTGATAAAACTCAATGGCCTTGAGCGTATCTTTCTGCATCGCGTAGTACTTTCCCTTCCCGTTAAATAAGCCCGAATTATACGGATACACGTTTTCGGCTTTCCGGAAATACTCTTCCGCCTTTCCAAAATCGGATTTATCGAGGTACAGGTTAGCGATCAGGGTAAACAGGTCCGGTGATTCGTACTCCTGGTCTTCGGCATATAAGGCATTCTCCAGCGCGTTTTCTCCTCCTGACTTTTGTAAAATGGCGCTTTTCAAAAAAAGAATTTCCCCCGAGTTGGGGTTGAGCCGTTCGGCCCGGGTAATATCGATCAGCGCCTCCGCATAATTCCCTTCATTATATTGCCAGCTGGCACGCTTGTAATAGTTCAAAGGATTACTGGGATTGGCCTTGATATTTTCTGAAAGTTGTTCAAGGATCACTTTCAGTTGCTGTTCCCTCGATTTTGAAGATTCCAGGGGCATATCGTAATCTCCCCGGGACGTGCTGGAACACCCCGATAGCAGAACACCTATCACAAACCACACCAAATACCTCATAAAAAGCTGGAATTATGCAAAATTCTTAATTTTTTAAATAAGAATGAAACAAAAGGATTAAACTTTTAATCCGCCCCCCGCATCAGCAACAGGCGCTACCGAAAAAACTATTCAGACTGCCCGGCCGACAGGGAGGTGAGAAAGTAGGTTTTCCGGGTTTGGGTATAAGGGATGGAGCGTTTCTTTTTCTTCCTGGCGCCTGCGGGTGGGGTGACCTGCTGCGCTTCTACACGGCTCTGGCTACCTATGGCCAGGAAAACGTTATCGTACCAATGGATCACCTGGCGGTAGCCGGCTACGTAAGGCGTACCGGCGCTGTTATCGTCTGTGAGCTGGTAGGCTATAGAACGCGAACCGATATGATAGTTTCTCACGAGTACTTTTCCATTAGACAGGTACGCCACGGCGCCTGCCCGGTTGATGCTGACGGGCGCGGTCAGCTGGCCCAGCACCTGGTTGATTCCTATGGTATTTTCCGCGGTGACCGAACCTTCTGCATCCAGGCTGAAAATCCGGCTGGATGCAAACTCCATTCCCGAGAATACAGACCGGGTGATATTCCGGGGACCCTCATACGCCCTTACATGCGTATACCGGGGAGTATAAAACACGCCCCCTAAATGAATTTCACCCCTACCCTCAAAAGGCGGAAGTACAAGCAATGATGTGTTTTTCAGGAATTTTTCTTTTTGCTTTCCCTCTTCCTGCTCGCTCGAAAGCGCAGAGAAGGAACGATAGAATACCGGTATATTCCGGTCGGATTTCAAAAAAGAAAAATACAGGCCTTTCTGTCCGTCAGGCTGCTGATAAATTCCGCTGACTAATTCCCCGTTCCGGGTACCCGACACAGGAAACCGCCCTTCATGGGGTACAATATCTTTTCTCTCTATGAGCTTCCCCGCGGTATCCAGCCTGACCTCCGCCACCCGCGAACTTTTCACGTACTCTCCCTTTTTTCGGGCCTCGTTGGCATACCCCGGTATTTTCTCCACCACCAGGATGTTTAGCGTACCGTCCGCTTCTTCCCGCACATCTTCAATTTCAATCTTCCCCTGCAATTCCGTAGCAATCATCCGGCCCATGTCTTGCTGAAAATCATAAACGTAATACACCAGCCCCTGTGCATTGATGCCGGTAAGCAAGGCTTTGTTCTTGTACATGACCAGCCCTTTATCCTGGAAAAATTCACGTATTTCAAATCCTCTCCGCACGTACTCTCCATTCTGCAGATCAAAGTCAAGCAGCTGGTAATACATGCCGGAGGTTTCGGAAAACATGAGACTGAGACGCCCCCCGTGCAAGGCTACGGCCGCGGGCCCTCTTTCCGTATCCAGGAAAAGGTCCTGGTCCCACAATTTATTCAGGGCGGCATCCATCCTGACCACCTTAAAACGGGTCTGATCTTCTTTGACGATCATCACCAATCCGTCTTTCTGCAAAGAGATGACCCGGTACCAACCCGGGCTACCCAGCACCTCCAGGGTAGCAGACCGCAGTAGCTGTGCGTCTGCCGCTGGCGCTAGAAGGAGAAGGAGAAAGAGGAGTCGTTTCATAAGGTATACAATTTAGCTTTGAGCTATGAGCTATGAGCTTTGAGCTTTGAGCTTTGAGTTTTGAGCCGGGCGGCGAACACCGGGCTTTAAGTTCGGTTCTTCGGTGTAATAGGGGTATGGATTCAGGGGGTCAGCTTCTGGATAAAACAGTGGTTGCTTCCCCCGTCTTTTCGTACTCCCCAGTTAAAATAGACATTGTCATACCAGTGTTCAAAGTTAGAAAATTCGGCTTTCTTATTTCTGAACCGGAGGTCCAGCGACTCGGGATCAAACTCCCGGTCATTGACCCGGTTACCGGCCTTGTCCATTTCCGCCATGCGAAGTTTGGACCCCACACTGTACATCGCTACCGTATGTGCTGCGGTGCTGCTTACTTTCAGGTGGCTGGCCAGTTCATAATATTTCAGATTTTTATAGGGGAAAGAATGATCCCACACCAATTCCCCCTGCTCATCAATAGCAAACAGTACGCCCTCCAGGTACCGGAACCCGTCGAAAACCTGTGCATTCCGGTAGTTATAACCGTAAAAGGAATTGTTCAGCCAGTAGTAGTTATACATCAAGGGGCGCCCCCAGTACATCGTGGAGTAAAAGGGAGAAAAACCGTACATTCCCGGGTAATTGCGGCTGCGGTATTCCGGTTGAAACACTTCTCCGGCAATGAGGGTCTTCCCTTCCGAAAAACGGAGACCGCTGATAAAAAACCGGTAATCAAAGCTATGCTCCCGGCCTTTTTTCTTCTTTTTCTCTACCTGTCGGTCCAGGCGGCCTTTCTGCCTTTCGTTCAGGAAGCCAAAAAGATTCTCAAACCCGGAAAAACTGTAGTACCGGACACCCTGGCGGTCAATATCCGCCAAGAAGATCCCCTGGGAAGTGTGCATGCCGTTAGACGGGGTTTTGCCAATGCCGTAATTGCCCAGCAGGAGACGACTTTCGTTGTTTTCAAAGTACTTCACCGACAGGAAGACGCTGTCTTTTCCTGCCTTGAGCGTATTGCTCGCTACCACTTTTCCTGAATAATCAAACTCTCTGAAAATGATCTGGTTGGTTTTTTTTACGTTATTAATAAACGTAGCAAAGATGGCGTTATCGGTCACGTGTACCGCCTGAAGTTCCATAGTGCCTTTGCCTCCCCCGCTGACAAACCGTGGCGAGGCCCCGGGGATGGTTTCCAGGATAGCGATAAAAGGTTCGGTTTTCACCGCACCGCCCAGGCAGATCACTTTGTCGTTTGCCGCAAAAAAGCCATACTGAAACCCTTTGGCCAAAGGGAAATCAAAGCGCTGGTAAGCCGCGAAGGCCGAGGAAATTTTCAGGATGATAAAACTCCGGGCGTCTTTGGGTTCCAGTATGATATAAAGGAATTTTCCGTCAAAGTATTCGTCTATAAAACTGGCCCTTGCCGGAATTTCCGTCTGGGTTTCCCACACCACGTGCAGGGTGGTATCTACTTTCCGGATGTTGAGCATACCGTCAGGCGATTTATCGAGTACGATAATGCCGCTCTCTTTAAGATTTACCGCTCTTACCTGGCTGCTGTTACCCGCTACCGAAATATGGGTCACATCCTGACCATACCCCGAAAAAAAACTTAAAAATAAAACAAAAGCTATTCTAATTCTCATCCGCCAAATCCATTACTCGATCAAATTCTGTGGGGGTAACGGGGCTCACGGAAAGCCTGGACTGCTTTACGATGGCCATTTCCTGCAAAACCGGATCGGCTTTGATCTGCGCCAGGCTCACGGTCTTCTTCAATTTTCTTACCGGCGCCAAATCCACCACCACCCACCTTGCATCGTCTATGGTGGGGTCCGGGTAATGCTCTTTGGTTACGGTGGCCAGTCCCACAATCTCCAGGCCTTCATTGGAGTGATAAAAGAATACCAGGTCTCCTTTTTTCATGGCCATGAGGTTATTCCGGGCCGCGTAATTCCGGACTCCGTCCCACATATCCCCTCCCATATTAACGAAAGTATCCCATGAAAATTTAAAAGGTTCCGATTTCACCAGCCAATAATTCATATTTTAATTCGTGTTTAATTTTTAGTGGTGAGGAGCGGGTCATTCCCTCCTCCTCTTCATCATGTAAATTTAGGAGAATATGGCGTTATATAAAAAATAGTTCTCCGGAATACTGTATTTTAAGGGTATATTTTTTAGTTTTGGGCTTTACCCTGCCGGCGCCGGACTGAACGCCGGCCACCTTTGGGCAGTACCTTAAATTTAACGACACGATACGTATGAAAAGATACGGAAAACTGTATAAAACTACCTTCTCCGTGAATTCAGGAGAACTGAGAATCTATGAAAACTAAACTCGAACAAACCTGGCGCTGGTATGGCCCGGCCGACGGCGTAAGCCTCCAGGATGTGAAACAAGCCGGAGCCACCGGTATCGTCACGGCTCTCCACCATATTCCGCACGGTGAAATCTGGCCTGTGGAGGATATTCTTCAACGCAAAAAGGAGATTGAAGACGCAGGACTGGTCTGGTCTGTGGTAGAAAGCGTACCGGTGCACGAAGACATTAAAACCCGTAGCGGCCGGTATGCTCATTACCTGGACAATTACAACCGTTCCCTGCAAAACCTGGCGGCCTGCGGTATAAAAACCGTATGTTATAATTTCATGCCTGTACTCGACTGGACCCGCACCCAGCTGGACCTGGAGATGAAAAACGGAGCCAAAGCTTTATACTTTAACTGGATAGACCTGGCCATTTTTGACATCTATCTTCTTAAACGGGAAGAAGCCTCCGCGGATTACAGCACGGAGATCCTGGCCCAGGCGGAAAGACGTTATCATCAGTATACCGACGGGCAGCTGTCGGAATTGCAACGGGTGATCCTGATGGGGATACCCGGAGAAAAAGACATTGAACCGGAAGACCTGCTGAAAAGCATACGGACCTACAAAGATTTGGGGCGGGAAGGGCTGAAAGAGAACCTGAGGTTTTTCCTGGAAAGTATAGCCGAAACCTGTACGGAAAACGGCATTCGCCTGACGATTCATCCGGATGATCCGCCCTACCCTATCCTGGGTCTTCCGCGGATCATGAGCAAGTGGGAAGATTTCAATTATCTCCTGACTGCCGTAGACCGGGAGTTCAACGGCGTTTGTTTCTGCACGGGTTCCCTGGGCGCAGGCAATGCCGACGATATCCCGAGGATCTTCGAGCGTGTAAAAGAGAGGGTATATTTCGCCCATTTACGGAATGTACGGAAAGACGAAACCGGCAATTTTTACGAAGCCGATCACCTGGACGGAGACGTCAATCTTTACCGGGTGATGAAGGCCCTGACGGAGGAAAACCAGAGAAGGGCGAAGCCCATTCCGTTTCGTCCCGACCACGGACACCAGATGCTGGATGATTTACATAAGACTTCGAATCCGGGCTATTCCGCCATTGGCCGCCTGAGGGGCCTGGCCGAACTGAGAGGCCTTGAAACCGGTATTTTAGGCGAATAAACGTGAGGGAGATTTTCGATGCTATTGTAGTAGGCTCCGGCTTGTCCGGGGGATGGGCAGCAAAAGAATTAACGGAAAAAGGGCTAAAAGTACTCCTCCTGGAGAGGGGGAGAGAGGTCAGGCACCGGGAAGATTATCCTACGGCCATGGCCGAGGCCTGGGAGTTGCCGCACCGGGGCCGTATGGACCTGAAAACACGACAGGACTACTGGGCCCATATCCGCACGGGCTATACTGCGAACGAAGAACACCGCCATTTTTTTACGCGCGATGTGGATTTTCCTTACGAAGAGGAGAAGACTTTCACCTGGGTGCGGGGCTACCAGACGGGCGGGCGCTCCCTGATGTGGGGGCGGCAGTCGTACCGTTTTTCCGATCTTGATTTTGAGGCCAATGCCCGGGAAGGCATCGGCATTGACTGGCCTATCCGTTACAAAGACCTGGCTCCCTGGTACAGTTATGTGGAAAAGTTTGCGGGCATCAGCGGACAGGCCGAGGACTGGGACACCTTGCCCGACGGAGAGTTTCAGCCCGCCATGGAAATGAATTGCGTGGAGCGGGAGATCAGGGAGCGCCTGAAGAAAAACCTGGGGCGCAGGATGACGGTGGGGCGCACGGCCAACCTCACCCGGCCTACGGAGGAGCAGAGGGCGCTGGGGCGCTCCTCGTGCCAGTTCCGGAACCGATGCATGCGGGGCTGCCCTTACGGGGCGTATTTCAGTAGCCAGTCGGCCACCTTACCCGCCGCCCAGCGCACGGGCAACCTCACCCTGGTTTCGGGGAAAATTGTATATCGGGTTATTTTTGACGATGCCCGGGGCCGGGCCACGGGCGTGCGGGCAGTAGATCATGAGACGAAGGAGGAGACGGAGTACTACGGCCGGCTTATTTTCCTGAACGCGAGTGCGGTTAACTCGGCCTGGATCATGATGCAGTCTACTTCCGTGACGCACCCCAACGGCCTGGGGAATGACAGCGGGCAGTTGGGCCGGAATATCATGGACCACCACAAATCGCTGGCGATACAGGGTACGTTTGAAGGCTTTGAAGACCGGTATTATTTCGGGAAACGGCCGAACGGCGTCTATATTCCCCGTTTTGTGAATATAGGGAACGACCGCCGGGATTTCCTGAGGGGTTTCGGTTACCAGGGCGGGGCCGGGCGGAGTGCCGCGGGGAGTGATGCGCCTTTCGGTGCGCAGCTGAAGGAGGAGTATGCGCGGCTGGGTCCCTGGACTTTTAGCCTCCAGGGTTTCGGGGAGATTCTTCCTTTTGAAAACAACCGTTTTACGCTGAGCGGGGAAAAAGACGCCTGGGGACTGCCACTGGTGCGCTTTGATGCGGCTTTGACGGAGAACGAATACAAGATGAAAGCGTGCATGGTGGAGGAAGGGATAAAAATCATGGAGGCGGCGGGCTTAAAGAACATCCGTACGTACGAGACCCAGAAGTCGGCGCCGGGCATCAGCATTCATGAGATGGGTACGGCGCGGATGGGGCGTGATGCCGCGACCTCGGTTTTAAATGCCCATAACCAGGTCTGGGGGGCGCCGAACGTTTTTGTGACCGACGGCGCGGCGATGGTGTCGGCTTCTAACGTGAATCCGTCTCTGACGTATATGGCGCTCGCGGCGCGGGCGGTGGATTTCGCCGTCACGGAAATGAAGCGGGGCAATTTATAGCGCTGGATTGTCTTGAGCGCTGGACCGCACCGTAATTGCTATCCACCAGGAAACCCACTCCGGCATCTCTTGACTTTTCTTTTTTGAATCCACCCGGCCCACTACCGAAATATCTTTTTCGGGTTTTATTCCGCAATATGATTTAATTTACAGAATTTTGTAGCCCTTTAAAACGGTGTTCTTTTTCGGATATGAAACGGCCCTACGTACTTCTGCATATTGCGGTCATCCTGGCCGGATTTACCGGCATTTTCGGTAAGCTGATTACCCTGAATGAGGGGTTGCTTACGTGGTACCGGGTTTTGATTTCATCCGTAGCGCTTTTTCTTTGGCTGTATTTTACCCGAACGCCTCATCCCCAGGCCTGGAAAGACAAACTTACCATAGCCTCCGTTGGATTAATCATTACCATACACTGGCTGTTTTTTTACGGAAGCATCAAGTATGCCAATGTCTCCATAGGGGTAGTTTGTTATGCGCTGACCAGTTGTTTCACCGCTCTTTTTGTTCCCTTTATCCACAAAAAAAGGTTTGTTTTCTCCGAAATACTGTTAAGCCTGCTCACCATAGCGGGCATAGGTCTGATATTTCACTTTGACACTTCTCACCAGACAGGCATTGTACTGGGCGTGATCTCCTCCGTCTTTGCCGCTCTTTATACCATATATAACGAAAAGCTGGTCCGGAAGTTTGAAACCAAGGTGATTAACTTTTACCAGATCGCAGGCGGAACGCTGGGCCTTACCCTGATTTTGCCCCTTTATCTGCATTGGTTTCCCACCGACTACCTCGTTCCCAACCTGTCAGACACCTTCTATTTACTGCTGCTGGCTCTTTTCTGTACGGTAGGATTGTACTGGCTTTTTGCCGAAGCCCTCAAGAGAATTCCCGCATTTACCGTTAACCTTACGTTCAACCTTGAACCTGTATACGCCATCGCCCTGGCCTTCCTGATCTTCCAGGAAGCCAAAGAGGTGAACGTCTCTTTTTACGCAGGACTATTTCTGGTCATGACCTCGGTGGTTTTGCAGACGATGATTAGTATGAAACGATGGAAGCAGATTAGTTAAAAATGTTTATCCCATTTCCTTACTTTTTTCTTACTAGCTCCCTTAAAAACGCAATTTCTTCTTTAAGGTTTTTTATGGTTGCTTCATAGCTTTCGGTTAGCTTGGCATAGGTTTCTTTATTTTCCTGGTAAAGATTGTCTATGTGTCCAATAGCATTGTCGCTATTTTGTTGATTATAAATATTATTAGGCGATGCTTCAAAAAAATAATAGGTGGGTTTTTCGAGAATTTCTGCAATTTTAATCAGTCTTTCTACGGAAAGTTTTGATTCGTTTTTTTCGATATTCGTATAAGCTCCCTGACTTATATCAAGTTCCATAGCCATATTTTCATGAGAAAACCCTTTTTCCTTTCGGGCTATTTTCAGCTTTTCCAAAACTTTTTCTATTGCTTCCATAGTCTGTAATTTTTCCGTAAAATTTATCGGCAATAAACAGATAAGTTTTAGTTACTGTCTGCAACAAAATAACCTCCTGTTCTAGCTGCCCCTTTAAATTCAATTTTGTTTTCATCACGGAGCTGTTTTAACCAACGTTCAATAGTTTTCTCCGGAACATTCATCATTGACGCATAATTAGGCATTCTCTTTCCCGGTGTTTCTTTTATCAATTTTAGCAACTCATTTACACCCTCATTTACACCCTCATTTACACCCTCATTTACACCCTCATTTACACCGCCACCCTTTCTAAAAAGTGTCACCGAAAATCCTCCCTCTTCTTCCGCAAGTTCGGGCTCGGGCAAATTGGCCTGTTTGCACGTTTCAATAATGCGAATGGTGCCACTTCCCCAACTGTCTATCAATCCGCCTTTAAAACAAACATCCGCAATTAAAGGATTTCGGGGATTTGAACGGTGCGGTTTCTTCAAAATTTCGGAATTTATTCCTGCGGGTAAAGTTCCGTCATTCCAAACATTGATACTGTCATCATACATACGAATTTGTGTCATTGAACCCATATAATTGCGATGTATCAAAGCGTTCAATAACATTTCACGAATGGCAGGAGTAGGATATTCACCTGTTTCGATACGATATAATCCCTCAAAATGAATTTTCTTTGTGAAGTATTTAAAGTTCAGCAAATTAGAAACTTCTCGTAAAAGCGTAATCAAGTTTCCCTCCACCACATCGTGAAACAAAATGTCATTTCCTTTGAAATAGCCAACTTTCACAAACGTATTCGGATAAAAGCGTTCAGGATTTTTCCCGAACAATACTATTGCACCCCGTTTCAGCTGACCATTTTCGATAAGCAATAGTTTTTCAAATATTTGTTGGGTAGTTAAACCGATAATATCGGGTAAACGCCCCTTTTCTTCCGACATTCTTAAGAACGCCGAAAAAGTATTTTCATCAATATCGTTAAATGTTGCTCGCGGCTCAATCACATCATCCCACGTTTTACCCGATTTTCTAAGTAAAAACTCGTTAAGGGAATTGCCTGTCAGCTCTTGCTTGGTGCTTCCGCTCCGATAATAATATCTGCCCCGTAGAGAAATAGGAACAGTATAGGGAACTGTAACGATTTCTATAAAATATTTTTTGTTTTCTTCATGCAGATTCACTTCTACTGTAATTCCCATTGCATTACGGACTTTGTTGGGAATATCGTCCATCAACCTTTTGTAGTCCTCAATACCGACAACTTTTCCATCATCCTCTCTGCCGACAAAAATCACACCGCCTTGTGCGTTTGCAAAACCACAAACCCATTTGAGATATTCTTCGTGCCAAGCACTTTTGTATTCTATGTTTTGCTGTTCGGGCATTATGATAGCAAATCTACAAAAATTACTTTATGCATGATTATATTGTATTTACCTTTCCGGCCCTGTATAGAGCTTAAGATTATTTTATTTTCAGCTTTTCCAAAACTTTCTCTATTGCCTCCATATTCTTTAATATTTTCGTAAAAGTAATTATTTTAATCAAAAAATTAATTATTTATATCAAAAAACTAATTGTTGAAATTGATTTTTCTCTGGATCTTTATAGGATTAAGATTCATATTTATGAAGTATTCTATCACACCTCCTCATTTCTATAGCTCTTGTATGCAATGAGAACTTTAAAACATGTTTAAATTTTGAAAACTACTGGATTTAAATTATTTAAAATGAATACGTTAAAATACTTTTTGTCGCTTCTTTTCATACTCATTATTCAAATTGGCTTTGGGCAGGTTTTTAAAAAATCAACTGAAGAAGTACAAAGTAATGAGGCCATTGTTAATATGGTCAGATCAAAGATTTCGAAGAAGATCATCTTTCAAAAGATTGACACTGGTCAAAATAATTTTGATATCTCTTCAGATGGCTTAATTAAGCTAAAAGCTTCTATGATTTCAGATGATATTGTTTTAGCGATGATAAAGGCAAGTCAGAGTAAAGAACAAGACGTACTAACAAATGAAAAAGTGATAGATATGTTCACAAATAAGGTTTCTACAAAAATCATTCTGTTAAAGATAGAAACTTCTAAAAATGACTTTGATACCAGTTCTGATGCTTTAATTAAACTTAAAAGTTATAAGTTATGGGATAGTATTATTATGGCTATAATGACTCCCCAAAAGGGTAAAAGTGAAGTTTCAGCTCCGGCTGTTATTCCTTCGAAAAAATTTGATTTTCCAAAAATTGATGAACTTGAAAAAATCAAAAGGCCAGGCATTTATTTCTTTGACAGAAATGGGAATAAAATGATAAAATTAGATCCCGTACTTGTTGAGCAGGTAAATACCAGATCTGGTGTAATATTGAATAATGCAAGCGTTAAGGTTGGGCTGAGTAGTTCAGAAGCAAACTTCCAGTTTAGTGGTGCTGACATTAGTTTTTATTTCATCACTAATTACGAAATAACCCTAATGAGGGAGGAGGAGAAAAAGAACTTGTTTGAGATCATGGAGAGCCCTAATGAAATTTCTTTAGCTAAATTCAGAGTTTCCAGAAACAAGAGGGAGATAGAAGTGGGGAAAGTAAATCCTTACTCTGTTTCTTATGGAGTTAGTGACTCTTACTCTGTTAATTTCAAGTACGAGAAACTAACAGATAATATATTTAAAATATACTTTAATGTACCTCTAAAAAAGGGGCAATACTGTTTTATCCCTCCGGTATCTTCTGTTTCAAGAGAGAATAAGATTACTGTATATGATTTCGGGGTTGAATGATTCTAATCCCTCTTTCAACGGAAAGTTTTGATTCGCTTTTTTTAGATATACGTACACATTCCTTTGGCTTACATCAAGTTCCAAAGCTATATACCCCCTTTTCCTTTCGGACCATTTTTGGCTTTCCAAAAACTTTCCTATTGCCACCATAGTCTAGGATTTTATATAAAAATAATAATTTTAATCAAAAAATTAATATTTTATCTGAAAAACTAATTAATAAAACTGATTTTTGTTCGGATTTTTACTTATTCATATTTAAACATCATATACCGTAGCCATAAGGGAAATAGCTCTCACAAAGAATTATTTAAACAATCATCCTTAATAAAAAAATGAAAAAAATTACAATCAAAACCAGTAGCGAAACTTATTATTTCAAAATTGAAGAAATCAGGAGTGGGTATAGTGTAAAAATGATAGATTATGATGGAGGATTGCTTGGAGGACGTGAGAGGATTATTGAAAGAATAGGCGAGGCAAAATCAATAGATGATGCCATTACGCTTGCCAAGATAAGAGTGAATGGGCAGGTGGTAAAAATTGAATAAGTTATATTTTCGCTATTACAACTATTGGGTATATCAAACTAAAATAAACTTTCCTTTATAATATTTTGCTTAGTAGTGAAATTTATTCTTTACAAAGCATAATTCATAGGGAAAATCTACCTTAAATAACCTATACCTCATGGATAATTACACCCTTCAAGAACTAATTTTGATTACAGCGATAATGCCACTTTTGCTTTGTGCTATCGTTGCACTACTCAATTTTGACTGGCTGAATAATTCAATCCTAAGTTTTCATGAATGGATTGTTCACAAACACTCTACTACAAAATCAGGGATTCTAAAATTTCTCCTTGCCTTATTTAAGTATCCGGGAGAAATACCTAAAGATGTTAGTCATGATGGGTGGAAAAGTGGTTTAACACTATTTACTTCAACGTTCTCTACTGTGGCATTAGGGGGAGTAATTGCAGGAATTGGCATTGTTACCTATTATGTTGTTATGATAGCCTTAACAATTGCAGCTATAATTGCCGTACTGTTCATAATAGGAATTTTGCTTGGAAATGGAAAATAACGCTTGTATATGACGTTCAATATTTCCGCCTTCACCCATGTTGGAACAGTAAGAGAATCCAACCAAGACAACATCCTTGTCAATGGACAGATATTGAATGAGGGTGAAGTACATTTATCCCAACAAGACCAATGCGTTTGTTTCGTGGCTGATGGAGTTGGTGGGAACAAGGCAGGAGAGTTTGCTTCATATTTTGTTTTGAAAAAACTAAAATCAGAAGCCAACTTTGGCTATCCTGACATTGAACAATCACTCCAAAAAATCAATGAGGAGTTGCTTTCTGTTTCAAAGGCAGAGGATGGCCTAGCAGGAACAGCAACCACTTTAACAGGCTTGATAATCAAAGACGATATTTTTCAAATTTTACATGCAGGGGATTCACAAATGTGGTTAATGCGTAACGATATGTTTTTTCAAGTTACGAAAGACCATGTATTGGATGAAGCAGAAACCAACAGTCCAATAACAAGTTATTTTGGCGGATACGACAATTATTTACGGATTGATAACGAAATATTCATTCAGGAATCAATACCTGATGATATTTTTTTGATTTGTTCCGATGGCTTGTTTAAATCGCTCAATTATAAAATCGTAAAATCAATCCTCAAAGTAGAAAAAGGTCTTGAAACAAAAGTGAAAAAAATTCTTGAAAATTGTTTACAAACAGGGGCAGAAGATAATACCAGTGTAATTCTTATTCATCAAATCATTGAGTGATATGGCAGAAAATGATAACGACAAAACTAATACCTACGGTAATTCGGAGAACAACAAAACCGGAACCTATGGTAATTCTGAAAGTCAGAAAACCACTGCTTACAATTCCAAGCAGGAGGAAACCTCTGCCTACACTGATTTACAAAATAAAGAGTTCAAATCAAGAACACACGGAATTGGAATTGGCGATAAGGTTATTTTGAAAGGGAAAGAATTTTCCGTTGTTGGGATTATTTCTGAAGGCACAGGAGAGGCAACCATTTACAAAGTTGAAGATAGTTCAGAAAGCACTTTTGCTTTGAAGTTATATTTTGAATTCAGCAATGTTAAGGAAGAGCCCAATCCCGAAACATTAGAACGTATTCGTAAAATCACAGACCCTGATATTCTAAAACTCTATGACTTTGGCACTGGAAGAGAAAAGTATCAAGATAAATATTGCTTTGAAATTTCTGACTTTGGAGAAGGTGGCGACTTATTTTCTGTTGCTGACTTCAAAAGCAAATACACAAAGGATTTTATTGAAAAAAATGTAGTTCCTGAAATTCTGAATGGGATATGGAAATTACAAGAGTTTAAAATTTATCACTGCGACTTAAAGCCGGGCAATGTCTTTTTCAAAGACAAAAACCAAACGGACTTATTGATAGGTGATTATGGCTCTGCAAAAGCATACGACCTTGAGACAAAAGAAGTACGAAAAACATCAACTGTAAAAGGCACAGATACTTATTTGCCACCCGAACAGGCAAGAGGGATAATTTCAGAGAAGAATGATTATTATTCCTTTGGAATGATTCTACTGCACTTGCTTTACCCCGAATATCTTGCAGACGACAATACCATACGGCAGGTTGATAAGGAAAAGTTTGAAAAAATTGTTGCAAGACAATATAACTCTCAACCGATAGTTGACTTTAACCCTGAGTATAAGCGTCTAAATAATTTGATTGGAGGATTGACCCTTGTCAATCATATTAACCGCTTTGGTAGAGAAGAAGTTGAGAAATGGCTGAAAGGAGAAGAAGTTGAGGTTAAATACAGGGCAGTGGAAGCAAGTTCAATTCAGCCAATAAAACTTGGTTATGCCACAATCAAAACCGACAAAGATTTTATCCATGTATTAGAAACTCAACCAAACTGGTATGACGATTTGATTGAAGACCAAGACACATTTGCAACGGTAAAAAGTTGGATGGATTCATACAGGGATATTCCTTCTAGAAAGGTATTTAATAGCATGATTAAATTCTATCAACAGTTTGGAAAGGATTATGTAAAGGAATCTTTATTAAGATATTTTGACCCTCAAAGAGATATTATAATTGAAAGTCAAGTTTTTAACTTTTTTTCATCTGAAAATCCTGAAGAAGATATTAAAAACTACATTTCCGGAATTGACAAGATATGGAAACATGGAGGAAGTGATGCTAAATATAATATTGAAAAGATAAGGTTCTACCTTTTCCAGTTAGAATTTTCATTATGGCAACTTAAAATAGACCCTGCAAACGGCAACAGTGCTGTTGGATTTTTAATTGATAAAAAATTATATACTCCTCTTGGTTTGCAACCACTGACTGCTGCATTTGCCGATTACAAAACCCAGACACAAACCAAAATAACTTACAAAGATGAAGCAGCAACTTACCGATTGCTCATAGAGCTTTTTTACACTTCTAATCCTGATAGGACATTTAAAGACTTAAATAATAATCCGATAACAACTATTGATGACTTAGGGATTTATTACATTAAAAACGAAGCAAATTTTGAAAACAAATATTTAAAAATTGAAAAAGAGAGATTCTTACAAAAGCTCAATAAATCAGAACTTAGTTCACTTGATTATAAGCAATTTGTTTTTGAAGTTTTTAAAGACAAAGCAGAAACGCAAATTGAGTTAATAAATCTAACCTTTGACAAGCATCGTGATTATAAGGTTAATTATAAATTTTACAAATCGCTCAACTCATTTCTTTCTCAAAAGCATATTTCAACAGATTTTACTTCCCGGTCGGATAGTAATGAGATTTATAAAAATAGGAGGAGATTTTTTCAGCCCTTCAAAACAGAATGCGAAAACTTTATTTCAACTGTAACGCAAAAACACAATATAACAACACTCACGAATGAAAATCTTTCGAAAATAAGGAAAAAATTTAATACGGATTCTTGGAAGCGTTATCTCTACATTTATTCAGGACAATTTCTTGCATTGCTTATTGCTATTCCGCTTGCAATAGCTGTTTATGGAATTGCGACACATCAATTTCATATCGGTAATGGTTCGAACTTTAAGCGAGGCATGACAGACAATCATGTAACTCCAGCCGTTACACATCGGTTCTATACGGTAAAGACAGATGCCAATGTGCGTTCAGGGGCATCTGAACACACTTCTATTATAGGCAAAGCAAAGAAAGGTCAAGAAATTGAAGTGTTGGAAGCATCTAATTCCAAATGGTATAAAGTTAAAGTTTATAATACGATTGGCTATATTAGTTCTAAATTACTTTCTTATTCAAGAAGCAGCAATTCGTTAGTTCCACAGAGTATAAATTCATCAACTCCAACAAAAACTCAAAACTCAAGTTCGGGTTCGAGTAACGAGTACAATTCTACAAGCAGTTCGGTTCCGGCAACACCCCCTGCATATAACAATTCAAGCGACAACTCCTCAAATACGACACTTAACCAAAACTCAGCAGTTGAACCAACAAAACAATACCAATGGGTTTTGTGTAGCGATTGTAATGGAAGTGGAAATGTATCTGCTAATTCAACTTGTTCAAGTTGTATAGGGCAAGGTTCAAATCGTTGCACAGTTTGTGCCGGTATAGGATCATATAGTTGTACAACCTGTGGAGGAGTAGGATCAAGCTACTGTACAGTTTGTGCCGGAATAGGGAGTTATGTTGTAGACTATAGTAATGGACGTAGAATTACATGCAGTAATTGTAACGGTAAAGGAAGATACATCTGCAATACTTGTGGGGGGAGGGGTAAACATATATGTAGTAATTGTAACGGTAAAGCAAAAACAGTCTGCAATTCATGCTCTGGCAAAGGAACGTTCACTACGTCTGGCACTTGTCAAAGATGTAATGGTAAAGGACAAATTCAAAAAGTAATATAACATGAGCGGACCAAAAGATTACTCACCACCACCAAGATATTCAATGCAGGTTTTTGACGGTAAACTGAATCAGGTCTTTCAGTTACAAAGCCGTTTAAAAATGCTTTGCTATGAAATTGAAGGATTTCAGATTTCCGATTCCAAACTCAATATTCAGTTTGATTGCAAGAAGGAACTGGACAAAATCAGAAAAAAAATTGACAAGGCTTTGGAAGTGCGTGGGTTTGACTATAAAGGAACTTTCGGACAGGAAACCTATGACCGAATAGACGGAGAAATTGATTTAAAAATTTCTGAACTGACGAGAGTAACCAATGAATGTGAAGTAATTAAAACTGATTTTACAAATAAAAAAAGAGATTATGATGCCTTTTGTTCATATCTCACATTTCACGAAAACTCCGGTATTTCATTTAATGACTTTAAAGCTCAAATAGCTCATTACTTTAAAACAGAGCTTGAAACCCGTGCTCCTGAAATTTTTAATGAGGCAAACTCTCAAATTGCTGCCGTTGAATTTACCAAACCAAAAACTGCATTTGATTTTGGCTTTAATGCAAAATTCAACTCAGAAAAACAATCTGTAGTTGAGCATATAATTGAGAAGGAGGCAGCTATTAATAAAATTCGCAGTGAAACTAATAATAAAGCAATTGATATATTAAAAAAGGGGAATGGCTCAAAAGGAAAGAAAAAAATCTCAGAAGATGTACAAACGATCGTAGAAAAAATAAATTCCCTAATTGCAAATTGTGATGAAGCTGCAATGAGAAAGAAGTATAAGGGTGATTTAGAACGATTGACTGAAAGTGAAAGTTTGGTGGACATCTACTTTTTTAAGGAACTCCACGATTCAATTCTTGAAACAGAGAAATCAAGAAAGTCAAAGGTTGTCATCAATGAGGTTTTATCGGAATTAAGTAAATTATCTTTTCATCTTTCGGCACAAGCAGGGCGGGAAACATTGGTAAAGTATTGCCTGACCTTGATGAACAATTCGAGTATTAGAAAAAATGAACTTGATGAAGTGCAGATAAAATTTGAACGACTGAAAACTCACAGCGACAAATTTTATGAGGAAGATGAAATTAAAAATAAAGAACATCTTTTTCTTAAATCGCAACTCATTCTTTGTTTAGAAAATCAGGGTTATGAAGTGATAGACGACCTTGAAATAATCGATTTTGAAAAGGAAAATGACTTTCTGTTAAAAATAAAAGGACAGGAAAATTATCTGAATCTGAAATTTAAAGAAGATGGTTCAATGCGATATGTATTTCAAATTCCGGAGGATAAAGGTACATTAAGCACTGACCAAAAGAATATGAAGCTGCACGAGATGAAAGTAACTTGTTCAGAGTTTCAGTCAGTTTTAAAAGACCTTGAAAAAATGGGGTTAAAACTAAATATGAGAAATGAGAAACCTATTGAGTTAAATTCAATAGTTTCTATTACCAACAAACACAAAGAAAAACTAAAGACAAAATCCAAAAATCAGCAACAACAAGAGCAACTTAGAAAAAAATATTTAAACTAATTGCCAATGGAAACCAGCAAAATATTTCCGAAATGGTTACAAGAACTAAAAAGATTCCAAGCCTTAAAATCGGAATTTTTCCTTTACGGAAATGTGTATGATTGTTATTATTTTCCGAGAAATTATAATGATGTTACAAATGAGAGTGAATTGAAATATACTCCATTTGAAACATGTAAAGACCTTTTGCAAGTTTATCTGTTTTCTCAGGGATTCGAAGTAATAAGTTACTTTGATGTCATTGACGGAATTAGCGTTGAATCAAGTGATAAAACTATTACAGCAGATAATATTGTTTCAACTCTGCAATTCCAAAACAAGGACACTGATTCTTACCTGAAAGATGCGAAAGGGAAAAAATTGGACGGGGCGATAAGCTTCTTTCGTGAACTTGCAGGAAATACGACAAAGCTTTCGGCAGGAATCATAAATTTTGCTTCGCGATTTACGTCTAATCCAAACGCATTGGAAGATGAGGCTAAACTTCTTTTTCTTAAGTTGATTAAAGCCGCACAAGAATCCGTTCCTTTTGATAATGGTAAGCGAAACATTCTCATTTTCATTTGCGACAAGCTGAATGACATTCCCGCATGGATACTTTTAGAAAATCCATTGACAAAAGGAATTGAAATTCAAAAACCAAACAGAGAAGAAAGAGTTAGATTTTTTGAACAACGCAATAAGCAGTTTTTTACAGAAGGGCAAGAGCCTAATATTTCAGAGGTGGGCAGAGTGTTTCCCGACCTGACAGAAAATTTCACCAATAGAGAACTTGAAAATCTGACTATTATTTCAAAGCAAGAGAAGCTCCATATTAACAAGATGAAAGAGATAATTGATTTGTATAAATATGGTATCAGGGAAAATCCGTGGGAGAAAATTGACCCTGCAAAAATTGAAAATGCAGAGCAGGAATTGCGGAAAAGAGTTTTGGGTCAAGACAGAGCTATGAACAAAGCAGTTGAAATTATTCGCAGGTCAAACCTTGGACTTGACTCTATTGACAAAACAAGGCCAACAAGCAAACCGAAAGGAGTTTTGTTTTTTGCAGGTCCGACAGGAACAGGAAAAACCGAGTTGGCAAAATCATTAGCAGAACTTATTTTCAGTGATGAAGAAGCGATGATTCGTTTTGATATGAGTGAATACAACGACAGCAATTCAGATGTAAAATTGATTGGGAGTCCACCCGGATATGTTGGCTATGAAGAAGGCGGGCAACTTACAGATGCAATCAGAAAGAAGCCGTTTAGCATTGTGTTGTTTGATGAAATTGAAAAAGCACACTCAAAAATCTTTGACAAGTTCCTCCAAATACTTGACGATGGCAGATTGACAGACGGAAAAGGAGAAACAGTTTACTTTTCTCAATCGCTTATAGTGTTTACAAGTAATCTGGGTATTTTCAAAGAAAACGAAAATGGAAGGAGAATTCCGAATGTGGAATTTGGCGATGCCTACGAATCAATGGAAGAGAAAGTTAAGGCAGAAATCAAAAATTTTTTCGGAAGCAAATTAGGCAGACCTGAAATTTTTAACCGTTTTGGTGACAATTTCGTTGTGTTTGATTTTATCAGACCGGAAGTTGCAGGAAAAATTGTTCAGAAGAATTTAAATATCATAAAAGAGAACTTGAAAAAACTAAGAAATATCTCGCTTGAATCTGATGATGCTTTTGTAAATGCGTTTATAGAAGTTGCAGCAAAAGATAATTTAGAAATGGGTGGCCGAGGAATTGTAAACCGAATTGAAACTTTTATTAAAAATGGATTGACAAATTTTATGTTCAAAACCAAGAAAGTTGAGGATTGCACAATCAAAATGAGAGTAGAAAATAATGAGGTCGTTTTTGAATGAATTGGCAACTAAATAAAATACAATACCCTGTTTACAATCTTGGTGAGGGAAAAAGAATCGGGATTTGGATTCAAGGTTGTAATCTTGGATGTAAGGGTTGTGTAAATCAAACTCTTTGGAATAGAAGAGGAGGCAAAAGTATACCTGTAATTGATGTTTTTAATTGGGTTGTTTCAATTAAAAATGATTTTGACGGGATAACTATTTCGGGAGGAGAGCCATTTCAGCAATACGAACAACTTGTTTCATTTCTGCATTTGATAAAAACTAAAACGAGTTTGAATGTTCATTGCTTTACGGGATATTATTTACATGAATTAGTTGAACTCTATCCTGACAAACTTTTCCTAAAATATATTGATAGACTTGTTGATGGCAGATATATCCAAGAACAGCACGACAATTCAAATATGAAAGGTTCAGCAAACCAAACCATATACAAATTTGCCAATGGTGTTCCACTAATTGATAATGAAATCAAACCTTCTAAAAAATGGTCTGTGAAAGTTGATAACAATAATGAAATTTATATGGCAGGTATTCCGAAACAAAACGAGTTAAAGAATTTGTGCCACGAATTAGAATTAGTAGGAATACAAAAAACGTTCAGGTAAAATGTTCAAAATAATCTGTCCAAGTTGCAACGCAGAAAATAAGTTTCAATCAAGAATTGATCCCCCTTCGGAATGTTCATTTTGTTGGGAACCAATTCCGATAGATACTCAAATAGTTGGGGAGGATGATGGCAGAGAAATAACAGGACTTACAATCATTTATCAAATCACACAACAACGAATTGAGATTTCTGCATTGCATAAAGTAGTTTTAGGAAGGGAAAATTTTGGAGCAAATGTTTTCTCACAAATCCTTTTCAATGGAAAGCCAGTTGTGAGCCGTAAACATTGTTCAATAGAATTTAAAGAAGGAAATTTCTATTTGCTTGATGAGGATTCTTTGAACGGCACATTTTACGGAGTGAATAAGCTAAATTGTAAAAGTACTCCTCAAATGATTGAAGACAAAAGCATTCTCTATATCGGGGAAGAAGCATTCATTGCACAGATAAATTATGAGGAATCAAAAGGAGATGAAAGACCCAAAGTTGAAAAGGGCAAGCAAGAAGAAGCTAAAACAATCAAACAATATAGATGCAGAGGATGTGGCAATAACTTTGAGCAATTAACTGATGATTGTCCAACTTGTGAGAGATATAATAGCTTGGTTCCAATTTATGAGTAAAAGTAAACAATGGGCAGATATGTAAATGATAACCTTTTCATAAATGAGCAAGTGATATTTGAAACCAACTATCATTGGATTCATTATTTCAGTTGGGTATCACTTCTTACTTTGGGAATTTACCCTATTATTCAAAGCTACACTGACGAGTTTGTTGTTACTGACAGAAGGATAATCATCAAGAAAGGACTGATTTCATACTTTACCCTTGAAATGAATTTGGAACGGGTAGAAACCGTAAATGTCCGTCAAAGTATTTTAGGAAGAATCTTAGGGTATGGTTCTATTACCATAATCGGGACAGGGGGTACAAGAGAACCTTTTCACGATATAAACACGCCCTTGGAATTTAGAAGAAGTTTTATGGAAATTGCTTAAATATGTTTGGCAACAGAAATAAAGACCAACAAGGTAATTCGTTTACGAAAACATTGGTAAACATTGCAACGATTATAAGTATGGCAATTACTTGTATTAAGCTTGCCTACAATGGAATTGTATCTATCGAAATCGCTGTGTTCATTATGGTGGGAGTTGTAGTTTTTGTTGCATTAGGCAATAATTTAGCAAAGGTTGTTTTAGTGGTAGCAGCATTATTTTTGTTTGTACTGCTATACTCCTATGGCGATAAAGCAGCATTTTTACAGATAATGGCACAAATGCTCACTCTGATAATTGTACTGATTGGGCTTTATATAATGTTTCGTGGATTTTTCGGAAGATAGGAAGCCCTCCTTTTTTGCCTTAAATAGTTGCTAAATTAGAGATGAAATAAGAGGAGATTGCTGAAAATCCTGGAATAGAGTAAGCATTAATATACAAACATCAAATATGGGAAATTCATTTGAAGCACCACCTCCAGCTGGTATGCCATGCCCTGTTTGTAGGGGCAGTAAAGTAAAAGATGATAAACCTTGTCCAGAATGCAAGGGAACGGGTCTGAGAAATTGATAAACCATATGTTTATTAACGTTTAAGCTCAACCACCCGATGATTTTTTGACCGACCTGATAGACTTAAATCAAGATAAAACCCAATGACATTTTCCTCTTTGACAGAAGCCTAAGAGGAGTAGATTTTCTATCCTTTTTTACCATTTCGTTCCAAATATTCAGTAAATATATAAAAAATTATCATATATAATAAACTTTTTATATATTTACGATATATTTATCATATAAGATAAACTTATTTGTAATGAAAGAAAAGATTATCGTACGTCAAAAATACATAGATAAGCTAAAACCCTATATCGGGAAACAGCTTATCAAAGTTTTGGTTGGACAACGCAGAGTTGGGAAAAGCTATATTTTGTTACAGATTATAGAAGAAATCAAAAAACAGGACAAATGTGCTAACATTCTATATATCAATAAAGAAGATTTTAGTTTTGAACATATCAAAACCGCTTCTGATCTGAATGATTATGTATTAAAACATACCCAATCCGAAGTTAAAAATTATGTTTTCATTGACGAAATTCAGGAAATTTCGGAATTTGAAAAAGCATTGAGAAGCCTCTTGCTCAATCCTGCTTATGATTTATATTGTACGGGAAGCAATGCCCATATTTTGTCGGGAGAGCTCTCCACTTTTTTGAGTGGCAGATACATCGAAGTTCCTGTTTACAGCTTGTCATATAACGAATTTCGCACATTTCAGCAACTGGAAAATACCGAAGAAACATTGCAAAAATACCTTAAATTTGGAGGGTTGCCTTATTTGAAACATTTGACATTAGACGATAAAATTGTTTTCGATTATATCAAAGGAGTTTATAACACCATCATTTACAAAGACTTAATACAACGTTACGAGATCAGGAATACCGCTTTTTTAGAAAGTTTTGTGCGATTTTTGGCAGACAATACCGGGCAGCTTTTTTCCGCAAAAAAAATCAGTAATTATCTCAAATCGCAACAAACCAATATCGGAGTTTCGCAGATTATCAATTATACCCACTACCTCACAAGTACTTATCTGATTCACAAGGTAAAACGTATGGATATTGTGGGAAAAAAGATTTTTGAAATCGGTGAAAAATTTTACTTTGAAGATTTAGGATTGCGACACGCTATTCACGGCTTTCGACAGACCGATTATGGTAAAATTTTGGAAAATGCGGTTTATAGCCATTTGATAATAAACGGGTATGATGTAAAAGTGGGTCAAATCGGAAATTTGGAAATAGATTTTGTCTGCGAACGTGAAGGTGAAAAACTGTATGTACAGGTTTGCTACCTTTTACAGGAAGAAAAAACGATAGAACGAGAATTTGGAAACCTCCTTAAAATCAAGGATAATTACCCAAAAATGGTTGTTTCTGCTGATAATTTTTCGGGAAATACGTATGAAGGTATTCCACATATTCCTATCCGAAAGTTTCTATCGAAGTGGAATTGATATCGCAGGGGCGCCCCCCTTATCACCCCCTATCATCCAATAATCACCGCTCCGAGGGGGGGCAAGCTTAACTGTACGGATTGCTCAAAGCCGTGGCTGGGTTCATTTTCCACATAGATATTGGGATTCGTTACGCCGGAACCTCCGTACTTTTTATGGTCTGAATTCAGCAACTCTTTGTAGGATTCCCGAGCCGGCACCCCCACACGGTAATGGTGATGCGGGTTGGGCGTAAGGTTCAATACAATCAGCACATTCCCCGACACGGTCTTCCGCATATAGCTCACTACGCTGTTCCGGGTATCCGAGCCGTCTATCCACTGGAAACAATCCGGGTGAAACTGCTTGATGTGGAGGGCCTCCTGCGTTTTATAAAGATGGTTCAGGTCGGCGATCAGCTCCTTTACCCCCCGGTGGCGTTCACTGTCCAGGAGGTGCCAGTCGAGGCTCTGCTCAAAATTCCATTCCCGGATCTGTCCGAATTCCCCTCCCATAAAAATGAGTTTGGTACCGGGATGGGTAAACATATAGGAGAACAACAAACGCAGATTAGCAAATTTCTGCCAGACGTCTCCCGGCATTTTGGTAAGCAACGAGCCTTTCCCGTACACCACTTCGTCATGCGACAACGGCAACATAAAGTTCTCACTGAATGCGTATACCAGACTAAAAGTAAGGTCATTCTGGTGCCATTTCCGGTACATGGGATCGCGGGCGAAATACTTGAGGGTGTCGTTCATCCACCCCATCATCCACTTCATTCCAAAGCCCAAGCCACCGGCATATACCGGCCGGGAGACCCCGGGAAACGCCGTAGATTCTTCGGCTATGGTCTGCACATCGGGATAAAACCGATAGATTTCCTCGTTGAGTTCCTTGAAGAGGGAAATCACTTCGAGGTTTTCTCTTCCTCCGAAAACATTGGGTACCCATTGTCCCTCCTGGCGGGAATAGTCGCGGTACAGCATGGAAGCCACCGCATCTACCCTTAGCCCGTCAGCATGGAAACGTTCCAGCCAGAACAGGGCATTGCTGATAAGGAATGAGCGCACCTCGTATCTTCCGTAGTTGAAAATATAGGATTTCCAGTCGGGGTGGTACCCCTCCTTGGGGTCTTCGTGTTCGTACAGGGCGGTGCCGTCAAAACGAAATATGCCGTTGGCATCTCCCGGAAAGTGGGAAGGCACCCAGTCGAGGATCACCCCGATTCCCGCGATATGCAACTGTTCTACGAGGTACATAAAGTCCTGGGGAGTACCCTGGCGGCTGCTTACCGCGAAATACCCGGTGATCTGGTATCCCCACGAGGGCTCGTAGGGGTGCTGCATCACGGGCATAAATTCTACATGGGTAAAGCCGGTTTCTTTCAGGTAAGGCACCAGGGCATCGGCTATCTCCCTGTAATTCAGTTTGCGGTCAGGCTCGGAAGGGTCTCTCCTCCATGAACCGAGATGCACTTCATATACCGAAAAAGGCGAATCCAGACTGTTCTTTTCCCAGCGGTTTTTCATCCAGTCTTTGTCCTTCCATTCGTACCAGGTATCCCAGACTACCGAAGAAGTACGGGGCGATTCTTCCCAACGCAAAGCGAAAGGATCTCCTTTTTCGGAGACGATACCGTGGTTATTCGACACGATCCTGTATTTGAAGATCTCCCCGTTACCAATATTCGGAATCCACCCTTCCCAGATTCCGGAGCCGTCCCACCGCGGATTCAGAGGATGATTGTGATGGTCCCAGCCGTTAAAATTTCCAATCACATTCACCGACCGGGCGTTAGGCGCCCACACCGCGAAATAAGTACCCACCACCCCCTGGTATTCCACCACGTGGGTTCCCATCTTCTCGTAGAGGCGAAAGTGCTTCCCTGATTTAAAAAGGCCTATGTCAAAATCAGTAAACAGGGAATAGGCTTCCACGTTTTTGAACTCCTGAACAGGTTGGGGAGCATCTTTCTTCTTTGCCATTAGAAAAGTGATATTTTCTACAAAAAAGAGAAAACTTTTCAGTTTTTCAAAACATTTATTTTTACGGAAATTTTTTTTATGCTGATAATTTTAGATTTTTGATTTATTAACTGTCTGATCCGCGGCCCCTGGGGTCTGCATATAAACGGGATATGATCAATATTAAGAAAACTGACGAATACGTTATTTTTACGCCGGAATCCGCCACTTTCGATGACAACACCTCCGCGGTACTGGAAAAAGCGGTGGCCGGACTATATTCTTCCGAGGGAAGGATAAATTTTATCGTTGACCTCGACCGGATCTCTTCGCTTGCGGTATCTGCCGTAGTGCTTTTTGATAAGGTTCAAAAGATTGCCCGGCGGGAGTCGGGACTGTTTGTAACGGTGGTGAACAATGACCTGGTGACCGATGTAATTGCGGACAATTCCCAGTTTGAGCTCCTGATGTTGTCTTCGGTAGACGAAGCGATTGAAGCGGTATATATGCACACGCAGGAT
Source organism: uncultured Lacihabitans sp. (assembly GCA_964423865.1). Classification (GTDB taxonomy): domain Bacteria; phylum Bacteroidota; class Bacteroidia; order Cytophagales; family Spirosomataceae; genus Leadbetterella. The sequence goes on from CAYRGN010000004.1 coordinate 94,782, forward strand.
AACGAATACGACGATGGGGAAGAAGCTGAATTTGGCGAAGAAAATGACTACTGATCTTTGAAATTAACCCTCTTAGGCACCGGCTCCGCCACTCCGATCACCGAACGGAGGCCCTCCGCAGCTTACCTGGACCTTGGCAACGAGAGTATCCTGATAGACTGCGGAGAGGGAACGCAATTCCAGATGCTGAAATACAAGGTTCGGTTTTCCCGCCTGAAATATATCCTGATTACCCACCTGCACGGAGACCACTTTTACGGGCTCATCGCTCTGATTAACACCCTGAACAATACCGGCCGTACTGAGCCACTGGTGCTGATCGGTCCGCGGGGGTTGGACGAAATCATCAGCGTACAGCTCCGTTACAGCCAGTCATTCCTGAATTATACCCTCGATTTTCGTGCTACGGATCCTGATAGCCCCCAAGAGATTTTTTCCAATGAAAAGATCAGTATCCGGGCCTTCCCCCTGCGGCACCGGATACCCTGCACGGGCTTTCTCATTGCTGAAAAACCGGCACCCCGGAAAATCCTGGCGGAGAAACTGCCGGCCGATTTCCCCCTGCCCTATTTTAAAATGCTGAAAGAAGGACTGGACATTACCGATGCGCTTTCGGGAAAGACCTACCTGAACCGGGAGTACACCGCAGACCCGGAGCCGCCCCGCAAGCTGGCTTACTGCTCAGACACCGTCTACGACCCGGGCATTGTGCAATACATTCAAAACGCCGATCTGCTGTATCACGAAAGTACGTTTACTACGGAACTGGCCGGCCGCGCCGCCATGACTTTTCACAGTACCGCGGCCCAGGCAGCCGATATTGCCCGGAGAGCGGAGGTTAAACAGCTGGTGATCGGTCATTTCTCTTCCCGGTATAAGGTACTCGACAGTTTCCTGGCCGAATCACAGGCCGTATTTCCGCACACCGCTCTGGCAGAGGAAGGAAAAGTTTTTGAGGTCTGATACTATCCTTATATTCTCCGGGTAAAATTTCCCGAAAAAACCCCTATTTTTGTAGCGTATAAAACTTTCTCCCCCCATAATGACATCGCACCAGATTCGTAAGGCATTTTTAGATTTTTTTGAAGAAAGAGGACACCTCATTGTCCCGTCGGCACCCTTGGTGGCGAAGAACGACCCTACCCTGATGTTTAACAATTCAGGAATGGCCCAGTTCAAGGATTTTTTCCTGGGAAACGGCACTCCACCGAGCAAAAGAATAGCCGATACACAAAAGTGCCTGAGGGTCAGCGGGAAGCACAACGACCTGGAAGAAGTAGGCTTTGACACCTACCACCACACCATGTTTGAGATGCTGGGCAACTGGTCTTTTGGAGATTACTTCAAAAAAGAGGCCCTGGCGTGGTCGTGGGAGCTGCTGACCGAAGTCTATAAACTGCCTAAAGACCGGATTTATGTCTCCGTATTTGAAGGAAATGAAGCCGAAGGCGTGCCTTTTGACCAGGAGGCTTTCGACATCTGGAAAGGCATTATCGGCGATGATAGCCGGATTATTTTCGGAAACAAAAAAGATAATTTTTGGGAGATGGGTGATATTGGCCCGTGCGGTCCCTGTTCCGAAATACATATCGACCTGAGAGACCAGGAAGAAGTAGACAAGCAAGGGGGAAGAGAGCTGGTGAACCAGGATCATCCTCAGGTGGTGGAAATCTGGAATAACGTATTCATGCAGTACGAGCGCAAAGCCGATGGCACGCTGATTCCCCTGCCGGAGAGGCATGTAGACACGGGTATGGGCTTTGAACGCCTTTGTATGGCCATACAGGGCAAAAAATCCAATTACGATACCGACCTTTTCCAGAATACCATTCGGGTAATTGAAGAATTGTCCGGAAAGAAATACGGAGAAAACGGTACGCTCTCTTCGGATAATTATACCGATGTGGCCATGCGGGTTATCGCAGACCACCTGAGGGCGGTGAGTTTTACCATCGCAGACGGGCAATTGCCTTCCAACTCCAAAGCGGGCTATGTGATCCGCCGGATCTTGAGAAGGGCCCTGCGCTACGGTTATTCCTACCTTAATTTCAGAGAGCCGTTTATGTCTAAGCTGGTGCCGGTTCTGGCTGCGCAGTTTGCCCAGGTATTCCCCGAATTGCAGGCACAGGTAGATTTTGTAAGTAAGGTAGTGGAAGAAGAGGAAAAAACCTTCTTACGCACCCTGGAACTGGGATTGAAGCGCCTGGATACCATATTCCGGGAAGAAAAAGACCAGAAGATACTTCCGGGAGAAACCGTGTTCGAGTTGTCGGATACCTTTGGTTTCCCGGTAGACCTGACCGCACTCATCGCGAAAGAAAAAGGGTTTTCGGTAGACGAAGAAGGCTACAAAAAAGCCCTGGAAGAACAGAAGGCCCGAAGCCGCAAAGACGCGGAAAAAGAAGCGGCCGACTGGGTAGAGCTGGGCGACACCGACGGTGTAGAATTTTTAGGTTACGAGCTGTCTGCCGCAACCGCCCAGCTGATGAAATACCGGGTAAGCAAAACCAAAGCCGGACAGGAAGTGCATATCGTACTTGACCGCACCCCTTTCTATGCCGAAATGGGCGGACAAGTAGGCGACACCGGCACCCTTACCGTGCATTCGGAAGGGAAAGCGCATACTTTACATGTGGTGGATACCAAAAAGGAGAACGACCTTTTCCTGCACATTGTGAAAGACAAAAACGCGTCGGAGATACTGAGCAAGTTAAGCGGTACGGTAGAAGTACTGGCCGAAATCAACACGGAGAGGAGAACGAACATTGAAAAAAACCACTCTGCCACCCACCTGATGCTGGCCGCATTGAGGGAGGTATTGGGCAATCACATTATCCAGCGGGGTTCGTACCAGAACGATGAAGTTACCCGCTTCGACTTCTCCCATTTTTCGAAAGTCACAGACGAAGAGCTTCGGAAAGTAGAAGATATAGTCAACCGGAAAATCCGGGAAAACATTGCCCTGGATGAAAAGCGTAATGTACCGTTTGACGACGCCCTGGCCTTGGGCGCTACGGCCACTTTCGGAGAAAAATACGGCGATTTCGTACGTGTGATCACCTTTGATCCCGGGTTTTCGGTAGAGCTTTGCGGAGGTACACACGTAAAAGCCACGGGAGAGATCGGGCTGTTCCGGTTTATTTCCGAGGGCTCGGTGTCGGCGGGAGTAAGGCGGGTGGAAGCGGTGACCGGGGTGAAGGCCCTTGAACTTCTCCGTCAACAGTCCGACCTGATCGCAGAACTGAAAGAAATTCTAAAATCCACCGACCTGCTCAAAGCGGTAGAGCAACTGAAAGCAGACAACGCGGTCTTACAAAAGAAAATAGAGACTTTTGAGAATGCCACAGTTCAAGCGGCGAAAATAGCCTTGCTCAGTAAGGTAGAGAACCTGAAAGGCATGAACGTAGTGGCCCAGCGCGTAAACGTACCCAACGCGGATGCCCTGAAGCAACTGGCGTTCGGGTTAAAGCAAAATATGGGTAAACCGGTGGTCATCCTGGGAGCGGTGGTAAACGACAAACCCCAATTGGCTATTCTGATCGATGAAAACGTGGTCAAAGAGAAGAACCTGAACGCGGGTACTATCGTTCGGGAGGTGGCGAAGCTGATGAAAGGCGGCGGCGGCGGGCAACCGCATTTTGCCACGGCAGGGGGTAGTGACATCAAAGGGCTGGACGATGCCATTGAGGCGGCGAAGGCGGCGGTACTGGGGTAAGGACATAATAAGAGTAGACTTGTTGGACTCGTATTCTAAATAACCTCTAGCAGAACCGTTTTTCAAAGAGACTCTGCCGAAACAAAAGACTAAATAAGGTTCGAGAGAACTTTAACTTTTACTCGGATGACAGTAATAGATTATCAAAAAGGTGGTATATTTGGTATACTAATTTAAAATCATTTAATGATGAACTCCCAGGCATTAGATACTAAAATGGAGTTAATTCAATGGCTATCTACATTGGAGGACAAGGCTATTTTGGACAAACTGGTTAAATTCAGACAAGAAGAAAGCAAAGACTGGTGGGAATCTATTTCCAAAGAAGAGCAGGATTCTATTGAAATGGGGATTTCAGATGCTGAAAATGGAAAACTAAAGCCTCACTCAACAGCAAGAAAACTTTATGAAAAATGGTTATGAAATCCTATGGACAGACAACGCTCTTGATGAACTAGCCAAAACGATTGAATATCTCGAAGTAAAATTCACCGACAGGGAAATAAAGAAACTGGTTTCAAAGATTGAGGATACAACTGCACTAATATCCCAGAATCCAAATATCTATCCAAAATCAGACCGTAAGAATGTACATAAAGCAGTAGTCTTAAAACACAATACACTTTATTACAGAATAGTTAGGAATACTATCGAGATACTTTCTTTTTTTTCAAACAGGCAAAGCCCTACAAAAAGAAGAATATAAAAATAATCATATTTCTTACTGGCGTAGTCAAGAACTTTTGAGATGCAGCACAAAAATCTTTACATTATCGCAGGCTGTAACGGTGCCGGAAAGACCACCGCTTCGTTCACCATTCTGCCAGAGATTTTAGCGTGTAAAGAGTTTGTCAATGCCGATGAAATCGCCAAAGGCCTGTCGCCTTTTCAACCGGAAAAGTAGCCATTGAAGCAGGCTTAACAGAATTAATGAATTACTGAAAGCCGGAGAAAACTTTGCTTTTGAAACTACACTTTCATCTAAAAGTTATCGCACAAAAATAGCAGAAGCTCAACAAAATGGATATACGGTTACGTTGTTGTTCTTTTGGCTTCAAAATGTAGAATTGGCCCAGGAAAGAGTTAAAACAAGAGTATTGGAAGGAGGACATACTATTGAACCGGAAGTTATCAGAAGGCGTTATTATAAAGGAATTCAAAATTTGTTTGATATATATCTGCCTATTGTAGATGAGGCTATGATTTTGGATAATACACAAGGTAAATCCGAAATTATTGCGGAAAAGGACATCAACGAAGAAATTAATATTATTAACTCCGGAAAGTTCGATAAATTAAAATTTTATTATGACCAACGAAGCTAAAATACAAAGACGAAACAAAATCCTGAAAGGTATCGAACTCGTTTATGAAAGACTTCTTGAGTTCAAAAAACAAAAGAACTCCGAATTGGTCATTTATAAAGACGACAAAATTGTAAGGATTAAGCCGGAGGATGCCACTTTTTAATGGCTCGAACTATTGAAAACCTATATACATACTGCGCTTATATCAAATGAGTTAAAATCTCGTTTCCAATGTGATTGGCATGAGAATTGATCCACAAAGTATATGGCAAACTATAGAATAGATTTGACTGATGACGCAACGTAAGATTTTAAGAAAATAAGAAGATTCGGTGACCAGTCCACCATTCGAAAATTAGAAAAAATAATTCGCGAACTTGCAGAACATCCCTTAATCATCTCTTCCTCCCTATTAAATTTTGAATCGGAAATTGTATTTCTTATGTTTTCTGGTACCACTTATTGCTTTATACCGGATATTTCCGGACTTTCGCTACCGCATTCTTTTGGTGATCAAAAGAGTCTAATTTACGCTCTCTATTTTTTAACATGAAACTCGCACTCATCGGTTATCGTATCCAGGAAAAATACAACAACGGCACTGTCAGAGACGAAGACCAGGATCTTTTTGATTATCTGAAAGGCAAAGGGCTGAACCTTCACAGGGAGGTATGGAACGACCCGGCGGCAGACTGGTCCGATTATGCTGCCGTCATTCTTAAATCTCCCTGGGACTACCATGAAAAATACGAAGAATTTCTGACCTGGACCGATACCCTTACGCGCCAGGGAGTGCAGGTATTCAATTCAGCGGAGGTGGTGCGGTGGAACAGCGACAAGCATTACCTGAAAGAGGTGGAGAAGTCGGGTTTAGCCACCATTCCTACCCTTTACCTGGAGAGAGGGAGTACCATAGACACCTCCCTAAATTATTTCGGGGCACTGCATACTTCCCGGCTGGTGATCAAACCCTGCATCAGCGCGGGAGCCAAAAACACGGTGCTGGCTACGCCGGAAGAAATGCCTGAACTTGTTCCTCTCTTAAACGAATGGCTACAAGAAGAGACGTATATGATACAGCCTTTCGTGGAAGAGATACTGAACGGAGAATGGTCTCTCCTGTTTTTCGGAGGTCAATACAGCCACAGCTTACTAAAAACACCCAAAGAGCAGGATTTCAGGGTGCAGCATTATCTCGGAGGAAAAGTAAACTACCGCGAAGCCTCCCCTGAACTCATCCGGCAGGCGGGCGAATTTGTGGCTGCTTTGGCCGCCGACACCCTGTATGCGCGCGTAGACGGTGTGATGATCGGAGATACCTTCCACCTGATGGAACTTGAACTGATAGAACCTTATCTTTTCCTGGACAATAACCCGGAAAGGATGGAACGCTACTACCAGGCTTTGCTGCCAAAAATAGGGCGCTTCACTTAGAGAAGAGCAGGGCGCTCTCCTACCTGAATGTTGATTAAATCCCCATCTCAATCTGAAACCGGGCATGCCAGTCGTTACCGGTAGTGTTATTTAGATAACGGTACCGGTTGAAGGAAGTTTCTACCTGGAACTTAAAAGCATGCTCCCATACATAGCGGGTTAAACCTACGGTGTACTGATCCTGGTGAGGTAAAAAGGCATGCACTTCCCTGTTCACTTTCTGGGTACTGAACCGGCCGATGATTTCAAAGTTTGAAGGAAAAAGATAACTGGCCTGGTAATCTGTTCCGTGGCCCGTGTATACCCATTCGGGCTTTTCAGGGGTCTCTATGACGGGGTTACGGGCGTTTCGGTTCATATAGGCCATCATGGCCGTGAAGCCCCTGTATTTGAGCATGGCATCCAGCAGCAGGCTGGTCTGGCTGCGCGCCTCCGACAGCTGATCTCCCAAAGTTCCCTGAGACTTCACCGCCCGGTCGTTTACATTATAGGCGCCTGAAAACAGTAGTTTAGGCCGCTTTTCCTTCTCTATATCGCCTTCAAAGGTAGACCCGGAATTGGCAAAAGCGCCTAAGGGGAAGACCTCCACTTTCCCCGTATAGGAAAGTCCCTGGTCTTCTTCCATGGTGGTGTTCCTTCCGTTCCCGGTGGTAACCGCCAGTTTAAGGTTATAGGAAAACCGGTCCCTGAACTCATTCAGGTTATGCATCTGCAATCCAAAATCCCGGTCCAGGTTAAATTTCGCGTTATTGATACTCCGGTCGGTTAACTGTAGCGCTCCTGAGGAGTTCACCCGCTGTCGGTTACCAGGCAGCTTGGTTTGGCCGAAACTAAAAGTCCAGAATGCGTTGGGTCGGAAAAAAATCACGGCATCCCGAATCACGTTCAGGTTGCCTCCGGCCTGGATCTCTCCTACATCGTCCGGGGCGAAGGAGAGTTGTATGGCATAGAGGAAGCGGGGGTCGCCCACGTAGCCGTCGAGACGCAGCCGCAATCTCCTGACGTAGGCCCCTATGGCCGTATTTCCGTCTTCATCTTCTCCCAATTGCACCCTGTTCTGCATTCTGAACCGGATATTGAGTTGAAAAAGACTGTCAGGGGAAGTCATGCCCACCCCCTTTCCGAAGTTATAATAGGGAAGCACAGATAATTTAATATCGTGATCCTCCCGCCTGACGGCCCTTTTCTTTTCCTCTTCCTGCGCGAACAGAGAGGCGGTTGAAAACAGGGCCAATACAATAAAGATACCTCTCAAAGTTTAAAAAAATTTAGTTCCCGATATCGGCATAGACCATCAGTTTGTCTTTCAGCTGATCGAGGTACTCGATCCAGTTACCTCCGGGCAGCCAGTCGGAAACCAGGGTGATTATCCGGGGTGCGAAGCCTTTGATAAAATCGTACAGCCGGCTTTCTGCGAGGGCGTCTTCCGGGAAACGAATCCCCACTTTCTCTACAATCCAGATCAGGATACTGATCCCGAAAGCGGCGGTAATGGCACCGAGAAGGGCGCCAAAAAGTCCGTCTAAAATTCCCAGAAACGTAATGCGTATGGCTTTTTTAACCAGCAGACCCACCTGGCGGATCAGGAAAAGTGCGGGAAGAAAAACCACGAAAAAACTCAGGTAGGGAGACAACCATTTGATCCTGTCGGCCCCGATGCTGTCTTCCACAATGCCCGCGCCGAGGTAGAGAAACTTAAAGCCGATAATGATGGCTCCCACGAACGCGGCGACACCGAAGATTTCCATGAGCAAACCCTTCCGGTATCCGTTAAAGGCGCCGAGGGCTATAGGAATCAGGAGAAACAGGTCAAAAACCGACATACCGATCAGGCCAGGAGTTTTTTAGCCATTTCGGAAATGGCGCGTCCTTCCGCCTTTCCGGCCAGTTCGCGGGAGGCTGCTCCCATTACTTTCCCGATGTCTGAGGGAGATTTGGCGCCGGTTTTTTCGATAATGGCTTTCACGGCGGCTTCCAGTTCTTCTTCGGTCATGGCGGCGGGCAGATACACCTCAATAATGGCGATTTCGGCCAGTTCTTTTTCCAGCAGATCCGAGCGGTTCTGACCTTTATAGATCTCCGCGGAATCTTTTCTTTGTTTCACCGCTTTCTGGAGGAGTTTCAATTCGTCGGCTTCGGAGATTTGTCCACCGGCGCCCGGCTTGGTTTCTTCCAGCAAAATGGCCTTTTTAATATCCCGGAGGGCCAAAAGCCTGACCTGGTCTTTGGCCAGCATAGCCGCCTTTATATCCGCATCTATGGTTGCTTTTAATGACATTACTTTACTTGTTTTAGTATTTCCACATATAAACTCCTAATTTTGACATTCAATTTCAGGATCACAAAAATGACAAAATTATCGGTCAATATCAATAAAATAGCGACATTAAGAAATTCGAGGGGAGGAAATGTGCCGGATCTTCTGAGGGTGGCCGCCGATTGTGAAAAGTTCGGTGCGCAGGGAATTACCGTGCATCCGCGTCCTGACGAGCGGCATATCCGTTACCAGGACGTCTTCGATTTGAAAAAGCTGGTGAGTACCGAGTTTAATATTGAGGGAAACCCTACGGAGGGGCGTTTCGAGGAGGTGGTATTGGCGGTGAAGCCGGAGCAGGTGACGCTGGTGCCGGATGGGCTGGGGGCGCTGACGTCGAATGCGGGCTGGGACACGCGCCGGCACCAGGCGAAGCTCAAAGCGCTGGTGAAGCTGTACCAGGCGGAAGGGGTGCGCGTTTCCATTTTCGTGGATGCTTTGCCGGAGATGGTGGAGGCGGCCGCGGAAACCGGCACCGACCGGATAGAACTTTATACGGAATCTTATGCCTCCGGTTTCCCCATCCATCCGGAGCAAGCCATTGCCCCTTTTGTAGCAGCGGCGGAAGCAGCGCAGAAAGCGGGGCTGGGACTGAACGCCGGCCACGACCTCAGCCTCGAAAACCTGGCCTATTTTCACCGGAATATCCCCGGACTTCTGGAAGTATCCATAGGACACGCCCTTATTTCAGACGCGTTGTATTACGGACTTGAAAACACCATACAGATGTATCTCAGAAAGTTGCAACAAGCCTGATCCCGGTATACATACGCTTTCATCCGAATACAAACAACGGTATAAATTACACCAAACCCCTTATTTTGAATGATAAAACAGAAAGCTTTTCATAAATTTGCCGGAATTTTTCCAGCGAAACTCCGATATGATTTTCAACAAAAAAATAGTAGTAGTACTTCCCGCTTATAATGCCGCGACCACATTAGAAAAGACCTATAACGAAATCCCCTTCGACATTGTAGACGAGGTAGTGCTGGTTGATGACGCTTCCTGCGACAACACTATCGAAGTGGCCCGAAAATTGGGAATACACCATATCATTTCACATGCAAAAAACAGGGGTTACGGTGGAAATCAGAAAAGTTGTTATCAGAAGGCCCTGGAATTTGGAGCAGACATTATCATCATGCTGCATCCCGACTACCAATATACCCCAAAGCTCATTCCCGTGATGTCGTATATGATAGCAAGTGGCCTGTATCCGGTGGTACTGGCCTCGCGGATCCTGGGCAACGGCGCTCTTCGGGGAGGAATGCCCCTCTACAAATACGTTGCGAACCGCCTGCTGACCTTCATCCAAAACCTGGTCATCAACCAGAAACTATCTGAATACCACACCGGCTACCGGGCGTTTTCAGCAGAAGTGGTCCGGGATATTAACATCGAAGACAACTCCAATGATTTTGTTTTTGACAACCAGATACTATGCCAGATCTTCAATAAAGACTACGAAATCGGTGAAGTAACCTGCCCCACCAAATATTCCAAAGAAGCGTCTTCCATCAACTTCAGAAAAAGTGTAATCTACGGTCTGGGATGCCTCAAAACCTCCCTCCAATACTTTCTTCACCGAAACGGCATCATAAAAAATAAGATTTTTCTCTAAACCGCTCCGCCACTTTCAGGGCGGTTTATATGTAATTCCCGGTTTTAAAGCCTATATTTGACAAAACAATTCCGTCTATGCGCACGTCCGCATTACAGATCACCCGTTTAAGTCTTCTTTCCAATGTCCTGATCGCTATCTTAAAGTGGGTGGCCGGTGTACTGGGTAATTCGTATGCACTGATTGCCGACGCCATTGAGTCTACCTCCGATATTTTCGCCTCCTTGCTGGTCTTACTGGGAATCAAATATTCCAGTAAACCTGCCGACAAAAACCACCCCTACGGCCATGGCCGGGTGGAACCCCTGATCACTTTTCTCGTCGTAGCTTTTCTCCTGGTATCGGCTTTCGTGATTGCCTGGCAAAGCATTCAAAATATACGCACCCCGCATGAAGCGCCCAAATCGTTTACGTTATGGGTACTGGCTGGAATTATTCTCTGGAAAGAAGGTTCTTACCGTTGGGTGCTTCGCCACGGCACCAAAGCCAACAGCTCTTCGTTGAAAGCCGAAGCCTGGCATCACCGCGCGGACGCCCTGACTTCCGTAGCCGCCTTTATCGGGATTTCCATAGCGCTTCTGATGGGCAAGGGTTATGAATCTGCCGACGACTGGGCCGCCTTATTCGCTTCCGGACTTATCATTTACAATGCTTACCTGATCTTCCGCCCTGCCCTGGGAGAAATCATGGACGAGCAGAATTACGACGAACTGAAATCCGAGATACAGGAGGTTTCCGCGGCCGTTCCCGGCATTCGCGGCACCGAAAAACTGTACATCCGAAAGGTAGGTATGACCTACCACGTAGACCTGCACGCCATCGTCAGGGCATCGCTTACCGTTAAAGAAGGCCACGATATCGCCCACCGCCTGAAAGACACCCTGCTGGAGAAAATCCCTTCCATAGAAAACGTTTTAATTCATATTGAACCTGATGAAGGTTTATAGTCACCCAAGTATACACATGAGAAAATGGTACCCCTTTTTAATTGGTCTCTGTTTGTTTTCCTGTACCCGGAAGGAATCACTGGAAGACCGGGTCAATGCCCTGGTAAAAGACAAAAATTTACGGGTGGGAGTTGCGGTCATCGATATGAAAACCGGGGCGCGTACCGAGGTAAACGGGACGGAGAATTTCCCCTTGCAGTCTGTCTTTAAATTTCATATCGCAGCCAAAGTATTAGACGATGTAGACCAGGGGCGTCTATCCCTGGATCAACCCATTTCCGTTAAAGCAGAGGAAATCCTGGAAAATACCTGGAGCCCCCTCCGCGACGAACACGGACGAAAAGACCTGAGCATGCGACTCGACAGCCTGATCTATTACATGGTTTCCCTGAGCGACAACAACGCCTGCGATATCCTGCTTCGCCGCATCGGTGGTCCGGAGGCCGTGAATGCCTATATACGGTCTGTGGGCATTTCCGGCACACAGATAGAAGTCAACGAGGAAGCGATGCACCAGGATTGGGAAACGCAGTTCCGGAATATCGCCACGCCGGTGTCGGTGGCAGAGATACTTAAAAAATTCTACCTCCGGGAATTCCTTTCCGGCGATGCGCACAATTTTCTGTGGTCACAGATGGCCCAGTCTCCTACCGGCCAAAAGCGCCTTAGAGGGGGTGTACCTGTAGGCACACAGGTGGCACATAAAACCGGCACTTCCGGACGAAACCCGGAGGGCATGTCTGCCGCCACCCACGACGCGGGTATCCTTATTCTGCCTGACGGGCGCTCGTATATTGCGGTGGTTTTCGTGACGGATTCGTATGAAAGCGACGAAGTCAATGAAAAGATCATCGCGGATATCGCGCAAGCGGCCATCAGCCTCTGAGCGGTGCGGCCAGGATAGCACACCAGGCCTTCCCTACTTCATTTTTGCTCACCAGTTCTTTTGCCAGTGTCGGAAAATCTTGCCCCCGATGCTCTTGTAAGAAGGCCGACACAGCCGGTGCATCCGGCAATTGTGCTATGTTTCCGAGCCTTCCCAGGTCATTGCCTGTAAACCTCCGGTCATTCCGGATAAAATCAGGGATAGCGTCTACTCCTACTCCGAGATGAACATTGGGTTTCGCTACTTCAAAAACCGCCTGCCCGGAAGCCCGGCAATACCAGTCGCCCCCCATTCGCGCTACCCAGTCGGTTTTGGCCGGATCAATGCGGCCGTTTTCACCCAGTAGCTCTTCCGCCACGTGGGCCAGCACCACCTCACAAATGACCAGGTTAGCCGCGCCACCCTGATCGCCCATACTTACAATTTGTCGTATTTTACATTCAAAAGCCACTTTTGCCTCCCCTACCCGGGGCGGCTTCACTATCTCAGACGGCACAGCGCTAAACCCCGCTTTGATAAACTCGTTCACTCCTTTCGGGTATTCGCAACTGGCCAGAGACACTTGTTCCACCATACTATAGTCTACCATATTGATCACCACCTCATCCACCTCATATACATTGTCAAGCGTATCTTTCCCGCTGTTATCCCGCACCCGTTTGTTGGGTGAAAACACCAGCGTGGGCGGGTTACTTCCAAACACATTGAAGAAACTGAACGGACTAAGGTTCACGTTCCCGTTTTGGTCTACCGTACTGGCAAAAGCGATGGGCCGCGGGGCCACCGAACTCAATAGGTAGGAGTGAAACTCGACGGTGGAGACGTCACAAGGATTAATCGTCTTCATAAGGGAAGTATCAAATGAACTTATTAGTACTGATGTATTGATTCAGGGATTTAGATAATAGTTACGAGGTGAAGAAAAGTTAAGTATTCAGTCTTCTTGTATTTTTCTATTCCTACTGGTCTTTCCAATTCCGAATCCACCAACAAATGAAATAATAGCTATTATGATCTTATACAACAGCTCTTTATCCTCTTTTAAGAAGACGATTAAAAATCCTAAGAAAACCAATCCAATAACGAGAAACATTAGTTGATAATTCTTGTCGGATTTTCGTTCTTCTCTGTCGCGAATGTCTTGAGCATCCGAATTATGAATTAGCTTTGTTATATGTTCGGAAGTAATTTTCTCTGAAATGGGATTATTTCCCCTCATTACTCCCGAAGAAACCATCGTTCTGCTAATGATACTCTTAATTCTGCTTCTATCTTCTATTGGAATCGCTTCGAGAACTGCTTCGGGTATTATTTCGCTAAAACTATCGTTTTCAGATTCATTTTTTCTCCCGGTTGAACCGGAAAGGCTGTTGTCTGGTTCCTTATTTTCTTCCATTATCAAATCTTAAAAACCTTTTTAAAAGATGTATCTATTTCCTTTTCTACTTTATTTTTAATATGGCAATCTATAAATCTTGACAAGACATCAAGAAGTACATTTCTATCCTCTTTTGATAATTTACTCAACGATTTAACCAATAAGTATAAATCTCTATTAAATTCTCTATCCAATTCTTTTGATGTTAGATTATTGATATAACAAGAATGATATTCAGATAACATTTCATCTCTGAATTGAAAAATTCCGCCACCCACTTTTGCTATCTTATTATTTACAACGTCTAACATACCACTTTGTATTATTTGTCAATTATTGTGTACAAACTTTAAACGAAAATACAACTATTTTTAATTCTGTACAATGATTTGCGACTTTAACCGGTCACCACATTTCATATCAACTACCGCTTAACTTACCCGAGCCCGTTCTGGAAATACCGCAATTATAAAACCTATAAAAAGTAATTGGGATTTCTTTTGAAACATATTTTAAACATTATCTTATTCCCTCGCCGGAAGAACCCGGTTACTCACTTCCCCGAAATCCACCCGAATACCGTCTTTTTCGGCCCATCCCCGAATGGTCAGCGTATCTCCGTCTTCCAGGAAACGCCTTTCGGTACCGTCTTCAAAGACAATGGGTTCTTTTCCTCCCCAGGAGAGTTCAAGCATAGAGCCGAAACTGTCTTTCTCCTTGCCTGAAATAGTACCCGACGCCAGCAAATCACCCACCTGCAGATTACAGCCGGTCACCGTATGGTGCGCTATCTGCTGAGGCACCGTCCAGTACAGATTTTTAAAGTTAGAACGACTGATCACCTTTTCCGCGCCCGCGGCGGTGGTCAACACCACTTCCAACTGTACATCAAACTGGGTCGGATTTACCTCTTGTAGATAAGGCAACACGGGCGGATCCTGCTTCTGTGCCTGTACCCGAAAAGGCTCCAGAGCCTCCAGAGGTATCACCCAGGGAGACACCGACGAGAAGAAATTCTTCGCCAAAAAAGGCCCCAGCGGCACATACTCCCACGCCTGAATATCCCGCGCAGACCAGTCATTAAACAACTGGAAGCCGAAAATATATTCTTCCGCTTTATCCACAGAAATAGGTTCACCCGGCGCATTGGACTTCCCTATCACCGCCGCCATTTCCAGCTCAAAATCCAGCCGTTTTGTAGGCGAAAAAGCCGGCATATCTGCACCTGCGGGTTTGATTTGTCCTTTCGGACGGTGGAAAGGCGTACCCGACACAAAAATGGAGCTGGCCCGGCCGTGATAACCCACGGGCAAATGCTTCCAGTTCGGCAAGAGGGCGTTTTCCGGATCACGGAACATCACACCTACATTATAGGCGTGCTGTTCAGAAGAATAAAAATCGGTATAATCGCCCACTCTAACCGGAAGATGCAAATCTACCCGCTCACCATAGAAATAGGCGTCCATGATCTCCGGAGTAGGGTTCTTCAGCAATTTCCGGAGCAGGTGGCGCACCGCATTGGTCTTCTTCTTTCCCAGGGCGATAAAATCGTTCAGGTAAGGTTGACTGAAAACCGGGCGGGGAATATCCAAATCGTCGAAAAGACCTTCGTTGGCCAGGTAAGAGAGATCTACTACTTTGTCTTCCACGGCCGTAGCCAGGCATTTTTTAGAGTCTCCAAAAGAAAAAATTCCAAAAGGGATAGTATCCGTAGAAAAGTTCATAATACGGGTTAATAACTACAGGTATAACAAAAAATACCGACAGATCACTCCAACCATGACCGATAATATTTCCCGTCATCGATGTACAGCGCTTCGGCGGTCACAGACAGGGGCCGGAAAGTATCGATCATCACCGCCAGCTCCTGCGTTTCCGTCTGTCCGACCGACCTTTCGTACGCTCCCGGCGCGGGTCCGTGCGGAATACCCCCGGGATGCAAGGTAATATGTCCTTTTTCAATGTTATTTCGGCTCATAAAGTCACCGTCTACATAGTACAGCACCTCATCCGAATCAATATTCGAATGGTTATACGGCGCTGGAATACTCAAAGGGTGATAATCGTACAGGCGCGGGCAAAACGAACAAACCACAAAAGCCGAGGTCTCAAAGGTCTGATGTACCGGGGGCGGCTGGTGTATGCGCCCGGTAATGGGTTCAAAATTATGAATGGAAAAACCGTAAGGATAATTGTAGCCGTCCCATCCCACCACATCAAACGGGTGGGTAGGATACAGCATATCGTACAAAACCCCTTCCTTTTTGATTTTCACAAGGAAATCTCCCTTTTCGTCATGGGTTTCCAGGTCGCGGGGAAGTTTATAATCCCGCTCGCAGAAAGGCGAATGCTCCAGCAGCTGGCCGAACCAGTTGCGGTAACGTTTGGGCGTATAGATAGGGTGAAAACTTTCGGCGAAAAGCAGGCGGTTGTCTTCCGTATCAAAATCTACCTGGTAAATAATTCCCCGGGGAATCACCAGGTAATCTCCGTATTCAAAGGGGATGTTTCCGAGCTGGGTTCTCAGGGTACCGCTCCCCCGATGAATAAAAAGCAGCTCGTCGGCATCCGCATTCTTGTAAAAGTATTTCCGCAGCGACCGCCGCGGTGCGGCCAGGCCGATATGAATGTCCTTATTCACCAGCAAAGCTTTCCGGCTATCCAGGAAATCGTCTTCCGGCTTTACCTCAAACCCTTTCAAAAGCCGGGCCTTGATGCCCTTGGCTACGGCTATTTCGGGCTGTACATCCCTCTCCGAAAGTATCTCTTTGACCATGGTAGGCCGGTATACCTGGTACATGAGGGTAGACATGCCGTCAAACCCGATGGTACCGAACAGCTGCTCATAATACAAGCCCCCGTCCGGCTTCCGGAACTGCACATGCCTTTTGGCCGGTATTTGTCCTAATTGATGATAAACAGGCATACTATTGATTCAGATAATCGCCTTTCCAACCCTTCAACCGGTCAGAATCACGAACAATTTACAAAGATTTTTACAAATTACCTCTTCTTGCCTGTTCTCTTTCAATCGCTTCAAACAAGGCTTTGAAGTTTCCTTTCCCAAAGGAAGTAGCTCCGCGGCGCTGAATGATCTCGAAAAACATGGTGGGGCGGTCGGTTACCGGTTTCGTAAAGATCTGGAGCAGATAACCCTCTTCGTCCCGGTCTACCAGGATATTCAGATCCTTAATCTCCTTCAGATCTTCCTTAATCACCCCTACCCTTTCGGTCAGGTCTTCGTAGTACGTGTCGGGCACTTCCAGGAACTCCACCCCGTTTGCCCTCAGGCGAGAAACCGTCTCTACAATATCGTGTGTAGCTACCGCCAGGTGCTGTACCCCTGAACCGTTATAAAATTCAATATACTCCTCAATCTGTGATTTCCGCTTCCCGTCGGCAGGTTCATTGATAGGGAACTTCACATAGCCGTTTCCGTTGGCCACCACTTTAGACATCAACGCCGAATATTCGGTAGAAATATCCTCATCATCAAACGTAATCAGGAGTTTGAAACCCAGCACCTCCTCGTAAAATTTCACCCATTGGTTCATCTCCCCCAGTTCCACATTGCCTACACAGTGGTCAATATGCTCCAGGCCCACATCTGCTCTGAATGTTTTACTCTCATACGGCACATAACCGGGCAGAAATATCCCGTTATACCCGCTTCTCTCTACAAAAGTATGCACGGTATCGCCGTAGGTACGTATGGAAGCCAGCACCACCTCCCCGTCTTCGTCTTTCAAAACCCGGGGTTCGTGTACGGCTACGGCTCCCCGCTTCACGGTTTCCTCAAACGACTTCCGCGCGTCGTCTACCCACAGCGCCAGTACTTTTACACCGTCGCCATGCCGTTTCACGTGGTCTGCTATCTCCGTATCTCCTTTCAGGTCACCCGTCAGCACCAACCGGATCTTCCCCTGCTGCAGCACATAAGAAACCTTGTTTTTCAATCCGGTTTCCGGACCCGCGTACGCCACGGTCTTAAAGCCGAAGGCCAGTTCATAATAAAATGCCGCCTGTCGGGCATTCCCTACATACAATTCTACATAGTCTGTACCCTTCAGAGGAAGAAAGTCGGTAGTCAATGTGGCTTCGCCTGCCAATAAAGTTTCCATTATCGATTGAATTTTTTTGTAAAATTCTTACAAATCGTGGTATTTGTCCAATACAATTTACTTACTTTGCAATAAGTTTTACTTATGACGAGTTTTGAGCTGAAAGCTGATTGCTGATTGCTCATGGCTCACAGCTCATAGCTCCAACTTCAAATGGAATTACGTCAATTAAGATATTTTGTAGAAGTAGCGGAAAAGCTTCATTTCGGGCGGGCGGCCGAACAGCTCTTTATTTCCCAGCCCGCGCTCAGCCAGCAGATCCGCCAGCTGGAAGAAAACCTGGGCGTAGAATTACTGGATACCTCCGCCCGGAAGAACTACCGGAAAGTGAAACTCACCCCGGCAGGAGAATTTTTCTTTTCGGAAGCCCGGAAACTCCTCGCCCAGGCTGCAAAGCTGGAAGCCCGCACCCAACAAATCGCCCGCCGCAGGCAGGTACTTCGCCTGGGCGTGTATAAAGCCTTGCTGAAAGAAAGGATTGTGGAATTTATGGAGACCTTCCGCCTCACGAACCCTTATACCGAAATTTCCATTCAGGAATACGATCACTACCTGGAAGTACAGGATGCCCTGGCAGACGGAGAAATTGACCAGGGACTGACCCTCTTTCCGGTGATCCATCCTACCCTGAAATACGAAATACTCAAAACCGGCGGCTTATCGCTTATCCTGTCGAAAGACCACCCCGCCGCCTTCCGTAAACTACCGCTGAAACAGCTCCTGGAAACCGAAAATTGGATAGAACTTTCCCGGAAAGTGCATCCGGTTTACAAAGAAATTGAAGATCGTTGCCACGCCATGGGTATTCACAGGCGGGTGGTACAGGAAGTCAGCTCCCTTAATCTGCTGATCAGCCTGGTATCACTCAATAACGGTATTGGGTTTGCTCCCACGCTTTTTGATTTCACTACGGAACCGAATATCGTGGTAAAATCACTGGAGGATACCGTTTTCAGCGACATTGAAATCTGCCATATAGTGGCCTGGATCTGAACCGCAGACGGGCGGGGTCACCTCAGCCAATGCTTATCCGCAGCAAAATTGATAGCACTTACTTTATTATTCACCTCCAGCTTCCGGTAAATATTTTCCACATGTTTGCGCACAGTACCTTCACTGATCGATAGCGCCGCCGCCACCTGTTTATACCCCTGACCGCTTTTCAATCCCTGCAAGATTTCCAGCTCTCTTTCGCTCAAAATGCAGGGCTCTACCGAAACTCTCTCCGTCTTCCGAATAAACTGTAGGGTTTTAAGCGCTATGGAAGCTGACATAGAGGCCCCACCGCTCAGTGTGCTGCCTATGGCCTTGTATAGCTCTTCTCCGGATTCGTCTTTCAACAGGTATCCGGAGGCGCCGGCTAAAATAGAATCAAACAGCTTCTCTTCATCGTCAAAGGTGGTCAGCATCACTACTTTAACCTCCGGGTACAGTTCCCTGACCTGCCGCGTGGCCTCTATTCCGTTCATAAGCGGCATTTCTATGTCCATCAGCACCAGGTCTGTTTCCGTACCGGCCAGATCGTTCACCAGCTCACTGCCGTTGGTGGCCAGCACCGAAACCCGGATATCGGGATAGGGCGCCAGCTTCGACAGCACGGCCTCCCGCGCCATCCGGTTATCTTCTGCTATGGCAATGGTCATCATCTTTTTAGATCAAATTTAGACACTTCCTCCTCATTTGTAAATACGCAAAAGTTCGTAGGCCCGGTGACACGTCACAGCCGCTATACCGTCAAAGGCAGCGCTATCTCTATGCGCGCGCCTTCTCCTTTCCGGCTGATAACCTGCACACTACCGTCAATCTCCTCCATTCTTTGACGCATATTTCGCATTCCGAACCCGGCCGGGTTTTCTTCCGGGTCAAATCCCCGGCCCTCATCACTGACCTGTACCCGGAGAGTGCCTGCCCCGTAGGCTGCGCTGACCGCCACCCGTTCACTACCCGAATGCTTCAGAGCGTTATTTACCCCCTCCTGTACCACCCGCAGCAGCGATGTGGCCTGCCGGGTATTCAGGATAACATCTTCGGGGAGATCCTGCCAGGAAACTTCTACCTGCGGCACCCGCCGGTAGAGATCGGCCAATTTCACTGCCCATTCCTGGATATTCACATGGGGTTTGTTGATCAGCCATACCGTTTTCCGTAATTCAGCGATGGTCTCTGCTGTAAGTTCCCGGAGCTGGCGGACCTTAGGAGATTCCGCCCCTCCTTCCAGGCTTTTTATGGAAGTATCCAGGAAAGTCAGGTAGGAACCGATATTATCATGCAGTTCCCGCGAAATCCCGATGCGCTGCTCCTTCAGCCGGTTCTCATTCTCCGCCCGGGCCAGTGCCTGCGCCAACTCATGTTCTTTTTGTTGCAGCCGGTTTTTTCTGCGCTGGCCTCTGACCACGAGTGCGGTAATCACTCCCAGCAAAATCAGCAAAATCGCGGAGCCTGCCAAAAGAAAATTCCGCTCCCGGATTTTCAGCCGACTCTTTTCGAGCTCGGTATCCTTTTTCTCACTTTGGTAGCGCTCTTCCAGATCGGCCGAATTTTTCAGCATCTCCTTTTCTGTCACACGGCCAATGGTGGCCTCATAGCGCGCCAGGTAATGATTCAGGCTATCTGTCTGATACAACCCGCCATAAGCCCTGGCCAGCTGCATATACACCGATGCTAACCTTTCCGTGCTATTGTTGGTTTCAAAAACGTTCTGTACTTCCTCAAGCAGGTGGAGCGCTTCTCTGTATTTTCCTTCCGTATTAAGAATAAGGGCCAGCGTAAGACGGGCGCTGGACAGTTCCGCCACTTCCCCCAGGCCCTCCCGCAGTTTAACGGCCTGCTGCACCAGCCTCTTTGCTTCGGAAAAATCACCGCGCGCCAGGTAAATATTGCTCCGGTTGTTCAGGGCTGCCGCCAGTGCACTGTTATTTTTTGCTTCGGCAGCAACGATCTCCGCCTCCCGGTAGGCCCCGATTGCCCGGGCGGTATCTTTTTGCTCAAAATAAATATTCCCGATATTCACCCACGTGCCGGCGGCTTCCGCGTGGCGGCTGGTCTTTTTCTGTAGTTCAAGGCCGCGTAGGGTGTACGACAAGGCTTTGTCATAGGCTTTCATCCCAAAATAGGTACTCCCGATATTCCCCAGAATGACCGACGTTTCCACTTCCCTTCCTGCACTTTCGTAGAACCGCAGCGCCCGTGTAAAAAAGTGCATGGCGCTATCCGGCTTCGCCATTTTAAAATAGAGATTCCCTATCTTCAAATCCAGAGAAGCCACGCCTTCCCTGTCACCCAGTTTCCTGCGGGTCATTTCGGCCTCCCGGAAGGAGGTCATGGCTCCCTGGTAATCGCCTTTCAGCATAAGCGCGATGCCGTAGTCATTGCGGGCCTGGGCCAACACCTTCCGGTCACCGGCCACCAGCGCTTTTTCAATAGCTTTTTGTCCGTATTTCAGCGATGAATCAATGGAAATAGTGATGTAATTCCAGCATAGATCACTCAGGATACCCGCCTGATCGGCCGCCCGGGTCTCGGCAGCGAGTTTTTGGTGTAATAAATCAATCTCTTCCTGAACACCGGACTGGGCATTCACACCGTTCAGGAAAAAGGCTGACAGGCCTATTGCCGTTAAGAGTTTTTTATACATAGTCAGGGTCTAAAATACGACATTCTGCGTATTGTCAGGGGGCGGTTTCTTCCCCAAATTTGTACCGAAAATACAAAATAATCCGGTAAGAATCAATTCTTTTATCTTTTCATTCACATCACGTATCGCATTCACTTCCGAAAAGGCCCGGCATAGCGCATACTTTACCGGAAATTTTCAGGAAATTAAAATAAACTAGTAAGGGTAAATCCCGCGCAACTCCCAAGCCAGCGTCCTGAAAAGGATTCTGGCTTTCCTCTTTTTCGGAGGCAACCTAAAGAACGCCCCCCTTTTTAACCATCCAGCAGACCCGCCAGCTCCTCCCCCACCAGGCTCCCGATGGCCACGCCCGTGCCTGTAAGCCGCACGCCGCAGTACACATTTTCCGACAATTGCTTTACAATGGGGTTTCGCTGCGAACCCATTCCCATTATTCCGCTCCAGCGATGGTCAATTTCAAAGGATTGATGAGGTAGAATGATCTCTCTTAAATAGGTTTCCAGCTGATTCTGGATCTGTTCTGTAATGGCAAATTCAGTGGTGGTTTCGCCTTCTATATCCAGGTTCCGGCCACCGCCGAATAAAACCCGGTTGCCGATATTCCGGAAAAAATAAAACCCTTCGTCAAAATGAAAACAGCCTTTTAGCCGGAGATTTTCAATGGGTTTGGTCACTAATACCTGTGCCCTTGCAGGTACCACGTCCAGGTCGTAAAGTTGCCGGGTAAACGCATTGGTACATAGAAAAACCTTCCGGCAATTCAGCTTAAAGGTATGGTTTAATTCCAGTTCCACGTGGGTAGGATTGTCGGATAGCTTTGATACTTCAATCGTATTCAGGATCGCTATATCATCTGACACTACCACCTTCATCAGCGCCCGCATCATTTTTCCGGTATGAATCTGTCCTTCGAATGGTGTCTCAATCATTCCGATGGTATTCCCGAACCCAAAATCCCGTTCCGATTTTCTGTACACCTTTTCTTTGAATACAGGATAAAGCCAGGCATTGATCCTGTCTATTTCAGACAGGCTTCTGTTCATCAGGTCACGATCTCCGTTCCGGAAAATTTCAAAGCCGCCCCATTGCCGGTAATCCATCGTTTCATCGCCCAACAGGGTCCGCAGCTTTTTGATGCCTTTGTATCTTCTCTCTACCAGCCGGTAAATTTCTTCTTCCGGGTTGGACTCCAGGTACCCGATTATTTCCGATAGCGTTCCGAAACAGGCAAATCCGGCGTTCTTGGTGCTGGCTCCCTCGGGCAGCATTCCTTTTTCAAGGATCAGGATCTTTGCCTTGGGGTGTTTTTGCCTGAGATGATAAGCCGTACTCAACCCGACAATACCACTTCCGATCACCACAAAATCCACATTATGAAAATAGACGTCCCGTTCCCAGTAACTTAAGTTCATCCGGTTTATTTCTTTGCACTCTGTGCCTGCTGCATCGGGTTGCCGCCTGTAGAAGCCCCTCTCGGCGCGCCCATGGTCCGGAAAGCCTCGAAACGACTCATTTTGGTGGTATCTCTCGGCCACACGTTATTGTCTTCATCGATATCCGCGGTTTCCCGGTAAGGGTCAAGACGAACCGTTTTCACTTCCTTGGTTTTGGCAAAGGCTTTGGTGACTTCGTGCTCATTTTTTCTCCAGATATAGGCTGAAATCCTTTCCACTTCTTTGGTGCCGTCTGTATATTCCCATTCTATAATCAGGGGCATCACCAGTCCGCCCAGATTCTTGAACGTAATTTCATAGAAGTGATAAGGGGTATCGGAAGATTTGGCCCGGGCAAATGCGTCCTTGTCCTTTTCGCTGACCGCGAACCTGTCCCACGTATTGTAAAAATCCAGCAGGCTGGTGTCGGCTTCCACGGCATATTGGATACCGGATTCCCGGTTTCGGTTCCGGGTAATATCGTCCAGGTTTTTTTCGAAAGCCGACGATTTTTCCCGGGCTATTCTTTCCGGGTCTTTGTCGTCTTGCATCAAATGCCTCACATTTTCTATCGCGATGTCTACCGGTTCAATATCGTAGAACCAGCCTCTCCAGAACCAGTCGAGGTCTACAGCGGAGGCATCTTCCATGGTTCTGAAAAAATCCGCGGGCGTAGGGTGTTTAAACGCCCATCTTTGAGAATACTCCTTAAAGGCAAAGTCGAACAGCTCCCGCCCCATGATGGTTTCACGAAGAATATTCAGTCCGGTAGCGGGCTTGGCATAGGCATTCGGGCCAAACTGCACAATGTTTTCAGAATTGGTCATGATGGGTTCCAGCTGTTCTTTCGGCAGCTTCATGTAATCGGTAATCATAAACGCGGGTCCTCTCTTGGACGGGTATTCCGGCTCCCATTCCTGCTCGGTGAGGTACTGCAAAAACGTATTCAGTCCTTCGTCCATCCAGGTCCACTGCCTTTCGTCCGAGTTCACAATCATGGGAAAGAAGTTATGCCCCACCTCGTGGATAATCACCCCGATCATGCCGTATTTGGTGGCTTCCGAATAGGTACCGTCGGCTTCCGTACGGCCATAGTTGAAACAAATCATGGGGTACTCCATGCCGTTGGCGGCCTCCACCGAAATGGCTACCGGATACGGATACGGGATGCTGAATTTGGAATAGGTACGCAGGGTGTGCGCCACCACTTTGGTCGAATATTTCCGGTAGAGGCCATAGGCTTCCGGTCCGTAATACGACATGGCCATGGGTGTATTTCCCTCAATGCCGTCGGTTTTCATGGCATCCCACACCAGGCGGCGGGAAGACACAAACGCGAAATCCCGTACATTCTTCGCCTCGTATATCCAGGTTTTCTTGGCAGTGGCTTTAGATTGGATGGCGTTTTCCATTTCCTCCCGGGTCACTACCTCTACCGGCTCTTTGGTCTCGTTTTGTGCGGTTTTCCATCTTTTCAACTGCTCGGCGGAGAGTACTTTGTCGTAATTCTGGCAAACGCCCGTAGCTCCCACCACGTGATCGGAAGGTACGGTAATGTTTACTTTATAATCGCCAAAAGCAAGGGCAAATTCTCCGCGACCGGTGAATTGCTTATGCTGCCATCCCTGAAAATCGGAATAAACGGCCATACGCGGAAACCATTGGGTAATGGTATACAGGTAGTTATCGTCTTGGGCAAAATATTCATATCCGCCCCGTCCACCTTCTTTCATGCGGTCGGAGATATGGTAATTCCAATCGATTTTAAACACGAATTTAGCGCCGGGCTTGAGCGGAGCAGGGAGGTCTATCCGCATCATGGTATAATTGATGGTATACGGCAGTCCTTTACCGGCGGCATCCGTCACCTTCATGATATTAACCCCATACGCTTTCTCCGATTTTTCGGTCATGTTCCTCACCAGGCCTTCGGGCACCCGGTTACCGATACGGCTGCCGTCAAACGATTTATTCTCCGCATCAGCCGCGTGTTCATTTTCATCCAGCTGCAACCAGAGGTAGGTGAGCGGATCCGGCGAATTATTGGTATAGGTAATGGTTTCCGATCCGGTGATCTTCTGGTTTTTATCATCCAGCTCCACGTTGATCACATAGTCGGCCTTCTGCTGCCAGTAGTTCGGACCGGGGGCGCCTGAAGCGGAGCGATACATGTTGGGGTCGCTCATGATGATACCCAACTGTTCAAACTTATTGCCGTGATTAGAGGCAGGGTTGTTCCTGATATTCTGGGCGTATACTGTAGCTGCCAGAAAACTCAGGACGAAGATTAATGTAAGCCTTTTCATTCTAAAAAATATTACCGATTCGTTCCATACACATGATAAATGCTATCCCAAATATAGCAGACGATAAAAACATATTCCAATCTCTTCGTGAAACTTTGGCAAATTTTATGACGAGTTGCGCCAGAACCAGTACCGCCAACACAATGATGATCTGCCCGAATTCCAGCCCCACATTAAACCCGAACAGGGGAAGCACCAGTCCCGACTCCGCTCCCAGCAGGCTTCTCAGGTAATTGGAGAAGCCCATGCCGTGGATAAGGCCGAAGAAAACCGCCACGGCATACTTAAAGAACCGGTGTTCTTGCCGGCCTTTCAGGATATTGCCCAGGGCGGTCACCACGATAGACAGGGGAATCAGAAACTCAATCAGGTCGGCGTTGATCCGAAATATGTTCAGCACGCTCAGCGCCAGGGCCACCGAATGCCCGAGGGTAAAGGCGGTCACCAAAACCAGTACCTTTTTCCAATCGCCCAGGGTATAGATTCCGCAGAGCACGGCCACAAAAAGAATATGGTCATAGCCTCCCAGATCCAGGATATGCTGCCAACCAAGCTCAAAGTAAAGTGAAAATATATCCAAATGTTTCATTTAATAATTGGCAAATATGGTATTTATTTACGTTTTATTGTAATCACAGGAGAATAAATATGCTTTATATTCCACTTTTATGGCTATTCTGGGTACATCCCTTTTACGTGAGTGTGACTACCATAGAGCAGAGCCGCGACAAAACTTCCCTGGAAGTCTCCTCCCGGATTTTCTTTGATGACCTCGAAACAGCCCTGAAAGACGAATTCGGAGGAAAAACAGACCTCAAAAATCCGGACCGGGAAAAGGAAAACGCAGCGTTAACCGGGCGGTATTTCGACCGGTATTTTAAAATTAGTGTAAACGGAAAACCCGTTCAGGCCGAGTTCCTGGGCTTTCGTATCGAAGACGAAGCCGCCTGGTGCTTCCTAGAAGTGAAAGGAGTCACCGATGTGCAAAAGGTGGAAGTATACAACCGCCTGCTGTATGCTTCTTTCAAAGAACAGATTCATATCTTTCATCTTCAGGTTAAAGGAAAGAAAAAGAGTACGAAGATCAGTAACCCAGATGCGAAGGCGGTCTTTGAATTTTAAGCCCTTTTTAAGTTTTTTGGAGACAGGCATATAAAACCACCGATTTCTTTTTAAATTGCCCGGGTTTCAGCCTATAGATAAATATATACCGATGAGAAAACTGATAATCCTCCTCTCTTTCCTGACCTGGGGGTGTTCGTCTAAAGACACCGCCGACCTGATTGTGATTAACGCGCGGGTGTACACCGTGAACGCCGACTTCGCTACCGCCGAGGCCTTTGCGGTCAAAAACGGCAAGTTTATCCGTATAGGCACTACGGAAGAAATTCAGCGCCGGTACCAGGCCAAAGAGACCATTGACGCCGACGGGAAACCCGTGTACCCGGGCTTTTATGACGCACACGCCCATTTCCCCAGCCTGGCGGAATTTCTGGGGGAAGTGGACCTGAACGGTTCCCAATCGTTGGAAGAAGTGGTAGAAAGGCTGAAAGCCTGGGAGAAGAACAACCCCAACAAGCCCTGGATTGTAGGAGGCGGATGGGATCAGAACCTCTGGCCGGGAAAACAGTTTCCGGACAAGCGCCTGCTGGACAAAGCGTTTCCGGACAAACCCGTATTTCTAAGCCGGGTGGATTATCACGCTGCCGTGGTCAATTCAAAGGCCCTGGAGTTAAATAAAATAACGGAAATCAAAGAGGTACCTGGCGGACTTATCGGGGGTAAAAACAATGTACCTGACGGCCTTCTGGTAGACAATGCCATGGACCTCATTCAAATCCCGTCACCGTCTGAGGAAGCCTACCTGAAGCTCTTGCAAACGGCCCAGGATTCCCTTTTCTCTGTAGGCCTGACCAGTCTGGTGGATGCCGGACTGTCTGTCAACGCCCTTGAGCTACTGAAAAAATTCTACAAAGACGGGCAGTTGAAGATCCGGGATTACGCCATGGTAGCGGCTTCTCCCGAAAGCGTGGAAGACTATATCGGAAGAGGGTTCTACGAGTCGGACCGCCTGGAAATAAAATCGTTTAAAATCATGGGCGACGGCGCCCTGGGTTCCCGGGGCGCCTGCCTGCTGGAACATTATCATGACGCGCCCACCCGGGGGTTCCTTCTGCACAGTCCGGAAGAGCTGGACAGGATGATCGGAAAAATCTCGAACAGTCCGTTTCAGGCCAACGCACACGCCATTGGGGATTCGGCGAACCGTATCCTGCTTGACCTGTACGGCAAACACCTGACCAATAATGCCAACCGGCGCTGGCGCATTGAACATGCCCAGATTGTGGCCCCTGAAGATTTTGCCAAATTCCGGCAGTTTAAGATCATTCCTTCCGTGCAGCCTACGCATGCCACCTCAGACATGTATTGGGCGGAAGACCGGATCGGCGCAGAAAGAATGAAAGGCGCCTATGCCTACAAACACCTGCTGAACGAATACGGCAAAGTAGCCATTGGCAGTGATTTCCCGGTAGAGCATTTTAACCCGCTTTATGGTTTCCATGCGGCCGTGGCCCGGGTAGATGCGCAGGGTTATCCGGAGGGAGGGTTCCGGATGGAAGATGTGCTGACCCGGGAAGAAGCCCTGAGAGGCATGACCATCTGGGCCGCTTACTCCTGTTTCCAGGAATACAAAAGAGGAAGTATAGAGAAGGGGAAAGACGCTGATTTTATTATCCTGGAAGACGATATCATGACCGCACCGGCCCAGAAATTGCGTACGGTGAAAACGGCACGTACGGTAGTGGGCGGAGAAACGGTGTTTGTGAGAAAATAACGGTGGGTGCCACCGGCCATAGAGAATCCGGGAGAGTCGCCGGATCTCCAACCTTAAATATAACGTCAGAATGACCTTTCTTATTATTTTACTGAGCTTAGCCTGCCTGATTCTGCTGATTTCCTATTTCCGCGTGAATGCTTTCCTGGCCTTTCTTTTGGTTTCTATCGGCGCGGGCCTGGCCCTGGGCATTCCCCTGACGGGCATTGTATCTTCGGTAGAAAAAGGCATTGGAGGCATTATGGGCAGCCTCACGCTTATCCTGGTGCTGGGCGCCATGTTGGGAAAGCTGGTGGCCGAGAGCGGCGCGGCCGACCGTATCGCCGCCGTGATGGTCCGGATTTTCGGAGAGAAATACATGCGCTGGGGTTTAACCGTGACCGGGTTTATTGTGGGTATCCCCCTATTTTACGGCGTAGGGTTTGTGCTGTTGGTGCCGCTCATCTTCTCCATTGTGTATAAATACAAGCTACCGGCGGTTTATATCGGTCTGCCTATGCTGGCGGCCTTATCGGTCACTCACGGTTTTATCCCGCCTCACCCTTCGCCGGTGGCCCTGGTAACGCTCTTTCATGCCGACATGGGCCTCACGCTGATCTATGGATTGCTCATTGCAGTACCCGCCATTATCCTAGGCGGCCCGATCTTTTCCAGATCGCTGAAAGGTATACAAGGGGCGCCTTCGGCTATTTTTCAACCGGGTGAAACGTCCCAGGATGAATTACCGGGTACGCTCAACAGTTTCATCACCGCCCTTTTTCCTGTCTTCGCCCTTATCTTGTTTACTATCCTTCCGTATACGGTAGCGACAGACTCTCCGGCTCTCCCATACATTCATTTCCTGGGCAACCCCTCTATTGTCATGATCCTGTCGCTCTTGCTGGCCAGTTACTCCCTGGCCCTCAGCCGGGGGAAAAAGATGGGCTGGTTAATGAAAGTATACGAAGAAGCGGTCAAAGACATTGCCATGATCCTGCTGATCATCGCCGGTTCCGGTATATTCAAGCAAGTGATGGAAGACAGCGGAGTGAGCGTACAGATCGCCGAAAGCCTGCAACAGCTGAGCATACATCCGCTGGTGCTGGCCTGGGTTATTACGGCGGTAATCCGCGGCTGCGTGGGTTCGGCCACGGTAGCCGCCCTTACGGCAGGGGGGGTATTGCTTCCCCTGGTGACCAACTCCGGAGTAGACCCCAACCTCATGGTGCTGGCCATAGGCGCAGGAAGTTTAATGTTCTCTCATGTCAACGATTCCGGCTTCTGGCTGTTTAAAGAATATTTTGGAATAAGTGTGCAAGATACTTTCCGGTCTTGGTCGGTGATGGAAGCCATCGTCTCGGTAGTAGGACTTGCAGGCGTATGGGCCCTGCACCTGATTATTTAGCGGTGGGCCGAATTAAAATTAAAACGAATACGAAATGTTTAACGCAGACGAACAATTTGAAAAACTGGGGCTTGCCCTACCCCCTGCCCCGGCGCCTAAAGGCGTATACAAACCCTGCCTGGTAGACGGAAAATACCTTTATCTTTCGGGCCACGGACCGGTTCAGAACGACGCCTCCCTTATCATAGGCCGCATCGGAAGCGAGATGACGCCGGAACACGGCAAAATGGCGGCACGCCAGGTGGGCCTGACCATGTTATCCACCATTAAAGCTCAACTGGGGAGCCTGAACAAGGTGAAACGGGTGATTAAAGTACTGGGAATGGTCAATTGTACCCCCGAATTTGAACACCACCCTTTCATTATTAACGGGTGCAGCGAGCTGTTCGCTTCCGTGTGGGGAGAAGAAAACGGCATCGGCGTAAGAAGCGCGGTGGGTTTCGGTTCCCTGCCGGATAACATCCCGGTGGAGATAGAGGCGTTGTTTGAATTACAATAGCTATGAGCCACGAGCTATGAGCTGAAGACCAAAGCTCAAAGCTCATAGCTCATAGCTCAAAACTCATAGCTCAAAATGGAAAATCTCTTCATCATCGACGCTCACCTTGACCTGAGCATGAACGCCATGGAATGGAACCGCGATCTGCGGGTTTCCATAGAGGAACTGAACCGACGGGAAAAAGGCATGACCGATAAGCCCGACCGGGGCAAGGCCACCATTACGTTTGATGAACTCCGCAGAGGGAACATCGGCCTGGTAGTGGCCACGCAGATCGCGCGCTACGTTCAGCCCGGAAGCGCCCTGCCGGGGTGGCTCTCGCCGGAACAGGCCTGGGCCCAGACACAGGCCCAGTTGGCCTGGTACAAGGCCATGGAAGAAGACGGGCATTTGCGCATGATTCGGAGCCGTTCGGAACTGGACGAGCATTTGGCCCGCTGGAACACCGACAAAACCACCATTGGCTATATTTTAAGCCTGGAAGGGGCGGATTCTCTCGTAAATCTGAGCTATGTAGAAAAGGCATACCGCTATGGTTTAAGAGCCATTGGTCCGGGGCATTACGGTCCGGGCCGTTATGCCAACGGAACCGACTCTTCCGGGAAGCTGAACGCCGACGGGATCGCCCTCCTACAGGAAATGGAGCGCCTCAATATGATTCTGGATGCTACACACCTTAACGACGATGCCTTCTGGGATGCGCTGGGACGGTTTCGGGGAAACGTTTGGGCCAGCCATAACAACTGCCGCAAATTTGTGGATCATAACCGCCAGTACAGCGATGACATGATCAAAGCCCTGCTGGAGCGCGGAGCCGTGATCGGTGTGGCATTAGACGCCTGGATGATGGTGCCGGGCTGGGTAAGAGGGCAATCCACCCCCCAGGCAATGAACTGTACACTGGAAATCATGGCCGACAACCTGGACCATATCTGCCAGCTGGCCGGCAATACCGACCACGTGGCCATCGGCAGCGACCTCGACGGCGCCTTCGGACGTGAACAATGCCCGGCTGACCTCGAAACCATCGCCGACATGCAAAAGGTATTTCCTATTCTTCAAAGGCGGGGCTACACGCATGAAGATATACGGAAAATTGCGCACGACAACTGGCTGCGGTTTATGCGAAAGGCGTTGCCGGAGTAAATCCGGTAACGCACTATTTCTCTAATCCACATATATTTCATCCGCCAGCAGCCAGGCTTTAGCGCCCGCACCATATTCTCCTTCCGGAATGATGCCCTTGTTTTCAGCAAAGACTTTTACATACCGGGCTTTAGCCGGTTTTATCTTTGCCCGTACCCTGTTGATCCCGTTCGCGGGAAATTCGTTTGTGCGAAAGACCTCCTTATAGCTCACTCCGTCTTTTGACAAATAAAACACCAGGGTGGTCGGCTCCCACATTCTCTGCCAGTGATACTTTAGGATATTTACTCCCAGCCGGGAGATCTTCTGCACCTGCCCCAGGTCAATGACGGCGTCGAGGTCTTCCCCGCTGAAGCCCACCCACTGGCCGTTATTGTAACGGGCGTTTCCGCTAAGGCCGTTTACCAGCGCAAGCGGTGAGGCCGGGTTAAACGCCGGTTTTGGCAAATGCCTGAGCTCAAGCTTTCCGGAAACGGCTTTATGAAAGTGAACATCCTGTTCCAGCACCTTCCCATAGGGTTTTCCCCCGCTGTATAACTGACTTTTTAACACCTGGCTTTTATCCACACGTACAGGATCCTGATACAACCTATCCTGATCGGTAGGATTCCGCCCGTCAAGCGTATAATAAATCCGGGCATCCGGAACGGTGGTGGAGAGAGAAAGAGCGTTTCCTTCCCATTCATACTTCAGTTCTTCGTAGCGGTCAAAATAGTTGACGCCCTTCTGTTTCAGAAGTATTTCATTTTGACGTAGCCGCTCCAAAAAATCCGGGTAATCTTTTTGCCCGGCGGGAGTCCACGCCGTTTCCGCCAGCGCCAAAGCCCTCGGAAAGGTCATATATTCCACCTGCGCGGCATCGGCCATATATTCCGACCAGACGTTCCCCTGCACCCCTATAATGTAAGGATGAAACTCGGGTTCCAGCTCTTTGGGGTAGGGCTCGTAGCTATACACTTTATCGAGGGGCGTGAACCAGGCTGCTGCAACAGGCTCTCCGGGATCAAGCGACTGGTAGTAGTCAAAATACAAATGGCTTTCCGGGGTCATCACCACACGATGCCTTTGCCGGGCCGACTCTATTCCGCCAACTTCCCCCCGCCAGCTCATGACGGTGGCATTCGGGCTCACCCCCCCTTCCAGGATCTCATCCCAACCGATGATCTCACGGCCTCTGCTGTTCAGGTATTTTTCTATGCGGCGAATAAAATAGCTCTGGAGCTCATGTTCATCTTCCAGGTGCTGGTCTTTCATGCGCTTCTGACAATGCGGGCATGCCTTCCAGCGGGCTTTAGGGCATTCATCGCCCCCTATATGAATATATTTTGAAGGAAAGAGCGCCAGCACTTCATCCAGCACATCTTCCAGGAAAACAAAAGTGCTGTCTTTCCCTGCGCAGAAAACGTCGTCAAAAATACCCCAGAAAGTAGCGGTACTGTAGCCCTGTCCGCGGCATCCCAAATGGGGGTAGGCCGCCAGCGCCGCCGATGCATGGCCGGGCATTTCAATTTCCGGGATAATGGTAATATGCCGTTCTGATGCATATTGCACCAGCTCTTTTACCTCTTCCTGTGTATAATACCCGCCGTAACGTACACCGTCAAACCGGTGGGGAGAATCTTTCTTGTGGCCGATAATGGTTTCGCTTCTGTAGGCAGCCACACGTTGCAGCTCCGGGTATTTTTTAATCTCAATACGCCAGCCCTGGTCTTCCGTTAAGTGCCAGTGAAAGGTATTCAGCTTATAAAAAGCCATCAGGTCGATATACTTTTTAAGAAAGCTCAGGGAAAACATATTCCGGCCTGTGTCGAGGTGCAGACCGCGGTAAGCAAATCGCGGGGAATCGGCAATGCGGCATGCAGGAATGACGGGCGACTGCCCGGCCAGCTGCAGGAGGCTCTGGATCCCGTAAAAAACGCCGGCTGCATCATTCCCTGTGATCCGGATCTGTTCGGGAGTTACTTCCATAACATAGGCTTCATCCTTCCCGAGAGCGCTTGTGGCGAGCCGGATGACGGTACCGGTCTGGCTGTCCGGAGAAACCTGAACGGCCGGTAAATCCTGTAGGGCAGTTTGCAGAAACTCTTCCAGAGGCTTCAAGGGGGTATCGGCATGAACGGTTGTGCCGGCACTTATAGTAAACGACCCGTCCAGCATCTGCACCGACTCCGGCCGGGGAATCACCGGCAACTGCGCCCGTACCCAACTGCTGCACCAACAGATACAGCTGATCAAAAGGATAATTTTTCTCCGCATTAAATCAGTAAATTTAGTTTTAAAGTTTTCAGGAAAAAGTATTTTCGATTGAATATGTTGTTAATTCTCCCTATTTATATTCTTTCCACTCACTCATTCTTTATACTATTCATTTTTTTAAACTGCACTTCCCACCAAAAAATTAATCCCTCGTTGGGTAATTCTGTATTGTTGGTTCGGGGCATTCGCCTGTTCCAAGGTGTATGCTATTAAACCGTTGTCCTTTAGCGGTTTTACATAATCATCACGGTATCGGTCTTTGCTCCGATAGCCTAAAGCGGAAGCCAGCTCTTCCAAAGAAACAGGCAGAAGTGTCAGAAGAAGCGTACTCAACAAAACCTTTCCCCGCTTTTTCAGGAACTCCCCACTTTTTTCTTCCCAACTCCCCGCTTTTTTTAATTCATCTAACGTTATATCGCTGTTTATCAGGAACCTGATATTTTCTAACTCCCCACTTTTTTCTTCCCAACTCCCCACTAATTGTAAAACAAACTCATTCCAATCTTCTAATTCTTTCAGGCTCAGGTCAAGCGGTAAAGATTGTAATTGACTGATTCTTTCCGCTCCGAGTTGGTCTTCTGTCAATTGGCTGAGCGAAACATATAAACGGTATAAATCTCCAACCTGATAAACAACCATAGGAATAACACTCAGAAACGGTTCGTCTTCTATAAAAAAGGGATGGGCACCTCCTGTGTAGGCGTTTACAAATTTATCCATATTCTTTACCCCCGAACCGATTTCATCAGCCCAGGTAAGCACATTGAAAAACGCACGGATATTCGGGTTTTTGGGCTCGGCATCAAATGTGTCCAAATCAAGCGGACCTCTGAAACGCATCCGGTTAGGATTGGTGGCTTCTACACGGTCTTTGTAGATAATTACTTCCGTAGGTGTAGCACTGTTATATTCCCGGTGGATAATGATATTACCCACCAATTCCCGAAAGATGAGCTCCCGTAAATCCTTCCGCTCCCCATTTCTATCCTGATAGAATTTCTCCGCCCATTTGTCTTTGATAAAAGCCAAGGTTTGTAAATACGAATCAATCAAATTGGTTTTCAACAACAAGCGGTCGTCCCAACGATTCATATTTTCTCTTCGCTCCAAAATATCTATCCGATAGGCAGGGAGTATATTCCCAATCACTTCATCTGTCCCGAATACCAAGGCAGCCGCAAGTGTCAAGCCTTCTGCACCCGTGGTAAAGTCTCGCCTCAGAAATCGGGCATCCCGTAAAATACGCTCATTTGTAGCTTCCAACCAAGGATGATTGGCATTGACCAATACCAGACGGGAACGAACTTTATCGAACAGAGCCGTATCTAAATCGGCTATTTTCAGATGAGGGAAAATTTGGTTTTCCGTGAATACATTGCGTTTTCGTGCATAGAGTTCCGCAATGCGGGCTTCATCAGTAATTCGGAAATCACTGTCGTTTTCCCGGTCGTACACCACCGTACCGTGCTTATGCACAAACGAACTTACAGGCACACGAATATAGAGTACCTTCCCGTTAGTATGCTTTACCTCGTTTACAGCCAACGGAAAAGGAGGGTTCAATACATCGGGGTTGTTCAGTGCCGTAACAATGTCTTGCTTGAGGTTCATTAAGTTTTGCCCGTCAAGACCCAATACCGTTCCATTGTCAGCTACTCCCAACAAGATAACACCGCCCTCGCGATTAAGAAAAGACGCTACCGTATCATAGAATGAATCCGGAACACCGTTTTGTGCTTCTTTGAACTCAACACGAATATTTTCTCCCTGAGTTAAGATTTTATGCAGTTCTTGTTGGGTCATTATCCCGTTCTTTTATTATATCTTTACCGATCGTTGGTTGTGCTGCCTTGTATGTATGAGCACCGAGCCATTGAACGTGCTTGTATTCAGCAGCATCCATATTCTTACGGAGCTTAAAAATACTAATAAAATGCATAGTGTGGAAAGCAACTGCTTAAAGGAGGTAAAAAAAGAACGCAGATTCCGCAAAACCGGCACAGGCATTTCATGCCCTGTACTTATCTGCTGAATCTGCGTTATCCGCGGTCTATGAAAATCTACATGTGTACCGACCGGTTCTCTGTGGCGGCCAGGCAGGCCTCTTTCAAGGCTTCCAGGTACGTAGGGTGGGCGTGCGAAGACCGGGCCACATCTTCTGCCGAAGCCCTGAACTCCATCGCTACCACGGCCTCCCCGA
>CAYRGN010000005.1:0-120137 GCA_964423865.1 uncultured Lacihabitans sp.
GGTGTGCCGGTTTTCTGATAGTGGTGCGCCACCCGGCTGATAGCTGAATGCTCATAGCTATTTCATTTGTATAAATTTAAGCCGGGCGGCGAACCGCCATTAGAAATTAGATATTAGCTATTAGACTTCTTCATCCGCGACCGGCGAAGCATCACCCCGTATACCTAATATCTAGCATCTAATGTCTAACTTCTAATAGCTAACGGCTGATTACTTATAGTATTTATTGGTTTTCACTGATCTCCTTCAGCCGCTGCAAGGCCTGCGGGAATTTCTCATTCATATGCTCAATATACTCCGGCGAGCAATCCACCTCTGTCCGCACCCGTGTGCCATCGGGAACATCCGTCAGAATATAATTCTCCAGGCTTCCGCTCCACCGGGACGTATCTTCATCCACCGGCAACTCCTGCCCATTTTCCAGCAACCCGATATGGCTGAAGACCAGCTGTTCATTTTCTTTCATGAAAACCACATCGCTGTACATGCCTCCACCCGAACCCGAAAGCAGGTGGACCCGGGCGCCCTGACAGAGCTCCCCCTTATAATGCGAGCCGGAGTCAAACACGGAGGTCCAGTCACGGTAAGACTCCTGCCCCCAAAGCTTCGCCCACACGGTCTCTTTTGGAGCATGGATATCCACTTTATACACCAGCTTTTTGATTCCGGTAAGGTAATTCC
Organism: uncultured Lacihabitans sp.; assembly: GCA_964423865.1. Lineage (GTDB taxonomy): Bacteria > Bacteroidota > Bacteroidia > Cytophagales > Spirosomataceae > Leadbetterella. Next base: position 682 of record CAYRGN010000005.1, read on the forward strand.
GGAGGGATATCCCCACAATTCCTTTCCAGCCGAATTCGTAGTTTTCGGGCGCAAATTCCGGTCCTGCATCGGCTAAATTCTCCAGTCCGCTATGCGTAAGGGTCAGTTGAACCGCCTCTTCCCCGGCCGGTTCAAGCTCCCATCTCAAAACCGATTTCCCTTGAGAATGGGAAGGGTGCTCCCAGGTATGCTCCAGGAGACGTACCGGTTCAATCTTTAGAATCTCGCAACGGTGCAGGAAACTTCCCCCCTCTTCTTTTTCATAAAATGTATAAACACATCCCTCTTCCAGCTTAAAGTCGCGGACATGGAAGTACCATTCCTTCATTTCCATAGGGTCAGTAATGGCCTTCCAGACCGCTTCAGGCCGGGCATTAAATTTTTGAACAAGCTTAACTTCCGTCATCTCTTATTTTTGGTTCTTACAAAAAACGCTACGATCGCCGTGGTCACCAAACCCATCACCAGGGCCGCTATGGTACTTTGTTTCGCATAATTCTCAAAATTAAAATTAGCTTTCGCATCGGCGGTGGTCTTATAGTATCCCAGCTCTACAGACCGCTTGATCACATTCGGAAAATACTCCGGTGTAATCACATACGAAATGATCCACTGCGACAAAGGACTGAAAACCGTCACAATAGCCGTAATAATTAACCCGCTTACAAAACCCTCCTTAAAACTCATTTTCCCACCGTAAAACTGCTTTTTCTTATCTTTCAACGCGAGTACATAGACCCAAACCGCCGGAATGGCGTACAGGTTGGTCAGGTACAAATGATAATCTATATACTTACCGTGTAACCCACTAAGTTTTTCCAGCAGCATCCAGGCCAGGGTCATCCCTATAAAGATAAAGGCCCATTTGATCTCTATTCCATATTTCTGTAGCATGGCCTATTCCATAGAATAAAGTCCGAAGAAATTTCCTTCCGTATCGATACAGACAGAACAAAAGCCAAACTCCCCTAAATTCATCTTGGGGTCTTTCACCTGTCCTCCAGCAGCCTCCACACGAGCGGTCTCCACGGCACAATCTGCACAGGGGAAATAGACCATGGTATTCGGGCCGCCTCCCGGCTTTGCTCCGGGCATTTCAATCAAAGCTCCGCTTACGCCCTGGTTTTCAGGACTGGAAAAGAAAGACATTTTCATATCGCCCGCGGCGTCTCCCGGGACTTGTTCGGCATCGGTAAACCGGGTACCCAATACCGCTGAATAGAATTTTTTGGCCCGGTCAAGGTCTCCCACATAGATCTCGAACCAGCAGATGATGTTTTGATTCATTTCTCCAATACGTTTTTAAGATTCGTCAACCCTTCTTCAAAATCACCGCTCATGTCATAAAACAGGCTCATAATATTCATGGGCCAGGGGGAGTCTCCACTGATTCCCCAGGTAACTTTGCTCTCCGAAGGCGAGACGGCCTCCACCAGAATATGAGAACTGGCCGGATCTCCGAAACCAAAATCAAGCTCCGTCAGTACTTCCTGGCCTTCGGTAAGACGCATAATGGTCTGTGTTCCCTTACCCACTTTTTCGCTGTCCCACGAATACCTGAACCCTACCGTACCGTCGCTGCCTTCATACGATTTCTTCATTTCCGGATCCATCAGGTTCCATTTTCCGTAGTGGTCCTGGTTTTTAACATACTTTACATAATCGTAAACCTCCTGCTGAGGCCGGTGAATGACCACACTGGCTTCGGCTTTGAACGTTTTGGGCAGAAACGCGGCTACAATCAGCAACAACACGGCTATACCCACCAGAACCAATAAGATTTTTTTCAGTAAGCTCATTTCCAATATAACTTTTTCATTAAAAAATATGATTTATATTGCAAATGTAAACATAGCTACCTCACTTTAGGCGTAGAAAGACCAACTTTTTTTAGGAGATACGGATCGGAGCCGATTACGAGTTATCCGCGCATCCATTCCCTGATCACCTCCGTCATGGTTTCAAACTCAATCAGGAAGCCGTCATGACCGTAGGTAGAATCGATCTCCTTGTAGGTGGCGCCCGGTATAAATTTCGCCAATATCCGCTGTTCTTCGGGCGGAAAAAGAATGTCGGTGGTGATACCGATCACCAGGGTACGTGCTTCTACTTTTCCCAGGGCCTCCTCCAGCGAACCCCGGTGACGGCTCACATCGTGCGAGTCAAACATCTTGGTGAGTGTCCAGTAAGAATAGGCATTGAAGCGGCGCACCAGCTTCTCGCCCTGGTAAGTCTGGTAAGTACTGGCCCGGAAAAAATCGATCTGGCCTTCATCGCGACTCTGGGTGCGGTTATAGGTATAATAATTCCGATAGGATAACAGGGCGATGGCCCGGGCTACTTTCATGCCTTCCCGCCCGGCATCTTCGGTACTGGCTTCCCAGGTGGGGTCACTCTCAATGGCCATTCTCTGGGTTTCGTTAAACGCGATACCCCAGGGGGAATGAATGGCATTGGTAGAAAAAAGGATGAGGTTGCAAACCACTTCCGGGTATGCCACGGCCCATTCCGAAGCCTGCTGCCCACCCAATGAGCCCCCCATCAGATAATTAATACTTTCAATGCCCAGCTCCTGGCGGAGCAACTCAAACGCGTTCACCACGTCGCGTACGGTAATCAAAGGAAAAGTATGGTAATAGGGTTGTCCGGTAGAAGGATCTATACTCAGCGCGTTGGTGGAGCCGTAGTGAGAGCCGGGTACATTCACGCAAATGATAAAATGTTGGGCAGGATTAAACAAACGCCTCTCCCCGATCAGGCCGTTCCACCAATCGGAAGGGTTCGCGTTGCCGGTGAAGGCGTGACAGACCCACACCACGTTCGACTTCTCTTCGTTTAGTTCACCATACGTAGTATACGAAAGTTCAAACTCCTGTAGCCACTCCCCGTTTTCCAGGTGAAAAGGTGTATTGCATTTAAAAATGTGGTTTTTTACCATACCCATACTCTAATTTTCATGCGCAGGACTGCCCTGTGCTATCGTAATAAACTAACCAAAAGGGATTTGAATCACATTATTGGTTTATAATTCCTGGCGGCCTTTGGCCAGACAGGTAGGTATTGGCACCTTTCCATCGTGAGGTTGCCCGGGTTTCACAGAGCCTATTCTCTCCGCCCGTCTTTATAAATCAATAATTCACAGGAAGGAAGTATTGACGATGCAAAAATAGGATGAAATCGGGAAAGTACAAGTTTTTTATTCCCTTTAAATGCAGGAAAGTGCGGGATGCTTAATCCGGGATTTTCACCCGGATGAGTTCTTTGTTCATCCCCATCAATTGCGTACAATCGTCCGCTACCCTGTCTTCCAGCGTAGCCCGCTCGTGCATGAGAAAATATTTATTCCGGAAAACAGAATAATACCCCTTTTCAATCTGCATCTCTTCATTCTCTCCCAGAAGAAGGTCGAAATTATGGTCTGCTTTAGGATGGATAAACACCGGCGGGTCAGACTCGTGACAAGGCAGTTCTATCGGGATAAGCAAACGGACAAAGGCGAGGTTTCCGCCACCCAGGAGTTCCAGCACGTAGTCGCGATGTACATTCCCTTTGCCTACTTCCTCCACCAACCTTTCATTCAGGAGAGAAATCATGCCGCTACCCGGTTCCAGGAGAGAATAAAAGCGGATATTCGACAAAAAACTACGTAGCGCGTCCATGGTCAGGTCTTCAGAAACTATCCCGTAACGCTCTTCAGAAGGCAATCCGTGCCGGATAATATGTTCTGCGGCCGACCGGCTGATGGCGTCATAAATGGCTTTCATTTTATTTTCTACCGTATGAATTGTCGCCGAGTCTTCCGGCGATAAAACCGTCAGGCTATCCATATCATAGTAAATATCGGGAAACTCATTATGAAGTATGCGGATTTCCTCCATCTTTTCCTGGATATCCATGATCAGGCGGTCGGTTCCTTCTTCCTTCTCCGGCACAAACCGGTCTGAGATCTGGCGGTAAACCGGCTTAAAGCTCTCCCATTCCACCTGGATATTCTCCACCCGGAAAGCCTCCTGGCTCTCCAGGATACCCGCATCTATCCCTTTCCGGGCCAATAGCAGTAACCAGGGTTTGGCGCCGTCAATATTACCCGCCAGGTAGTAACAAACCACGCCGTTGTAAAGGTCCCGGGCAAGGGGATGTTCCACGGCCTGAAAAGCTTCCGTATAATGGCGGATGGCTTCGGTGAACTCATCCCGTACAAAAGCCGCCTCAGCCCGGTCAATGGCCGGGTAATAGCGCTCAAAAAAATCAGTCTGGGCAGACAGGGAAAAACTTACAATCAGGAAAAAAAATGCTTTCATTTTGGATAAATTTCAGTTGCGCGTTACCACAACTATATCAGTATACGTTCCGGGCAATGAATTCCGTGCGTCATTCCCGCCACCGAAAGTTACGCACTTATACCGAATAAATCTTATGCCGAGCAAAGTTCTCTTTCCTCCAGGCGAATTTCAGTTTTTTTAACCAGCAGTTTATTCACCGAAACATAGGTAGCGATCAGCACACCGCCCGCGGCCATGGCCACCCCTACCAGCAGGGGTGAATTGTACGCAAAGCCGTACACGATAGGCAAGCCACCGAAGTACGCGCCAAAGGTATTGCCCAGGTTAAAACTGGCTTGCCCGCCCGCGGCCGCTATGGTTTCGTACCCTTTGGCCGACTGGATCAGCACCATTTGCAAAGGAGACCCCAGCGTAAAGGAAATCATGCCCGTAGTAAACGCCCAGAAGTAGGCCATTCTCGGAATATCAATAGTAAAATACACCAGGATCAGGCATATCGCCATGGTCAGAAAACAGGCAATAGAGGCCTTGATAGGTGTGGTGCTGTCGGCCAGTTTCCCACCAAGCAGGTTGCCGAACACCATGCCCAGCCCCACCAATACCATAATGAACGGCACTTCTCCGGCCTGTAGCCCCGCCACTTCGGTCATCAGGGGAGCGATATAGCTCATCCAGGCAAACAACCCGCCGGTACCGATGGAAATCATGGCAATGAGAATCCAGGCCAGGGGCGACCGGAAATAATCCAGCTGGCGGAAAACATTTCCGCTGAAATGCGTTTTCAGCGCCGGAAGCCAGAAGTACACCGCTACCATGGTTGCCGCTCCGCAAAGGCTGACAAAAAGATAGGTAATTCTCCACGAATATTCGTGCCCGATATAGGTACCCAAAGGCACCCCCAGCAGGTTGGCCACCGTCATTCCCGTAAACATCACAGCAATAGACTGGGCCTCTTTTCCCGGATCAGCCAGGCGGGTGGCCACCACAGAGCCCACACCGAAAAATGCGCCATGGGGCAGGCCCGAAAGAAAGCGGGTGATCATCATGGTGTAATACTCCGGCGCCACGGTAAATAGCCCGTTAAATACCAAAAACAGGAACATGAGGAACAACAGCACCTTTTTGGGGACAAATTTTGTACTGAACAAAACCAGTACCGGCGCGCCTACCACCACTCCAAGTGCGTAAATAGCGATCAGGTGGCCAGCCGTAGGGATTTCAATGGAAAGATCTCTGGCAATATCGGGCAGAATACCCATCATGGTAAACTCCGTCATACCAATTGCAAAAGAACCGAAAGCGAGGGATAATAAACTCTTTTTCATAACCTGTTAAAATGACAGAACCGGGAGATTCCGAATACAAAATTAAACAGGCCACCGCACCCAAAGTTCCCGGTGCGATTTGAATCTTCAAAACTTATTGGAATGCTGATATTCAGGGTGAGATAAGTGCAATTGAACTTAAACCAACCATCTCAGGAAATTCATCTTTTTATGCAAAACCCTCACCAGGTAAATTATATTATTCTCCACCCGGTAAATCATTACATGCTCTTTTACCGGCCAGGTTAAATAGTTTTTAGAAACATCCCGCCTGATATAGCCCGAGTTTTGAAATCTCCAAAACATAACTACGGTCTGACATCGCTCTTCACCGGTTTTCCTGACAGGGCAGCCTCTCTTCCTTTCTCGGAGATTTCTTTCATTAATCCGGGTCTGTATGGGATAGTATTTCCGGCTTTGATATCGGCCTCTCCTTTGGCCAAAACCAGTTCTATAGAGGCCAGTCTCGCTCTTTCATCTTCCTCCATTTGTTTTAAGATAGTCGCTTCTGCGGCCGCCGTAACAGAGCGATAAAGCCCGGCAGTAACAAGATTTTCCAAATACCTTTGATAGGGAATACCAATATCAATCCTAGCCATAAATGTATGCTTTACTGTAGTAATACTATACCAGAACTTCCCTATTAGTTCCCTATACCCATTCACTTAACTCTAACCAACGCAATTCCTTCTCTTCCAGTTGCTCCACCAATGCCTCTAACCGGGCCGAAATGCGGGATATTTCCTCAAAGTCAGTCACCTCACCCGAGAGTTTTTCCGAAAGCCTACTCTTCTCCTCTTCCAGCTTCGGTATTTCCTTTTCCAGGGTCTCGAATTCCTGCTTTTCCTTAAAGCTGAGTTTCTTTTTCGGCGCTTCCTGCACCGTAGTTTCCGCTTTCGGTTTCTCTTCCTTCTTCTGCACTTTCAGCTGTTCATCCGCCTGGTTCCGGTAATCGGTATAGTTGCCGGGGAAGTCACGGATATACCCGTTCCCTTCAAACGCAAACGTGTGGTCTACCAGGCGATCCAGGAAATACCGGTCGTGAGACACCACCAGCAGACAGCCGGAATATGCGACCAGAAACTCTTCCAGTACATTCAAAGTAGCGATATCCAGGTCATTGGTCGGCTCATCCAGGATCAGGAAATTCGGGTTTTCCACCAGTACCTTCAGCAATTGCAGCCTCCTTTTTTCTCCACCGGAGAGTTTGGCAATAGGACTGTACTGCACCGCCGGCGGAAACAGGAACAAGGTCAGGAAAGCGGAGACACTAATCTCTCTTCCGTCGGCCATCTTGATATAATCTGCGATTTCCCGCACATTCTCAATCACCTTTTGGTCAGGATCATATACGAGTCCGTCTTGCTTATAATACCCGATTTTAATGGTCTCCCCTTTCACAATTTTCCCCATATCGGGTTTGATCTCTTCGGTAATCAGGCTGAGCAGGGTTGATTTCCCCATCCCGTTTTTTCCCACAATCCCGATCCGGTCGCCCCGTTTGAAAGTATAGGTAAATTCTTTGATCAGCACATTCCCGTCATAGCCTTTGCTTACGTGCTGAATCTCCATGATTTTATTCCCGATGCGCTCGGTTTTCATGCTCAGCTCCAGTTTCTCTTCTTTGCGGTGGCCTGAGGTCTTTTCCTTCAGTTCGTAAAACGCGTTTTCCCTGTAGGTAGCCTTGTGCGTACGCGCCTTGGGCTGCCTCCGCATCCATTCGAGTTCTTTCCTGAGCAGGTTGCGGTCTTTTTCCAGCACGGTGGCTTCTATCTCCTCCCGCTCGGCTTTTTTCTCCAGGAAATACGCGTAATTCCCCTGGTATTTATAGATTTTAGAATGGTTCAGCTCCATAATACGGTTGCAGACCCTATCCAGGAAATACCGGTCGTGCGTCACCAGGAAGAGCGTCATGGTGCTGGCCGAAAGATAGGCTTCCAGCCATTCTATGGTATCCAGGTCGAGGTGGTTGGTAGGCTCATCCAGGATCAGAAAATCCGGTTCTTCAATCAGTACACGGGCCAGGAACACCCGCTTCTTTTGCCCGCCAGACAGCTCCGCTATGCGTTTATCGAGGTCATGAATGCCCAACTTGCCCAGGATCTGCTTGACTTTCGCTTCGTAGTCCCAGCCGTTCAGGCGGGTCAGCACTTCGGCGTAATGGGTAATGGCCTCGCTGTCTCCCGCGTCCGCAGCGGCTTCGTACGCCCGCGTCGCTTTCGTAATTTCATTTTCCGAGGAAAAAAGAACTTCCACTACCGTATGCGCCTCGTTAAAATCCGGATTCTGGTGCAGGTAGCCCACCCTGATCTCCTTGCGCACACTCACCACGCCCTCGTCTGCGGCAGCCCTGCCGGCCAGTACATCCATCAATGACGACTTCCCGCTGCCGTTACTTCCGATCAGCGCTACTTTTTCGCCTTGCAATATCCCAAAAGTCAGATCCCTGAAGAGCCAGCGCTCGCCCAGGTTCCGCCCTATATTTTCAACCGACAAATAATTCATACCGCAAAATTACAAAGAAATACACGCCCACCGTTAAACTAAAGCAGCCTTTACTTTATCTGCTCCGGGTTATACTGATTTTGCATCAAAAAGCCATATATTTGCCGGGATGAAATAGCTATGAGCTATGAGCTATGAGCTATCAGCTATCAGCTATCAGCTATCAGCCGGGTGGCGCACCACTATCAGAAAGCGGCACACCAACCGGCGGTTAAGCGTACCACAATAAATAAGCGAAGCGTCGCCCGGCTGATCGCTGAAGGTGGATCGTCACCCGGCTGATCGCTGAAGGCTGATAGCTGATAGCTAAATTTTTAAACCGTATGAAACAACTGATTTTACTTCTGGCGGCCACGGCCCTGCTCTCCTGCGGAGGGTCGGCCCCCGTGTACTACCCCAAGCCCAAAGGCTTTGCCCGGATCGACCTGCCCGGGCACCGGTACCGCACGCTGGAAGGAAATTACCCGTACGCCTTCGAGTACGCCGAAACTGCGGAGATCATTCCGGACCGGTCCGCCGATGCCGAGCCCTACTGGATCTTAGTAAAATACCCCGCTCTGAACGCCATGATCCAGTTTACCTACAAACCCCTGAACGGCGATCTCCGGAAACTCGACGAACACGTGATGGACGCCTACCGCCTGGCCTCCAAACACCAGATCAGGGCCCTTTCCCAAAAAGAGGAAATCATTACCCTGGAAAATGGCCGAAAAGCCGTGACCATTGAAATAGAGGGAGAAGTACCCAGCCATTTCCAGTTTTACAGCACCGATACCGCCCGGCATTATCTGCGGGGAGCCATCTACCTGGACCAGGCCACAAGGAACGATTCCCTCCAACCGGTCGTTGATTATCTAAAGGCGGACGCCCTGCATATTTTAGAAACCTTAACCTGGAAATAAAATGGCAAATTGGATCACAGTTTATACTTCAAAAGACAGGATCAGGACCGAACTCATTAAAAACGAATTGATTCTACAGGGAATTAACGCCGTTATCCTGGACAAAAAAGACGGCAGTTTCCCTATGATCGGACCGGTGGCGATTAACGTACCCGAACACCAGTCTGAGGCAGCGAAAAAATATATAGACGCATTGGATGAAGAACCTTAAAAAAAGATCAAACCTGACTCAACGGGTGATCGCCGCCCTGATTGGCGCCCCCCTGATTATTTTCCTGATATTTTATCACCCTTTAACATTCCTCTTCCTGGTGGTGGCCCTTACCGCCCTCACCCAGTACGAGTTTTACACCCTGATCATGAAGCAGGGAAACCTCCCCATGAAGACCTTCGGTACCTTTTGCGGGATCCTCATTGTCTCCCTCACCTACCTCATAGAAACCTACACCATTCTAGCGGAATTCTATTATGTGGTGGTACCCTTTCTCACCCTGCCTTTTTTTATCAAACTTTACAGAAAAAAAGACAAGCACCCGTTTGCTAACCTGGGCTATACCTACCTGGGCATTATTTATGTGGCCCTGCCTTTCGCCCTCCTGGTGGAAATGACCTTCTGGCGCGGCAACTTCCTCCCGCTTTTGCCCCTGGGTACCCTCCTCATTCTCTGGAGCTTCGACACCGGCGCTTATTTTTCGGGAAAATATTTCGGCCGCCGGAAGCTCTTCGAAAGAATCTCCCCCAAGAAGACCTGGGAAGGCTTTTTCGGCGGAGCAATAATCGCCATGATTATAACGTTTTTATACTGGAAGTACACCAAAAGCCTTGACCGGTGGGAATGGTTCGGCATTGCCACCATCATTGTTATTGCCGGAACCCTCGGAGACCTGGTGGAATCCCTGTTTAAAAGAAGTATTGAAATAAAAGACTCCGGAAGCATCATTCCGGGCCACGGGGGCTTCCTCGACCGTTTCGACGGACTTTTGTTATCTATGCCATTTATCGTTACCTTTATCAAAATTTTCGAGAAGCTGTTTTGAGACCATTCCTTCTACCCCTGATTGTCCTTTTGGGTCTTACGGCCCTGGTTCCGGAAGCCCGGGCTCAGGGAGAACAAAAATTTATTACGTTTTCGGGTTTTGTCATTGACGGCAGTACCGATGAACCCATGGTAGGCGCCTACGTGATTAACCACCGGGCAGGGAAAGGCGTGCAAACCAATGCCAAAGGGTATTTCATCCTGGATGTATTCCCCGGAGATTCCATTGTATTTTCCTTCCTCGGCTTTAAGCCCCAGTACCATATCATCCCGAAAAATACCGGTTTAACCTACTCGGCGGTAGTGGAACTGAACATTGAAAACAAGTGGCTGAGAGAGGTGAAAGTATACCCTTTCCGCACCGAAGAAGAATTCAGAATGGCCTTCATGAGCATGGATGCGCCCAATGAAGAAGAAAGGAGAATCATTGAGAAAAACCTGGGAACTTCCACCCTCCGGTCTATCGCCATGGCTTTGCCCATGAGCGCTATGGGCAATTACCGGTATGCCATGGACCAGCAACTCACCCACCTCCAGAATCAGAAAATGATGACGGTAAACCCCTTGACCAATGCAGCCAGCTGGGTGAATTTCATTCGCTCGGTCAAAAACGGCACCGCGCTCAAAGGCTTCGGCCAGGGCAACGGTACGGTGACGGAAGAAAGGGATACAAGGGGTGAAATTTTCAGAGCGGGAACCCGCGACAATTAAGCGCCTTCTTCTTTGAACCACTCTGCGTACATCACATAATTATGGGCCGTACGCATAAAGACCTCCCCCAGTTCAGGAGTTACATCTTTGATATGCCGCGCGGGATTCCCCGCCCAAACGGTACCCGGTGGCACTACGGTATTCTGGGTCACAATGGCGCCCGCCCCGATAATCGAATTCTTGCCGATTACTGCGCCGTCCATAATAATGGCGCCCATGCCCACCAGCACTTCATCTTCAATCACACATCCGTGTACAATGGCATTGTGCGCTATACTCACATGATTCCCGATCACCGTACGGGTTTTCCGGTACGTGCAATGGATCACCGCACCGTCTTGTATATTCACGCGGTCTCCCATCACAATGCTGTTCACATCGCCTCTCACCACCGCGTTAAACCATACGGTACAGTCGTTCCCCATCACAATATCGCCCACCAACGTGGCATTGGGCGCAAACCAACAATTGTCTCCGTGTACCGGACGTTTCCCTGAAACAGGTAGGATAAGGGCCATAAGAAATGGGTTTGAAGTGGTAGCCGGAGGTCATTCTTAACCTCTCCGGCTATTCTCCCGCAAGTTAAAAACAAACGGGCAGAAAACGCTCATTTTCTGCCCGTTTCACGCTACCGTCTTTTCTATTTAAAACGACACGGTATTCACCGTAGCGGAAGAAGAGGTGGTCAGTGTAGTCACTACATTGGCACCTGAAGAAGAGTACGTTCCCCCGGTGTACATGCCCCACCCGGAAGAGTTGCCCACAAAACCGCCTCCGCTGTATGAGCCGCCAAAATATATTTTGTATTCTGTATTTTTGGCCATAGACGGATTGGAGAAATGGAAATAGTACGCCGTGCTTTTGGGTTTGAACGTCACCATCTCCATGCCTGACGCGTTCTCAATGTGCAGGAGAGAAGACGTAGACAACTGAGAGCGGGATTTCAGGTAGAGGCTGACCTGGGTAGAAGCCGAGCCCATGGCTTTGGTCATATTGTTGCTGGGGCCCGCGATAATCACATTGCCCCCGTTAATGAGGAAGTTCCCGTTCACGTCTATACCCTCTTCCCGGCCGTCACCGGATACGATGGTAGTACCGCCGCTGATGGTCACATTCCCGTTACTGTCTATGGCATCGCTGCCTGCTACAATCACGATTCCACCTTTGATATAGAGATGGCTGCCGTCGTTCGACTCCGTTCCGCCACTCACCGTGCCTTTGGTGGCATTGATGCCGTCATTTGACGAGACAATATTGGTTACTCCGCCCGCGAAAGTGATCAACGGCGCCTCCACCCCTTCGGTAGATTTGGTAATGTTTATGTTACCGTTCGTCACCATTATCGATGTCTCGGATTTCAGGCCGTCGTCTGCGGCAGAAATAGTCAGCTCTCCGTTGGTCATGATAAAGGCGCCATCGCTTTTAAACCCTTTGGACTCGCTGCTTTTTGACGAAGAGTACGTAAACTTGGCCCCTGAAGCGGTAATATTTGTATTTCCCCCGTTTAGGGTGGCGGTCCCGTCTACCGTAATGCCTTTGGCCCCGGCTCCGGTGCTGGTAATGGTGAGGCTTCCTCCGTTAATGGTCAGATCCCCGTCGCAGTTGATGCCCGCGGGCGCGGAAATGTCGGCATCCGAGGTATCGTAAAACGCCGACCCGCTGGTCGTCAGTTTCAACGTACCCGAATTCAGGGTAAAATGACCAGTGGTCTTAATCGCTTTGGAGCCTTTTCCGCTAACGGTCAGCGCCAGCGTACCGGCCGTTCCTATCGTGGTATAGCCTTCGCTTTTGAGGGCATGCGACTTCTCCCCGCTGGTGGTGACCGTAAGGTCTCCGCCTTTAATGAGTATATATCCTTCCTCCACATCAATGCCGTCTCCGGCAGAAGTGACAGACAGCGTGCCGCTGTCCATAGTAAAGTAGTCGTTCGCGTGAATTCCGTCTTTTTCCGCCCCTTTCACGGTAATACGGGCCTGGCTTACCGAAATATAATCGTCGGAAACAATGGCATGGCGGTTATTACTCGTCACGGTGAGCGCTCCGGTTCCGGTGAAAACCAACTGTCCTTCACTGAAAACCGTACCTTTCTGATCCTCGTTGCTCGACGCGTACGTAGCTCCGTCCGCGAGCGTGCTGCTCGTTCCCGCCGGAAGATGCAGGGTAGCTTTCTTTCCCGACTGGATATTGATGGCCGGACCAGCGGTATGGGTCAGCGTCAGGTTATTCATGGCGATAACAAATTTGTATTCACTGTACACTTTGAAGGTCCCGTTGGTACTTGTACCTGAAAGCAGGTACACCATCTCCTTCGCGGTATTCGTAGAAGTCACCGTCACATTCGCGCCGCTCACGCTGATGCTCACCCCGTCATTGGCGTAAGCATTACTTACGGTAGCTCCAGCGCCCGCGTACGCGATCTTTACCGTATCAGTGGCCGTGCCTGACACCGCCGCTTCCACCACCACCGTCACGGTCAGGGTTTTGCCCCCGAAACCGAAATTAAAAGTAGCCGTGCCGGCGGAGGCCGGGGTACCGGAGACCGTGTAGGTCAGTGTACCCGCACCGTTAGCCAACTGTCCGGCCGCCAGCGTAGCGGTGAGCCCCTCCACGCCGGTAGACATCACCGACGAGCCCGAATACTCCGCACCGTTCCCCCCGGTGTAGGCCACGGCCAGGGAAGCGGCGTACGACACCGATTCTGTAGCACCCGCTGGCCCCGATTCCAGGGTTAAAGCCGAGACGCTGGCGGCGGAAGCCGCAACCGGCAAGACAAGCGTACACCTTTGCCCCCCGAACGTCACGTCAAATGAAGCCGTACCTACCGAAGATGGCGTACCCGTAATAATATAAACGGCTGTACCCGATCCTTCCGACAACCTGCCCGCAGAAAGAGTAGCGGTCAGCCCGGAAACGCCGGAGGAAGCCACAGCGTCACCTTCCCCGTATTCTCCGCCGTTACCCCCGCTGTAAGGAATCGTAGCAGTGGCCGTAAAAGAAACCCCGTTCGCGGCGTCCCCTGAAAAAGTAACACCGGAACAATCGAGCGCGCCAATCTGTGCGGGACCCACGTCTTCTTTTTCACATCCGTTCAACAGAACGGCAAAACAGAATACAATAAATGTGTTTTTGATCTTCATACGTATGATATTTAGCTATGGCCGGCAGCCGGGCAATGCAAGTATGCATCCGCTTTCGGCTGCCCGCGTTAAGCTCTGGTTATTGGTAAAATTTTCACTTTGGAAGCGTTGCACAAAACAAAACGGGCGCTTTTATCTTTATACGATAAAAGCGCCCGTTTTGTTAACCGGATCTCCCGGTTTTTTCTTCACTCCTCCATATCCTCCCTAAACCAAAATCACACTAATGGCCTTCTATAGCCCTAAGGCAAAAAAGAAGAAGTTAAAAATGCCTTCCCCCTTTCTCCCGTTTACCGATCAGGATAGCCCCGGAAATCGCCACCAGGAACAACACGGAAACCAATTCAAAAGGAAGCATATAATGGGTATAAAGCAGCTTGCCCAGCCTTTCAATCATGCCCGTTTCATTCGTAAACAAAGCCGGGTTGACAGGTTCGATGTAGGCTTTGCGAAATGCCGCTGTGAGCATCAGCACCAGCAATGCCCCCGAAATGGTTGACGCCACCACAATAGCCTTATTTCTCAGCTCATTGCTCTCCCTGCTCAGATTCAGGAACATAATCACGAAAATAAACAGCACCATAATGGCACCGGCATACACGATAATGTTCACCACCGCCAGGAACTGCGCGTTCAGAAGAACGTAAATTCCCGACAGGGAAAAGAAAGTAATGATCACGGAAATCACACTGTACATGGGTTTCCGGGAAAGAATGGTGCTGAGCGCACTCACGATAGCCAGGGTGGCAAAAAAATAAAATGCCCACTCTACCATTGCTATGTTTTTTAGTATTTCCATTGGATTACGCTTTTTGTTTTTCCCAGACTTTCTCCATATCTTCTTTTGTCCAGGCCTCCCGGTTATACCGGTCGTTCATGTCTTCCACCAGTTCATCTTTACCGTAAATCACCTCGTTTCTATCGGTAAAGACAGGCACAAACTTATCGTGGCGCAGGTAGATGGCCTGTTTGGGACAAGCCTCTTCGCACAAGCCGCAAAAAATACAGCGCAGCATATTGATCTCGTACGATGCCGCGTACTTTTCTTCCCGGTACAGGTGCTCTTCTCCCTTTACCCGTTCGGCGGCTACCATAGAAATGGCCTCCGCGGGGCAAGCCACCGCACAAAGCCCGCAGGCAGTACACCGCTCCCGGCCCTGCTCATCTCTTTTCAGAATGTGATGTCCTCTGAAAACCGGTCCCAGGTACCTTTTTTGCTCCGGGTAACGAATGGTAGGCTTAGGCGAAAAGAAATGCTTCAGCGTAATCCCCATCCCCTTAAAAACACCCGGAAGGTAGGTTCGCTCAACTACACTCAGCTCTGATTTATCGGTCTTCTTTGATCTGTCAGTCAGTTGCATACCCCTTAATTAAAACGTTTTTCATATAAAGTCCGCCCCCCGTAATATACCAGGAGAAACCCTCCCATTCCCAGCCAGGCCACCAGCAGGGGCTTACCGGAAAGCGTAGCCAAAGCCATCACTACCAGGTTCACCATGGCCAGCGGAACCATCCACTGCCAGCCCAGACGCATCAGCTGCTCATATTTGAAGCGGGGCAGGGTCCAGCGGATCCACATAAAGGTAAAAATAAACAGGAAAATCTTCAGGAAGAACACGCCCGTACCCAGCAGGGTAGCCACGTTGTGTCCGGCGGTATCTCCCAGCTTCCCGATCAGGAATTCCCGCACAAAATCCATTCCCGGATAATTATACGCCCCGAAATACAGGCTGGCCATAATGGCCGAAGAAATAAACATATTCACGTATTCCGCAAACATATAAAGGCCCATTTTCATGGAACCGTATTCTGTCATGTAACCCACTACCAACTCCGCTTCGGTTTCCGGAAGGTCAAAAGGCGTACGGTTACATTCGGCCAGGGCACACACGAAAAACAGGATAAAGCCCACCGGCTGGTAGAACACGTTCCAGTTAAACCCGTGTTGCTGCACGGCCATTTCCCGCATGGAAAGCGAACCCGTTACCAGGATCACCGCCAGCAGGCACAGCCCCAGGGCAATCTCATACGATATGGCCTGGGAAGCCGCACGGATAGCCCCGTACAGGGAATATTTATTATTCGATGCCCAGCCTCCTATCAGCATGCCGTACACGCCCATGGCCACCACACCAAAAACCCACAACACCCCGATGTTGACATCAATGCCTTGAATGGGAACCAGCAGATCACCGATTTTCAGGGTATCGCCGAAAGGAATCACCGCACTGCTCATCAAAGCGGCGAACATGGCCACCCCGGGTCCGATTATAAACAACCATTTGTCGGCCATTGCCGGCACAAAATCTTCTTTGAAGAAGAGTTTTCCGGCATCCGCCAGGGGTTGCAGGATCCCGTACGGACCGGCCCTGTCCGGGCCCACCCTGTCCTGGATATACGCCGCTATCACCCGCTCAAAATAAGTTTCGTAAGCGGCGATACCTAAACTTAGTGCAAAAATCACTAAGATGATAATTCCTTTAATCCATAAAACTGACTCCATTCGCTATCTATTTTTTAGAAAAATAAGCTTCGTTCTTCTCCATAAGCGCCTTGTAATCTTCCGACTGCTTAATTTCCTTCAAATCTTTATCATAAGGCCTTGTATCATCAATCTTCTTGTAATTCAGGGCGGCGTGATTCAGGCCGTACTCCGTTTTCCGGATCGTATTCTTCGCATATTTATTGGCCGAAATCACCGAGGCCCTCGATACTTTCGTAGGGCCCTCAATCACCCAGTCGGAGGTTGCCTTCTTATCATACCGGCAGGTATTGCAGATAAACTCTTCTACCTCTCCCCACTGGTTTTTCCGGCCCGTTACCCGGATCACCTCGTCGCCTTTGTACCACAGATGCACCTTGCCGCAGCATTTGTCGCAGTCGCGGTGTGCGTCTACCGGTTTGGAGAACCATACCCGGCTCTTGAAACGGTAAGTTTTATCGGTTAACGCACCTACGGGACACACATCAATCATGTTCCCGGAGAAATCGTTATCAATGGCTTTATGGATATAGGTGCTGATTTCGGCATGGTCACCCCGGAACATCACCCCGTGTACCCTCTGGTTGGTAATCTGGTTAGCAGTATATACGCAGCGGTAACAGAGGATACAGCGGTTCATGTGCAGCTGGATCTTATCCCCGATATCCTCCCGGTCAAACGTACGCCGCTCTTCCTCGTAACGCGTAGTGGCCAGTCCGTGTTCATACGAAAAGTCCTGCAAATAGCATTCTCCTGCCTGGTCACAAACCGGGCAGTCGAGGGGGTGATTAATCAGGAGAAATTCCACAATTCCCTTGCGGGCGTCCAGTACATCGGGATT
Source organism: uncultured Lacihabitans sp. (assembly GCA_964423865.1). Classification (GTDB taxonomy): domain Bacteria; phylum Bacteroidota; class Bacteroidia; order Cytophagales; family Spirosomataceae; genus Leadbetterella. The sequence continues at coordinate 17,904 of CAYRGN010000005.1, forward strand.
GGTGTAGTTTTCCACCACCATACCGTCTTGGGCGCCTGTAATGCACGAAGCCACCAGCTTGGGCATAGGACGCGGATCTTTTTCCGACCCCTGGGTTACTTTCACCAGGCAGGCCCTGCACTTTCCTCCCGTGCCTTTGAGGGATTTATAATAACACATAGCCGGCGGGGCCACGTCAGGACCAATCTGGCGGGCCGCTTCCATAATCGTGGTACCGGCAGGTACGTGTACCTCCCGGCCGTCTATGGTTACTTTTATTAACTGAGGAGCATCCATATCTCTTACAATCTTTTAAGCTAAAACATTTTCGGGCATGTATACGGCGCCCTTTTTAGTGGCTTCCTCGGGCCGGCGTATATGCCATTCAAACTCATCCCTGAAATGCCGGATCGCGGCCGCTACGGGCCAGGCGGCCGCATCGCCCAGGGGACAAATGGTATTCCCTTCTATCCTTCTGGCCACATCCACCAACAGGTCAATATCCCGCTCGTTCCCTTGTCCGTACTCAATGCGCTGAAGCACTTTCTCCAGCCAGCCCGTACCTTCGCGGCAGGGCGAACACTGTCCGCAGGACTCGTGCCGGTAAAAGCGGGAAAAATTCCAGGTATTCCGCACAATACAGGTAGTTTCGTCCATCACAATAAACCCGCCGGATCCCAGCATGGTGCCCGTGGCGAAACCGCCGTCGGAAAGCGACTCATAGGTCATCAGGCGGTCTTCCCCGTTTGCGGTCTTCAGCATAAGGTTACTGGGAAGAATAGGCACGGAAGATCCTCCGGCCACCACCGCTTTCATATAGTGTCCGTCACGGATACCGCCCAGGTATTCATCCGAATAGATAAATTCTTCTACCGGAACACCCAGCACAATTTCATACACCCCCGGTTTCTTCACATGTCCCGAAGCCGAAATCAGCTTGGTCCCCGTACTCCGTCCGATACCGATGCCCGCGTACGCCTCTCCTCCGTTATTCACAATCCACGGGGTGTTGGAGATCGACTCCACGTTATTCACCACCGTAGGGCATTCGTATAGTCCTTTTACCGCCGGGAAAGGCGGCTTGTTCCTCGGGTTCCCTCTTTTCCCTTCCAGCGACTCCAGCAGGGCCGTTTCTTCTCCACAGATGTAAGCCCCGCCGCCCGGCTGTACCACCAGTTCCAGGTCATACCCCGAACCCAGGATATTTTTCCCCAGGAAACCCGCGGCTTTCGCTTCCGCGATGGCCTTCTCCAGGATCCGGATCACGTACATCAGTTCACCCCTTACATAGATAAACGACTTATTGGCGCCCAGCGCATAGCTGGATACAATCATTCCCTCAATCAGAAGGTGCGGAATACTCTTCATCAGGTAGTGGTCTTTGAAAGTACCCGGCTCCGATTCATCGGCATTGCATACCAGGTAGCGCGGCACGCCTTCCGGTTTGGCCAGGAAACTCCACTTCATGCCCATAGGGAAACCTGCGCCCCCGCGCCCCCGCATTCCCGACTTCTTCACTTCCTCCACCACTTCGTCAGGGGTCATTTTTTTCAGCGCTTTCTCTACCGCCGTGTATCCACCGTGCTTCCTGTAAACCTCGAAAGTCTCTATTCCGGGCTTATCAATATGTTCGGTTAATATCTTTAATGCCATGATTCCTTATTTACTCAATTCATCAATGATCTGGTCCACTTTCGCGTTGTCGAGGTGCATATAAAACTGCTCCCGGATCTGGAAACAGGGGCCCCATCCGCAGGCGGCCAGGCACTCTACCTCTTTCAGGGTAAAGAGGCCGTCGGCCGTGGTCTGATTCGCCGAAATGCCCAGGCGCCGTTTCAGGTAATCGAACACCTCTTCTCCTCCCATAGCGCAGCAAGGACCCGTACGGCAATATTCAATCACGTGCTTTCCTACCGGTTCCAGGTGGAACATGGTGTAGAAAGTGGCCACTTCATATACTTCCACCGCCTCAATGTCCAGCATCCCGGCAATATAATCCATTACTTCGGCGCTCACCCACCCGTGTTGCTCCTGGGCCAGGTGAAGCAAAGGCAGCAGGGCCGACTTTTGCCTTCCCTCCGGGTAACGCGCAATAATCTCCTTTGCCTGCGCCAATCTGTCTTCTGTAAATGCACTCATTTCTCTCTTATTAAGCATCAAGTTCACCGGCTATGACATTCAAACTACTCATGATAGGAACAGCGTCTGATACGGTACCGCCCTTGATCAGTTCCTCGAAGGCCTGGTAATAAATAAAACACGGCCTCCGGAAATGCAGGCGGAAAGGAGCCCGTCCGCCGTCACTCACCAGGTAAAAGCCCAGTTCCCCGTTTCCTCCTTCCACGGCATGGTACACTTCCCCTACCGGCGCATCTATTTCTCCCATCACAATCTTAAAGTGATAGATCAGGGCTTCCATATTATGGTACACCGAGTGTTTCGGAGGAAGGTAATAGTGCTCTTCGTCGGCGTAATACGCGCCTTCCGGCAGGTTTTCAATGGCCTGACGCACAATCTTTATACTCTCCCATACCTCCGCGTTCCTCACTTTGTAACGGTCATAGGTATCGCCGTTATGGCCCACCGGGATATCAAACTCAAAATCTTCGTATGAGGAATAGGGCTCCATGACGCGCACGTCATAGTCAATGCCCGCTGCCCTCAGGTTCGGACCCGTAAAACCATAGGTCAGGGCCATTTCCTGGCTTACCGCGCCTACGCCGATGGTCCGGTCACGGAAGATCCGGTTGCGGTCGAACAGCTCTTCAAACTCCGCAAAAACCTTGGGGAGCGAATGGTACACCAGGTCTTTTATCTTCTTGATAGCGGTAGGCGAAAGATCACGCTCCATGCCCCCTATCCGGCCCATATTGGTGGTCAGGCGGGCGCCGCACATCTCTTCGTAAATCTCGTAAATCTTCTCTCTCTCCTGCATCACATACAGGAAACCCGAGAAAGCGCCGGTATCTACTCCCATAATGGAAGAACAGATCAGGTGGTCGGCGATACGCGCCAGTTCCATCATGATCACCCGGATATACTGGGCGCGTTTGGGTACCGTAATTTCCAGAAGCTTCTCCACCGTCATGTGCCAGCCCATATTGTTAATGGGGGAAGAACAATAGTTCATCCGGTCAGTAAGGGTAGTAATCTGGTAAAACGGGCGGCGCTCGGCGATTTTCTCAAAAGCACGGTGAATATACCCGACGGTCATGTCACTGGCCACAATCCGCTCCCCGTCCATGGTCAGGATATTCTGGAAAATCCCGTGGGTGGCCGGGTGCGTAGGCCCCAGGTTCAGGGTGGTATAGTTATTCTCTTCCTGGAGAGGGACATTCAGCGCCAAAGCCTCTTCCCGTGTTCTGGCTACTAGGGTATTCTTCTCTGTCATCTTCCAAATAAGTCGTCAATTTTATCGTTTCGGGTCGGATCTTCCAGGGCATATTCCTTGCGCATGGGGTGATAATCCATGTCTTCCATATTCAGAATACGCTTGAGGTTAGGGTGCCCCGAAAAAACGACACCGAAAAAGTCGAACGTTTCCCGCTCCATCCAGTTCGCCCCTTTGAACAAAGGCGTCAGACTGGGCACTACCGGGTTTTCTTTCGGCAGGAAAACTTTGATCCTTACCCGGATCCGGTTTTCCCAGCTGTGCATCATGTATACGGCACAAAACTCGGCGCCCTCGTTATCCGGGAAATGAACTCCGGTAATATCGGTCAAAAAAATAAATTTCAAAACCGGGTGATCTTTCAAAAAAGTCACCACTTCCGTTAAGTGCTCAGGAGAAGTAGAAAAAGTCAGCATACCGAAATTCTCTTCAAACTGCCACACCTTCTCTCCGAAATTTCCTCCGATCTCTTCTACCAGACGTTGATTATCTATCATCTCTTTTCCAGTATATTATATGATTCCAGCAAAGCCCGGTATTGCTCGTCATTCCTTCTTCTGAGCGACTCGCTTTTGGCCAGCTCCTGCACCTGCATCAGGCCGTCGAGAATCTGCTCGGGGCGGGGCGGACAGCCCGGCACATAGACATCTACCGGTATAATACGGTCAATGCCCTGCAACACGGAATAGGTATCAAAAATACCGCCCGAAGAAGCGCAGGCCCCTACAGCCACCACCCAGCGGGGTTCGGCCATTTGCAGGTATACCTGTTTCACTACCGGCGCCATTTTCTTGGCAATGGTACCCATCACCAACAGCAAATCTGCCTGGCGGGGAGAAAAGCTGGGACGTTCTGCCCCAAACCTTGAAATATCGTAATGAGAGCCCATAGTGGCCATGAATTCTATACCACAGCACGAAGTAGCAAAAGGGAGAGGCCACAAAGAGTTACTCCTGGCTATCCCGATCACTTTATCCAGAGAAGTCGCAAAAAAACCCGTCCCCTCGTAACCCGGAGGCGCATCTGTCATTTTCGTCATAATTATTCTTTTTCCCAGTCAAGAACTCCTTTTCTGATCACATAATAGAAGCCGGCCATCAGGAAAGTTACAAAAAGTAGCATTTCGTAAAAACCGACCCATCCCAGGCTCTTGAAATTTACCGCCCAGGGGTACATGAAGATCACCTCTACATCAAACAGTACAAACAGGATGGCTGTCAGGAAATAACGCACGTTCAAAGGCATGCGCGCGTCGCCCACACTCTCCACACCACACTCAAAAGGCAACTCTTTCCGGCGGCTATGCACACGCGGCCCCAACAGGTGGGTAGCCACCAGCGTCATCGCCACAAAACCCAATGCCAATATAAGTTGTATAAAAAGAGGTAAGTAATCCTGAGGAACCATTACAATGATATTTTAACAAACAAAATTACGACCGTACGGACATAAAAAAAACAGATACGGCGGGAGAATACCTCCTGGGATGGCAGTTTGAAATTATTCTAAATAATCTTGGAGGTGCTGCCAGATAAGGTCTTTCAGTTCCTCAATTCCCTCCATGGTCTTCGCGGAAATAAACACATGCGGAACGCCCGCGGGCAGGGTTTTTCGGATAGCCTTACGATCGGATTCTTCCATCAGATCCGATTTGCTGATGGCCAGGATACGGTCTTTGTCCAGGAGATCCGGATTGTACTTTTCCAGCTCGCCCAGCAAGGTGTGGTATTCGCCCGCGGGGTTCTCTCCGCTGCCGTCTACCAGGAACAGGAGATGGCTGTTCCGTTCAATATGCCTCAGGAAACGCAGTCCCAGGCCTTTCCCCTCGGAGGCACCTTCAATAATCCCCGGGATATCGGCCATCACAAACGACTGGTAATCGCGGTATTTGACTACGCCTAACTGGGGCACAAGCGTGGTAAAAGGGTAGTCTCCTATTTCCGGTTTGGCCGCAGACATCACCGACAGCAGCGTAGACTTCCCGGCATTCGGGAAACCCACCAGCCCCACATCGGCCAGCAGCTTCAGTTCCAGGATGGCCCAGATCTCTCCGCCCGGAATACCCGGCTGGGAATAATCAGGCGCCTGGTTGGTGCTGGTCTTGAAGTGGTAATTGCCCAGGCCGCCCATACCGCCCGGCAGGAGGATCACCTCCTGACCGTCTTCCACAATTTCGGCCAGCCTTTCCCCGGTTTCTGCGTTCTTCGCCACGGTACCCAAAGGCACCTCCAGGATCACGTCCTTTCCCTGTTTTCCCGAGCTTCGGCTTTTGCCGCCGCCCTCACCGTGATCGGCTTTAATATGTTTCTGGTATTTCAGGTGGATGAGTGTCCAGTACTGCTTGTTCCCCCGTAAGATGACATGGCCTCCACGGCCGCCGTCCCCCCCGTCAGGTCCGCCCTTGTCTACAAACTTCTCCCGGCGAAAATGGGTAAATCCCCGGCCGCCATTCCCTGATTTCAGGTTAATTTTTACGTAATCTATGAAATTGGATGTCATTGATGATAATTTGAGGTGAAATAAACACCTGTTTGTTTCTCACAGATTGCACAGATTCTCACAGAAAGAATCTGTGCAATCTGTAAGAAATTATATATTTAGAACCTACTAAGACCCTTATTTAGTTTCGTATAAAACAAAAAACTCCCGGCAAAAGGAGTTTTCGCTTTCCCGTTATGGGATATCGGTCAGTATTTTTCGTCTATCGCTCCGGAAATCTCTTCGAAGATAGCGTCTATGGCCCCTACCCCGTTAATGGTAATCACCTTGCCTTGTTCCTGGTAATAAGGCAGCACATGAATAGTCTTATCAAAATATTCATCAATACGCTTCAGGAGCTTCACGGCGTCATCATCAGCTCTTCCGCTGATTTTCTGACGTTCAGCGATACGCTCTTTGATCACCTCCTGGTCTACGTCCAATTGCAAAACCAGGTCTACTTTGCATCCTTTTCCTTCCAGGAAAGCATCCAGCGCCTCGGCCTGGGGGACCGTACGGGGGAAACCGTCAAAAATAAAACCTTTGGCTCCGGGGTTCTTCTTTACCTCCTCTTCCAACATATCAATGGTGATAGAATCCGGTACCAGGCGACCGTCTGCTAAAATTTCTTTTACCCGTTTACCCAATTCCGTGTCGTTGGAGATATGCGAACGAAACATGTCGCCGGTAGACAAATGCACCAATTTATACTGGTCAATAATCTTCTCAGACTGAGTTCCTTTGCCGGCACCCGGAGGGCCAAAAATTACAAGATTAAACATCAATTTGGGGTTACAATATGAATCGGGCCGCAAGATAAGCAATAAGCAATAAAAAAAAGCCCCGTCTCCGGGGCTTTTTTTGTTTTAAGCATTTGATCAGCGCCGTGCACCTCCTGATTTCTGTACAGTTCTGGTAGAATCGGTTCCCATAGAAGTGGAATCCATTTCTGTTCCCGGAATGACATAATTGGGATCCAGCATTTTGCTGAAACGGTGGAACATGGCCTGCGCGTCGGCATCGTCAGGCGCGATAGATAAAACTTCTTCAATTTTCGCCTTCGCTTCTTCCACTTTCTGTTCAGAGAGGTCTCTTCCGGCTAGCGTTTTCAGGGCATACACCACGTAAGTCCGGTTCGCAGGGTTTTTCTTTCCGTCTTCCCCGACCAGCGCTAAATATTTTTCAAAATCCGGCGCTCCTAAGTAAAGATGATTCTTGGTGGTATCGTTGATATCCCGGTAGGTTTTTGCAAGAGCGGCCAGTGCATAACCTGCCGGCCAGGCATCGTTATACTCGGCCAGGGCTTTTTCCAGATATTCGTTCGCTTTCGCCCAGTTCCGACCTCTGAAGAATGAAGTACCCAGGTTCGCGTAATCCGATGCGTTGGGATCCTTCTTGGTCGACAGGCTTTTTTCGGTAAGGAAAGAAGACTTGTCAAATTCTCCTCTTTCTGCCAGGATAGCCGCTGCTTCTCCATAATGGTCTACCTCCACGGTGGTATCTTTGATCGCCACCGCTTTGTCTATATTCATGATCCCCAGAGAGTCATTCAATGCGGTAGTGGCCGAATCTCCCGTCATTTTAAGATAGGAACGACCGATATAACCGTAGTCCAGCCCGAAGTTCTCGTCTTTCGGATTGGCTTTGATAAAGTTTTCAAAATCTTTAACGGCCTGGCTGTATTTGCCTTCTTCGTAGTTCACAATCCCTTCCATGCGGTGGATATACGGGTCATTAGTAGACCCTTTGATCTCACTCAATACTCTTTTCAGGCTGATATAGTCTTTCGCGATAAAGGCCAGCTTGGCATAACGCAGTTTTGCTTTCACGTCACCGTCTGAATTTTTGAGGTAGTTCGAAGCGGCTTCGGCAGATTTGGCGAAATCACCGAATGTCTGCCAGTAAGAACTCTGGTATTTGTAGATGGGGGCATGCGTAGGATCTGCCTCAATACCTTTATTGATGGCTTCCTGAGCACCCTGGTAGTTCCGGCTTTGCAGCCAGATCCGGGCCATACTGGAATAGGTTTTGGCATCTTTCTTGCCTACTCTCTCCGCATTCTGAAGGGCGTTCATCGCGCTTCCGCCGTCGCCTTTCATCAGGTACGCTTCCGCCTTCACCAGGTAATATTCCGGGTTATCTTTGGTCTTATGTTTGTCAAGTGCCAGGTCAATGGTCAGGATCGCTTCGGCAGGATCATTGGCCTCAGGAAACATTACATAAGCCTCGGCTATGCGATACAGAATATCAGCATTCCGGGATTTTGTATCCTTCTTTACTTCGTCAAATATGGCTTTGGCGCCGGCCAGGTCTTTCGAAGCCAGTTTCACCATACCCAGGCCCACCTGGTTCAAAGGGTCTCCTTTTTTCTCCAGGGCGTTGCCTGCCTCAAATGCCTCCTGGGCGGCTCTCAGGTTTTCCGACCTGGCGTAATCAGGACTGGAAAGTATGGTATACCCCTTCAGGAAGTAGGTATCCGTACCCGGTGATGAAACCACCAACTTATTTGCTCCGTCCAGGGCTGCTGTATATCTTTCCGCATCCAGATCTTTAATTACCTGGTCAATACTCTGCCCAAAAGACCAGGTAAACGTCAGCAGCAATCCAAGTACCGCCCAAATTTTTGTTCTCTTCATCATCATTTCTAAATAAGCTGTAAAGTTACTCTATCGGTTAAAAATTAAAATCGGCCCGCAATTTAAGCAAATTTCATATCTTACAAAAGTCATTTTTTCAGGATTTTCCTGTATTTAATCCTTAGACTCCTAAAAAAATTAGAATTTTCTTAATCAAATGTTAAGAAAATTAGTCCAAAGGTTCTGTGCTTAGTACGAACTCTTTGGGAATAGCGTAATAGGGAACTAGTCCCATTTTCTCCGCAATAAGCTGTCCGGGTTTGGTACAGGAAAACCGGATGAAGCCGTTCTCCACTCCCCAGGCGGTACCCAGGGTATGCAGGTAAATGGTGCGGTGAAAAGGGTAAGTCCCGTTGAGAATGGTAGTGCGGGTTGGCATCACGCCGGCGCCCGTTTCACTCACACCCAAAATCTTCACCGAACTCTTCAGTTCACGGGTCACCTCGTTGCTCTTTTCGCTGATGAGGTTATACCCCACAAAGCCGATGGCCCCCTTGTCTTTTTTTACCCAGTCAAACACTTTCTGGTTACCGCCCGCAGATACCACATTTTTCCGGCTGAAATCCGTTACACCCAGGCGGGTCAGCACCTGGTTGAGGTTACTGGAATTCCCGCTGTCAAAGACTAGCTTCGCCGAAGACGACTCGTCGGAGAACATGGCTTTCAGCTGCTCAAGCGTAATCTCTCGGCGCGAAGCCTCGGGATGCATAATCAGTACCACCGCGTCAAGGGCCATAGGAGCCGGCTTGTACGTAATTTCCCTTTTCTTTAAGATTTCAAGCTCTTCCGCATTTAAGGTCCGGGTGATGCAAATCACATCCATGGAATCTTCCAGCAACAATTTAACAGCCGTATTTTCCGGCATGACATGGTTATTGAAAGAGGCCCGGGGATAATGCATCCGGTAGCCCTCTGTCTGGGCCTGCATGACCTGGAAAATAGATTCATCAATACCCACATGGATATTGCCTTCGTAAATACTGGGGCGCTTGTTCTCTTTCGACTGGCAGCCTGCCAGCAACAGGAGCAAGGCCACGTTCCATAAAAACTTCATCGGTATATAATTAGTTTTGAGCTGTGAGCTTTGAGCTGTGAGCTATGAGCTTTGAGTCGGGCGGGTCACTATGTCACCTCGAGCACAAACAAGCATGATAATGCGAAGTTTGCGAGCGTAGCTCTCGAGAGGCTTACCTCCTTTGTTCAGTCTCTCCCGGTTTAATGACACGGTACAAACGGAATAGCCCGTACGCCATCAGCACTACACCCAACGCATAAGCCAAGGCCGGGGGCTGTATCTTCACTATAAAAATTTTCTCCGCGATCACGTAGATGCCCATACCCACATAACACACCGGCACCACCAGACCCAATACAAATTTTAACTTGTTTAAAAGTTCTTCGATATTCATAAACTACGCATTCTACGGGTAACCCCGACACATTTTTATGCTAAATTACGCAGATTTATCCGCTTTCGCATACACTACCGTAAAATAAACGCTACAGGCCCCCAGCCGAAACCCACTACTCCACCCGCGCCAAACAGCCCTGGCTTTACTCACTCAGCATATAACTCACCGGCAAACTGTAATACACCCGTACCGCCTGCCCGTTCTGCTTGCCCGGCGACCACTTCGGCATGGCCTTCACCACCCGCATCGCTTCTTCGTCACAACCGAAACCCACACTCTTAATCACTTTGACCTGTCCTACAGAACCGTCTTTCTCTATCACAAACTGCACCACCACCTTACCGGCAATATTGGCGCGTTGGGCTGCGGCCGGATACACCACATTCTTTCTCAGGAACTTGGCAAGGGCTTCCATCCCTCCTGGAAATTCAGGCTGTTGTTCTACTGAGTAGAAAACCTGCTCTTCTACGGGTGCTTCTACCTTGACCACAGCCACTTCTTTCGGGGGCGGAGGCGGAATAAATACGCTGCTTACCTCGATACCTTCCTGTGTCTTGTTCGAAATTACCGCCCTTTCCAGCTTTTCCACTGGTGGTGGCGGTTCTTCAATCACTACCTCCTCGTCTTGCTTGGGTTCAGGAGGCAGGAATTTTTCCTGGGCCACTTCCTGGGGTGGCTCCTCCAAAGGCGGAGGCGGCGCCTCTTCCGGAATTTCAATGACCTCTTCCGGAAGCTCCTCCTCCAGGTTCGTCGCAGACAGGTCTACCATAATCTCCCGTTCCATGTTTCTGCCCTGTATTTTATTGAATGCCAGAGCCGCACCAAACACCCCACAGAAAATGGCAGTACCCAAAAGCGTGGAACGGGTGAGGTAGCGCCGGTAGTTCTTCCTAAGGTAGTATGCTCCATACTCCTTGTTTCGGGTCTCAAAGACCACATCGTCTAACGTAACTTTCATTTTCCTTTCATTTAAAATGAAAACTATTATTTTAGTTTTACACAACTAAGATAATAGTTAAAAATGAAATTACAAAAAAAAGAGCCGAAAAATTTCGGCTCTTTCTATTCGGTCTAATCGCATTAGTCGCTCAACTGGAACATTACCGGTATGGTGTAGTACACCCGAACGGCTCTACCGTTTTGCTTGCCCGCACTCCATTTCGGCATGGATTTAATCACCCTTACGGCTTCTTCGTCACATCCGAATCCGATTCCTTTCAGCACTTTCACGGCCCCAATCGATCCATCCTTTTCCACTACGAACTGCACGGTTACCCTTCCGGATATGTTCGCGCGGGTAGCGGCGGCAGGATAGTTGATATTTTTGCCCAGGAAAGCATACATGGCCCTCTCACCTCCAGGGTACTCGGGTTGCTGCTCCACACCCACAAAAATCTCTTCTTCTTTGGGTTGTTCCACTTTTACTACGGCAACTTCTTTCGGTGGCGGTGGCGGGATGAACACATCCTTGGCCTCAATACCTTCCACTGTCTTGTTCGAAATTACCGCCGTTTCCAGCTTTTCGGCCGGTGGTGGTGGTTCTTCAATCACTACCTCTTCATCCTTTTTTGGCTCGGGAGGCAGGAATTTCTCCTGGGCTACTTCCGGAGGCGGCTCCTCTATTGGAGGAGGCGGTACATCTTCCGGAATTTCTATGACCTCTTCAGGGGTCTCTTCATCCAGGTTTGTCGCGGACAGGTCTACCAATACTTCCCTCTCCTTGTTTCCGGCCTGTATCTTATTGAATGCTAAAGCGCCGCCAAGAAACAAACAGAATATAGAAGCACCAATAATGGTGGCTTTGGTAAGATACCTGCTGTAGTTCTTTCTCAGATAGTATGCACCGTACTCTTTATTCCGGTTTTCAAATACTATATCGTCTAAAGTTACTTTCTGTGCCATTTCTTTACTAGTTTACTATTCTTTAGGTCTGGCAATTTTGTCCTCATAGGCTTTCAACTCCTGCGGCATCACATCCACAATAGCGAAACGCTTATTCCCCGTTATCTCCATCTCATCCAGAATATCTACCGTATTCTCAAAGGTAGCTTCATTGGTAGGCTTAATCACCACGGTAAATACCGCCGTATCCAATGCCGCCGCTCTCTTCTTGTTAATATCCGCCCGGATTCCGGACGCGGAGTAGTCTGTCTCGTTCAAGTCGTCTGCCGTCACATCAGCCAAAGCCTGCTGATACCAGAATATCCTGTCGTCTGCCCCCATAATGATGGTAATGGTGTTCGACAATTTAATATCCTGCTTTTCCTGGTTTTCCACTTTTTCATCACTCTTATCCGGCATGTTTAGCTTCATCATATTAGGCTTGCTAAACGTCGTAGTGAAAATAAAGAACGTCAGGAGAAGAAAACCCAAATCCACCATGGGTGTCATATCGGGTTTACCGCCGCCTTTCTTCGATCTTACCTTACCACCTTTTTTCCCGCCTGATTCTTTTACCTGTACTTCTGCCATTTCTTAAAATCAATTTAGGGTTATTCTCCTTTCGTGATAAGTCTAAACTTGTAGAATTTCACTTTAGCCAACTCGTCAAACAGTATTTTCACTGCCGGGTACTGCGTTTTCACGTCGCCCCGAATGGCCAACTGACCCTGTGGATTAGCCTCTGCATAGGCCCTTACCCAGTCGATCAGCTCCGCGTTGGTTGAATCCAGCGGAATACCGGGAAGGATTGCCTTTTCCCTGTCGCCCTTGGCCAGTGACAGATACGATTTGATCCGGTCCTTACCTACCCCGATCTCCGCGATCTCCAGAAAAGATGCCTTTTCATCATTCGTCAGATTCATCTTCAGGTTAGTATTCAGTGCATTCAGGAATTTCCTTTTTTCTATAGGATCTGATACACCGAAATAATACTTACCCTCCGGGGTGATAGACACCGTGCCGATGCCTGTCTCTTCCACCTTCAATTTGGAAACCGAAGATGGCGTATTAATGGATACGGCCTCCTGACTTCTGAATGATGAGGTCATGATAAAGAATGTAAGCAAAAGAAATGCTACATCACACATGGCCGTCATATCCATGGTAGGACTATGCCGTTTTGGTTTTACTGCTGCCATCTATTCTCCTTTATATTATAAATTGAAAAAATACAATAAAAGTTCCGATTAATTATGCGAAGCAAAGTTTTGCTGCAGACTTAACCCGATTTCATCAATTTTATAAGTAAGGGTATCAATAGATGATGTAAAGTAGTTGTATACGATGATGGCAATGGCCGAAGTACCGATACCTAAACCTGTGTTGATAAGGGCTTCCGCAATACCTTTCGACAGCGCCGCTGCATCAGGAGAACCACCGCCGTCACCCAGGGCAAAGAACGACCGGATCATACCCAGTACCGTTCCCAACAGGGCCACCAGCGTGGAAACTGAACCCAGGGTAGAAAGGATAGTCAGGTTTTTCTCCAGCATAGGAAGCTCCAGTGAAGTTGCTTCTTCCACTTCTTTCTGAAGAGCTGCCAGTTTTTGCTCTTTGTTCAGCCCCCCGTCAGACTGCAATTGCTCGTATTTGTCCAAAGCCGTTTTAATCACATTACCAACCGTTCCTTTCTGGCTTTCACAAGCTTTTTTGGCATCAGCAATGTTGTTGCTGTTCAGATAGCCGCGAACTTTCGCCACGAAAGCATCCAGGTCTCCGGAACCGCTGGCCTTGTTGATGGTCACAAACCGCTCAATACCAAATACAATTACCATCAATAAGAAAGAAAGAAGAATAGGTACAATAAAACCACCCGCATAGATGATACCTAATGTATTATTGGGATCGTGCTTCGTTTCTGGATCTTTAAAGTTGCCGGGATCTCCCATAACGAAAATGTAAATAGCTACCGAAATAGCTATAAGGATCGGAATAACAATGATGGGGTTAATTCCGCCAGATGATTTTTTTGCTGCCTTAGCAACCGGAGCATTCTGAGTTTTTGCCATTTGGATAAAAAATTTTTAGGGTTAAAAAGTCCTCTCAAAATAAGTCCTCCCGAACTATTCTGAAATTTTTAAATTGTTTTTAACTGATTTTGAAAATAATTCTTTGGCAATTCTAAAGAAAAACATTCAAAACAAAAATTATTTAGCGAAATAATTTATCAAATTTTAATCTCCGTTAATCCTGAAAAATACCCTTTTAACAGGCATTTCATCCAATTAACTGTATTAAGGCTTGATAACGATAGAGTTATATTTTCTTTTAAAATTATCCACTCCTAAATAATTAGTTACGGTTTATTACTGTCCACCACAATCCGCTTGTCACGGTGGGCCAGTTCCCATGCGGTATGGTAAACCAGCTTCACAATCTTGTGGTATCTCGGAAAGAGAATTTTCTCTACATCATCTCCCGGACGGTGGTAATCTTCATGCACGCCGGTAAAATAAAACGCAATCGGAATTTTATTCTTGGCGAAATTATAATGATCGGAACGGTAATAGAATTTGTTGGGATCATTGGGATCATTGAACTCGTAATCGAGTTCCAGGTTGACACTTTCCTGGTTGGCTTTCTCCGAAATGGCATGCAGCTCAGAGGACAGTTTGTCGCTTCCTATTATATAGGTATAGTCAGGATTACTCTCATGTTTTTTGTCTACCCGCCCGATCATATCGATATTCAGGTTACACATGATATTCTTTAAAGGAATGACCGGGTCGTGGTCAGTAAAGTATTCAGACCCCAGGAGGCCTTTTTCCTCCCCGGTTACCCACAGGAAAAGCATACTTCTCCGCGGACCGTGCCCTCCTTTTTTGGCCAGGGCAAAAGCTTCCGCCAGCTCCATGACCGCGCAGGTTCCCGAGCCGTCATCATCGGCCCCGTTATAAATCTCTCCTTTCTCGTCTATGCCCACATGGTCATAATGCGCAGAAACCACAATCACCTCGTCTTTCCGGTCTGTACCTTCTATGAAGCCCATGACGTTGGCCGTTTCTACCGGTACGTCCAGTCGCTCCGATTTGAAGCGTATATTCACCGGCTTAGACTTCAGGGCATTTCCGGCGGCTGTTCCCCCCGCTATATACTTTTCCACCTTAGACAATTGGGTACCGATCAGGGCGGCCCCCATGGCCTTCGAGGTCACAAAAGCCGGAACCGCTGTGGCCGCCGATGCAGGCGCCTTCTCAATGGTCATACGACTAAACCGACTGAGTACGGCTTTCCGCTGGGCTACCAGGGTTTTGAACGCGCTTTCCTCTTCCGTGGATATTTCAAAGATGGCCGCAGCACCTAAGTCGGTAGCAATCCGGTTTTTTCTTCTCAGACCCGCCGTTCCCGACCAGCCCTGCCCGTCCGCACTGCCGTCACCCGTGAAAAAGACCACCGCTTTTCCTTTCACATCCTTGCCCTGATAATCGTCGCGGCTGTCGTCTTTCACTCCGTACCCCACAAAAACGGTTTCGAGTCCTCTTTCTTCCGGGATATTCACCAGGCCAGACGGAATGTAATCTTTAAAGAAGGTCATCTTTTTTTTGCCTACTGTCACATAACCTTCTCCCCAATCTGCCTTATATAAAGGAAACGTTTGCAGGTAGCTTTTCCCTTCCGGCGTATTCACTATAGGCTCCAGGCCCCATTCCCGAAGATGATCTATGATATATCGGGCGGCTTTCTTCTGGCCTTCCGACCCCGTATCCCGTCCCTCCAGCTCATCAGACGCGATATAGGTCAGATGCTTTTTCAAATCGGCCTCTTTGAGGGTGGCCTCATAGGTTTTCATAGGAGACTGCGCCGATACACCGGCATACAGCAGCACCCCCGACATCAAACAAACGAATTTCTTCATAAGGTGTTTTTTAGCTAAATGCTGTAAGCGAAGCGCGGGGCGAACCAGGGTACACACCGGTAGACCGCCCTGCCCGGTTTACCCGGTGATCACTGACAGCTTAAATGTTAAAAATGTTTCAGGGAGCAAATAACTTCAAAACTTTTTATTTAAACAACCACGCAAAAGCACTAAATTTGCAATATTTTTTTTTACACTTCATCATCTTCTTATTTATATGCTCATCGATTTGAATTCGCCGGAACTGTTTGAAGACAGGCACCAAGGTAAAACCGAACAGGAAATTGCCGCCATTTGTGACGCTATTGGTGTCAGCAGCCCCGATGAATTAATAGACCAGACCGTTCCGGCCAATATCCGCAGTGAGAAGGCCCTGAATCTTCCTTCCGGCTTATCTGAAACCGCATTCGAAGAGAAAATCAACGGACTGGCCGCGAAAAACAAGATCTTCAAGTCCTTTATCGGCTGTGGGTATTACGACACCCTTCTTCCGAAAGTAGTACAGCGGAATATCCTGGAAAACCCGGCATGGTACACGGCGTATACTCCCTACCAGGCGGAAATCGCCCAGGGAAGGCTGGAAATGCTACTCACTTTTCAAACGGTAGTAGCTGACCTGACCGGCATGGAAATCGCCAATGCCTCCCTCCTCGATGAAGCCACCGCCGCCGCCGAAGCCATGTCTATGCTCGCCAGCCTGAAAAAAGGCGCAAAAAAGAACGCCAATACCTTCTTCGTCTCCGAAAACTGCCACCCCCAGGTCATGGATGTGGTCAGAGGACGCGCCAAAGGCATAGGCGTGGAAATTGTAACGGGCGATGTAGAAACGTTCAGTTTCACCGACTCAGACGTGTACGGCGTACTGATCCAGAACCCGGGCACCCAGGGAGAAGTAAAAGACTATACTCACCTGATTGAGGCCCTGCACGAGCAAGACATCAAAGTGTGTATCAATACCGACCTACTTTCGCTTATGCTGGTGAAAAGCCCGGGAGAAATGGGCGCCGATGTGGCCGTAGGCACCAGTCAGCGACTGGGCGTACCCATGAGCTTCGGTGGACCCCACGCCGCGTTTTTTGCTACGCGCGACGAATACAAACGCCAGATTCCCGGACGGATCATCGGGGTATCCATAGACGCCCAGGGCAACCGGGCGCTTCGCATGGCCCTGCAAACCCGTGAGCAACACATCCGCAGGGAAAAAGCCACCTCCAATATATGTACGGCCCAGGTGCTGCTTTCCGTGCTGTCTGCCGGATACTGCCTCTACCACGGTCCGGAAGGATTGAAAAAAATCGCCTCCAGAGTACACGGCCTCACTACCCTGTTCGCCAATTCGGTGCAAGGGCTAGACTACCGGGTTTTGAATACCACCTGGTTCGATACGGTAACCCTGGATGTAGCAGACAACCGCCGGGTGCGCCAGCTGGCCGAAGCCCGGGGCGTGAACCTGCGCTACCACGGTACGGAAGACATCGGCATTTCTTTTGACGAAACCAAAACCCTTGCTGACGTAGCCCTGCTCCTGGAAATCTTTTCGGAAGCACGGGGAGAAAAAACGGTCATGCACCTGAAAACCCAGGTGGAAAGCCGCATTCCCGAAGCGCTTCAGCGAAACAGCCCGTATCTTCAGCACCCCATCTTCAGCAGCTATCATACCGAACACGAAATGCTCCGGTACCTGAAGACCCTGGAAAACAAAGACCTCTCCCTGGTACACTCCATGATTTCCCTCGGAAGCTGTACCATGAAGCTCAATGCCACTTCCGAAATGTTGCCCATCACCCTGCCCGGCTTCGCGAAGATTCATCCTTTCGCACCCGCTGATCAAACTCAGGGATACCAGGAGTTATTCCGGGAACTGGAAGCCTGGCTGGCGGAAATCACCGGTTTTTCCGCCACTTCCCTGCAACCCAACTCGGGCGCCCAGGGCGAATTGGCCGGTCTCATGGTGATCAAAGCGTTTTTTGAGAACAAAGGCGAAAACCAAAGGAATATTGCGCTGATCCCTTCTTCGGCGCACGGTACCAACCCCGCCTCGGCAGTAATGGCCGGCTTGAAAGTGGTGGTGGTAAAATGCGACGAGAAAGGCAATATAGAAGTGGAAGACCTGAAGGCCAAAGCCGAACAGTACGCCGACACCCTGGCCTGTCTGATGGTGACTTACCCCTCTACCCACGGGGTATTTGAGGAAAGCATCACCGACATCTGTACCGTCATTCATCAAAACGGGGGAAAAGTATATATGGACGGCGCCAACATGAACGCCCAGGTAGGACTGACTTCACCGGGCCGCATCGGCGCCGACGTCTGCCACCTGAACCTTCACAAGACCTTCGCCATCCCTCATGGAGGGGGAGGTCCGGGAATAGGACCCATCTGCTGTACCTCCGAACTGGCCCCTTTCCTTCCCGGTAACGCAGTGGTGGAAACCGGCGGTCAGCACAGCATTCACGGCATTTCGGCCGCCCCCTGGGGTAGCGCCGGTATCCTGCCCATTCCTTACGCTTTCATTGCTATGATGGGCGGAGAAGGACTGACCCGGGCTACCCAATATGCCATATTAAATGCCAATTATATCAAATCAAGGCTGGAAAAGCACTTCCCTATCCTGTACACCGGCGCGAACGGACGCTGCGCGCATGAAATGATCGTAGACTGCCGTCCGTTTAAAATGGCCACAGGTGTGGAAGTGGAAGACATCGCCAAACGACTGATGGACTACGGCTTCCATGCGCCCACCGTGTCATTCCCGGTGGCAGGCACCCTGATGATTGAACCGACCGAATCGGAATCCAAAGCCGAACTCGACCGCTTCTGCGACGCCCTCATTTCGATCCGAAAGGAGATTGCCGAAATTGAAGAAGGCCTGTATCCTAAAGATAACAATGTACTGGTTAACGCGCCCCATACCATGAGCGTGGTGCTGGCCGAGGAATGGACCCTGCCCTACTCCCGTGAGAAAGCGGCTTTCGCCGAAGAGCGACTGAAAACCAATAAATTCTGGCCCGCGGTAAGTCGCGTAGACTCGGCCTACGGCGACCGGAACCTGGTGTGCGCGTGTGAACCGGTGGAAGCGTATCAATAATGAACAATGGACGAGCAGACAATGGACCAACGGACAACCTTGCCCATTGGTCCATTGTCAATTATAGTGAATCCGCCGCCATCGAATTCATGAACAAAGCGGGGCAAGACCGCCGTCCTTTTTTGTTCGTGATCAGCTATGACCGCACCCGGAGTTATCTGGTGCCGTTGGAAGAGGTGGATGCAGATTTTATACGTTACAACTTTCCGGAGGCGCCTGCTCAGCCGAAGAGCACCAGGTTGTATAAGCCCGACGGTGCAGGTACTGAGCGCTCAGAGAGGAAGCCCGGTCACCCCGAGCTTGTCGAAGGCCCCGAAGCCCTGATCGGATCGCACAGCCCGGCCTCTACAGACACCCGTCTAAGACCGGAAAACATTACTTTTGATACCTACCGCTACGCCTTTCAGGAAGTAAGAAAAAATCTCCTGACAGGAAACAGCTTCCTGACCAACCTGACCGCGTCTGTCCCCGTTTCCGGCGCAGACAACCTGGAAGATATTTTCGAAAATGCAAAGGCTCCGTATAAATTGTGGGTAAAGGATCAGTTCGTCTGCTTCTCCCCCGAAACCTTCATTACGGTTTCCGAAAACGGGGAAATCGCCACCTTTCCTATGAAAGGCACCATAGACGCCGGCATTGAAAATGCGGAAGAAGAGCTACGGTCTGACCGGAAGGAATTGTATGAACACACCACCATTGTAGACCTCCTCCGAAACGACCTCAGCAAAGTAGCCGGGCAGGTACGGGTGGAACGCTTCCGGTACATAGACCGGATCCGGAAAGAAAACGGCGACGAGATCCTCCAGATGAGTTCCGAAATCCGGGGGCAGTTGCCCGAAAACTGGAAAGAAACCCTGGGTTCCTGGCTGTTTGAACTTCTTCCCGCCGGCTCTATCTGCGGCGCGCCCAAAGTCAAAACCTTAGAAATCATACGGGAAGCCGAGAAAACTCTTCATAAAGACGGAGACCGAGGCTTCTATTCCGGCGTTTGCGGCATTTTTGACGGAGACACCCTGAAATCCGCGGTCATGATCCGTTTCATTGAGCAAGCCGGTTCCGGAAATTTCGTATTCAAAACCGGAGGCGGTATCACCCATCTCAGCGAAGCACAGAAAGAATACAGAGAGCTTTACCATAAAATCTATATCCCGGCAGGATAAATTCTACTACTTTTAACCTGTCTGAAATTTTCATAAAGCGGATTTTGTAAAATTAAACGTAATGCGATATGCAAGCGGAATTCTTTGAAACCTTTAAACTGCTGAACGGCCAGCTTTGTAACCTGGACTTCCATCTGGAGCGGGTTCGAAAAACCCAGGCGACTTTCTTTGATCGCGCGGACTTTGACGTCAATAGCCTGTACGATGCGCTTACGGATTACCCCGAAGGACTGTTCAAGGTACGGGTGGATTATACCTCCGGCATTACGGCGATACGGGCGGAACTGTACGAAATCAAACCTCACCGCAAACTGGGGTTAGCAGAGGCGGGCAGTCTGGATTACGCTTTTAAATTCGCTGACCGCAATTTTTTCAGGAAACACCTGGAACGGTATCCCGACTGCGACGACGTTCTCTTCCTCAAAGACGGCTTCGTCACAGACACTTCCTACTGCAATGTGGTCTTCTTTGACGGGAAGGAATGGATCACTCCGGCCAGCTTTCTTCTCCCCGGCACGAAAAGAGCCGCCCTTCTCCATCACGGTACCGTGCGGGAAGCCTCCGTTTCCCTGGATGATCTCTCCCGATTTGAAGCTATCGCTTTTATCAACGCCATGCGCGACTTTGAAAAAAAATATACCTTTGTAAAAGACGGGAATGAATTGATACTTGCCGAAATATGAGGCTACTGCATATTGCAAGGAATCCACCTATTGATGAGCCCGAATAAAATCGTTTAACCCCCGCTCGGCGGTTTCCTGTACTTTTTTCTGGGTAACACCGGTAAAACCCAACAACCAGGGCAGAAAACCCAGGGCCTGGCGGGCCCACTTTCTGAAATGAAAGCGGTCGCGCTGGGTAAGGATCTGCCCGTCAAGGAACTCAAAGGTAGAAACCACCTCATTCCTGACCTTGCGGCCAGTTTTGGAAAACGTATAATGCGCCACCCATCTTACCCTGGCCTTGTCTTTGCCGTAGTCCAGTATTTTGTATTCCAGCTCCATATCCTTGGCTCCTTTCAACAGCATTTCCCACATTTTACCGGCTTCGAAACCCGATAAACTGGGAAAAACAGGGTCGCTAAATACCGAATTCAGGGCATACAGGGAGGCCATGGTCCGGTAATCGCGGGTCTTCATGGCCTCGTAAAACGAAGTAACGATGTCTTTGCTTTTCATAGGTTTGGGTTTGAGCGTTATGGGTTGACCGGGGGGACAGTTCTCAGGGGAAAACGCATATCTTCACCATAAATTCTTTGACAAATAACAAATTAAGACTTACCTCTTCTTAGCAAATTTAAGCATAAAAACGTGGATAATTAAGGGATCATCTTCAAAATATAATCCTTGCTTTTACAAATCGGGGTAACCTAAGGCTCAAAAAAATTAGTATCTTTGCTATTTGAATTACTTCGACAGTCAATAATTATGGCGATAACTCATGACTCAGGCCTGGGAACCCTGCAGAAAGCCTTAAAGATCAATCTTGACAGTAAGATTTACGGTACTTTCGCGGAAATCGGGGCCGGCCAGGAAGTTGCCGGTATTTTCTTTAAAGCCGGTGGCGCTTCGGGTACGGTAGCCAAGTCGATGTCGGCCTATGACATGACTTTTTCCGATGCCATCTACGGTCCTTTAAAAGACAAAAGATACGTATGCCAGGAGCGCCTGGGCAGCATGCTGGATCATGAATATGACCTGCTTATTGAGCGTCTGAATGAAAAAAGGGGCGGTGAAACCCGTTTCTTCTCTTTCGCGAATACGGTGGTTACCCTGAACTATCAAAAAAACAACCACCCCCACGGCTGGCTGGGTTGCCGTTTCCAGACCGAACCCGAGGGCGAATACCACGACGTGATCATTCATATCCGCCTGCTGGACCGCGACACCATCCTACAGCAGCAGGCGGTGGGAATACTGGGTGTAAACCTGATCTACGCCTGTTTTCATTATTATCAAAACCCGGAAGTTTTCCTGGAATCCCTGCGCGACAACGTAGCGACAGACCGTTTCCAACTGGATTCTATCAAGTTTTTCGGCCCCGCGTTTAAGGCGGTAGACGGCCGGTTGATGTCTTTGAGACTGGTACGGAACGGGTTTTCGGATGTGGCTATCTTTGGCCCTGACGGGAAAAACGTACAGCCTTCCGACATTCTTTACAAAAAGAATATCCTGATGCTCCGCGGCCGCTTCCGCCCCATTACCAACGTACACATGGACATGCTGGAAAACGGACTGATGCAGTTCCGGCAGGAAAGCGATGTAGACGAGAGCCACCTGCTGGTACTGGTAGAACTGACACTCCAGGGCCTGAGATCAGACGGAGCCATAGACGAGAAAGACTTCCTTGACCGCGTGGATATCCTCTGCGCCCTGGGGCATACGGTCATGATCAGTAATTATGTGGAATATTATAAACTGGTCAGCTACCTCTCGGTATTTACAAAACAAAAGCTGGGCCTGATTATCGGATACCCTAACCTGGAGTATATTTTCGAGGAAGAGAATTACAAAGAGCTTCCCGGTGAAATACTTCAGTCGTTCGCAACGTTATTTAGTAAAAATATCAAAGCGTTTGTGTACCCGACATTGAAAGATGGCGTGATTATGAATTGTATGCGGTTTAACCCTCCGTCTCACCTCACCGACCTTTACCGGTACCTGATCGCCAATAATAAAATTGAAGATATCTATCATTATAATAAGGCGAACCTCACTATCATTACCGACGACATGCTTAGCCTGATTCAGACCGGCGAACCCGGCTGGGAAGAGAATGTGCCGGCGGAAGTAGCCCAATTTATTAAAGACCGGTGTCTTTTCGGTTTTCCATGTGTTGTTATTCCTAAAAAAGAAGTAGTATAAATGTTGACGAGACTATTCATTCTGTTATTTTTTTCCGTAAGCGCTTTCGCTCAGAACGTTACTCCCCGGATTGTTCTGCCCCGTGTACCGGGATGGAATGTGGTGAAGGAAGGCGACACCCTTTCTTTCCAGATTGGCCTACAGCCCGACTCCCTGAAAATGAATTATAACTTCGCCATCCAGCAGGGAAAAGTGGCGGGCATGGAGCTGGACAGCGCGGGTATCTTTACCTGGGTACCGGCGTATCACCTGGTAGACCGGGTAGAACAGGAGAAGATCTTCCAGATTATCATAGAGGCGAAAGACGACAGGGAGAACAAAGTGACCAGCAATGTAGACTTTAAGGTGCTGCATACCAACCGCCCGCCCGTACTCAATAACCTAAAGTCGTTTTACGTACAGTTCAATCACAATAACGTGTATAAAATCAGTCAGGACTTGGCGTATGACGAAGACAACGACCCGATTGTCTTTGTGCCTAACCTGGAGACCCTGCCTCAGGGCATGAACATGAGTACCCAGGGGGAAATCACCTGGAATCCCTCCCTGAACCAGTTCAAGCAACTCAAAGAAAACCCGCGTTATATTGAATTCCAGATCCAGGATCAACCGGCGAAAGCATCGGTAAAGGGTACGTTACGACTGGAAGTAACCCAGCTCGACTTGCCTCCCCAGATTACGATGGTACCGAAAACCGATAAGGTACAGCTGAGGGAAAACGAAAAAGTCAACCTCCGTTTCTATCTGTCGGACCCGAACGGGGAAGAAGATATTACTATTTTCGATTTTGTGACCAATGCCCACGATTTTCCGAAAAATACCCTCGTAAAAAACTCCAATAACCAGTACGAGTTTACGTGGAGCCCGGGCTATGATTTCGTGCAGGACCCGGCGGATACCCTGGGCTTTTACATTGATTTCTTTGTATTGGATCAGACCCAGAACCGGGAGGTCCGGCGGGTCAATTTCCTGGTGAAGAATACGGTGAACGAAGTGGAGCTGGACCGGAAAAATTATACCTTGTATTATGCGTCACTGGTCAATGCCTGGGAACTCCTGGAGCAGCTAAAGGAAAAGGAAGAGGAACTAAAAAAGGATTACCAGCGTGCCAGGAAAGGCAAAAGAGGCCGCTCGGTAATAAACGCCTCCCTGGGGGCCACCACCGGCCTTTCGTCGGTCATTGCCAACGGCAATGCCAACACCCAGAAAACCATTTCGGCAGTTGGCGGCACCACCACCCTGACCATCAGCACCCTGGAAGCCACGGAAGTCATCGGAAAGTCGATGAAAGACGTGATAGAAAGACTGAACTATGTAATTGAGAAGAAAAACGAAATCCAGACCAAGGGAGACATTTTTGCCCGCGACTACTCGCTTAAGGCCGCGCGGAGAGGTGCTGATTTCCTTAAAAAAGTAGACGAATTCAACAATACTATGAATCTCAAAGGCATGGTGGCCCTGGAGCTTAACGCTACCTGGGAGAGCAAGAAAAAACCTACGGAGAGCAATATCAAAAAGACATTTAAGGATTTTGTGATGTGGTGATGGAGTGGGGAGGATAATTACGAATTACAAATTACGAATTACGGAGAATCTGGCTCATTACTCGGAACTAAGCACTCAATATTGGTAAGCAGAGTCCCGATTGGTAAGCAGAGTCCCGGCAAGCCGGAGACTCTGCTTGGACACTAGCCTGACAATGGCAACACCCGCGCTACTGTCACCCTGAGCCTGTCGAAGGGCACTACTCGGAACTAAGAACTAAGCACTCAGAACTCCCTTTTCCACCACCCAAAAAAAGACACCTTTTTTCTTGGTTTTTATCATTTATTCCCTTATCTTCATCACTGAGGATAATCCTCAACAAAACCCATGTTTCACTAAAATATTTACAGGTATGAAAGTTCAGATAAATGCGGTGGGCTTCACTGCAGATAACTCCCTGAATGAGTTCTTACAAAAGAAGCTTAACAAGCTTGACACCTTCTATGACCGGATCATAGACAGTGAGGTTTTTCTGAAACTCGATAAAGGAGACAAGTTGAATACCCACAAAAAAAGGATTGAGGTTAAAGTGAACGTGCCGGGAGATTCTATCGTGGTGAAAGAAACGGGCACTACTTTTGAAGAAGCCACAGACCTCGCCATGGATGCCTTAACCCGAAAAGTGAAACAATTTAAAGAGAAAACAAGCGGAATTGGCCGCCGAAAACCTGTGGAACTGCAGGAAGTCGCAGAAGATGAATAGCCAAAAGGCGCCGGTATATCCCCCGGCGCCTTTTTTATTTAAACATGTACTCCTTGAGATAAAACGGTTCAAATGTCACCAGATCTTCCCACTCCTGCTTCTCCCACTTTTCGCCTACAATACGGCAGGCGAATTCAGCGGAAGGCGACTGCACCGACTCCACGAAACGCGCGTTAGGATGGGTTAATACTTCCCTGCACTTGGCGCTACCCTCTCCAAAGAACAATACACGGTACTGATCCAGGATGCCCTGAAACGATTCTGACGTCACCAGCACTGCCTCGACCGGCACCTTTTCCGTTTTATCTTTTGCGTCGTAAAAACCACAGAACACTTCCATGCGCCGCGCATCTATCATAGGACACAACAAGTCAATTCCTTCCGTAAAATCATGCTGATAACAAAGTGCCGGCAGGGTACCGAAAGAAATCAGCGGCACACCCAGCGCCAGGGCCAGTCCTTTTGCCGTGGAGACGGCAATCCTAAGCCCCGTATACGAACCCGGTCCTTTGGCCACCGCCACGGCCGACAAATCCCCATATTGCACTCCGCCGAACCGAAGTACCTGCTCTATCATCAGCGTCAGGTTTTCCGCCGAGGAGCGGTCTACCAGGGAAACCAGGGAAAACACGACCTGTTTGTCTTTGAACAGGGCCACAGAACATCCTGTGGTAGAAGCATCGATGGCCAGTAGGAAGGCGGGCATAGGCAGGGACTGTTTGAGCTTTGAGCTATGAGCTTTGAGCTATGAGCTATGAGCTATGAGCTTTGGTAAATGGGTTTGAGATTACTTTAACAGGGCTTGGTAACGGGCGGGATCGGCAAAAATCTTCAGGGCTTCCTGGATGTCTTTGTCGCGGTCAAACGCCATAAACTTCATGGCTTTCTGGTAATAATAGCGGCTCAGGATTTCCATTTCCAGAAGGCTCCTGATTTCTTCCGCGTTTTTCTCGGCCAGTGCCGCGGCGCGGGCGTTGGCCCGGCTGCTCAGCTGATCGATCTGGGGCCGGCTGCCCGCGGAGTCTTCCGTACGCAGGGCCAGCTCCCGCAGGGCCTTCTGTTCGGGCGTTTCATAGTTAAGTTCCTGTTTTTTTAACCACTCTCTGAAGCCCGTGAAAGAGGCATCATCCAGGTAAAAGCCTTCCCTGGGCTTTTCATCAGCATGCCGGTGATAGTACAGGGTGGCGTAATCAAAAATCAGCTTCTGATCTACCAGGGCTTTCACATATTCATTCTGTTCACTCTTTCCGGTCACAATATCGGGGTCGATGCCCGCTCCGTCATACACGGTTCGCCCACCACGGGTGTGAAAAGCCGTACGCAGGGAATCCGGCAGACGGGGAAATGTACCGTCAGGGTTCGGGTGACCATAGTCGATGGCCTGCACGCACCGGCCGGAGGGAATATAGTATTTCGCCGTAGTAATTTTCACCTGGGTGTTGTAGGGCAGCTCCCGCGTCACCTGCACCAGTCCTTTCCCGAAAGTACGCTGCCCTATAATCACCGCCCGGTCGTAATCCTGGAGGGCTCCGCTCACAATCTCGGAAGCAGACGCACTCCTGCTGTCTATCAGCACTACGAGGGGCATTTCGGCATCGAGGGGCTGTACGGTGGTTTCAAACATCCGCGACTGATCGGCCGCCCGGCCTTTCATCTCCACTACGGGTAATCCTTTGGGCAGGAACAAATTATTGATCTCCACGGCCAGCTGCAGCAGCCCGCCAGGGTTACCCCGCAGATCAAGAACCAGGTTTTGCATGCCTTTCCCTTTCAGGTCCTGTATAGCGGAACGAATCTCACGGCCCGACACGGCATTCATGAAAGAAGTGAGCTGAATATAGCCCACGTTTTCATTTACCATACCGAAATGGGGAACATTGTTGACTTTCACGTCTTCCCGGGTAACCTGCAGGTCTTCGGTACGGGTTTGCCCGTATTTTAGTACCGAAAGCCGTACCTTACTGCCTTTCTGTCCCTTCAGCAGGCGTCCGAACTCTTCGGTTTTCCGGGCCGTAACATCCACTCCGTTGATCTTCCTGATCTCGTCGCCTGCTTTGATGCCCGCCTTATCGGCCGGAGAGCCTTCGTACACTTCGGTTACAATGTGTTTTCCTTTATGCAATTCTATATTCGCCCCTATTCCGTTATACGTACCCACATTCATGGTAAAATACTCTTCTATCATGTCTTCGGGATAAAAAACCGTATAGGGGTCAAGTTCTTTCAACATGGCCTCAATGCCCGTGCGCATGGCGCGGGTAGGATTGATTTCATCTACATAGAGTCCGTTTACCTCTTTGTAGACATGCACAAACACCTCAATATTCTTGGCGATTTCAAACAGGCGGTCGTCATGCCGGAAGGCCTGGAAACCCAGACTGCCCAGCAGAAGAACGATCAGGCCGGTCAATAGTTTTTTCTTCATCATTTAGTTCGGGGTACGTATCGGGCCGGTTTGCGACACTTATAGTTTACACAGATAACGAACAAGGGAAAGTTATCTTATTTTTTCGAGGATAATCCCTACCGCCTTTTTCACTTCCGGCAATGCCGGCACTTCTTTTCCCAGGTAAAGAAAGGCGATATAGGTTTTTTGGGGCAAAGGTGATTTCTGTAGTCGGTACGCTTCACAGGTCAGTCGCCTGATCCGGTTTCTCATCACCGCTTTTTTGAAATTTCGCTTGGGCACGGAGATCAATACCTCCGGGTAGTCGCCCACGCTTTCCGGAGCGCGGTACACGATGGCGCGGTAAGGATAGGCCTGAACGGTAAAGCATTCCCTGGAATTCCGGTCAAATAGCCGGGCGATCATTTTCTTACTTTTTAGCCGTTCCGACCGTGGAAACTGATGACCGGGGTTATTCATTTTTTTTTTAAGATGTTAGATATTAGAAATTAGATGTTAGATGTCTAATAGCTAACGTCTAATTGCTAATAGCTAATTTCCAACTGCTAATTTACCAACAAAAAAAGCCACTTACGTGGCTCATATCTTCATTTCTTGCAAACGCAGGAATTACTTATGCGTTTTCTCATCGGAAACCGACAGCTTCCATCTTCCTCTGGCACGACGAGCCTTCAACACTCTTCTTCCGCCCGGAGTAGACATACGCTCACGAAATCCGTGCTTGTTCGCTCTCTTTCTGTTCGACGGCTGGAATGTACGTTTCATATCCTTTTACTATTAAATTTATTCATCTTTAAAATCGGACTGCAAAAATAGGCAATATTTTCATAATTCACAAATAAGCGACAAAATGTTTCATAAATTCACAGTTGACAATGGATAATGGACAATTACCCGGAACCCGTTATCAACTGTCCATTGTCCATTATCAGCTACCGAAACCGTATAGAAAGCAGGCGGTTATCACAAATTACTTTCGGATTTTTTGGTTATTTATCGATTTTTTTATAGTATCTTTGCACCCGTATTCCTAAAAATACAAACTTCAGTTCGAAACATCCAAAGGTTTTATATGAGTAAATTACGTATTCTGTACATCTCCAGTGAAATTGATCCTTTTCTTGAAACATCTCAAATTGCTTCGTTATTAAGAAAACTCCCACAGGAAATGCAGGAGAGGGGGATGGAGATTAGAATTCTGATTCCCAGGTTCGGTTTAATCAATGAACGCAAGCACCGTCTTCACGAGGTGGTTCGGCTGTCGGGGATCAACATCAGTATCGGCGAGGAAGAGAAGCCTTTGATCATCAAAGTAGCGTCTATCCCTTCTGCCAAATTGCAGGTTTACTTCCTTGACAATGAAGACTATTTTCACCGGAAGACGGTTTTTACGGACAAAGCGGGTACTTTTTACGACGACAATGACGAAAGGGCGATTTTCTTCTGCAAGGGCGCTCTGGAAACTGTAAAAAAACTGGGTTGGGCGCCGGATGTGGTGCATTGTACCGACTGGATGACGGCCCTGATTCCCTTGTACCTGAAAACCACTTATAAAAACGATCCGATCTTTAAAAATATAAAAACCATCTTCACGGTTTATAATAACTCGTTTGATCATACGTTTTCAGATGACATGTTTCCGAAAGTGAAAATGATGGACATCAGTGATGAAAACCTGGCCAATCTGCGTTCCCGTGATTTTTACGGCTTCATTAAGATCGGCTGCCAGTATTCCGATGTGGTGGTCAGAGCCAATCCGTCATTAAACAAAGCCGTTACCACCGTCCTGGACGAAACGGCCGAAAGGCAAATCGACTCCTTTGTGGACGACGAGAACGCCGCGGAGACTTTCTATAACTTATATACAGAACTGGCTGACTAAAGCACTTTATGAAAAATACTTTTTCCGGAAAACTTTTAGCACTTGCTTTAAGCGTTTCTCTCTTTGCCTGTCACGATCCTTCTGAGATCGGACTGGGACTTGGCTCAGGCGGAACCCTGAATGCAATTTATACCGATACCCTGGGGGTGACTTATTCCACTGTTCTTGCTGATTCCGCCGTTAACGGCAATTCGTATTACCTGCTGGCGGGCAAAATGAACGACCCCATTTTCGGTTCGGCAGAGGCGGTAGCCTATTTTCAGCCCTCCCTTTTGCCCCAGTTTAACTCTTCCGGCTCTATCATCACCAACGATAACGGGTATGTACTGTATGACACGCTGACGTTTTCGTCTACCCCGGTCATTGACTCCCTGTCTTTTCGGGTTTACTACGATGGAAGCCGGGTGTACGGGGATACCAACGCCATCAGTAAATTCAGGGTACACCGCCTGACGGATATCATGAAGATCACTTCGTATAACAGCAGCGAGAAGCTGGTCTACGACCCAGTACCTCTTGCAGAATTCGAATTCAACCTGCCCTCACTGAGGAATGATTCTACCGGCGTACTGCAAGCCCGGTTTGTTACACTACCGAATACGATAGCCCAGGAAATCCTCGATGAAGCGCTGGCCGCCAAGGGCAACAACTCCACCTTTATCAGCAAATTCAAAGGTTTTGCGATTGTGCCGGACCAAAGTAACAAAGCGGTTTATGGTTTCGCTACGGGTACGCTGGACCTCAGCGGCTACAACAGCTCTGTGGTTTCGTATTACCATTTTGAGGGAGATACCACCAGCCAGTATTATATATTTGACATTAACGGCCCCCGGTTTTCATCTCTGACATTTGACCGCAGTAAAACCGCGCTGGCATCGCTTACCACAGCGCAGAATGAGCTGCCCATGAGCAGTTCGGCCGACCGCCTTTACCTGCAGGGAGGAAGCGGCATCAGCACGAAAATTGACCTGAGCGCGTTGAATTCCCTGGGCAATAACATCAAAGTGGCCCGGGCCCTACTGGAGTTTCCGATTGATCCCTCCTCCCACAACGGTCTCTATCGCAAGAGTTATTACATGACCGCCGCGGAAGCCGATCAGCGCAACCAGCAGAAACGCAATTCCTCTAACCAGCTGACGTATCTTTATGGCGACGGCACAGCAGACCAGGTAACCGGCACCTATTTCGTAACGGCTGACAGCTCTACTTACCTCAATGTAGACATCACGAATTATGTACAGAAGCAAATCATCAAAGGCAACACCAATAAACAGTTGCTTTTGCTTCCGGCATCCGTTCTTTCCAGTACGGGAACGGCTATTCTTTCGAACGATAACCTATCCAGGATGGTATTTCTGAAGCCACGGCTTCTACTGTATTACAACCGGTATTGATTATACGCGAACCAGGCAGGAGAATGAAAAATTAAGTCGCGTAGCGCCGATTTTTAACATGAAGGAAAGTGAAGCAATACAGACTTCATTAATTTTCATTTCTTCATGTTTCAGGAAAAAGGCCCATTTATCATGGGCAGCCCCCTAATTGTTTTTAAAACAGCAGTGCTATAATCTATATTTGTGACTGATTTTTGGTAAAACAACCGGCTTGAACTCCAATGAGAATTATTGAAACATGTGCTGAGATGCGGGCCTACAGCTCCGCTGAATCCGTGGGGTTCGTACCTACCATGGGGGCATTGCACGAAGGGCACCTCTCCCTGATCAGGAGAGCGAAAGCGGAGAACGAAAAAGCCGTGGCCAGTATTTTTGTAAACCCTACCCAGTTCAATAACCCCGACGACCTGGCCCGTTACCCCCGTACCCTGGAAGCCGATCTGGAGCACCTGGAAAAAGCCGGCTGTGACGCGGTGTTTGTACCCTCCGTTCAGGAGATGTACCCCCAACCGGCCGTGCTGAAAATAGATTTCGGACGACTGGAGCATATCCTGGAGGGAGCGTTCCGTCCCGGCCATTTTAACGGCGTGGGCCTGGTAGTAAGCAAATTATTTCACGCGGTACGGCCGCAAAAGGCTTACTTCGGACTGAAAGACATACAGCAATGTGCGGTAATCAACCGCCTGGTGCAGGATCTCAGCTTCGGTATTGAACTGGTGTTTTGCGAAACCGTACGGGAAGCAGACGGACTGGCCATGTCTTCACGTAACCTCCGCCTGAGTCCTGAAAAGCGGGAAGTCGCTTCCTTTATTTACCGGTCTCTGCTGGCCGGAAAATCCCTGCTTGAAGAAGGCCTTTCACCAAAAGAAGCGGCCAAACAGATTGGAAACAGCTACCCGCCTGATTTTCGGCTTGAATATTATGAAGTGGTGGCCTTTAGTACCCTGGAGCGTATCGAAAAGTATGACCCCACGGTCAAAACTGCTTTGGTGGTGGCGGCCCATCTCGACGGTGTACGCCTGATTGATAACCTTATCTTCTGAACCATTTGACACCTGCAGTTTGTTATCTATTCAAGGGGGAATCTACCCGAAAAACGCGCATAATTAAATCATGAACTGGGAAGAACTGAAAGACATAACGCAAATTGATCAATTGAACGATCTTTCTCACCAGAAACCGGTGGGGATTTTCAAACACAGCACCCGCTGCTCTATCAGTGCCACCGCCCTGGACCGCCTCAAACGCAACTGGGACAAAACCGCGGGTACTG
This sequence comes from uncultured Lacihabitans sp., assembly GCA_964423865.1. Classification (GTDB taxonomy): domain Bacteria; phylum Bacteroidota; class Bacteroidia; order Cytophagales; family Spirosomataceae; genus Leadbetterella. The sequence continues at coordinate 49,913 of CAYRGN010000005.1, forward strand.
AAACGCTTCACATGTTTTATCTCGACCTGATAGCTCACCGGCCGGTCTCTGCTGCCATTGCAGAAAAATATGGAATACAGCACGAGTCACCTCAATTTATCCTGCTGAAAAACGGTGCAGCCGTTTACCACGAATCGCATTACGGCATCAATCTGGAGGAAATTGTGGCTCAGGCACAAAATTAAGTGCGGTCTTGTCCACGGGATACCCCGCCACGAGGTAGTATTCCTGCACCCGGGTAATGTAAAAATGACAGTTGATACGCGTATCCCGGACAGCAATTTCCCCTTCCAGATCCGCTTCTGTACCGGTCAGTTTCAGATGCTGCCTGAAGTCAACCGACCGTTTTCCGTATAATTTATAGAGAGCTTCTTTGGCCGACCAGTAAATGGTAGCCAGCTCCAGGCTTTCGCCTACTACACTTACTTCTTCCGAAGTGTACAACCTGGGTAAAATCCTGAAAATCTGCTCTCTGGGTTTTTCCAGGTCGATTCCTACCGCTGAAAAACGTGAAAACACCACGGCGATAAAATCTTCGGTATGGGTCAGGGAGATCTCGTATTCCCTTCCGGCCAGGTGGGGTTTACCGTGTTCGTCTTTCTCCATTCCCCGGTATGCGATATCCAGGAGGGCACAGGCCCTTTCCAGCACATATTTCCCTGCCAGGAACTCCCTCTTTTTGGCCGGTACGGAAATGGCCTCCCAGCTTTCCTTTTCCTCCGGCGTGAGGGGAGTCAGCACCTCCAGCTCTTCCAGGGTTTCGGTGAGGTGCCAGACCACAATCTGTAGTCCGTTATCCAGGCTGATCTTGCTAAACAGAGACATTCCGTTACTTTTGTATAAAATATCGGCAATTACGCCACAGATCCCGACGTGTACAAATGAATTTCGAAATTAATAAAGTTGCTACGTATAAAGGGCATAAAGACAGTATATATGACCTGGCCGAAGGCACTGTTCCGGGGCGCTTTCTTTCGGCCTCCGGAGACGGGTACCTGGTAGAGTGGGTTTCGCCGGAAGAAGGGTTTCCCCTGGCGCGGGTAAGCCACCCCATCTATGCTTTTGAACACCAAAAGGAGCAAAAGCGGATCTGGCTGGGCGAAAATTCGGAGGGAATTCACCTCATTGACACCGAAAGGAAAAAGGTGGAGGTATCCCTGAAACTCGGCAAAGTATCTGTTTTCTCCCTGGTTACGGCAGGCGACAAGACCCTGGCGGGCAACAGCCTGGGCTATATTCATGTGATTGATAACCGTCTGAACACGTTTATAAAACACGTGCGGGTATCTGAAAAAAGCATACGCGCGCTGGCGGTCAATGAGGCCACGGGAGAACTGGCAGCAGGGTCTTCCGACCATTGTATCCATATTTACGACCTCGACCGCCTCGAACTGAAAAAAACCATACAGGCGCATGAAAACTCGGTGTTTACCCTTGCCTGGCACGACCATTACCTTATTTCCAGCGGCCGCGACGCCCGCATCAACATCTGGGACAGCAGCCTGGCTTACCTGCCGGTGGCTTCGGTTCCGGCCCATAATTATGCCATCAACCATATTCTTCCCCTGGGAGGGACCTCTCTTATGGCTTCCTGCAGCATGGATAAATCGATTAAAATATGGGACATCGACCGCATGCATTTGCTGAAGGTGATTGATAAGGGAAAATACGCGTCACACGGTACATCGGTGAACCGCCTGTGGTGGAACGAAGCCACCCAAAGGCTGTTTTCCGGCAGTGACGACCGGACGATTTCCGAATGGACCCTATTGGAGTGAATCTGACCACAGCAGCAGATCGCTTATAGGGTTCATAAATTTTGCAAAGCAAACAAATAACTTATTTTACTTTCCTAGTATTTTTTTGTTATTTTGTGCGTATAACCGGGGTTGTCTCGTTATTAGGTGAAGCGAATATCACTTCATCATTAAATTTCCATCATATACATCACCGAAAATCAGTAGAAATGAGAATCACTTCTTTAGAAATTAAGCAGCACGAATTTGAGCGATCCTTCCGCGGATACCATGTGGAAGAGGTCAATAATTTCCTGTCGGATATTGCCCAGGAATGGGACAGAATGTTTAATGAGATAAAGATGTTAAAGATGCAACTGGACATCGCGGAGAAAGATGCATCCAAGCTCAGAGACGTGGAAATGACGCTGATCAAAACCTTGAGAACGGCCGAAGATACCAGTTCGCGGATTGCGGAGGCTGCACAGGCGGAGGCTAGCAAAAAAGTAGAAGCGGCTCGTCTCGAAGCCTCTCAAACCTTGGAAAATGCCGGTAAGGAAGCCTCGAGACAGATCGATGAAGCCACGCTGAAGGCTGGACAGATTGTAAGGGAAGCCGAAAACACCGGCAAACAACTGGTGAGCGAAGCGGAAAATAAAGCGAAAGATATACAGCGTACTGCAGAGCAGGAAATTGCCGAACTGGATGCGCGCTATAACCTACTGGAAAAGAGGAGGAACGATCTGCTTTCCCGCCTGAAAAACTACCATAGCGAACTAAGTAATTTATTGCAGGATACACCCCAGGAAACGATTATTGAAGAGGAGTCTGTCAAAGCGGAATCTGTAGATTTTTTCCGGGAAACCGATGAAAAAACGGAAGACGACGACGATTATTCCAGTAGCGTAAGCATCCCGTCTGCGGTCAATGAGATCAGTCAGGAAGAAGAGGAAGAAGATAAAACCAACCTGGAGATCATAGAGGGAATCGGACCTAAAATTAAGGAAGTACTCCATAATGCCGGAATTTTGGATTTCCGGACCCTGGCTAACACGCCGGAATACCGTTTAAAAGATATACTGACGGCGGCCGGACCTCACTTTGCTACCCACGACCCGGGCAGCTGGAACGAGCAGGCATTGCTGGCTGAAAACGGGCAATGGGACAAGCTGGAAGAGCTGAAGACCCGCCTGATTGCAGGTCGAGTTCAGACTACCACCGATGGCACGAATACCGAAGAGATGCTGGACAAGGTCAATAAAGTAAAAGCGGCCATCCGCAAAGCCATGGTGGAAAAATCAGAACCCTCTGACAGCGGCGAAAGCCCCCGGAGCGGATCGTTCTTTGACAGTATCTGATGGGCCTCATCACGCTGGAAGGGATGGAGTTCTTCGCGCATCACGGGGTGAGCGATGAAGAGCAAAAAACGGGAAACCGGTACAGTGTAGACGTCTGTATAGATACCGACCTGGAAGCGGCCGGTGTCTCCGATACGCTTGCCGACACCCTGGATTACGGGAGATTGTATGCCCTGGTGGCGGAAGAAATGCAGGTGAGAAGCCGCCTGCTGGAGCACCTGGGCCACCGGATCATTTGCCGCCTGAAAGAAGAATTTACGGGCATTGCCCGCGTTACGGTCCACGTTTCCAAGTATAATCCGCCGGTGGGCGGTGTGGTTCACCGGTCAAAAGTCACGTTAGAAGAAAGCTTTATTCATTGAACCGCGTATATACCCTGCAGTTTTGGCTGCTTTGTACCAGCTCATTCCTGTTTTTCTCCAGTTTTAACATGCTCATTCCGGAGCTTCCGGATTACCTGTCGAAAATGGGGGGCGGGGAGTTCAAAGGACTGATCATTGCCTTGTTTACGCTTACGGCGGGGGTTTCCCGTCCGTTTAGCGGAAAGCTCTCCGACACGGTGGGGCGGGTGCCGGTGATGGCTTTCGGCTCCCTGGTGTGTTTTGTCTGCGGTTTCCTTTACCCGGTGACCACCACCGTTATACCTTTTCTGCTGCTGAGGCTGGTACACGGTTTTTCTACCGGTTTTAAACCTACGGGAACGGCGGCTTATATTGCCGATATCGTACCTTTCAACCGGCGGGGCGAATCGATGGGAATCCATGGGTTGATCGGCAGCCTGGGCATGGCCTTCGGCCCTTTCCTGGGCGGTTGGATTGTACAGCATTTTGATTTCAACGTCCTGTTTTACACCTCATCGGTTTTATCTTTTCTTTCTATCGGAATCCTGGTGAATATGAAGGAAACCCTACCGGTGCAGAGAAAGGAGAGGTTTCGCTGGGGCTTGCTGAAAATTAACCGCCACGATATATTTGACGGAAACGTAATGCCCGTAGTGGTGGTGGTGTTTTTCTGCCTTTTTTCTTACGGCGCGGTCATTACCCTGATTCCCGACCTGAGCAAAAGCATAGGACTGAAGAACAAGGGGTTTTATTTCCTGGTGTATACCCTGGCGTCTATCGGTGTCCGGTTTATCGCGGGGAAGTGGTCAGACCGCAAGGGCCGGCCCAATGTGCTTATTGTGGGCTGTCTTTTCATGATGCTGGCGCTGATCTGCCTGGTGTTCACCCGGGATATCTGGCTTCTGAGCGTTTCGGGCATTCTTTTCGGGATAGGGAACGGGATTGTTTCCCCGATCACCCAGGCCTGGACCATAGACCTCTGCGCGGAAGAAAACCGGGGCAAAGCGGTGGCTACCATGTACATTGCTTTGGAGGCCGGTATTGGTCTCGGCGCCCTGCTTCCTACTTTTATCTACCAGAACAGGGTGGAAAATCTCCCGGCATCGTTTATTTTTACCACGGTGGTAGTTAGTGTGTCTCTCATTTATTTGTTAATTTATAACCGGAAACATTCCGTTTCCACCCTATAGACAATGACGATTATAGATGGAAAATTAATCTCAGGCCAAGTAAAGGCTGAATTGAAAGAGGAAGTAGATGCCATTCGGGAGGCGGGAGGAAAAATCCCTCACCTGGCGGCGGTATTGGTGGGCGACAACGGCGCGTCGGAAACGTACGTGGCCAGCAAGATCCGTTCCTGCGAGGAAATCGGCTTCAAATCTACCCTGGTGCGGAGAGATTCTTCCACTACGGAAGAGGAGGTGCTGACCATTATCGACGGCCTGAACCGCGACGCGGATATTGACGGCTTCATTGTGCAGCTACCCCTGCCGCCGCATATCAACGTAGACAAGGTCATTGAAGCCATTGACCCGAAGAAGGATGTAGACGGTTTTCATCCCATAAATGTGGGGCGCATGGCCAAGGGACTGCCGGCTTACATCTCCGCTACGCCTTTCGGAGTGCTGGAACTGATCAAACGCTACAAGATTGAAACTTCAGGAAAACACTGCGTGGTGGTGGGCCGCAGCCAGATTGTGGGGCTGCCCATGAGCCTGCTGATGGAGCGCAACGATTACCCGGGCAACAGCACGGTTACGTTGGCCCACAGCAAGACCCGGAACCTGAAAGAGGTTTGTCTTCAGGCCGACATCCTGATTGCGGCCCTGGGCAAGCCCGGGTTTATCACGGCCGATATGGTGAAGGAGGGGGCCGTGGTGATTGATGTGGGGCTGACGCGGGCGGTGGACCCGTCCAGGAAATCCGGCTTTGCGCTGAAAGGCGATGTGGCCTTTGAAGAAGTAGCGCCAAAAGCCTCTTACATCACTCCTGTACCTGGTGGCGTAGGCCTTATGACAGTGGCGGCGCTGATGTATAATACCTTATTGGCCAGTAAAAAGGAAATTTATGGATAGCCCGATGAACTTTCACACCCGGAAATGGATCAAACCGGAAGACCTCAACCCCAACCAGTCTTTGTTTGGGGGCCGCCTGCTGGAATGGATAGACGAAGAAGCCGCCCTCTATGCCATTATCCAGCTTGAAAACCCGCGCTGTGTCACCAAATACATGTCGGAAATCAACTTCGTGAGTTCCGCCCGACAGGGCGATATCGTAGAGATCGGTATCCGTCCTACCCATTTCGGCACCAGTTCCCTCACCCTTGCCTGCGAAGTACGCAATAAAATGACGCATCAAACCATCATCCGGATCGAGAAGATTGTAATGGTGGCGCTGGATGAGGAAGGAAATCCTGTACCTCACGGAAAAACAAAAATCGAGTATACGAAAGACCGCCTGGCGGGGAAAGGATTATAGAGGTACATTTTCCTCTCCATAACAAACAGATCGTATTTTTACATTTATTTTACCTTGTAAATTTAATATTGAATATTAAATTTACAAGGTAAAATTATATCAACCCTACTCTAATTCTTCTATTATTCTTTCCAGAGAAGTAACTATGACGCCATCTCCCACGGGGTATCTTTCACGGCCCGGATATACTACAAACTTACGGGTGGCTTTTACATCCTCACAACCAATATAAAAACCTTTGGATACTATAGGGGAGGTAGAACGTTTAATTTCTATTGCCCAAATTTCATCCTTCCCCCTCTCTATCACCAGATCAATTTCCGCGCCAGCTGCAGTACGGTAAAACCAATAAGTATCTCCATCCTTAAGACTTGCAATAAGATTTTCCATTACAAAACCCTCCCAACTTCCTCCAGCCACAGGATGGGCCAATAAATCGTCCAGCCTGCGAATATTGAGTAAAGCGTGGGTAAGTCCACTATCTCTGATATACATTTTTGGGGTTTTCACCAGCCGCTTACCCAAATTTCCCGACCAGGGACGAAGGCTTCTCAGTAAAAAAAGGTCTTCCAGAAGTTCAATATATCGCTTTACTGTAGGTACTGTCACGCCTAAACTTCCAGCCAGCAAAGAGAGGTTCAGCATTGTTCCTTGGTTATGCGCCAGCATAGTCCAAAGCCGTCGCAAGGTAATGGCCGGGATCCTTGGTCCTATCTGCGGGATCTCACGCTCCAGGTAAGTGGCAATAAAGTTCTGCCTCCACCTCAGGCTGGCAGCGTCAGATTTAGCCAAAAGACTATCCGGAAACCCTCCCCTCAACCATAATGTATGTATATCGGAAAACTCAGCGGCCAGTATTCCGGTCAGCTCCCGATATGCGATTCTGCCTGCCAGAGTCTCCGAAGATTGCTGCAGAAGTTCCAATGATGCGGAACCTAAAATCAGAAACTGCCCTACTTTAAATCCCTGTTTTCTTCTTCTGTCAATCACCCCACGAAGTACCGTGAATATTTCTGGCACCCGTTGTATTTCATCAAGGATGATAAGAATACCTTTATACAATTCAAAAAACGCCTCCGCATCGGTTAGTTTTGCCAAATCTGACGGCGTTTCGAGGTCTATATACAAGGCGTTTCCCCCATAAGCACCGGCCAGGTACTCGGCAAGTGTAGTTTTACCTACCTGTCGTGGACCTAGTAGGGCCACTACCGGAAATTCATCCAGTAATTCGGCTAATTCAACGGTCGATTTTCGATTAATCATCCTTGCAAATTTAATATTATATTTTAAATTTACAAGGTAAAATTTCACATAAACAGTTCCTATTCACACCATGAGATTATTCTTTAAGAGCACCAGAGCTACAAAAACTCTCGAAAATAGCCCTACTTGTCCTGCCAAATTGTCATATTTCACTTGCTTGGAATAACCTTTGATTTAACGTTCTCATATATTCATGTTCAATCAAGACAGCAAAAGCAATATGACAACTGAAAAAGGTACCATTTCGATCAATACCGAGAATATTTTCCCGATCATTAAGAAATTCCTGTATTCTGACCACGAGATCTTCCTGAGAGAACTGGTTTCGAATGCGGTAGATGCGACGCAAAAGTTGCGGAAACTATCTTCTATCGGTCAGTTTGACGGAGAGCTGGGAGAACTGAAAGTCAGCGTATCCTTCGACAAAGACGCCAAAACCATCACCATTTCCGATAACGGTATCGGTATGACGGCGGAAGAAGTGAAGAAATACATCAACCAGATCGCGTTCTCCGGCGCCAAAGAATTCGTAGAGAAATACCAGCAGGAGACCGACAAAGGCAATATCATCGGACAGTTCGGACTGGGCTTTTACTCGGCCTTTATGGTAGCCAAAGAAGTAGAAATCATCACCCGCTCTTTCCAGGCAGATGCCCCGGCCGTACGGTGGTTCAGCGACGGTTCCACTGAATTTGAAATTTCTGCGGCCGAAAGAGCCGAGAGAGGTACGGATATCATCCTGCATATTGCAGAAGATTCCGAAGAATTCCTGGAAGAGTACCGCCTGGAGCAAATCCTGACCAAGTACGGAAAATTCCTGCCTACCACCATCGGGTTCCAGGACAAGACCATCAATAACCCCCACCCGATCTGGGTAAAATCACCCTCAGAGCTTAAAGACGAAGACTACCTCGCCTTCTATAAGGAACTCTATCCCTTCTCAGAAGATCCACTATTCTGGATTCACCTGAATGTAGATTATCCGTTTAACCTTACCGGGGTACTTTATTTCCCGAAAATCAAACAGGATTTCCAGCTGAACCGCGAAAAAATACAGCTCTATAGCAAACAGGTCTTCATTACCGACGATGTAAAAGACATTGTACCCGAGTTTCTGCAGCTCCTGCACGGAGTAATCGACTCACCGGATATCCCCCTGAACGTTTCGAGGAGCTATCTACAGGCCGACGGCAACGTGAAGCGTATCAACACCTACATTACCAAAAAAGTAGGCGAAAAGCTGGCCGAACTGTTCCGCGACGACCGCAAGGCCTTTGAAGAAAAGTGGGGAAGCATCGGCCTTTTTGTGAAATACGGTGTGATTTCCGATGACAAGTTTTTTGAGCGGGCCAAAGAATTTATCCTGCTTAAAAATACGTCAGGGGAACACTTTACCATAGACGAATACAAAACCAAACTGGAGGCCAATCAAACCGACAAAGACGGGCAGGCCATTGCCCTCTACACCAATGATATCCAGAAAGAAGACGCGTATATCGAGGGCGCTGCCCGCCGCGAGTACGACGTACTGGTTTTCGACGATGTACTGGACGCCCACTTTATCAATGCCCTGGAAATGAAAGTGGAGAAGCTGAAATTCAAGCGGGTAGACTCCGAAGCCCTCGACAAGCTGATTGACAAAGGCGTACAGACCGAAGTCGTTCTTTCGGAAGACGAGAAGAAAAAGGTAGAAGAGACTTTCAAAGAGTTCATTGGAAACAATATCGTACAGGTAGAGGCGCAACCCGCCGACGACCTCCCGGTATCCATTGTACAGACCGAATTTATGCGGCGTTACACCGATATGTCGCGCGTCAACGGACAAGCAGGAATGATGCCGGTGATGTATAACCTGGTGGTGAACGGGAACCACCCCCTCATTCAGAAAATCGCCAAAGAAGGTAACGAGAGCGGTGCAGCGAAACAACTGGTAGACCTGGCCCTTCTTTCTCAGGGCATGCTGACCGGCAAAGACCTGACGCAGTTTATCTACCGGAGTGTAGAGAAGCTGGGATAAGTACGTTCACCGTAAAGCGGCCGGAAAGCGGGAATATACTGCTCTCCGGCCTTTTATTTGTATAAAAATTTAGCCGGGTGGCGAACCACTATCTGCATTCAGCTATCAGTGGTCAGCCGGGCGACGTTTCGCTTATTCATTGGGGGAGGCGCCTAGCTGGCGGTCGGGCGACGCTTCGATGGTACACCGATCTCTCAAAACTCCTGGTTTATAGCTATCCTTACTAAAATTTTTCACTTAAAAAAAGGGGTATCCTCATCTTATAAACTGATTTTCATCATAAAATAAACCCGGCAAGGGAATGAAATTTGCAATTTAATTTATAATTAGTCTAATTAAATATAAAATGAAATTCAAATTCCTGCTTTTGCCCCTGGTCTTTTGTTGTGCCGCCTGTTCGGATCCCGACGAAGACCCTACACCCATGCTGGAAGTCAAAACCGTACAAATTGATGCCCGAAGCTATGCCGACTGGGTATATTTTTCTTTTGAAAAAGGGGAGGTAGTTACAGTAGCCCAGGAGGCTTTCTCCTCTGACCTGAGCTGGGACATCGCCTTTCACCGGAACGATGTGCGCCTGAACGGAGGTTTATCGGGCCAGGGCGCCGGCGCAGCGCTTAAAACGGAAGCGAAAGAACTTTCTCAAATCGCGATAGCCCCCACCACCGGCTATGTGGCAGACGGCACCAAGTCGATCATGACCAAATTTACCCTGCCCGTACCCGTATTTGAAGACCAACCGGCCAACACGGAGATCAACTGGTTAGACGTAGACACGAGCAATCCGCCCCCGGTGTACACCCTCTTTGACGAAGTATATATCATCAAAACAGCCAAAGGGAACTACGCCAAGCTGAAATTCACCAATTACCTCAGCGATAAAAACGAAACCATGGTGATCAGCCTCGACTACGCCTACCAGCCCGACGGCTCGACCTCCCTCTGACCTGCGTCATGATGAAAAACATGTTCGGGTTTTTATTTTTTGTAGCCATGGGAACCAACGCCCAAACCCCGGCACTGCCGGATACCCTTGAAACAGATATCCTGTATCTTCACGAGGTGGTGATCACCGGTACGCGTACCCCCAAACTGGTAAAAGACAGTCCGGTACTTACCCGCGTAATTACAGCCCGGGAGATACAGAAGTTAAATCCGGGCAATTTCCGCTCCCTGCTGGAAGCCGAACTGCCGGGCTTAGAGTTTACCAGCAACGCCAATGTTCCGAATATCAACTTGCAGGGATTAGACGGCAACTATGTACTTTTCCTGCTGGACGGGGAACGGATAGCCGGAGAAACCCGCAACAACATCGATTATGACCTATTGAACCCGAACAATATCGAAAGGGTGGAGATCGTGAAAGGCGCGCTTTCCACCCTCTACGGTTCCAATGCCATGGGGGGTGTGATCAATATTATCACCAAAAAAAACACCCGACAACTTAACCTCAACGCCCGCGTCGGTAGCCTCGGCGAACAGCAATATGCCCTCAACGCGGGCATCCGTCACAAAAAACTAAGCAGCTACACCTCAGGCCTCTGGAAAACTTCCCGTAACTACATCCTGGAAGACCGGGCCTACCTGGAACGCATTTACCCCGACAAAGTGGTGACCGATGCCGTCTTACGGAAAAAGGAAGTGGAAGGCGGGAAAGCCCTTAACCTGGAACAAAAACTATCTTATCGCTTTTCTGACCGGCTAACCTCCGAGGTGAAAGGCACCTACTTGCAGAGAGAACGCTTCAACGCCGGTGCCGAGGGTACCGTAATGCATAACCTTTACTACAGCTACAATACACTGCTTCGCAATAGCTTACAAATCAACCGGCAAAACCAACTGGACCTGAGCTATAATTTCAGCACCTACAATAAATATAATTTCTACCACCGCATAGACCTGAAAGAAAAAGATTATACCCACCGCCTGCATAATCTGCGTCTCATCTCCAATAATCAACTGACCTCCAAACAAATGCTGACCAGCGGACTGGAATACCTGAGCGAAAGCCTTTCCACCTACATGTTCCAAAGCGGAGAGAAGTTCGGCACCGACAGCTACACCTTGTACACCCAGCACGACTACACCCCTACTACCCGCCTGAACCTGCTCACGGGCATGCGGTGGGACAAACACTCCAATTACGGAGGCAATCTGAGCCCCTCTTTTTCCGCCCGGCACACCTTTTCCGAACCGATTAGCCTCCGGGCCTCTTACGCCTGGGGCTTCCGCTCACCCAGCCTCAAAGAACTCTATACCAACTGGGATCACCTGGGCATGTTCCAGATCATCGGCAACCCGGACCTGAAGCCGGAAAAAAGCAGGACACTTTCCTTTACGGCCGATTATTCCCGGGGAAAAATGTATGGATCGGTTAACGTTTTCCGTCATCATATCCGGGAGAAGATGAGTCTGCTCTGGAACGCGGCCAACGATACCGTGTACTATTTCAATGCCGACCGCCTGGTACTAAAAGGCATAGAACTCAATACCGCATTCTTACCTTTGAGAGGAGGAAAAGTACAGGTAGGATATACCTTTACGCACGACGGGCGCCAGGCAGACCACCAAAACGTCTCTTACACCCGTCCGCATACCCTGGTTTTCAAAGCCGATTATACCTGGGGGAAAGACCACCACCGTACGGTAGTCAGCCTGAACGGAAAATACCTTAGCGGCACAAGCGTATATACGGAAGACCAAGGCGGAGAATTCTATTTCATTCGCTATCCCGGCTACGGCATCTGGCGAGTACAGGCTTCCCGAAGCTACCGCGATTACCTCACGCTTAGTGCCGGAATAGACAATATCTGGAACTACACGCCCGAAGTCAATAGCTTTTACTCTTCCGGCTCATCGGGAAGAACATTTTTTGTCACTTTAAACGTAAACTTCTCCGGGTTGCTATTTTCAAATTAATCCGATTTTTTCATCTAAAAACATATACTTATGTACCTCCTATCGTTCCTCCTCCTCGCCCTTACCGTATCAGACACCCCCGTGAAAGGGAAATACCGCTGGGATTTTGAAATCCAGGGATCGGGCCTTCAAACCTCCGTACATGATTTTACCGACAGGGCCATCCTCTATACCATGCAAGGCCCCGCCTACACCGTAGAATACCGTATGGACATCCTGAAACAGGAAAACAACCGCTACCTGCTGAAAGGCGATGGCCCAAAAAGCGGGAAATACTTCGTAATCTACCTCAAAGACGTTACCCCGGAGGCCATCACCCTCTACAAAAAGGAATTCGCAACACTTCAGGAAGCCGAAGCATTCCCCGAACCCTCCCCTGACAACACCGAGAGCCACGGCTGGAACGTATATACGCGCCTGTAGGCGATTTTAGAAACGCGAACGACCGAAACCTTTAAAATGTGCCCTAAATTGTTTCACGAAATTGAGCAATCTTATTACTAAATGGGAGAGGGGATGATTATTAGGTGGAACTAACCCCTCATTTAAACTTCCTAATCAATATTCTTTTGCATATACTTCATAACAAAAGAGCCAAATGAACCTACTATTATATAGGAAAGTAATTTATCAATCTCTCCCAACTCATCTTCAGAGAGCCATCTTTGCCAAGAAGGAATCACCAAATGCCAAATTCTTACAATTAAAATAAGTGCAGAACCCCATAATAGTATACGTAGGACAAACCCAATACTGAAATGAAATATATCTTTAAAAGTTTCAGATCTATTATGATCATTTCTAGCCTTTTGCTCTTTTAACTCCTCTTTTAAGGTTTGTCGAAGCTCATCATTAAATTTCTCATTTTCAGCACGATCTTCTTCCTCTCCGCTAATTTTTTCTATAAGTTTATCGGTGATCAATGGTTGTGCTTTTTGAGGAGTTGTGTCTGGCTTCATAAAGCTACCTGCTTGCTAATTGTTTGTAGTGGCTACTAATAAGTTCAGTTGGAATTTCTGCGTGCCTTTGCATATTCCCATACTTATTCCACGTTACATACCAAGGAGTACCAGGCTTATGTGTTATTGCTGACAAATATATACCGTCATGAATGCCGTACACCTCCCATATCTTATCTAAAAATTTTTCAAACCCTCGGTCTTGAAGTTCAAATTGCGTGTCGTCATGCCCTGAAAGTATTTGAGCAGGGTCTGTAACTTGTTTCCCTCCAAACTTCTTAAATTCATGATAGACACTTGGAACGACAGGGCCGTACTTCCAGGCTTCAACGGGTTCATTAATTAATGGCTGCCCAACCAAGCCTAAATACCAACCATTTGCTATATATACTAACTTTACAACCTTCATCGGGGTTATTTCCGCACCTGAGGAATTTGCCTTATTAATAAAATAGTTTGCTATTGCCAGTGAGTTTTCCATAACTTTAATGTTTAATTGTTTAATAAATTACTAACAATTGCCCATAAAATTACTCTTGATTTCTTCACAATACTTTTCTGAAGAAAATCCAATTTTTATACGGGTTAAATAACTTAGTTTTAGAGAAGCTACGCAAATGTATAACAATACTACGATAAAAATAATGCGAGATTTTGAGCAATTGTGAATTTCACTCATTTTTTGCCTACAAGCAAAATTTTACTGAAACAGAAATAAGATAGGGATGTCATTTTGTATCCCCAAAGTCTTCAGAATATTAGAAACAAGAGAATGATATTGGTCTTTTACGGAACCTGCGGAAAAGACCGGATAAAGTAATATGTTCAATTTCGCTGTTCAAATCGCGCAATTTCGTAATTTAGGGCCTTTATTAAAGCCTTACTTATGAAAAAGTTACTACTCTTGACGGGCCTGCTCGCTCCGGCCTTTGTGGCCCACAGCCAATCCGCCCCCCATTTTGCTACCGACCCTACCCTGAGCCCTGACGGGAAAACCGCCTACTTCAGTTTTGACAGCGATATCTGGAAAGTACCTGTGGCCGGAGGCGAGGCCCTGCGCATCACGGCCCTGCAAGGCCAGGAAATGAACCCGCGGGTATCGCCCGACGGCCAATGGCTGGCCTTCAGCTCGAACCAATACGGCAATTACGACGTGTACGTCATGCCCCTGGAAGGCGGAGAGATTCGTCAGCTTACCTGGCACCAGGCCACCGACCGCATGGAGAACTGGTCCTGGGACAGCAAGAAAATCTATTTCACTTCCGACCGGTACAACAATTTTGGAAGCTACTCGGTAGAAGTGACCGGAGGAACAGCCAAACGCCTGTTTTCCCATTTCTTCAATACCTCCAACGCCCTGGCCGAAACCCCCTCCGGCGAATACATCTTCACCCATACCATGGAAAGCGACGGACAGATCACCCGGAAACGATACAAAGGGGAGAACAATCCCGACCTGCTGGGTTATCACCCCAAAACCGGAAAATTTACCCAATACACCACCTATAACGGCAAAGACCTGAACCCCTCCGTAGACCGAAATGGGGTGATTTATTTTATTTCCGATGAAAAAAACGGGGAGTATAACCTCTGTTCCCTGAGCAAGGGAACACCCAGAGCTCTGACCGACTTCCCTACCTCCATCCGCCGGCCCTCGGTATCGGCCAACGGCGAAAAGGTAATCTTTGAAAAAGACTACCGCTTGTTTATATATGATGTCGCCACTACCCAAACCCTGCCTCTGGATTTCCGTGCAAATTATAACACGCCACTGGTGAAACACCAGGAATTTAAAACCGAAGCAAACATTTCGGCCTTTGATGTGTCGCCCGACGGAAAAAAGATGGCGTTTGTATCCCGGGGAGAGCTGTTCGTGTCTGACATCAAAGGGAAATTCGTACGGAAAGTACTGGAAAGCAAAGAAAGGGTACTGGAGGTAAAATGGCTGAAAGACAACCGTACCCTCCTTTTTAACCAAACCCGGAACGGATACCAAAACCTGTATACCGTCAATGCCGACGGCACCGGCCACCTGAAAGAACTGACCACCGACGCCCGCAATAACCGTGATCTCACCCTTAATCATGACCTCTCCCGGGCGGTGTACCTGAGCGGTCGCGACGAGGTTCGCCTACTCGACCTGACCGACTTCCGGTCAACCGTAGCCGTAAAAGATGAAATCTGGGGCTTCCAGAACTCCTCTCCCTCTTTCTCACCCGACGGGGAATACATTCTCTTTACGGCTATTCGGAATTTTGAGCAGGATATCTTCGTGCATCATATCAAGGCAAAGAAGACCCTGAACCTTACCCAAACCGGTGTCACTGAAGCCAGCCCGGTATGGTCGGCAGACAGCCGTTATATTTATTTTACCAGCAACCGCACCACCCCCTCCTACCCCTTCGGTATGCAAAATGCCACGGTTTACCGCATGTCGCTCGACTGGTACGCGGAACCTTTCCGTTCTGACCATTTTGACCAACTGTTTGAAAACAAAAAAGACAGCCTCGCTCCGAAAACGGTCCGCATCAACACCGAAGACCTGTCTGACCGGGTCACCCCGGTTTCCAACCTGTTCGGCACCCAATACGGTCCTGTGACGTTTACAGTAAAAGAAAAAAACTATATTTTTTATAATTCCAATGAGGAAAAAGGAAAGACCGCATTCTTCCGCACCATAACCTCCGATTTTGAACCCGACAAAACCGAAAAAGTGGCCGACCGGCCTTTCTCTTCCCTGATCAAAGCAGGCGATAAATTTTATGTACTGACGGGCGGCGACATCCATACCTATTCCCCAGAATCCAACAAAACTGAGAAAATAGCCGTCTCCTACAAATTCCTGAAAAACCTGGAAAGCGAGTTCCGCCAGATGTATTACGAGGCCTGGGCCGGACTGGAGGAAAACTTTTACAACGACACCTTTCACGGGGTAGACTGGCCGGCCCAACGCGACCGGTACGCAGCCTACCTTCCCTTTGTGAACAGCCGGAAAGACCTGAGAGTGTTGCTAAACGACCTCCTGGGCGAGCTCAACTCTTCTCACCTCGGCTTCACTTCTAACGGAGCAGAAGAAAGCACTTACCTGAAATATGTAACCAACGAAACGGGCATTGTATTTGACGAAACGAACCCCTATCGGGTAGACCGTATCGTACGTAAATCGGCAGGAAGCAGCGCCCCCGTTCAGAAAGGGGATATCCTGACTGCGGTAAACGGGGTAAAAGTAGACAAAAGCAAAGACCGCGACCAGTACTTTACCCTGCCTACTCTACAGGAAGAGATCACCCTGGAACTGGAAAGAAACGGCAAGCCCTTCACCGTGAAAATACACCCCGAAGCCAGCTTCTCTTTCAAAGACAAACTGTATGACGAATGGATACGGGAAAGCCGGAACCGGGTAGACCGCCTGAGCGGGAACCGCATCGCGTATTCCCACATGAAAAACATGAGCGGTCAGGCCCTGGAATCTTTCTTACTGGATATGGTGGAGCAGGAAAACCAGAAGGACGCCACTATTCTTGACCTGCGTTTTAACCGGGGCGGAAACGTACACGATAAAGTGTTGCAGTTCCTGGCGCAGCGCCCCTACCTCCAATGGCAGTACCGGGGCGGCAAACTGGCACCACAGAGCAACTTCGCCCCGGCTGGAAAGCCCATTGTGCTGCTTATCAATGAATCTTCTTTAAGCGATGATTGAGGGGTAGTTCTAAAAGTAAATGGCGTTTTTTATAAAATGGTTATTCTGAAACACTTATAAATGGCGTCTTTACTTCCAAAAGTACACATTCTTTAATATGGCTTGAATTTACGTTTAATATTTGATGTGACAAAGCCCCTATTTTAATAGGGTAATTTTAATAGTATTTGAATTTTTAAGCCCCTTGAGGGCTTTTTTTGTGGTTTTTTGGGAAACTTGAAGAAAGTCCTCCGGATTTTTTAATAGTTGTTTAAAAGGTGGCATAATTGTGTACTTTTGGAAATTGTGCCACTTTATTGTGCCACCTTTTTGGGATATATGACTTAGAAAAGTACAACACAAAAAAGCCCTCTTTCGAGGGCCTTTCTTGTATCTTACGGTTATTCTTTTTCCCATGCAATAATGTCTCCCAGTGAGTTCTTTCTGGACTTTAAGCCCAAGCTTCTCAGGTGCCGATAATACTCTGTAACCTTCTCTGTTGGGAGCCGGGAGAAGTAGTCTTTATCCCAGAAATTTGGATGTGAGGAGGAGGTTTTCTGATGCTGTAAGCGTTTAATCTCGTTTATGTTTTTGCAGTAGTAACTGACCGATTTCACCTTTGCCCAGAACTCTGTACAGACAAAGAATTTGGCTACTAAATCTTCGTCTATTTCAGTCTTTTTTAGCATTCCAACTTCCGCCGGTTTGATCTTGTATTTGATGCCAGCATAGGCCTCGTAATGGCGACAAAATAAGGCAATCTTTTCATTTACAGCTTCTGGTTTCTTCCGGAATACTATCAGCTCCAGGAATGAATCTGTAAGGGTGGTATCGGGTCGAAACTCCAACACTTTGGCGGTGTATTCCCGAGCAGTGAGGCCAACATCCATTAGAGTCTGCCAGTCTTGCAGATCATTTAAACAAAGCGGCTCAATATGTACAATCTGGGCGTCATGGTGATGGCGGGTAGCAACGTATATAGAGCAATCAGCCCCGGTTCGATGATCCGGGCTGAAAGGCAGGATGGCCAAGTAATAGGCGGCATCCAGTTTGGCATTGTAGTTCTTTTTGAAAGTGATTTTCATAACAGTCAGGTAAACATAAACATTTGATTTTCCTCTACTATAGTCGTTTCAAAGGGAAAACCTTCCTTAGGTATTCTCTGAATCATATCCATAAGAACTTTAGAACCCGTAAAGAGGACGTGTTTTGTGCCTCCCATCTCAATTTGCATATCTACACGTTTTCCGGCGAAATTTGATTCTTCAATCTTAAAATCATGCACCGTTATGAGCCGGTTCAGCACTTTACTGATCTTGATTTTTGGCCCGGAAAACGTGTTTGTTTTAAGATTGATATTGAAATCTTTGAAATTCTTCATGTTTTAACAGTTTACGTAAAAGGTTTTTTGAATTGCAGGGCTTAGCCCATCCGTAGTATGCAGCAATGCTCTGTCTTGGTTTTCTTTTGTGGACTGCTCTGGCGAAATTCTTCTTAATTGTCTTTCGCATCAAAATGTGTGTGTGAAAAAATACATATCCTACAAAGTCAATTCCCCGGGCGGCGACCGGAAAAACCTGGTAGTTGGGTTTAAGCTGGAGTCTTAGATTCTCTTCCAGGTAATTACTGATTTCTCTCCTTAGCTGATGCAGATAATCTTTACTATGGTGCAGGATCACTATGTCATCAGCATACCGGAAATAATGCTTTACCTTCATTTCTTCCTTAAGCCAGTGATCAAACCCGGTTAAGTTAAAATTGCTGAAATACTGTGAAATAAAGTTTCCGATCGGTATTCCCTTCGGTACGCTATCAATAATATCATCGATTAGCCACAAGAAATCCCTATCCTTTACCTTTCTTCGGATTTGATTTTTAAGGATTGTGTGGTCGATTGTAGGATAGAATTTTCTGATGTCCAGCTTGAGACAGTAGGTGGTATTCTCCCTATTACTTAGAGCCTTTTTGAGATTTCTAAAGGCTTTCCCGATCCCCCGGCCGGGAATGCACGCATACGTATCGGCGGTAAATGTGGATGCTAGAATCGGCTGCAAATAATTCATAGTCGCATAATGCACAATCTGATCAGGAAAATAAGGCAATGCATAAACTTCACGCTCTTTAGGCTCATATATCTTGAAAGTCCTATATACTGATGTAGTGAAAGTTTTATCATAGAGCATCCTATGAAGCAGGGATAGGTTTTCTGCCGGGTTCTCGTCAAATTGCTTAACCTCATACCTGTTTTTCTTCCCCTTTCGGGCTTTTTGAGCGGCCAGTTCCAGGTTTTCCATACTTATTACGTTCTGCCAGATATTACCTACTCTTTTCATAATTCCTTTGTTTGAGTCGGTCATCTTCGGAGTATTATTCCTACCAATGCCCTTTTAAACTTTTATTTTTTGCCCTGTTGGCAAGGTCTGCGGCGCAAAGAACAACGGTGTGGGCTGAGGATCGAGTTCGCGTTCGTGTTCGTGTAATTCGAGTTATCAAACCGGAAGCCTGACAACCGCAGGAACCCCAAGCCGCACCGCACAACCCAATATTTTAAAGCTCGTTTTCCAGCATCAGGACGTTATTGAACTCTTCCAGGAAAGTCCGGCCGACAAAACTGCTGGTTTCTTCATCCAAAAAGCGAAGGAGTGGGCTGAGGATCGAGGACGCGCCCGCGTTCGTGCAATACGAGATATCAAACCGGAAGCCCGACAACCGCCCACTATCGTCATATACAGGCCAGAAGTAAGGGAACCACTTGTTCTTTTTATTTGCGAAAGTTACTTCCTTACCGCCCTGATGAAACTTATGGATCAGCAGGAGTCTTTTGATGCCCATTGCATACTTTTCGTGTACGTGCCAGTCCGGGTTGACGGTGTAATTTTGGGGGTCTTTGCCGAGCTCAGTACATACTTTCTCGAAGGTGTCAATTGATTTGTTCATTGTATTTTATTTTGAAATTGGAAAATGTACTATTTTATATTCCTCCAGGAATGTCTTACCAACATAATCTGAGGTCTCCTCATCTTTAAATCCAAGGAGTGGGCCGAGGATCGAGCCCGCGTCCGTGATCGTGCAATCCGAGCCATCAAACCGGAAGCCCGACACGGAGTGCTCATATACAGGAAACCATTTTTCCTGGTTCGTATTTGCAGCGTCTAAGACCTCGCCCTGGTTAAACACCTTAGATAGGAGACCGATGCGTTTTACCTGATTCAATAAAATGTCCATCGGTTCAGAGCTGCTGGTAACGTAATCCGCAGGATCTACGCTAGCTTCCTGGCAAACCTCTTCAAAACTTGTTATTCGACCCAGTAGGTCTTTGGGCTTCGGCGTAATGGTGACTTCACCAGTTTGCTGATTGAAAGCCTCTATCATGAAGCCTTCAGGAATTTGAACTTGAATCGTTGATTTTTTCATTTTTGTACTTGATTAAGAGTTGGCTTTGGGGTGTCTACTCCCGAGAAGATAAGGGGGTAGACACCCGTTGAAAAATTACTTTGCGTTCTTTTTAGCCTGCACATTCTGGCGAATCTGCTGGGCTAATACTTTGGTTTCCTGGAGCCCCTGACGCAGGCGGGTTCCGGCAGATTTGTTGCCTTTTTGTTCGAAAGCGATGGCATCTTTTTCGAGGGAAAGAACCTGGTTCTTTAAGGCCTCGTAATTGGTGATTGAAGACATATATATTTAGGTTTTGGTGTACATAGATATAAGATTATGAAGGGTATCATCAGCACAAGTGTGGCCAACAATACGAGAGCTGTAAAAAGCACTATAGTGAGCCTAATCAGGGTAATAATGACTTCCATTTGAACGGTAGTTAAAAAAGTGATAATTGAGTATTTTCTGCGGGTTTGGGTTTGTAGTGGCCGATCCCATAAACAATGAAGCGGACTGTTTCTGCATCAAGAAAATACTTGTCAGCCAGCATCTGAATAGCATAGGCGGATTGCAGTTTCTTCACATTTACGAGCTTATGGAATTGCGCTCTCAGGGCTTCGTTCCTAAGGCCTTTTTTGTTTTTTCTTTTTGCCATATTGATAAGGGTTTGATAGCTTATTTAATATGTGTCGTTCCATAACTTCCAGTTTAGCCAGCAGGCCTGCCTGCTCCATAACTCTGAGGCAGTAGATGTCTACAGGCTTGAGGCGGAAAGTACAGCGAATGCGGCCTTCCCATACCAGTTTATTAGCCCTGACTAATACCCTGCCCATGAGTTCTCTTCCTGTCTCGTTTATCAGACCTGCAAGCGGAGCATCGGGGGTGTACACCTGCACGATCTTATCCAGTGCCTGTGTAGCAATCTGAAGCTCTAAAACAGTTAGTTGTAAAGTGCTATGCATGGGTAAGAAGGTTTAAGATTCTCCCAACCAGCGACCGTCTTCTACGAGATGACCAAGCGGCTATTTTTTTTGAAAAAAGATGCCGGTCTTTTTTCAAAGAATAGAGGTAAAACGGCAGCAAAAGAAGGTCTTGAATATGGGTCATGATAATAGCTCTTTTATGGCTCTGGAACGGCGATTGTCCTGCCAGTTTTCGAGACCGGTGATACAGTTACGCAGCTCATCAAAAGTGAGCTGATTGAAGTTCTTTTGAAATGTGTTCTGGCAAAAAGTATTAAGGCCTTTCCAGTCTGCCGGAATGTAGATTTCGTCAGGTAATATGCCCAGCTCTTTGGCCTTGTTTATGGCTTTGGCCCGCATCTTTTTTATAGATTGATTTCGGAGACCATCAAGCACTTTTATAGCGTCCTGAAGTTGGGCATCTGAAAGGTCTCTGGAGGAAGTGTAAAGCCCTCCGGAGACCTGATTAACGATAGCTGCTTTATCATCCGCATCACAATGGTTCTGTGATAAAAGCTGATGAAACCGGGCATTTAAAGCCGCTCTTTTTGGTTGTTTGGTTTGGGCTGAATTTTGCATAGTCTATTTGAGTTTTTTGACATCGTATCTGGTCTCCTGAATAATCTGTAGATGGTGATTGTTAAGCACCTTCTTGAGCTGCTTATCATGCTCCACTGAGGCCTGGATTTCACGCACGTTCAGATCAACTACACAGTATTTATCTGCCACATGCATGGCGATATCCTGACGGGCTTTTGGCTCAAGAGGTTTGCCGGATCGCGTATCAATCACCTTATGGGGATTGAGGGCTAATTTCACTACGGCTTCGGCTTCAGGGAGCTCCCAGGAGCCATCCTGAAACTGTTCGTCAAAGACACTATTGCAAAGGGCTGTGAGCTCTTCTTTAAGCTTGTCTTTTTCGTCCTTAGCGTCTTTTTCGATCTTGTCAAGTGCCAGGATTTTAAAGGCATATTTTGCCGCTAAATCCTGTGCTGTTTCTGTTTTCTTTGTCATGATATGTATGTTTTAAAGTGACTGTTTTAAATAGCCTATTTCGGCTTCAATTTCGTACCTGGCGTCATTGGCCACTTCGATGATTTCAGCCTCTGAAAGCTGGTCTATATGAGTTTTGTTAATGACTCCACTTTCAGTGATTTCATGGCTATATGACCTTAACTCATCATTAAAGCTGAAGTACATGCTGAGGTAAACTTTGGCTTCACGAACGGTAGTAATAGGTTTGCTCATGATTAATTTGCATTTGGGTTATGAAGTATCTCAGCGATGACGTCAGGGTCTTCTGAGAGATTATTTAACAAGGCTATGGCCAGTTCCGGCTGAGTCATGATAACAGAGATCAGAAAGTGAGCCACAACGTTCGGGTCTCCGGTATAGCTGAAACGTACATTTGGCTCAGTTTCCTGAACACTTACGGTGAGTAACAGGGCGTGTTCAGAGCAACCCTTTTCAACTGTATCAGGCCAGGCTACTGCATCATTTTTGGTGCGAAAAAGCTCCGGAAATTTGGAGATAAATTCAAAAGGCATATCAGTTAAGAATTGAGGGTTGAACATTGGAAATCTTAAGGTTTTCACTTGCGGCTGGAGTGACAAAAGAGGACGTTTTAAGTTCACGCTGAACAATACGTTTCAGGCGGCGTAGGTCTGAAATAACCTCAAGATATTTGCCGTTGATGAGCCTGTCTTTGGGCTCGCATTCCCGCCAGATTTTGGAGATAGTTCCCGAATCTGAAATGCCATTAGCAGCACAAATGTTAATGCAATCTTTTTCGGAAATGCCGTGCAGATGTACAAACTTTCTGCCCAGGCGGGAGTCTATTTCATCATAGCCTTTAGAGGCTTTCAGAACGCCGCGCTTGATTTCCTTTTCGAGGTTATCGGTGCCACATATTACGAGTCCGCATTCGTCTTCCAGGTTATTGTAAAAATGGATAATGAAACGTAGTGCTGATGGGCGGAGCTTGTCAGCTTCGTCTAAGATCAGAAGCGGCTGACCAATGGCCGCCCGCTCTTTTAAAGCGGAAATAATGAGGTTTCCGATTCGGAGACAGTTACCCGTGAAGTCTGTTAAACCAAGCGACTGAGCCAAGGCAGATAAGAACTGTTTCTTTGTCCATTCTTCGCACTGGAGGACAAACACCATATTGGTTTCGTCTTCACGTTTATAGGAAGCAATCCCCGCGGTTTTTCCGGAACCTGCCTTTTCACTTATGGCAATAAACATGGACTCTTCCTGAGCAAGTTTAAGCACACTGGCCATCAGCCGGGAATTTGTAGTTTCAACCAGTTTCCACTCGCGTTTCTGAAAGGTGAATCCGAGTGCTTTACCCACCTTAACCCACATGGTGTCTTTTACCAATGGCCACCGTTCAGGGTTTTTCATTTGGTTAGTAATGGTAGCTATGGCTACCCCTACTTTTGTGGCCACTTTAGAGTAAGACCCGAGTATGTCTTTTTCCCTTTCTATAAGGTTTAAAATAGCCTGCTTTTGAGTTTGATTTATCATGGTATCAGAGTTGGTTTAGAATGTTTGATAATGGGTCTTCGGTCATCAGCCGGGAACTATCTGGTATCCGCTTTGACACCTGGTCTTTTTTCTTGGAAGGCGCGCTTTCTACCGAAACCGGTACAGTATTACGCCAGTAGCCCGCCATAGCTGAAGACTCAGCCAGTTCGGCATTTTGTTTCGGGATCAGATGGCTGATACTGATTCCGAGGATATCATCAGAGCAGGCGGCTGTAGTTTCTTCCAGCTCGGCTTTTAATCTGCTTTTAAGTACTTTCTGTTTTTCCTTCTCTATAGCCAGTTTGCCATATTCCGGATTAGGGCCATAGAGCTGTGGAGCCTGGAAGTTTTGAACGGTGTTTAGGAAGGTGCCGTACAATGAATCAAACAGCATGACTTCACTCATATCGGCCGCATCAAAGCGAACCAGAACAGTAGTATGATTACGAATGATGTTATAGTATTTTTCATCCGTGAGCATGTACACATATTGCTGGCGGTTGACTTCTATCTGCACGGAGTAGTTACGAATGGTGACTTTCCTGGTAGCCCAGAATAGCTCAGAAATATCCCAGCTTTCTACCGGTATAGTGTTGGGCTTTTCGGTGTCACTGTCATGCAGCTCTATCGGACTTTGGTTAATGGTGCGGTATCTTTTAGAGTACAGATTTATCGGCGTGTAATTATAGGTAAGAACTACCTCGTTTTCCTGCCTCCAGGCATCCTCCCAACTGAAGCCTGAAGCCTTCAGCTCTTTGTGGACACGAGCCAGATATTCGGCTGTAGGACGTGCATAATTACGACTTGATTTGATACCCTGACCAACCCAGATATGACGGTCTGATTCAAAGACGCTTTGAAGGGTACCGAAAGCCCGCTCTAAATGTGCTTTTCCGGAGGACACCGAAGTTTTGGTAAGCTTGCAGCCTTTATTACGGAGGGCTTCAAAAAGCCTTTCTGTCTCATCAGAATTATGACCAGGGAAACGGTCATGTCGTAATTCGAACGGCAAATAACCGGATAAGGTTACGGCCATTTTTAGGGCCTCCCTATACATAAGGCCGGACTCGGAGAGACCGAATGCCCAGCCGAGGAAAGCACCGGAATAGACATCCCTTACAGCTACAATATATAGGTACTCCAGTTTGTTTGCAGTGGAGAACGGCTGAAGCTGAACCCTGGTACCGTCCATTTCCCAACAGTCGCCGCTGTACATGGCTTTACCTGTGGGTATGTTAAAACGGAGAGCCGCCGCCGCTTTAGTATCTGAACCGTAACGCTGTAATGTGGTGAAGCTTCGCATCTCCGCCACATAGTTATAAATGGTAGACTCTGACGGTTTGCGTTTCTGCTCCCGAATGGCCAGAAATTGAACCTTCCGCACAATGTCTGCCACGGTGGGGTTCTTACCGGTGGTGAGCATCCGGGCCACGGCTCCTTTGATATAGGCGTGGTCTTCGCCCAGACGGTTTTCGTTGCCCATACGCGGCTGGGTAATCACTTCATCTATAGGTGTACCAGCGGCCAGCTCTTTAAGGGCCTCATGAATGTGACGAACCGAACACTTCATGTAGGAGTAGCCTTTAGGGAATAGGACATCTTTTTCTTCTGTAAGGTATTCCGATACCTCTTTGATAGGTTTACGATCAGAGAGGCTCAGGCCTTGCTGGTTATAGTAGATGTGTATGGCGGCCATACAGCTTGCTGCACGAGCCAGATACTTACGGGTCTTTTGGGTTTTACGTTCGTCTGCTCCCTGAGCGGAGGCATAGTAACGAAGGTAAGAGGCAAAATCATTATAGGCAGTAATAACGGCGTCTATGATGCCGGTTTCTACCTTTGCAGGGATTTGGTTTAACCAGGTTTTAGGGTCTGCCCCCTGGCAGTAGAAGTCTGCAAGCTGCTTGCGGTATTTGGGAAGCATTACCTTATATAATATAAGGGTACGGCGGAGATCATCCGGATCCTTGATGGTTTGCCAATGGTGTGAGCCGCGAGACAGTATATCCTTCAGGTACGAATAGGATAAACCACAGGCGTCTTGTACCTGGATGAGGGTCACGTATATGTCTCCGCCGATGAGCTTCATGCTTTCGCCTTAAGGGCTTTGATTTTTGTGGTGCGGGTAGGTTCTGCGTTTTTTGCAGAAAGTTGGTCTGAGAGGAACTGGATACGGGATTCCTGTTCGCTGATTTTACTCAGGTGGCGGGAGTTATCTTTTACCAGATCATTGAACTGATCCACCCGGCGATTAAGCTCATTGGTGAGGTTTGTGATGTTTTTGTTTGCTTTATCTACCACCGTTTCAGCATGGCGAACCTCTTGGGCAGAATTCTCCAGGTTCTTTTTTAGCTGGGCTATCTCTGCATCACGGGTTTTGATCTGGTGTTTATACTCAGCTTCGTTGTCTCTTAAAATTCGCTCTGCCTCCCTGAGGGTGTTTATGCTAGTATTGGCTTTGGCTAATTGCCTCTGGTAGTCATCTACCAGGGCGGTTTTGTAGTTCAGGTCTTTGTTTAGGGCAGAGATTTCTGCTCTGTGCTGTTTGGCCTCCCGGCCGGTGATTCGATCAAAAAAGGTTTTCATATAACGGAATTTAATTTTGGTTACCGGAGGCTTTGGTGTTAAGAAAATTGAAAGGAAACTCTGGTGCATCAGGAGTTGTGGACTCAGCCTGATGCTGCCGCTGGGCTTTGAGTACACGAGAGGATGCTATGATGAGGTTCATGCCTGTTTGGGTACAGAACCAAGCTGGCTGAGTATTACCGAACAGTAGAATTTTGGCAGCCATTTTATTGCCAGAACGATTAAGCATTTTGGCGGTTTGTGTAGCATCTGTACGGCTGCCTATGGCGTTATTGATGTCATTAATACTGTGCCAGGTAAGGTCACCGATGGTGATCATACGTACGACTTTGCCTTCAAGATTAGCAGAGGTATATGGGATGTGGTAGGCATCGATGTAGGTACCTTCTTCGCGGAATTTAGAATATGTGCCCTTTGGAGCTTCTGTAATAGATGAATGAAGTTGCCTGAGTTCTTTTTCTGCCTGGATAAAATAACGCCTGGCCTGACGACCTTTTTCTGATCGCTGAAGCATGGAGATTTCTTTGGCGGTGTCTAAGGTGAGTGCGTAATCTGATTTAGGACGTCCTCCTGAACTTTTCGCCAAAATTGGCGAAAAGTCTTTTTCTGCTTCAAAACCGTATTCAAACATTTGTTTGCACCAGTTTGTAAAATCCCTTCCTACATTTAAAAATCTGTGTAGGTCACGAGCTGAAACGGCAAGCTCTCCGGATGTGGAGGCTGTAATAGGTATTAATTGATTGTCCATGATATAGAATTGATTAGTTTTTAAAATGACGTTTATTGAACTGGGCAACTATTTGAGCCGCTTTGATAACTTCTTGGTTCTTCCTGCGTCGGTACACAAGAGTATCTACTACAGTAGCCCTGGATAGTCCTGACATAGCAGCTATCTTAACATAATCCCCGTGTTTAAATGTGCCTTCAGGGAATAAGGGGTTACGAGAGTTAGGATTGTTAGATGTTTCGGCCATATATTTGTGTCGTTAATTTGAATGACAACACAAACCTAAATATCGAATTCGATATTTACAATATTTTTCGATAGAAAATATAATATTTTATATTTAAATGGCCATAAAGGAAAAAAAGCCGGAGGATTATGCTATTAATGTTAGAATAGTTAATTTACTTAGATACCTTACTCCGGATGGAATGACGTTAAAGCAAAAAGATTTTGCAGACCTAATTGGGGTTTTACCTGCACGTATGAATCACGTTTTCAAGTTTCAAAATAGGCCTGATGCAATTTTTTTGGAAAAATTGGCCAAGGCTTATCCTACACTTAATTGTCGATATTTATTGACTGCTGAGTTACCGATCGAAATTGATGGTTACGAAAAGTTGTATTTGGATTCTCTCCAAAGAATAAAAGAATTAGAAGCGGAACTCCAAGTTTGCAGAGAAGGGGAAAAAGGCCTCTAAAACAAAGAAAGGGAGCCCACGCTCCCTTCTTTATTTCTTAAATCAAGCGCCTTTTTCGAGCTTCAAACTCTTCGGCGGTTATGATGCCCTTTTCCTTTAGGCCGTGGAGTTTCTCAAGTTCATCTGCCGTGCCGGTCACCGAAATACCCTGACCATTATTATACTTTAGGTTAAAGGTATTGTCATCCATTGTGAGAAACAAGATGAATTCCACAAATGCAATTATGGCCGGTACAAGTGTCCAGCAAAAGAGAAGGTATAAAAAACCCTGCGCTGTTTTACCCAGATAAAACTTGTGAACACCGAAACCGCCTAAGAAGAAGGCCAGCAGAGCTGCTGAGGTTTTGTTTTTCATATCAGTAAATGGTTTATGGTTTAAAATTGACACAAGGTAGGTGATTTTTGTATATTTGCAATAAGTATATGCATTTTAATAAGTTACTAACCCTATGAGACCACTATTACACCTTTTAGCACTCCTGCTTTCTATATCTTGTATTGCTCAAAAGAAGCCAATTGTTATTCGTGATACGGTTGAGATAGCTGTCATGAGTAAGAACAGTAAAGATGATATAATAGAGAAACAGAAAGAGTTTTTAATAACGGCAACCGATCAACTAGAGAAAGGTTATACCGCAGGATATATAGTAGTAAGCGTAATTATTGCGGTTTTTGGTTTAATCATAGCAATCTTGACAGGATGGGGGTTTATTATTGTACATAGGTTTAAAAAGCAAAAGAACGCGCTGATAAAGGAGTTCAAGGAAGATACTCAGAGCTTTAAAGCAGAAATTGAGTCAGATTTCAAAAATAGCCTAGAAGAGAAAACAGGAGAGTTTTCCAGTCTTATAAGTAGTGTTGGGGTGGCCATAGAAGTACTATCTGCCTCAACTGATCCTCAGGTTTTAGATGTTATAAGGAGGCAACTAGATGAAAAAGGAGGAGTGATTTTGACGGGGACATCCCCACGTTCAATGGACAGTTACCAAGCCATTCTTAGATGCTCTGGCCCTAATTGCATAAAAAAATTCTTCTCGACCACATTGAGCATGATAGATCAACGAAATATGCACACTAGAATAGCCGGAGGAAGGCCCCCTGTAGAGAGGACATGCCCACAATGTGGACATCGTAACTTATACTTTTCAAGACTTGCCGAGCCGCTACCTCGGGGATGATATAACATTGGTGGATTTGAAAAGGAATTTTAGACTCCCGAGCGGGACTATTATTTTGGAGAGAAAAATACCACCCGCCTCACATTCTCCAAAACCGCATAAATACCAACGCTGCTGTGAATACTCTGGAGTAACAGTTCAGATTTGTACACCTGAATGTATTCCTGGTCAATGGCGATACGTAAACCTGCCACCTGAAAAGAACCATGACTGATTTCACCAGTATGATCTTCCCAGGTGGCCGTACAGTAATTGTGAAGCAAGACTAAATATGTGGCTGCATCACTCTGCATTATCAGTAGGTTTAAGTTCTGAAATGAGCCAGTTATATTCTTCAATCCACTCAACGGGTATGGACTGCAAAGCATCATAACGGGCGGCGATGGCCGTACATATTTCTTTGAAGCGGGCCTCTAACCAGAGTTTTTTGGGCTGAAGGCCGGTGGTCGGTTTTTCCATGTTTTAAATAAGTTTTAAAAGATAAATCAAAGGAAATAAAGTTTAATGAAGCCTATGGAGGCCGCGTCAATAAGATGTAGGTAAGGGTACCGATTACCGCGGATCCGGCGATACGTTCAACTACCATTCTCCGCTTGAGCTTTTTCAATAACCGGTTAACTTCTGTAAGGTTTATCTGTAGCTCTGACCGAATGGCCTGAAGCTCCGCTATGCTTAGCTCCTGAGTGTTCAGGAGGGTTTTGAGTGTTTGTATCTCCCGGAGGTTACTTTCAAGGGTTTCCAGGCTCCTTTCTTTTATGAGCTCCTTAGCCTGTAAACAAGTGGCTATCTGTAGCTCATAGAGGGCAAAGGCAGCGTTTATCTCTGTCTGAAGCCGGGTGAGCTGGAGGCGTAGGGAGTCACTGAGCGTATCGGCTCTAACTGACAAAAGGGTCAATATGATGAGTGCTTTCATTTGTACTCCAGGTTATTGAAAATATTACGGAACATGGTTTCAATGGCCTGGCGTTTTCGTTGGATAGCCAGGGAGTTACTATCCAGCGATAGATTATAGGTGCTGTCCAGGGCCTTGATTTCCGTAATGGCCGCCTGGTTGTCTCCAGCCATCAAGTCAAGGGCACGGTACATCCGGCGGTTGATATCGTGTACTTTCTGAAGTTCCCGGCTCTGGGCTTTGACAAGCTGGAGGGCTTCAGAAGCCTCTCGTTTTGCTGACTCCGTATAGTCATTGCTGCGGCATTGCAATACAGTACTGGCTATAATGCAGAGTATGGCGATAAAGAGAAAAATTCGGTCTAATGTTTCGGTGTTCATGGGTTATTAAGTTTATCCAGGATAATATTAATGCCGGGGGTAATAGCCGTGGTAGGCGGCTTGTACCTGGGCTTCAGAGTATATCTTTCGGCATAACTGTAGGTATGCTCGGTAACAAAGAAGGTGCCGGAGATATACTCCTGGGTACGCACCCGCATAACGGAGTTTAGTTTGACGACCTCCTGATGAATGGCATCTTCAATGAGCAGCTCGTTCAGGTTATCTTCTGTAAGATCATCAAAGTCGGAAAATTCCGGAGTGGTATAAAAGGCATTATTGTGAGGTAGCCTTACTACGGTTTTAGTGTAAAAAGTACCATCTCCATCTTGATGATTGTGGGCGATATTACGCCAATCTACTTCCGGAATTCCAACAAGAAGCGCGGGCTGCAGGAGGCTTTCGTACTTTTCCGGGGCTTCAAGTTGGCCCCGGTCAAAGTCAATCATTCGTACCTCCGTAAGCCCGGAAATGGCGGCTTTGATATTTTTAAGTAGCTCAATGATCATGATTTTAACAGAATTTGTTTTACCTTTTCGGCATATATTTTCCTTACTTTTCTACGTAGCTCCCTTGACTCTCCCATGAACTGACGCTGAGGTATAGTAGTTCGGTTACCACGGCCGGCGGTGGTGGTACCTTCATTGTGAGCCTCGGCTTTTCCTTTTTCGTCATCGGTTCCGACTTCTACCATGTTTGGGGAGACTTTATAATCAATGGAGTCCCGCAGGGTTTTAGTGACAACCAGGATTGGAGAGGTAAGCGATGCCGGCTGACTTTTTGCGACAGATCCATCTTTGTTAAGCCTCTTTCTTGATTCTTTCCGGCGTTTAACGTCTTTCCAGGGCTGGAGAGCTTTATCTGTGAAGCCTTGATTGTGGAAGCTTTCCTGAAAGTGCTTTTTCGCTTCAATGCCCAGGATTCGCATAGAATCTTGGCGTACAAAGTCAGTAAGCCCTTTTGCTTTTGCTTTTAAAAATGATGCTAAACTCCTCATGGAATTTGGTTTATAATTATTTTGTTTTCATATTTGTCATATAGAAATGGCCTTTTGAACTGCCCGGGCGTAAAACCGGTATCACTTCAGGAGGTCATTTTCTTTTAGACGCTCAACTACCGAGTACAGGGTTAGCCCCTCGCCCCCAGTGCGCTCTTCCATCACGAAATACGAGGTTTCCTGGCCTGCGAGCGTGAAGCTGAAATAGTGATAGTTTTTTACATGCCGCTTACTTTCTTTATTATTGGGTGCATAGCCTTCATAGTTGGCCTCCTTTATGATTTTTAGCAGCCTTTCAGGATCGGCAAGGAGAAGGTTCTTTTTCACCTTTTCCCTGTGCGGATTATTGGCCGCTTCTTTGATCCCGGTAATCGAAAAATTGATCTTAAAGGCCCCGTTAGAGACAGTCTTATCAATGAGTTTTTCACGGGCCGCATCTCTTACCAGTGCCTGAAGGCCTTTATCTATCTCAATGTTCGCGCGGGTGTCCAGATTGCCGGTTTTCTGAAAATACGGGTGCTCTTGGCTGAAGAGCTCTCCGGAAATCGCCGGATTATTCGCAAACGGCCCTTTTGGCATCTCAAAATCTTCCGGGATAGACGTGACCGGATCGGTGGTTTGCTCCACACTGCACTTGCAGCCCCAGTCTGAAGGCGGCAAAATAAGAGCCCAGACGGGGTCATCTACCGGCCTGACGAGGCCGTAAAACTTCTTGTGGCTATCGCGCGGGTTGGAGGCTAAAGAAGACAGGTACTTAAGATTGGGATAGATATCCATGTCGCTAAGAGCCTTCTGGTAATTTTTAGCCGCACGGGCCGACCTCTGAGCGGCATCGTATTCGGCTTTCAGCCAGGTGATATTGTATTTCTGAACCAGCGGGGCGGCCATACGTCGGAATTCTGCCCAGGGACGAATGGTTCCGTCTGGTCGGATCATCAGGTCGCCCAGCTCTTTTACCTGGGAAAAAGTTTTATGTGCTGAAAAGAAAACGGCAGATCTTCGAAGTTGGAAAAGAAGCTCTTCTGATGGACTTCCATAAACTACCTTGCCAAAGCCTTTATCTACAGCAGAAAGCAATTGAGATGCATTGTGTTGGAATAGCTGATCATTCCAGTCGGCGTTTTTAGGGAAGTCCGCCACAGGGGAATCATCAGAGCTGAGAGAATCAAATACTGCTTTTAGTACTGATTTAAAAATGGAGCTCAGCCGGAAGAATATTCCGTCAGAGAAGTTCTGCCAGGCCGTGGCCTCCGGATAATCTACCATTTCAGCCCCTACCGCGTAGGGGCCCGGCGAAAAAAATCAGACAACTGCTGAAACGTAGTTTTCTTTTTGTCCCGGGGCACGCCTGCCCGACCTTCCGGCTTTTCGTCCTTCGAATCCGGGACTTTGTCCTCTGAAGCTGTGGCCGGCTCTGGTTGCTCTTCGTCAAACTCTACATTGTACTCCGATTGAAAATACTCCTTCTTTAGGGGTGAAACTTCTTTATGGAGGCGTAAATCCATCTCCAGCCGCTCCTTTTTAGTCAGGGTCTCGTCTTCATCACGCACGGTGAACTTGGCTCGGGCTGGGATATTAAACCCGAAGTTTCTCATCACCGGGATAAGCTTTTCGGTCAGGACTTTGGCCACAAATTCACGATCCGTGAGATTCTTATCGTCTAAAACCTCTTTGTGGACTTTCGCCTGAGATAAGGACGCCCCGTTTTCAGCGGTCATGGTCTGCCCGTTCAAACATTTGCTGATTTCCTTGTTACAGAAGTCGGCAAAGGATTCGTAAACGGTATTCCCTGTTCCGGACTTACTATCCTGGATGTATTCAAAAGTGGAGCCGTTCGGCATAGCCGCATAGCCGAGGTTACCCATTTTCTTCAAAGCCTGGATAACAGCAGATTCATTTCCGGGAACGTGGGGATCATAGTGGCCAACCCGCAGGGGAGAGCCGAACACTTCACAGTAGGAGGCCCAGTCTGAAATGTCACCCTTTTTGAGGATCACATAAGGAGCAACCTTATAAAGCTTTCCAAGATCGTCTTGATCGCCCACTTCCAGAACCCGCCCTTTAAACGGTGGTGCCGTGTAGTCATAGCCCTGGTCAATGATATTAGGGTCAGGAAAAACCATACGGTGAACGGGGCTCACGTGTCTGCGGGGAACCAGCTCAACCTGGAACTCATTGGGTTCAAGACCGGGACCAATCTTAATAAATTCAATAAGGCTATGGCTGAAAAGCCTGGACTGAATAATCCATTTAAGTACGTTATTGAAGCAGAGACTGTTTAGAAACACCTCCGTTTCTTCGATGCTCTCACCCTCTGTATCGGTTATGGCCCAGCTTACGTTTGTGATCGGGTCTACGACCTTATCAATACAAGAGTCCACATGCGTATCTAAGATAACCTCATCAAACAGGTTATAGAGCAGAAGCCGGTTAGGATAGTAAATACTGTCCGCAGCGTCTTTGGCCATTTTGTAAAGGGGCAAAGTCTGTCGGCTATTATCCTTCGGCATGAGGATAATAGGGAACGTCACTCTGGGCTGCGGTGTCTGGGCTGTTTTCTTCTTTGCCATTACTGTAAAAATTAAAATGTCGCTTTTAAGGCGTTATTTTCTCTCGGGTGGTACATCTCTACGATTTTTATATTTCATCGTTTTTTAAAAGGGGTTGCGGCTTTTTTAAAAGGGGGTATTGCTTGGCGGCTTTGGTCGGATTTGCGATTAGAAAAAATTACTCCGCTTGGGTTCCGACTCCAGGGAAATGTCTCCGGCTTTGACCTGGTCTGAGTCATCGGCCGGAGCCGGAGGAACTCCCGGCAGGACGGCATACCCTCTGACCAGGTCATCTAACCACTTTACGGCATCCTCGTAGGCTTTCAGCCTTTTGGCCGGGATAGTCTCCGGCAGATCGTAGAGGAAGTAGATGGCGATGTCTTTGGCGTACTTAATCAGTAAGGGGTGCCGGTCATTACCGGTCTTTGCAAACTCCCCGGAAATGTTATACTTTGCCCTCAGGCGGCTTTCGATGTAAGAAAGGGCCTCATTGATGTGAAGCAATACGGTAACCTCTAAACCCCGAGATATAGCTTGCCGTATCTCGGGGTAAAGGGAGGTGTTAAGGTCTTCAGTAGTGAGAAACATGGCCTTACTCTACATAAAGTGAAGTGAAGTGACTAAGAACCACCCACTGCTGCGGCTCCTCAAAGGTGAGAATATCGTGGGTTTTGCTTTCCTGGTTACCGGGGGTAACCTGACCACCATTAAGGACGATGGGGATAAACTCCACTCTGCCCACATCACCCAGCACACGAATCAGGGAGCCGTTTGAAGTGGCCAGAATTTTAGGGGTGGGATTGTTAAGCGGAAGGGTACCGGCGTTTTCCTCGTCACCGTCAGTGACTACCAGGAGGTTTTTGCTGTCAATTGTTTTGATTACTTGTGACATGATAAATGAAAATTTATAAGTGAATAATTAATTAAAAATCTTTCTGTCGTTCATAAGAGCCTCCCTGCGGCGGCTTAGTGGCCCGGCCGATGTTCTTAAGCTTGTACTCTGCCCCTTCCACCGCGTCCGGCCCATCGTCATGATCATTGGGAAAAGCGATAAACTGGGATTTTAAGACCTGCCAGTCGTGCTTATCTCTCAGCTCCTCGCTGGTATAGAATAGCCCCCTTTCGAACAGGGTGATGAGGTTTTCTATCCTGCCCTGTTTGTTAGGCTTGGAGCGGAGGTCTTCACGGATGGGCATCATGTGACCGACTTCATCACTGTACTGGATGTAGTCATCTATGAGCTGATCCTGCGTGAAGTTGGCCTCAATGTAACTTTCAAGTATGCGGGGTGCCTGGGCTTCTACACCGTAGTGCATATCATAGTGAGCGGCGGCCATTGAGTAACGAGAGGCCTGGCGTACCCAGCAATCAATCAGGTATCTCTTAGAACCTATTTTTCCCAGGGCTACGATGGCCTTAAAGTCGTTTTTCTTTGAATCCTTAAAACTGGGGTCACAATAAGTCACTACCCCGTCAAAGTATTTGATGTCCGGCAGCTTAATGTATTGAATCCACTCCTCTTTGAACTTCGTGCCTTCTTTGATCTGGTGATGAAAGAACTCTCGCTGCGAAACCGCATAACCCATGATGCGGCTACGCCTGATAATGTGCTTACGCTCATAGCGTTCTTTCCAGGCAGGTACCCCGTTTTCAGACTGGTCTTCTTCTTTGGTGTAAGGATTCTCTAAAGCAAATACCTTTATGTGTGTGATTTCGGGATTTTTGGGGTCATCGTCTTCTACATCTCCGACTACCTTTGCCAGCACCGATTTTTTTGCAATACGGTTACCTACCATCATGAACCGGGATTGTAGCAGCGACATGGCCCCGATCATGGCCCCCATAAGCCATGTGTGAGATTTTTTAACAAGCTCCTCGTTCTCCACTTCTTTGTCATCATCGAAATCATCTACTACGAGACAATTCGGTCGTTTTTCGGCCTCACGGATACCTCGGGGGCTTTGGCCCTTACCAATACTCCAGAAGCCAATACCGTCACGGGTGACAAAGTGAGACTCTGTCCAGTTTCCGAAAGACTTTTGCTCACCAAAGTCGTTTATGTATCTGTGGTTAGCTTCGAGCTGGGCCTGTATGTCACCTAGCAACCCGCGAGCTTTGTCGGCGGATTGAGAGCATAGGACGAAACCCTCCAACTCGCCTTTTGCTTTCAGGTACAGAGGCATCATGATATCGAAGAAGACGGATTTAGCGTGCTCCCTGGGCCACTCTGCTACCAGGAAGATGTCACGATTATTGATAACTTCTTCGGCAGCTTTGTGGTGAAACCATCCGAACTCTGAACCTTTGTGCTGCGGGTCAAAGTATATCGGGAAGTAATATTTACAGAAGGCATCATAATCATCAAGAAGGGCTTTGATACGCTTTTCCTTGGCAGAAGGTGATTCTCTGCGGGGTACCGGGGTAGTCCGCATGATATCCTTCTTCAGGTTTTCGTACCGCTCAAGAGCCTCCTTTTCTGATAGTGCCATAGAAATTACTTATTGTACTCGTCCTTGAGTTTGTAAATGAACTGGTCTGCGTATTTGATGATCCGTTTGGCGATGGCCGGGTCTTCGGTGTTGATAAATTCGGTGAAGTCGGCTATGAGCTTAACCTTTTGAGCGAAGGCTATTTCTTTGGCTTTAATGGAAGCGAAGAGTTTACTGAGGGCATCTATTTCGCCTTTGTCGATGGCTAAGGGGTGGCCGTCCATTCGGGCCTGCTCGGCCTTTTGCTCCAAAACCCATAACTGGTAATCGATGAGTTTTAGAACCCGGTTTTCAATAGATTCTTTCTTCTCAAAGCGTTCGGCCCGCTCCTGATCCCAGCCGTTTTTCTTAGCCCAGGATGAAATGGTTTGTTCTGAGACTTCAATGATGGCCGCGATTTTCTTTTGGGAAAATCCACTAAAAAAGAGTTCCTTTGCTGCGTCTTGTTTTGCTAATGCCATAGCTGCTATTCTTTATATGCAGGGGTGTCTTCCCTGTGTTGGTTATGGTTCAAAATTACTCTCCGAAAACATCAGGATTAAGGGCTATATTTTTAATAATACCTGATTTAGGTATTGTTAAAAATAAACTGATTGTCAGGCTTTTGAGTCTTTGCGACCTTTGGGAAAAGAAACGGAAAACCCATGCCCAAAATCAAATCTTTTGTTCTTGCTACAGGCCGGATGACCACGAAAAGAATCGTGATTAAGCCGGAGGTTATTCATCACGCAGACTTCGATAAAAACCCCGTAATGCTCTATAATCACCAGCCTGGCTTTGTGCCTGGTAAGTGGGAGAATCTGCGTGTGCAGGACGGAAAGTTCTGGGGTGATCCCATCTTTGATGACGGGGACGAAGAGGCTGTGAAACTTAAAGGAAAAACCGAACGGGGCTTTATAGTGGCTGCGTCTATCAGTGTTCGCAATATTAAAGGTGAAATACTGAAGGATGAAGACGGCGAATATGTCAATGTCACCTACTGCGAGCTTCGCGAGGTGTCTATTGTGGATATCCCGTCAGACTCTGATGCCGTCAGGTTCCTGGATAGCAATGACAAAGAGGTAGACCTGAGCGTGGTGAATTTCAGCGATGTATTTACAACAGTAAAAATCAAAACAAGTACTATGAAAAAAGTAATCGCCTCTATAGTGGGGCTAAGCGATGACGCCTCTGAAGTAGCTATACAGGAGGCGGTGACGGCTGCTTTTGCTGACTCAAAGGAGCTGAAGGAGTTAAAAAAGAAACTGGCAGCCGATCAGCAAAAGAAGGCTGCGGAGCTTGTAGACGCTGCCATTGCAGACGGGAGGCTCCAGAAGGAAAACCGGGAGACTTTCCTGGAACTGGCAGATAACAACTATGATCTGTTTGAAAAGACTATCAATGGTCTGCCGAAGGCGGTGCGGCTTAGCGATGTGGGACGCTCCTCTGCTGCGGCTGCTACCGTAGTAACCGGGCGGGAAAAATGGACATTTAGCGACTACCAGAAAAATGATCCTAAGGCTTTGGAGGCTTTATCCAAAAGTGATCCGGCAAAGTTCAAAGAACTATACTCCGCCGAATTCGGCGATGAGCTGGAGGATTAATCAATTACAATTTTTAAGACCTTTTAAACGACAAATAAATGGCACTATTAAGAACCGCGTGGATGAACCACATCATGGAGAATCTATTCATGGACAATCAGTTTGTGGAAAAGTCTGAAAACTGGGATGAG
Organism: uncultured Lacihabitans sp.; assembly: GCA_964423865.1. Lineage (GTDB taxonomy): Bacteria > Bacteroidota > Bacteroidia > Cytophagales > Spirosomataceae > Leadbetterella. Next base: position 87,733 of record CAYRGN010000005.1, read on the forward strand.
TATGTGGAAGCCGGATTTAAAACCGTGGTTATTCCTCAGGCAGGAACACCCGCAGCCTTCGAACGTAACAGAACCTCGCTGCCCGCTACCATAGGTCAGGTCACAGATGGGGATATTCAGTATGACATGGTCAACTACACCTCTGATCCGAAGCTGGTACGTAACCTGGAACAAACACAGATGAGCTACGACAAGATGCAATCTGTAACCAGGAACATGTTGCTGAACATCAAGGAAGGTGTGGCCGAAGACATTCTGTATGCCTGGAGAACCGAAAATACGGCAAGAAACGTACTCACTACCGGAACAGGAAGAGCCACCAGTATGCCAGGAGCCACAGGAAACAGAAAAAGTATAGCGTATGCCAACCTTGTAAGGGCGAATGAAATACTGGACAGGGATAAGGTTCCCAACTCCGGAAGGGTACTTCTTTTGCCTTCAAGCATGTACAATGTGCTGCTTTTAGACCCGGACATTAAGGAGAATTTTAATAGCAAGCTCGCTGACCTGAATAAGGGTATTCTCGGGGAAATCCTGGGACTTACTGTAATGAAAAGGGCTACTGCTCTGAGATATACCTCGGCAGGAGTAGCTAAACTGCCGAGTGCAGCTACTGCGGCAACGGATAATGAAGCCGGATTGGTTTGGCATCCTTCTTTTGTAGGAAGAAGTAAGGGCAATGTGAAGGTGTATGCTGATTCGTCTGACCGCCCTGAATACTACGGTAGAATAATGAGCTGTGAAGTGGATGCGGGTGGTAAAAAATCCTATTCAGATGGCCGGGGTGTTGTGGCAATTGTAGAAGACGCAGCGGCATAATCAATCAAGTATTTTAATGGTTAGGGTTGAATAGTTAGACCGAAAAGCCGGAGGCAATGTCTCCGGCACTTTCTAAAGACCCTCTAAAAGATTAATAATTATGACTCCCCAAAAAGCATTTGAATTATTCCCCTCTATTAATGAGGTATACACTGTGGGCAGTGAAACCTTTCTGAAAGAGGAAGATGCCTCGAGCTACAGTACACACTTTAACCTGGGAAAGCCCCAAAAAGTGGAAAGGCCTGCTCCAGCAGCTAAAGCTGAGAAGAAAGCCAAAAAAGAGGCAGTCGATGCCGAAACCGAAGACACTAAAAATGTAGAAGATGGCAAATAACGGATTACCAGGCGTAAACATAACCGTAGAAAACGGTGCTCTGGGGCGTGTGGCTACCACACGAGACGGAGTGGCCGGTATGATACTGGTGGGCATGAGTAAACCCAACTGCCCCTTGTATGTGCCTAAGCAGATTTTTGGACTTAAGGAAGCCGAAAGCCTGGGCTTTACCGCTGAGGCAGACGTAACCGATAAAGTAGATACTTATCAGCAGATTAAGGAATTCTACGATGAAGCCGGTAACGGTGCGGAGCTGTGGATCATGACCGTGCCGGTCACCCGCACTATGACCGAGCTGATGGATGCGAGCCTTACCAGCAACACGGCCCGGCTGCTGCTGGATGCTGCTCAGGGAAGAGTGAGGCTTCTGGGAATAAGCCGCTTTATTGACGAATCGGTAGAGTATGAACAGGACAGCATAGGCGGCCTGGATGAAGATGTACATCAATCTCTGCCCAAAGCCAATGCAATGGCTCTGGAGTACAGAGATGTGTACAAACCCTTTCATGTATTCATTGACGGCCGGGGTTGGAATGGGCAGGTGGCTGATCTGGTAGACCTCAGAACCTACAGCTATCCGAAGACCTCGGTGGTACTCGCTACTACTAAGGCCGGAAAAACAAGTGCCTCCATTGGTCTGGTGCTGGGAAGAGCCGCAAAGCTGCCGGTACAAAGAAACATCGGCCGGGTGAAAGACGGGCCGCTGAACTGCGGAACATTGTTTTTCGGAGACGGAAGCAAGATAGAAAGTTACACCAATGCCCAGATAGCCCAGATATATTCCAAGGGCTACATCACACCGAGAATATATGTAGGCAAAACGGGATACTTCCTCACGGATGATCCTACGGCCACCGGCATGAATGATGACTTCCTGACAATAGCGAATAACCGTGTGATCGACAAAGCTCTGACCATCGTTTACTCAACTTATGTCAATGAGATCAATGACGAAATAGAGATCAATGAAGAGGGTAAGTTATCAGCCACACGCGTGAGCTACTTCAGGCAGATACTTACCAACGCACTTACTCAGAACATGCTGAGTGCAGGTGAGGTGAGCAGCGTAGATGTCTTTGTCGATCCGGAACAAAATGTACTGGCCAATGACAAACTGACCGTAGTGGTGCGGATTGTGCCTGTGGGATACGCAAAACAAATAGAGGTAAGCCTGGGATTTCAAAACCCCAGTTTATCAGTTAGTTAATCTTTAACCGATTTATAAAGATGTTTGAATTAAACGAGTATAGTTGGAGGGATGTAGAGATAGCGGTAAATGGCCGGGTATTGATCGGAGCATTGGGAATAGATTTTTCCGATGAGGTAGAGCGTGAGCTGATCTACGGAAAGGGAAACCTCCCTTTGGGAATCAATGACGGTAACGTGAAATACGAAGGTGAGGTGACACTGCACCAGAGTGAGCTGGAGAAATTAATCCAGGCTACAGGGAATAAAGGGGCTTTAGGTCTGAGAAGGCTCACTATATCACTGGCCTACGCAAATGAAGAAGGCCGTTTAACCACAAGAACACTTGTAAATGTGGCCATTAACAAGGTAGGGGAAGCGTACAAGCAAGGTGATAAGTTTGCTGAGATCACCGTTCCCTTCATTTTTCAAAGTATCATCTACTAATTTATGGAAGCTAAGGCCATAGAGCTGTTCAAAAGATTTTCACAGGTTACCGTACTGTACAGGACGGATGATGGGGAGTATTTTATCGAATTGGATGACTGCCAGGCGTACCTGACCATACGCGGTTCCGGCAGTTACTCTACTGTGGAAAGAACTACGCCACTGCCCACCTTACCTACTCCGTGGGTAGAACCACCTGTGATCTGGGGTGTGGTAAACAACCCTCTAGCATATAATGCTACTCCTGCTACTAATCCTGCCTTATATCCACAGATTCTTATTTATAATGTAAGTACAGTGGGTACTTATACGAACTTTCGAGATTCTTCTAATGCCAGTTTGGTTATTAACTCTAGTGATCTAGCAGGGGGACTGGTTCAATTTAGATGGGAGGCCGGTAGTTGGAAGAAGACAGTGGTACCTGTGGCGACGAATGGGGAGGTGGCTGATGGGGACATTAGAGCTGTGAGCGGAGATAAGGTAGCGAAGGGGATTTTAGCTTCTCAAAGGAAATTTATTATAACAGACTTAAGTTCAAGTGAAATAGGTATACTGAATGCTTTAGATTATATAAGAATCTACGGATTACCGAAAAGTCTTGATCTCAGGGTTCGTGTTTTTGGAAAGTACTCTTCATTTCCTCGTCGTGTAATCTTATCTTCTAGTACAAATGACAGTTATGCTACTTTTGATTTTCCTGAGGGTGTGAGAGAGATGACTGTAGTTAGAGATACGGGAAGTATAGAGGTGAGTGTGGACTGGGATAAGGTGCCAGCATTTACAAGCTACATTAATACAGCGACCCATAATAACAGCAGATTGATTGTAGCTAAAGAATGTTATGAGGGAAAAGTAGATACTTTAAGGCTTGCAGATACTTTGAATCAGTCTATTTTAAGAGCTTCCGTTGACACAGTAGGGAAGCTAATCAGGTTGTCAGATTTTTCTTCAAGTGAAATAGGTATACTGAATGCTTTAGATTATATAAGAATCTACGGATTACCGAAAAGTCTTGATCTCAGGGTTCGTGTTTTTGGAAAGTACTCTTCATTTCCTCGTCGTGTAATCTTATCTTCTAGTACAAATGACAGTTATGCTACTTTTGATTTTCCTGAGGGTGTGAGAGAGATGACTGTAGTTAGAGATACGGGAAGTATAGAGGTGAGTGTGGACTGGGATAAGGTGCCAGCACTTACAAGCTACATTAATACAGCAACCCATAATAACAGCAGATTGATTGTAGCTAAAGAATGTTATGGGGAGAAAGCTGTAGACATCAACGAATTTAATAAAAAAATTGATAGCTTATATATTCCTCAAGAGGGTTTGGAATGGTCTCTAAAATATTGGAATTCATCTGGTGCTTTGCAATCGTTTGAAAACTATTGCCATTCAAACTTTTTTAAAGTACTTCCTTACGCAACAGTTTTTATATCCGGACAGAGTGGTGTTGGTGGAGGGGCGGCTGCGAGAAGAGGTTATTTTTTTGATGAGAACTTTAACCCTGTTGCAGAGCTTGTGAATCTGACAACAGTTGTAGATTCCAATTTGACAGTGAATTTTGAAAATATTCGGTATGTATCTATTTGCCATAATAATATCGAAAATGTATCGGGAGTATCTATCATTGTTCAAAACCCAACCGTAATACAGGAGCTTCAGAACAGCATCTCATTATTAGGGGATTCTCCAAATTTAAAGGCAAAAAAACTATGTGTATTGGGAGATAGCATAATGATGCTCATGAGAACCGGTTGGACTGGAACGAATACTGTTACATATAGAGGTAGCGACGGTAATTTATATAACCAGGCTGACTTGACAATAGTTATAGGAAGGTATTATGTTACTTCCAGTTTAGGCCCTGGTTCTGTCATCGAAGAAAATAGTATTGAAGTTGAGATTGAAAATTCTAAGCAGGTTGATCTTGATAAGCAAAATTGGGACCGATTGAAAAATAGTTTAGGCTTAGATAGTCTAATAAATCTAGGTCTTGGTGGAGCCCGTGTGGCAGAAAGGGACATTGTAACAGCATATCCGTATCCCGATGGAGATGGTAGAACAACCTCATTGCCCAACCAGGTGCGAGCATTAAAAAGACTTGTTGACGATGGTCTCTCAGCACCTTCAGCTATACTGATAGCAATCGGCACCAATGGAGCAGGTGAGCCAACGATTGATAATTACGACGATATCATGAACTTAAGCTGGGAGGTGCTTTCTGGAGATAGTGTTGAGGGTCTTAGTAATAGAAAAACCTTTTATGGAGGGTTGAGATTTTCGATTGAATTTCTTTATAGGAACTTTAAGAATACAACAATAATCTTTTCATCCCCTATACAGACTAATCCGGAGAATTATAGAACCTATGAGGCGCTATCACATACTCGTGACGCACTAAGGAAGATGGCAAATCGCTATGCCTGTGCTTTTATAGACAGTTTAACTGAATCAGGAATTGTCGACTATTATGAGTCTGCTGATGGATCAGGATATTTCCTTTCGGATGGACTACATTTAAAAACAGAAGGTAAAATACTCTATACTAATTTTTTGGCCAGCAGGCTCTCTAAACTTTTCTACTCAAAATCATGAACCTACCAAAATTAAAGCAACAGCCCGAGGCATCCGAGACCCTCAGCATAACGCCTGAAGACCAAATCGGCTTCTATGAACAGCGTATCAAGGAACTTCAAAAGGTGATCAAAGACCGCCACGCCCAGGAAGAAGAAGAGCTAATACAGAAAGCTCAGGCTTTTAACCTGAAGGTAGAGAAAATAGAGACGGAGGAGCCGCTGCCGTGGTGGAAGGCACTTCTGGAGAAAGCCAGCGTGGACAGCAAAACAGGCCTGTGGATCATGCTGAGCGTACTGGCCGTATTGGTACTGGCATTTGTGTGGTACCCTGTATTCAAAAGTCTCAATGATTCGGAAATACGGATTCATAATGCTGCCAGGCTACACTTTTTAAGTCACCTGTGGATGTGGATGGCAGCTTTGCTATCCGGGTTCGGGTTTCAATTTTTAGCCTTCAATAACCACTTCCGGTACTTATGGAGCAATATAGAAAGCCAGGTAAATGGCCAGGAAGATTTCAGATTAGGCACTACTGAGCGACTCTTCAGATTAAGCCTGGCCATAATAACCTGGGCATTCCCGGTGTGGATATTTGCCCAGGTGATACAAGTGATACTGGGGTGAGTAACATAGTGTAAATTTTTAACCAAACAAATACGAAAATGAAAAGCAGATTTTTTGGCCTTGTAGGCATTTTGGGGTTCCTGACCCTGTTTTGGATGAGCGGTAAGTATTTACCGTCAGAACCCGTGGAGACAGAGGATATTGAATTCATGTCCGATACAGCTCTGCTGGAGGAGCCTGCGGCTACACTCGGAACGGCTACGGTGAATTTTGCAGATTATGTGCAGCACAAGCGGGAGTGTGTCAAAAGTTGGATGGCAAACGAATTGGGCCTTAGAGAAAAAACGGAAAACAAACATCCCAGAATAGATGAATACTTCAGTAACCTGGGCTGGAAAAATGTAGCCAAGCTAAAGCCCACCGTAAAGCGTTGGTGCGGCGTTTTTATGGCCAATGCCTGGCTTAATTGTATAGAAGATATACCGTGGGCAAACAGCAAAGCGGAGCTGGCGCAGGTCAGAAAATGGAAGACCGGCCCGCAGGTACAGAAACGTGATGCCCTGCCCGGAGATGTGATCAGTTTGACCACCCACAGTCATGTGGAAGGGATATACGACAGGCACCCGAACCCGGAGTTCAAGTTTTTTGACGCCATTGGCGGTAATACTTCAGCTCCTCCGGGAGACAGCGACCGGCGTGAAGGGGTACATAAGAAAACCCGAATGTGGGCGGAAGTGAACAAAGTAATTAGTCTGGAGAAAACCCTCCGGCAAAGCAAACAGGAACAGCACGTATAGTTTTCACAATTAGTTAAGACAAAAGGAGATGCCCTGTGTCTCCTTTTTCTCCCTTTTCAGCAAAGAATATGATCAGATTTTACACCATTTAAAAGAAAATAAAATGTCAAAGGTAACCCAACAATTAATAGATAAGGCAAAAGTGAAGTACGGTGACGTGTATGTGCTGGAGGCAAGCGGAGAAGCTACCGAAGAGCTGACCCCTCGTGAAGAAACCACGGAGATAGAAATCGCCACCGGAGAATTTAAGCCCGAGAAGGGTAAGTATTACGCCCTGGTAAGAAGGCCGGACAAAAAAGTGATAGGCATGGCTTTGACCTACCGTGATCCGATTCAGATGGGCAACGCCATTCTGAAGAACTGTATTGTGGAGATAGATAAAGAAGAGGTCTGTGACCCCGAAATTCTCACTGAAGATGCCGTAAACATTGGTGCGGCCATACAGATTAACCAACTGGTTAACATAGGTGCGGCCCGCCTAAAAAAGTATTAGAAGACACCGAGCCTATTAAGGATTCTTCCTTAGACGGTGTCAGGCAGGCCGGAGCCTGGATAAGGTACATTTTTAAGACTGACCCCTGGCAACTGAGTGATGAGGATTTTGCGATAATGAACCAGGAGGCTCAGTACATCATGCGGATGATTAAGCCGGTCAAGAAAAACGAATAAATGGGCACTGCCCGAATGAGAGCTGGGACGCCAGCATAGTACAAATGAAAAAATGGCCGGGGACGCTCGGCCACATTCATAAAAGATGAATCTAAGTGTAATTTGGCGATTGCAGGATTTGATGACACCAACCATGCGGAAGGTGAATCAGGTGGCCTCTTCTACCCAGAGAGTGGTGGAGAAGGCTAATGCTGTGATGTCAAATGCATTCAGAAATAGCGGACTATCGGCAAAAGATTTACAAACCAAACTTGACAAAATACGGGAGTATCGTGATGGCCTGAAGATAGGTATCAATGACCGCGAGATCAGGCGGGCCAATGCAGCGGTAGACATACTCCAGGCAAAGCTGAACAAAGTACAGAACACCGGTGCCGGAAAAGCAGGAGGAATACTGAGCGGGATTATTCCTGGAGGAATGAAAGGCCTGGTGGCGGGACTGGGGGCATATCAAGCGGGAAACACTGCTATAAAGTACTTAGGAAAAGGTATGGATGCAGATGTAGCCGATAAGATGATGAAAAACTTTGCTGGCAATAAGTATGAAGAGGTGTCATCGTTTTTGAAGGCTTACAATGACAAATACGCCGTTTATAGCCGAACAATGCTAACTGATGCAGCAGCGAGAATTAGTCAGAACATGGGTGTGGGCAATGTGAAGTCTGTAACAGATATTGTAGGTAAGCTGGCAGGAGGCAATAATATGCGATTCGATGGCATCCTTACCAGATTAGAGCAGATTAAGGGTACAGGTTATCTTCAGGGAGATGAGCTCAATGAATTGTCAAATAATGGGGTTTATGGCGTTTTAGAACAATTAGCCAAATTTAAAAACATCACTACAGAGAAGCTCATGAAACTCAAGGAAAAGGGGTTGGTGAGGTTTGATGATGTAATGCAGACATTAGCCAGAATGACAAGTGCAACAGGAGCTTACGGTAGTAAGTTAGATGTGGTTATGGCCAGTGCTAAAGGGAAGTGGTTATCTATAATTAACACGATAGATAACAAGCTTACTGATATGGGTAATAGTGCAGCCAACAACTTGTCAAAAGTCTTGGATTGGATAATACGCTTTATGGAGAAGTCGGCCCCGATAGGGCGGGCTTTTGATAGTCTGGGGCGAGCGTTCAATCCTCTTTTAAATGGTCTTTATAGAGTAGCCGCAAGCTTTGGACTGGTGAGCTCGGGGGGTGATAGTGCACGCGGAGCCGTGGAGCTGGTGACCAAAGTAGTGAATGCCCTGGCATGGGTGGTTAATACCGCCGCCAAAACCGTCTCCTGGTTGGCAGGGGTATTTGAGCAATATCCCTGGACAAAATATGCAGCGGGATTTTTAGGTATCAGCTATGCTTTAGGCAAAATTGATCCGCTCCTGGTTGTTGGGAAATTTGCACGCTATAGAGAAGACTTGGTAAAATACATTGATACTTTTAAAACAGGCTTCGGAGTGATGATGAGTGCTGTAAATATGCTGCGAAATTCATTTATAGCTTTAAACGCGACGAATCCAATAGGTTGGATAATTATTGGGGTTACAGCATTAGCAGGGGCAATATGGTATGCCTGGGAGAACTGTGAGGGCTTCAGAAGGGTAGTATGGCAAGCCTGGGAAGGGATAAAGTATCTATGGAACGGTGCGGTGGCCCTGGTGATGCAAGCATGGGGCAGCATACAGCCCTATTTGTCTGCTTTCATACAAAAGATACGGGAGGTCGGGATGTGGTTTTGGGGTGTGTTTGAAAAAATCAAAGCTGTGGTGTTAGTAGCCTGGACATTTCTCAGGATCAAGTTTCAGACCATTACAGCTCCTTTAGTGGAGGCTTTTGAGAAAGTAAAAGACCCCATATACAAAGTGTTTAACTGGATAAAGGATACTGCATTGAAGTTTATCCGGGTGACTGTCGGCATTGCAACTCTAGGGCTTAGCGAGGTAGGCATTTTTGCAGCAAAGAAGTTTAAAATAGGGTTTGACCAGGGGGCGGCTGTGGCCGATGCCAGAGAACTGGCCAGAAAAGCACAAGACCAGTTGGAGCAGGCCGCTCCCAAAAAGGGTTTCTTTGAGAGGTTTATCCAAGGAGAACTGCCAGGTATGAATATGCCCAAAATGGACAATTTGGCGGGGGCGGGTGTGGGTAAAGCCGCCGGTATCACCGACACCGTAACCGGAGCAAAGAGTAACCAGGTTACCATTAATATTAATAGCAAGATAGCTGATATCAATAACTACTTCAGCGGTGAGGAAGGTGATGAGTCTATATCTAAAAAGATAACTGACGGAGTACTGATGGAGCTGAACAGAATACTTAACACCGGTCATAGGCTGGCACTGGATTAAATGATAAACTGATGGATTTTGAAGAAGTAAAGCAAATAGTAAACCGGATTTCAATGAGCTGTTTTGGTGTGAATTTTGGCATCAAGACATCTGTTGATATGGAGTTTCCGGATAGCCGGAGAGTGTTTATCCAGGTTATCTATAAAGCAGCTTGTAACAAGACCGGTGAGCTGAAAGAATGGCATGGCCGGAAGTGGTACCTGAGCCGACACATGACAGCAGATGAGGTTGTAAAAACCGCATTTGCGGCCTTTGAAAGTACGGTTAAGCACGAAGTAATGGAGGGATTCAAAGTGGATAGCAAAGTTCTCTTTAATCCCCATGTGAGTTTTGAGGCATTATTGGAAATCTCTGAACAGGAAGTAAGCCGTGGCCACATTTGACATCAACCAGATTTACAGAAACCAGTTTGGTGATGCCGGGCAGCCATTGCCTACCGGTATGACCAATGCGTATCTGGAGGGCATGCTGATCAGGTGTCCACTACATGCTGCTGTAGATGGCCGCGGTTACCAGTTTCCTCTTGAGCCGCTGGTAAGTGTCTGGGGAAGAAATACCCTCATACGAAATCATGTACTGAAGGGTCGCAGCAAGGGAACCGTGAAGGAGTACTGGAGTGCAGACGATTACCGAATAGAGATAAAGGGAATTATCCTGGGCGATGATCCAAGCAGACTACCGGCAGTAGAGATTGATGCAATTCGCTTCTACTGCGAGGCTCGAAAAACTATAGAGGTAAGCAGCCCGTTTCTCACCCTATTCGGGATACAATATATAGCTATAGAAGATTACGAATTTTTACATACGCCTGGTTACAACAATCAGGCCTATGTAATTAAGGCCTATAGCGATGAACCCTTTGAATTGTTTTAAATGACACTTGGACAACTGGCATATTATATCAAAATAGGAACCCGTACCTTAAAAGGTGTGAGTAAGGTAGAAATTAATGGCTCTGTTGAGGCACTAAGCTCCGTGGCCACCATAGAGCTGCCTGCCTACATTAATAATAAACCGTTCATGGTAGAAGATTTCGTAAAGAGGGGAATGCCAGTAAGCATACAGCTCGGCTATAATAATGACCTGTTTACCGAATTCAAAGGTTTCGTGAGGGGAATATCTGTAAACACACCCTGTTTGATAGAATGCGAGGATGAGATTTTTGCATTCCGGAAGGAAGTAAAAAGTGAGGTCTTTCTGAAGAAGAGTGTAAGCGATATTCTGAAGAGCGTGGCCAGCCAAATCGGCTACCCCGTTAAGAGCTATGTAGATGCCCTGAAGTATGACAAGTTTGTGATCAATGAAGCGACCGGATACGAAGTTTTGCAGAAAATTCAGGAGCAGTTCAGGATCATGATTTATATGTATAACGGCACACTCTACGCCAACTATTTTTATATGGAAAGAAACGGTTATGCGGCCCTGGATTTTGCCAAAAATATCAAAGCCAGCAACCTGAAGTTTGTGCGTGAAGATGATGTGAAGGTACGGGTGAATATACGTGGTGTGGGCGCAGATAATAAAGCTACCAAACAGATAAGCGTAGGACAGAAAGGCGGAGAAGTGGTAAACCTTCCGGAACGCCTGAACGTGACAGACGAAAAAGCCCTGGAGAATATCGCAAAAGAAGAGTTAAAACGGCTCAGTTATACCGGCTTCCGGGGTGACGTAACGATATGGGGAAAGCCGTTTGTAGGGGTGGCCTGGGTAGTGGCTGTCAATGATTCAGACTATCCGGATCATGACGGTAATTATTTTGTAAAAGGTGCAAAAGTGAGATTTAGTAAATCCGGATTTGAAAGAGTTTTAACCCTGGCCGAAAGAATAGCCTGATGAGTACACATGCCGAAATATTCAACAAACTGAAGGAGTTGGGCAAAAGCTCCGCTAATTGCCTGGTGGCTACATTTGTGAGCTACCAAAAAGATACGCACACTATCACTGTGGAACTGCCCAATGGCCTGAAGATTCCGGGAGTACGTTTGAAAGCTGCGACTAATAAGAATACGGCTTACTATATGATCATGATACCTCGTGCAAAAAGCACGGTGTTAATTACTCAGGTAGGAGCATCTGCCGAGGCGGGTGAGTACTATTTGCTGTCTACCGATGAGTGGGAAACCCTGGAACTGGTAAGAGATCAAAGCAAGGTGGTGATAGACAAAACAGGCATCTTGCTTAGCCAGGATAAATCGGAATTTAAGATTAAAACAGATGGGAAGCTCTACTTCAACAATGACGGGTACAACCTGTATAGTTTGATTAATAATATGATCCAGATGATTAAAGGGATCAACATTCAAATTACCGGTACAGCCGGCCCTTATCCGTTAACTGTTACAGCCGCAGTTGTGAATCAAACCTCTAAGCAGAGCTTCGATAATTTGTGGGAAAACTTCCAGGAACTTTTAGCAGTAAACAAAATATAATATGGCGAAGGATTTAATACTGGACAATGACAATATCCTTCTCATAAGGAACGGTGATCTGGTAGTGGAAGACAGCCGGTTTCAGCATGTGAAACACCTGCTTGAAGCGGAGAAAGGGTTCTATAAGTTTGATCCGACTTTTGGGGTAGCCATAACCCGGCTAATGAACGATGAACTGGCCCCTGATGAGCTTCTGAGATTGGTGAGATTGGAGCTGGAGAGAGACGGATTCAAAATAGAGAAATTACAGCTAACAAACTTGGCGAAATTGGATATCGATGGCAACTACGAAAACGAATAGCGGGGAGAATCTCACAGATGTGGCCAGTAGGGTTTATGGCCATGCTACCGGTGTGTTTTGGCTGCTGGAAGATAATCCCGGATTAACGATCACAACTGAGTTTTCGGAGTCTACAGAGTTAGTAATAAGAAAGGCAAAGATAGAACTGGTAGAAATAGGTAAGGCAGTCTTTAAAGTTCAGAATTTACACGAATATAAACTTCTACCAAGGCAAGGTTTTTTTGATGTGACGGTAGAAAATCAGGGTGATGTAAAAGAGGGGTCTTTTCCGCTGCTTGAAACCAACGATTATGACGGTTTTACCGAGCACCTTTTTGAAGCAGATAAGCTGAAGGTTTTGACGGCTGCTACCTCTCCCAGGATTAGGGATTTTCTAAAGCCATTTATGCCCATAGCTACCATTACTGAAGAGGATAAATCAGACGGCATAGGATGGATGATCATTGAACGAAATTTTATAGTAAGATAAGACATGGCACAAAGTTTTGAGGAAATAATTGAAGACATGAATCAGGCTCAGGCGGAGTACCCGGAGCTGAATGATTTAAGCTCACCCAGTAGTGTAAGTGTGTGGGGACATATTAAGAAAATGTTTGCATTATTGAGCCTCACCCTCCAAAAGGGTTTTGATAGTTTTAGGGCGGAGATTGACGCCAAAATCATAAGTCAGCAAATAGGTACTTTGCCCTGGTATGTAGACACCGTCAAGAAGTTTCAGTATGGCGACCAGCTAAATGTGGAAGACAACAATGTGGGCTACGGTGTACTCGATCCGGAGAAGCAGATCATAGCGCAGGCCTCGGCCACAGAGGTGACCACCGGAGGTTATACTGAGCTTCTTATCAAAGCTGTGAAATCCAGTGAGGCAGGTGATTTAGAACCCCTAAGCATTAATGAAAAAGATGCCCTGGAGGAATATATAAGTAAGATAAAATTTGCCGGTGTAAAAACATCTTTGGTATCCGCTGTAGCTGATGTTATCCGACTGGAAATGACGGTTGAACTGAACCTCCTTATGGTGAATTCTGACGGCTCCAAAATTGGAGAGGCTACGAGCTTCCCGGTTCAGGAGGCAATAGAAGAGTATTTTAAAAAGCTGCCATTTGATGGTGTGCTTTACTGGACAAAGCTCATAGATCACCTTCAGCTAATGCCGGAGGTGAAAGATGCAGTCATTACAGCCAGTTGGTCTGTATTAGGAGTTACTGCTATTCCATTCTCCAGGCTGTATAGAAGTTATTCGGGGCATTTGATTTTGGACGAAAACAGTACTATCAATTATGTGGTATGATTTGCATCTGACAGCCTTTATACGGCAATTGCTTCCTCCCAATTTAAGAAAGGAGCCGCTTATCAGTATCCTTCAGGTTCTGTTCGGGCCCATCGACAATTTGTTCACTTCATTTGCCAATTACAGACGGGATGCAAATCTCGAAATTACGGCTACTGGCCAGATCATAGTGCTGGAGTATAATCTCAGCCGGTTGATGGGATTGCCTGTGGGTTATATCTACATAGCGGGAAGCCCTAATGTAGATTTTTCGGTTTTGATTCCCACATTCATTACCTCGAGACAAGAGGAAATTATCCGGCAATATGTGGAGGCTCATAAACTTTGTGGGAAGAGATTTGAGATCATTAGAAATGTGTAGCTATGGCCATCAGAGGAACAAAAAAAACTATTGAAGCTCTTGAGGTTTTCTTTGAAACCGGCAAGAAACCCACCCAGCAGCATTTCTTTGACTGGATGGCATCTTTCTACCATAAGGATGAGGATATATCCTTTTTAATCAACCTGGCCAAAGCCACAACCACCGATATGCAGGTTGGGGAGGATAATGCCAGGTTTGTCACGGCTCTCAGAGTCTACCAGGCAATACTTTGGTGGGTACGGCTGGGTAAACTCCCGCTCCTCCAAATGGATGTCCAGGAGCTTATAACTGACAATATCAACGACTTCTTTAACAACACCCTGATGGCTGTAGATGATAGTGATACCACCATCAATACATTGGGCGAACTCATACTTGCATTTCAAGACTTCCAGGAACAAACTGGTGGGATCAATAGTCTCCGTGACCGGATAATTGATCTGGAGTTAGTACTACATGAAGTGCCGAAGAACTTAAGACAGGTACAAAATGTATTTGACAGCTTACAAAGTCAGGTGACCGCAGCACAGAATACAGCGAATACCGCAGTAAGTCTTGCAAACAATGCCCAAGCAACGGCAGATAATGCGACAACGCTGGCCAACAATGCTCAAGCCACAGCCGATAACGCCACTGGTCTTGCCAACAATGCTCAAGCCACAGCAGATAACGCCACTGGTCTTGCCAACAATGCTCAAGCCACAGCAGATAATGCAACAACGCTGGCCAACAATGCCCAGGATCGGGCTGATGATGCGTATGACTTCGCAAATTCAAATTATACGTCACTCACCGCGCTTTGGGATCATGTCAATCCCAACCTTACAACTGTCATTGGCCAGGTTGCTACATTGGGTTCAAAAATGAATAATGCAGAGTCAAATATTGGCGACTTACAAAGCAGAATGGGCTCGGCTGAAGGTAACATTGGAAACCTTCAGGGCAGAATGGGCTCGGCTGAAGGCAATATCAGTACTCTTATCTCAGACCTTAATAGTACCATTGATGCTCTTAATTCATTAACCTGGAGAGTTATTACACTGGAGGGAGGATAAGGCTTTTAATAGTAAATTTCAAATAAATGTTCGGCAAAAACATGGAAAAACAAATGAAAGGCCCCATAGGTTACTACGGGGGAAAAACGCAGTTACTGGGGAAGATACTCCCCAACATTCCGCAGCATAAAGTATATTCTGAGTCATTCTTTGGCGGTGGGGCTGTTTACTTCGCTAAGGAACCAGCAAAGATAGAAATCATTAACGATGTGAATCGTAACGTGATCAATTTCTACAAAACAGCCAAGAGGCAGTTTAAAGCTCTTAAATCAGAGATTGATGTTACACTATATTCGGAGGAGCAATATCAGGAAGCGAAGGTTATATACAACGAAACGGACAGAGATAGCCAGGATAAGGTATTGCGTGCATGGTCGCTTTTCGTACTCAGTAACCAGACGTTTCTGAACATCCTGGACAACACCTGGAATTACTCCAGAGACCGCAACGTGGCCACTACCTTTCAGAATAGAAAAGAAAACTTTGATAAGAAGTATGTGAAGCGGTTGGAGCATACGCAGATATTCTGCCGGGATGCCACAAAGGTGATTTCAGCCAGCGATACAGAAGACACTTTTCACTTTGTAGACCCTCCGTACATAAACACAGATTGTGGCCACTATAAAGGGTACACCCAAGAAGATTTTAAAGACCTTTTAAAAGCCCTCGAAAAAGTAAAAGGTAGGTTCCTAATGACGACATATCCATCTGATATTCTTGATGAATTTACGTCAAGAAATAACTGGTATCAAATTCGTTTTGAAATGCACAAATCCGCCTCCCACACAAAAGGTGACAAAAAGGTAGAAGTGTTTACGGCCAATTATCCTATAAGTTAAAAGATACCGTGCGGCTGCCGAACAACTTTAAACCAACAGTTACAAGTAGTGCGTTTCCAAAACGCTCCGCACGGCAATGCCCTGCTACTACTTGTAACGCTGTATTGTTGGTTTTGTTCGGCAGTTCAAAATTCGGGAGATTCTTGGAATTATCCAAGGAAGTTAATATTTAGCGTGTACTTTTGGAATTGGAAAAATGGATTTTTGGAATTGGGATTGAATGATGCTGAAATGACGGCAGCGGGCTTCAAAGCCCTGAAACTAGGCACAGTGATCGGTACGGAAACCTACCGCTGGATCATCTTTACCTCGGGCAAAAGCCTGGTAGACGGTTCTTTTTACCGGATTCCCGGCTGGGGATGTTATACCCTCGACGGCCAGAACCTGGAATTTACCGGCGTAGCCCCGGACATCTATGTAAAGAATACCTTTGAAGACCGCCTGAAAGGCCGCGACCCCCAGCTTGACCGGGCCATAGAAGAGATTTTGAAACAGCTTAAATAGTAAAAGGGCGGCATCTGCCGCCCTTTTTAACTTAGCTAACTTTTATACCAGCTTATATATATCTCCCAGATGCTCCGCAAGATCCTGGAAATCTATTTTCTGATCAATCAGGCGGCCTGTAGAAATATCAAAGACCCAGCCGTGTACCCTCACGCCCCGGTCAAGTATGGCTTTTTGCACCTCTTTCATCTTGACAATATTGAAACATTGCTCCCGTACATTGAGTTCTACCAGCCTGCGGTAACGCTCCTCCTCCGACTCTATGGCTTCCAGTTCCTGCTGATGCAGGCGCACTACATCGCGGATATTTCTCAGCCAGGGATTCAGAATTCCGAGGTCCTCCGGTTGCATAGCCGCCTTAATGCCTCCGCAGTTATAGTGGCCGCAAACAATAATGTGTTTTACATTAAGGTGTTTTACCGCATAGACCACTACTGATAAAATGTTCAGGTCATTGTTGGGAGCCAGATTAGCAATATTCCGGTGTACAAAAATCTCGCCCGGCTTTGCCCCCATTACGGCTTCGGCAGATACGCGGCTGTCAGAACACCCGATATACAAATACTTCGGATCCTGGCCTTCTACCAGTTTGTCAAAATACTGTTTGTCTTCCTCCAAACGCTTCTCAATCCACTTTTCATTGTTCTTAAATATCTGTGCTATTTCCATACATTTACGATTTTTATTGTCACGAAAGTACGGTATTCAAATTAAGCATGCAACGAAGCGGGTAGTGCAGACCCATATTCTAATTGGATTTTAACAAAAGCGGAAAATAGTCCTACCCCCCCAACTTAAACCCTACCCCATGAATATTTTCAAGCCGGACAGACGGATCTTTGGAGAGCATTTTGCGGATACGGGTCAGGAATACGTCAAGACTACGACCCAGGAAATAATCGTCGCGCCCCCAGATGGCTATCAGGATCTCTTCCCTTTTTACCACCTGGTTTTTTCTTTCCAGGAAGTATTTCAGCACTTCCGCTTCCCGGTGAGTGAGCTTTTGCGTTTCCCCCTCGCGTTCCAACGTCAGCTGGGAATAACAGAACTCATACGTGCCGCAGGAAAATACATCATGGGTCGCCGGGGTGTCGGAAATTGTATTTCTCCGTAGAAACACCCGTATTCTCAATACCAGTTCTTCCACGCTGAAGGGCTTGGTGATGTAATCGTCTCCCCCCACCTTCAGTCCCTGGATCCGGTCTTCCTGCATAACCCGGGCCGAAAGAAAAATAATAGGTACCTGGGAATTCTGTTCCCGGATCTTTTCCGCGAGGGAGAAGCCGTCAAGCTCGGGCAGCATCACATCCAGCAGGCAAAGATCAAACCTTTCCTTTTTGAAGCTCTTCCAGGCCTCTTTTCCATCGGTAAAATGAAATATCTCAAACCCCTCTTCCTCCAGGCTATCGCGGGTCACAAAACCCAGGTTAGGGTCGTCTTCTACATATAGTATTTTCGCCATGTTATTTAGGTACTCACCGGAATCTTAATTACAAAGGTAGTACCAACACCCACTTCACTATTCACATCGATCTCCCATTTGTGGAGTTTCACCATTTCATGTACATAATTCAGGCCCAGTCCGAAGCCCTTTACATTGTGTAGGTTGCCGGTAGGTACCCGGTAAAATTTATCAAAGATCTTGCCCAGGTGTTCTTTGGCTATGCCAATGCCCTTGTCTTCCACAGCCACATAGATAAAACGCTCGTCATTCAGTGTTCTCAGGGTAATATCAGGGGTTCCTTCGGAATACTTGCAGGCGTTATCCAGGAGGTTGCGCAGCATATTGATCAGGTGCAGGCGGTCGGCTTTCACCGAGGTCTTGTTGGCTCCCAGATGAAGATGGAAATTTTCTCCCATTTCTATCCTCAGGCTTTCCGTAGCTTCCCAGATCAGGGCGTGCAAGTCTTGCAGTTGCTTATCAATCTGGATATTTCCTTTCACAATCCTGGCCGTAGAAAGTACCGCTTCCACCTGATTTTTCAGGCGGTTGTTTTCTGAACGGATAATATCCACATACTTTTTCATGCGGTCCGGCTGGTGTATAATCTTGTCTGTAGCCAGCACATCCGTTGCAATTTTGATCGTAGAAATAGGCGTCTGGAACTCGTGGGTCATATTGTTGATAAAATCCCGCTGTACCTCGCTCAGGCGCTTCTGCCTCAAAATCACCCACATGGCGTAGCCGAAAAATACCGTAAAAAGGAGTGTGATGGCGGAAGATACAATCCAGATATCGAGCTTGGAGGTGAGGTAGCTCGATTTATCCAGGAATTTTACTCCAAAGTAATTCAGAAATTTGTCCGTCTTGGGAAGTTCGCTCACTTTCGGCACCTCAGACGTCTCAAAATTACTGTTGACAAACCCGCCATAAATAATCTTGTCGGTATCGCAGTTGTAAATCCCGTATTCGAAGTCCGAATTCAGGTTTTTTCGTTTAAATTCTTCTACCAGAAGAGGTTCCAGCACCGACGGTTCCAGGGGGAGGCGCAGGTTCACCACGTAATAATCCGAAGAAAGCTGTTCTACCGGGTTATCAATCACCGACATGTTATGCGACTGGGATATCTTGTGGGCTACATTCCTGAGACTGATCATCACTCCCTGGCGGAATTGCTGCTCGTAGAGATCAAAGGCTTTCTTCATCCAATAAATCTGAATGCCGATAATCCCGCAAATCGCAATCACACCAAAAATAATGACAGTACGTATCGTTTGTCTACTCAAGGTTAATCAGATAGGTCAGTTGTTTTCTAGTTAGGGTACGCAAATTTAGTCTAAATAATGTACTCCTCCAACAAACTCCCCTTTAAATCAACCATTTATTCCAATTTTGTCTATATGTCAAACATACTCCACCCTCATACCGGCCGCAGCTGGCTGAAATACTCTCCCATTCTATGGGATAGGTACCGGTATTTACTTAATTTTGCGGGATTAACCGAAAGAAGTATGCAGATCAAAGAAATTCTTAAGCTGACGCCGGAAGGGCAGCAGGTAGTAGTAAAAGGGTGGGTTAAAACCAAACGGGGACAAGCCAATATCGCGTTTATCAATATTAACGACGGGTCGACTTTAAAAAATATCCAGGCGGTAGCCGAATCGGGCAATATAAGTGAGGAAATTCTGAAGCTGGTGACCACCGGCGCGGCCGTAGCAGTCACCGGCACGCTGGTGGCTTCTGCCGGTGCGGGCCAGGCCGTAGAAGTGGTGGCGGAGAAGATCGAAGTCTATGGACCGGCCGATGAAACTTTCCCTATACAACCCAAAAAACACAGCCTGGAATTTCTTCGTGAAAAGGCCCACTTGCGTTTTCGTACCAATGTGTTCGGCGCGGTATTCCGTGTGCGGCATACGTTGGCGTACGCCATTCATAAGTTTTATCACGAAAAGGGATTCTTCTACCTTCATACGCCCGTTATTACAGCCTCGGATGCCGAAGGTGCCGGAGAAATGTTCCGGGTGAGTACTTTCGTTCCGAACAAAGCCCCCCTAACCGAAACCGGGGAAGTAGATTTCTCCCAGGATTTCTTCGGAAGAGAAACTTCACTGACGGTTTCCGGGCAGCTGGAAGGAGAACTGGGCGCCCTGGCCCTATCCCGTATCTATACGTTCGGACCTACTTTCCGGGCGGAAAACTCCAATACCTCCCGCCACCTGGCCGAGTTCTGGATGATTGAGCCGGAAGTGGCTTTCTTCGATCTGACCGATAACATGAACCTGGCCGAAGAATTTGTCAAATACGTGATTCGCTATGCCCTGGAGCATTGCGCAGAAGACCTGGAATTTCTCCAAACCCGCCTCCTGGAAGAAGAAAAACAAAAGCCTCAAAACGAACATTCGGAACTTTCGCTGATCGACAAGCTGAAATTTGTAGCGGAAAATGACTTTGAACGCCTTACGTATACCGAGGCCATCGATATCCTCCTGAAATCGAAACCTGTACAGAAGAAGCAGTTCCAGTATGACGTGGCCTGGGGCATCGACCTGCAGTCGGAACACGAACGCTACCTGGTGGAAAAACACTTTAAGAAGCCGGTGATCCTGACGAATTATCCGAAGGAAATCAAAGCGTTCTACATGAAGCAGGACGATGAGTTGAACGGCGCCCCCGGCCCTACCGTACGAGCTATGGACGTACTCTTCCCCGGCATAGGCGAGATCATCGGCGGATCGCAGCGGGAAGACAATTATGAAAAACTCCTGGCCCGTGTGAAAGAAGTGGGTATTGATCCTGAAAATATCTGGTGGTACCTGGAAAGCCGCAAATTCGGTTCTGCGCCTCATGCCGGCTTCGGACTTGGCTTTGAGCGCCTGGTACTCTTTGTGACGGGCATGACCAACATCCGCGACGTGATTCCTTTCCCAAGAACACCTAAAAACGCCGATTTCTGATAAATTATGCTCCTGCCTCTGTTCATATTCCTGGCGGTCGCCGGTGTAAACATCATCGTGAGCGTGTACCTTGAACGCAAGGTATCGGCGTTTATACAAGACAGGGTAGGACCTATGGAAGTAGGGAAATGGGGGTTGCTTCAGCTCTTCGCTGACCTGGTCAAGCTGTTGCAGAAAGAAGACACTATCCCCTCGGCTGCGGACCGGCGTATGTTCAAACTGGCCCCTTACCTGATCTTCGCGGCGGTCTTTTCCGGATTTGCCTTTCTGCCGGTGAGCCGTGGCCTGCAGGGGGTGAACGTACAAACGGGACTTTTCCTGATCATCGGCCTGATTTCCCTGGACATCCTGGGAATTCTCCTGGCCGGCTGGGCATCGAACAACAAATACGCTCTACTGGGCGCCATGCGTTCTGCCGCCCAGATCATTTCCTTTGAAGTACCCCTCGGACTAAGTATTCTCTGTGTATGCCTGGTTTCCACCACCCTGAATCTCCAGGAAATCATCGCGCTCCAGGGCATATTTACTACGGAAAGCAACTATCTTTTGGGTATTAAAGCCCTGGGAATAGACACCACGGCCGTCGGCGGCTTCCTGACCTGGAATATCTTCCGGAGCCCGGTACTTATCCCGGTGTTTTTTATTTTCTTTATCGCCGCCCTGGCCGAGGCCAACCGGGCGCCCTTTGACCTGCCCGAAGCCGAGTCGGAGCTTGTAGCCGGTTTCCAGACCGAATATTCCGGTTTTCGGTGGGCCATTCTTTACCTGGCCGAATACGGTATGATGCTGCTGCTCTCCCTGCTGGCCGCCATCCTGTTTTTCGGGGGCTGGAATACGCCCCTGCCGAATATCGGGTCGCTGCGTCTTGCCGACTGGACCTCCGGGGCTCCGGGAAGTATCGGCATGTATCTCTGGGGCGCTTTCTGGATGTTTTCCAAAGCCTACGTGGGCATGCTGCTCCAGATGTGGGTACGGTGGAGTTTCCCCCGGGTAAGGGTAGACCAGCTGATGTACCTCTGCTGGAAAGTGCTTACACCGGCCGCGCTCTTCCTTCTGCTTCTGTCTGCCCTGTGGCGTATTCTGATGATTTATGGCTAAGAAGAAAATATCTCCGGAGCTGGAAGAAGCGATACTGAACCTTCCCCAGAAGGAAAAGAACAAGTTATTGATACGCCTGATTAACAAAGATCCGCTGTTAACAGAGCAGTTGGAATTCCGGCTCCTTGAAAATACGGAATCTGACCTGGAGTTTCGTCGCAATGAAATAAAAGAGCGGATCGCCTACCTTTTTAATCACTACCCGATTTCTCTTTATAAGGATCTTCTGTACTACACGCGGGAAGGCGCCTCCCTGATTAACCGGCACGCGAAAGTGACCAAAGATAAAAAGGGTGAACTTGAGCTCCTGATCTATCTTTTCCAGGAAGCGGAAACTCTCCTTCCAGAGCTGAAAAACAACTGGCGAGACCAGGTTTTTAAGGAAAAATTTATGACGTACGGCTTAGCCCGAACAGACAAAATGAATGTCCTTCTCGCTACCCTTCACGAAGATTTCAGGGTAGAATTTGAACAAGATATTGCAGACCTTCGTAACTGGTTAAACGGCTTTTGAAAATTATATGTACGGGCGTTACCTGCAACGCCCCTGCGATTAAAATATGAAACGTGATCTTATTGTTATTAAATTCGGCACCGCCTCCATCACCCAACCTAACGGTGAGCCGGACACCCGTATCCTGGAAGACATTGCCCGCCAGGTAGCACACCTGCACAAAACCCACCGGGTGGTGCTGGTCTCTTCCGGGGCGGTAGGCGCCGGAAAAAATTATATCCGGGATTACGACGGGCAAATCGCCCAGAAAAAGGCGGCGGCGGCCATCGGTAACCCTCTCCTGCTGAAAATGTACGACACGGCCTTTTCAGCCTACGGCATCACGGTAGCCCAGAGTCTCCTGGAACGCCAGCATTTCGCTAACCGCGGGCAGTTTCTTCACTTGAAGGAAACCTATGAAGAACTGTGGAGGAACGACATTATCCCCATTGCCAACGAAAATGACGTGGTCAGTAACCGGGAGCTGAAGTTTTCCGACAACGACGAACTGGCCACCCTGATCGCGGGCGGCTTCGGCGCTAAGCTGATGATGCTCTGCACGGCATCGGGCGGGCTCCTGAACAAAGAGGGAACGCTTCTCACCGAGGTACAGGAGATTGACGAGCAGGTATTGTCGTTCGTGAACAAATCGGGGAGTGCGCTGGGGTCGGGCGGCATGGCTTCCAAACTTACTTTCACCCACCTGGCCAACAAGATGGGCATACGCGTGGTGATCTTCGGTATGAAAGAAGCCGACGGTATCCTGAAAGCTTTTAAGGGTGCTGGCGGCACTACTTTTCGGCCGCGGCCCAGGAGTCTCCCGGCCCGGAACAAATGGCTGGCGAGCGGGGGGATATCGGTAGGAAAGATTATCATTGACGGTGGAGCGGGCGCGGCCGTTCAGAACCGCAAAAGTTTACTGAAAGTAGGTATCAAAAGACACGAAGGAGGCTTTACCAAAGGCGAGCTGGTGGAGATTGTCACCGAAGAAGGAGAGATCATCGGGATAGGGAAAGTGCGGGTATCTGCTTCGGCCCTGGCAGAAGAAACCGGCCGAAGCACCGTCATCATTCATACCAATGACCTGGTGCTGTTATAGACAAGCTCGGTTCTCGAGAGCTACGCTCGCAAACTTCGCATTATCATGCTTGTTTGTGCTCGAACTGACAAGAGGCATTCGTTACTGTCAGTTCGAGCAGAGTCGAGAACCGCAAATGCTACAAACAGAAATAGCGTAAATCTTCACAGAAACCTGCGAAAATTCACGCCATTCATCCTTGTTCAAATAACTTCTTACTACTTATCCGCAGAAGCCGCAGGCAGCGTAACTCCCAATTTCTTAAATACCAGTTCGGTGATATTGTCGGAATCCGGAGCCACCAGCAGCACCGGAGTAGTCCCGTAACCGGCATCGGAGTTCAGGATATACGTATATCCGTTCTCTTTCGCCACCGCGTCAATAGCGGTTTGAATCTTGTCCATTACCGGTGAGAGGAGTTCCTGCTGCTTAGTTTGAAGTGCTGCTTCTGCATTCTGCTGAAGCTCCTGAAGCTCCTGCTGCTTGTTCTGAAGCACTTTCTCTTTGTCTCTACGGATCACGTCAGACATCGTAGCCGCATTCTTCTGGTAGTCTTCCCCCAGTTTCTGAGCCTCTGCCAACTTCTCATTAAACAACTTCTCATACTGCGACCTTTCCGTAGTCAATTTGGTTTGTATATCTTTAAACTCCGGAAGGTTCTGCAGGATGTGGTCGATGTTTGTCCAACCGATTTTTACGCTTGTCTGGGCGTTCATGGTCAAGCTTCCCAACAGTGCCAGCGCAGTTACAACTAATTTGATTCTCATTTCTAAACTATTAATTTAATTGGTTTACTATTTACTACTCAGACCCAATTCCTCCAACATAAAATCCGTATAATCATGTCTCGGGTCCGCAAAAAATATACTCAGATCGGATGCTTTGTCAAAGATAAAACTAAGTTTATGCTTCTTCGCAATTTTTTCGGAGGTTTTATAAATTTCTTCTACAATAGGCTTTAAAATCTCCTTTTTTTTCTGAAACAACAAGCCATTCAGACCAAAAATACTATTATTCAACTCTTTAAGATCTTCTTCGGCCTGGACAATGGCCTTTTGGCGCTCCAGGCGCATATCCTGGGTCAGCAGAATCTCTTCCTGCTGGTATTTTACCTTCAGCTGGGCCACTTCTTCGTACTTTGCAGACACATCGCGTGACCATTGTTCCGTCAGCGCTGTCATGGCCTCTTCCGCCTTTTTATATTCCGGCATCTTGTTCAGAATATATTCACTGTCAATATACCCGAACTTCTGGGCCGAAGCGGAAAACCCAAGTACAAAAACCAGTAAAAAGAGTACTACACTTCTCATTCTTTATATTTAGCTTTCAGCTCTCAGCCTTCAGCTTTCAGCTACGTCTGTTACAGGCTGACTGCTGATGGCTAAAAGCTCTTCACCATTGGCACCAGTAAGACACCGTTCTTGTCCAATGGTTTATTTAATTAACAACTGCTTAACAAACGTTACCGGATCTGCTGCCCTATACTAAAGGTAAAGGCCTTCCGTCCCTGGTTAGGTAACCCGGGAATAGGGTCAAAGGCATATCCATAGTCAATACCCAGCAAACCGAAGGCGGCCATGAATACCCTTGCGCCTACCCCGGCTGAACGTCTGATCTTAAAAGGATTAAAATCTTTATAGCTTCCCCAGCTGTTCCCCGCTTCCGCAAAAGTGAGCAGGTAAATGGTGGCCTGGGCGTTCAGTGATACAGGGTAACGAAGTTCAAGGGCATATTTGTTGTAAATAATACCTCCCTGGCGCGAGTAACTGGTCTGGCCCAGTACCTCCGCCGCCTCCGAATAAGTAGGCTCGTACACGATGCCCTCCTCGTACCCCCGGAGGCCGATCAGCTCAATACCGATACTGTTACTGTTTTGCATCCCCATACCGGCTCCACCGATTACAAACCGACCGAACGGACTGTACGGAGTACGACTGTTATATCTGCCGAGGAAGCCCATATTGGCTTTGGCATGGAAAACGAATTTACCTACCACCGGCGTAAACCAGCTCAAATCAAACATCCACTTGTGGCCTTCAATAAACATCTGCTCTGCTTTGGTCTCTACACCCAGGCCGGAATACGGCGGGTTAAAAGTACCGCTAAGCGAGATATTGGAACCCGTGGTCGTAAACTGGGGGTTATTGAGACTGTACCGCGACACGTTAAAGCCCAGTGACAGGTCATGTGCCACACCGTTACTAAAGCCCCGGAGATACCAGCTGTCTTTCACGTCATAAAACTGGTACGACAGGCTGGAACTGAAGTTAAAGTTCCGGTCAGGCCAGTTCAGACGCTTACCAAACGACAGGGAAACCCCGGTATTCTTAAAGTACCCGTTGTAGTACGCGCTGCTGTAGAGGCTGCTGTAATAGTCGCCGTAGGCCGTATTTTCATAATACTTCCGAAGACGATCGTACATTTTGCCCAGGTCTTGCACCGAATGCCAGAGGGAAACCGACAAAGAGTTGGGTTTCTTGCCCCCCAGCCAGGGTTCCGAGAAAGACAAGGAGTAATTCTGGAAGCCTCCATTGGCCTGTAGACGTATGGAGAACTTCTGCCCGTCGCCCTTAGGCAGGGGTTTATATTCTTTCAGATCAAAGATTTTCCGGATAGAAAAATTATTAAACACCACCCCGAAGGTACCAATGATGCCCTGCATGGCGGAATAACCCCCGGAAAGTTCAATATTATCGCTTGATTTTTCTTCCACCGTATATTCGATATTCACCGTACCGTCGTTCTGAGGAACAGGCCGCGGGTCTATCTTCTGGGGGTCAAAATAGCCCAGCCGGGATAAACCCTGTACAGTCTCCACGAGGTCAGACCTACTGAATTTCTGTCCCGGTTTGGTCAGAATCTCCCGGAATACCACATGGTCACTGGTCTTGGTATTTCCACTCAGGATAATTTTGGAAATCGTGGCCTGCTTTCCTTCCCGGATACGCAATTCAATATCGATGGAATCACCTACTACAGCAGTTTCTACCGGCTCGATATTAAAATACAGGTAGCCGTCGTCCTGATAATACGAACTCACGTCTCCGCCGGTAGGTTTTCCACTCAGGCGTTTCTGGAGATCTTCCGGATCATACACATCCCCTTTTTCTATTCCGAGAATGAGGTTCAGGGTGTCTGTATTCCGCACATAGTTGCCTGTCCAGGTAATGTTCCGGTAATAAAAACGCTGCCCTTCCGTCAACTCTATCCGGATGCCCACATTGCCATTGGGTTTTACATATACGGAATCCTTATCAATATTGGCGTTCCGGTAACCGTTCTTATTGAGGAAAGCTACCAGTTTCTCTTTATCTTCCTCGTATTTTTTCTTCCTGAATTTCGAGGGCGTAAAAATCCGCAACGGCGCCCTTTCCTTGGTACCTTTCATTTTGGAAAGCGCGCGCCAGTGTGGAATTTCATGGAGGCCTTCCAGTTGAATCTCGTCAATCTTGGTTTTCTTACCCCGCTCCACATTGAAGATCAGCTGGGCCATACTGCTCCGGATGGTATCGTTCACCTGCTGGGCCTGTACCGTAGTATGCAGGAAACCTTTGTCAAGGAAATGACGCTTGATGATATTCTGCATATTCTTCACCATGGCCTCCGTGATCACCTTTCCTTTGTAGGTATTGATCTTTTCCTCAATGGTTTCTTTTTGCCCGCTTTTCACGCCGTTCAGTACAATCTTATTCAAACGAGGCCTTTCGCGCAGCGCCAGTTCCAGGAAGATCTTATTGTCTTCTATACTCACGATATTAATGGCTATATCCTCCAACAGCCCTTGTTGCATCAGCCGCTTAATGGCGGTGGAAATCCGCTCACCGGGTACTTCTATCTTGTCATTCACGTTCAGACCGGAAACTGAAATCAGGGTATTCTGATCGAGGTATTGCACGCCCGTCACCGTTATCCCCCCAATGATGTATTCTTTGGGATTGGCGTAATCTACCAGTTGCTTGGCCTGATCGGATGTGGAAGGCTGGCGACCCACACCGATGCGCTGCGCACGGGCGGTAAGGGTAAGTCCAGACAGAAAAAGAATTAAAAAAAGTTTTGAATAACGGGTCATCTGAAAATTAATCATGGGTTTTACCGAAACGCCTGTCCCTGGTCTGAAAAGTTTTTATTGCATCCAGCAAATGACTTTTCCTGAAGTCGGGCCACAACACATCCAAAAATAAAAGTTCGGCATAAGCAGACTGCCATAAAAGATAATTACTGATCCGGTGGTCACCTCCGGTACGGATCAGAAGATCTACATCCGGGGCCGGATAAGTAGAAAGAAGCTGACTAAACCGGGTTTCATCCATATCTTCGGTACGGATTTCCCCCGCGTTCACCGCAGCAGCCATTTTTTTCGCGGCCTGGATAATGTCCCACTTACCGCTATAACTCAAAGCGATACTCAATACCAGGCCGGTATTGTTTTTTGTGATCTCTTCGCCCTTTTCCATATTTTTCCGAGCGGTTTCAGGCAGCGCATCTCTGTCGCCGATACACATTAACCGTACGTTATTCTGATGGAGCCGGGGTACTTCGTCACCAATGGTTTTTACTAAAAGGTCCATAATCCCATCTACTTCTACCTTGGGGCGCCCCCAGTTTTCCGTAGAAAAAGTATATAATGTTAAGTATCCTACTCCCAGTTCGGCACAGGCTTCTACCGTTTCACGGACCGCCTTGATGCCGTTCTGATGCCCGAAAATACGCAAAGCGCCTCTGCTCTTCGCCCATCTTCCGTTGCCGTCCATTATAACGGCAATATGCTTCGGTAAATTGTTCAGACTGATCTCTTCCAAATGTTTAGGTGAAAATGGGACTGCAAAAATATAAAATTACCTTGCCAATTAAAAGATCATCTGTAAATAATACATTGTCTTCTAATGTTTTTTGCACACGGCTTTCATTTTAAAATCACAGGTTAAAGAAGAATTCCTTAAATTTGCGGCTTATTTTATAGGTTATCCCTCATGTTAAGAACTCATACCTGCGGACAGCTCCGACTGTCAGATGTTAATCAAACCGTCACGCTTTGTGGCTGGGTCCAGAAAATACGCGACAAGGGCGGCATGGTCTGGCTGGATCTGCGCGACCGCTACGGCATTACGCAACTCATTTTTGAAGAAGGAAAAACTTCTCCGGAAGTGCTTTCCATCGTACGCGATTCAGGCCGGGAATATGTAATTTCCGCCACGGGAACCGTACAGGAAAGACTTTCGAAAAACGATAAAATACCCACCGGCGAGGTTGAGATCAGCGTCACCCACCTGGAGGTGCTGAACCCCGCCAAGCTGCCGCCTTTCCTTATTGAAGACGAAACCGACGGGGGCGATGAACTGAGAATGAAATTCCGTTACCTCGATCTGCGAAGAAATACGGTAAGACAAAACCTGGTTTTACGCCATAAGGTGGCTCAGCAGACCCGCCTGTATCTCGACGGACAGGATTTTATAGAAGTAGAAACGCCGGTACTGATCAAATCTACCCCGGAAGGCGCGCGCGACTTCGTGGTTCCCAGCCGCATGAACCCGGGTGAATTTTATGCCCTGCCCCAGTCGCCCCAGACCTTCAAGCAGCTCCTGATGGTATCGGGCTTTGACCGTTACTACCAGATTGTGAAGTGTTTTCGCGACGAAGACCTGAGGGCTGACCGCCAACCTGAGTTTACGCAGATAGACTGTGAGATGTCTTTTGTTCAGCAGGAAGACGTACTGCACATGTTCGAAGGGCTGATCCGTCATCTCTTCAAAACCGTAAAAGGGATAGACCTGGCCGAAGTACCCCGCATGACCTGGGCCGACGCCATGAAATATTACGGTTCCGACAAACCCGACACCCGTTTCGGCATGCGGTTTTCGGAGCTGAATGACCTGGTACAAAACAAGGGATTCCAGGTATTTGACGATGCCGAACTGGTAGTGGGCATCAATGCGGAGGGATGCGCCGATTACACCCGCAAGCAGATAGATGAGCTGACCGAATGGATAAAAAGACCCCAGATCGGGGCCAAAGGACTGGTGTACATCCGGGTGAATGCAGACGGCTCCCTGAAGTCGTCAGTAGATAAATTTTACTCGGAAGAAGACCTGCGAGCCATTGCAGATCGTTTTGAAGCAAAGGCCGGAGATCTGATCCTGATCATTTCCGGCCCGAAAGACAAGGCCCGGAAGCAGCTGAACGAGCTTCGACTGGAAATGGGCGGCCGCCTCGGTCTGAGAAATCCAGACCATTTTGAAGTTTTGTGGGTACTCGACTTCCCGCTCCTGGAATACGGGGAAGAGGAACAGCGCTGGTTTGCCATGCACCACCCCTTTACGGCGCCGAAGCCGGAAGACCTGGCTTTGCTGGACACCGACCCCGGCAGCGTAAGGGCCAATGCGTATGACATGGTGATCAACGGCACCGAAGTAGGCGGGGGATCCGTGCGGATATTCCGGAAAGACCTGCAAGGGAAAATGTTTGAAATTCTCGGATTTACGCCCGAAGAAGCCAAAAAGCAATTCGGTTTCCTGATGGAGGCCTTTGAATACGGCGCGCCTCCGCACGCGGGACTGGCCTTCGGGTTTGACCGCCTGTGTTCTATCTTCGGTGGCGCCGATTCTATCCGCGACTTCATTGCTTTCCCGAAAAACAACAGCGGCCGCGATGTCATGATTGATTCTCCTTCTACATTGACAGAAGAACAACTGAAGGAACTAAGTATACAGGTGAGGTGAGATTTGAGCTGTGAGCTGAAAGGCGGACTGCTGTAAGCGGGGTAGAAAACCGCTGTCAGCCTAAAGCATCAGTGGTCAGAGCCGGAACGGCATGCGCGAGCTGGATAAAGAACTTGCGGAAGTGGATCTCCTGAATCCCGGCTATCAAACAGAAACGCCCCACCTTCCGGCAGGGCGTTTCTTTATCCTGAAATCTACAGATTTTAGTCTACGTATTCGCGCTTTCTTGGTTCGGAAACGCGGGCGGCGTTGGCTGCCTGAATTTCTTCCTGAGAATTAACCTGGATGTTCTGGTATTTTCTGCGCCCGGTACCGGCAGGGATCAGGTGACCTACGATCACGTTTTCCTTGAGACCGGCCAGGTCATCACGCTTACCTTTCACGGCAGCTTCAGACAATACCTTGGTGGTTTCCTGGAACGAAGCCGCAGAGACGAACGACTCGGTACCCAACGACGCGGTGGTAATCCCCTGGAGAATCACCTGCGATACGGCAGGTTGTGCGTCACGCACGGTCATTTGTTTCTTGTCTTCGCGTTTCAGCCTGCCGTTTTCGTCCTTGAACTCACGGGTAGAGATGATCTGACCGGGCTTGTAGCTTTCCGATGCTCCTGCATCTACCACCACCCGCTTGTCAAATATCTTGTCGTTTTCTTCCCGGAACAGCCACTTGTCTACGGCCTGCATTTCGAGGAACAGGGTATCTCCGGCATCCAGTACGTCTACCTTCTGCATCATCTGGCGTACGATCACCTCAATGTGCTTGTCAGAGATTTTCACCCCTTGCTGACGGTATACGGCCTGGGTTTCGTTCACCAGGTATTCCTGTACTGCGGTAGGTCCTTTAATCCGAAGAATATCGGCCGGTGTGATGGCACCGTCTGAAAGCGGTTCTCCCGCCCGGATAAAGTCGCCCTCCTGCACCAGGATCAGCTTAGACAGGGATACCATGTATTTCATTTTGGTACCGTCTTTCGCCTCCACGAAGATCTCGCGGTTACCCCGCTTGATGCTACCGTACGAAACCACACCGTCGATCTCCGAAACCACGGCCGGGTTCGACGGGTTCCGGGCTTCGAACAGCTCGGTTACCCTTGGAAGACCACCGGTGATATCGCGGTTCATGTTGATCGCTCTCGGGATCTTGGCCAGGATCTGTCCGGCTTTCACCGCCTGTCCGTTTTCCACCATCAGACGGGCACTTACAGGCAGGTTATACTCTTTGGTTTCATCGTCCAGCGACTTAATGATCAGGGCCGGGTTTTTCGCGCGGTCTTTGGAGTCGGTAATTACCTTATCGCGGAAACCGGTTTGCTCATCGGCTTCTTCGCGGTAGGTTATACCTTCTTCGATGGAGTCGTATTCCACTACCCCGTCAAATTCGGTCATGATTACCGCGTTAAACTGATCCCAGTTACACAAAGGAGCTCCTTTTTCCACCGTTTCCCCGTCTTTAACCACAAGCGTGGAGCCATAAGGGATATTGTTGGCGATCAGCAACTGGTTAGTAGCCGGGTCAATGATCCGGATCTCACCACGACGACCGATCACGATGGTGCTTTGTTCTCCTTCCTTATTGGTAAACGGAACCGTTCTTACATCTTCAAAGCTGATCTTACCGGCAAACTTGGCTTTCAGGTTGGCTTCTACGGATACGTTCATGGCGGTACCCCCGGTGTGGAACGTACGCAGGGTCAGCTGAGTACCCGGCTCACCAATAGATTGTGACGCGATTACCCCCACGGCCTCTCCTACATCTACCATCCGGCCTGAGGCCAGGTTACGTCCGTAACACTTGGTACAAACGCCTACTTTGGTTTCGCAGGTAAGCGCTGAACGGATCTCAATGGTCTCGATAGAGGTGTTGTCCACTCTCTCTGCAATTTCCTCGGTGATTTCTTCCCCGGCGGCCAGAATGAGTTCTTTGGTCAGCGGATCAATAATATCATGTACGGAAGTTCTACCCAGAATACGCTCCGAAAGCGGCTCGATGATGTCATCGTTTTCTTTCAGGGCGGAAACGTTGATACCTCTCAGGGTGCCGCAGTCTTCTTCGTTTACTACCACGTCCTGGGCCACATCGTGAAGACGACGGGTCAGGTAACCGGCATCGGCCG
>CAYRGN010000006.1:0-111523 GCA_964423865.1 uncultured Lacihabitans sp.
GTGCGAAATAAGCAATAAAATTTGACATTTCCCATAAAACCCCAAAAAAATACAGACAATTCTTGTATTTTTCCGGGGCTAATCCCCCTTCCGCAAGAGTAAAATCCCCCTCTTTCACCCAAACCCGGGAAAATAGTTACTTAAAACATTTATTTACAATCACTTGTATTAAATATATACGAGATTTCAGGTTCAATTTCCATCCATTCCATTTCGGTTATCGCCTTTGTCTGAACGGGTAGTGTAGCCCGGCACACCCGGCCCTCCTTCGCCATTTTCGCCAACTCCGGATGCGCATTATACGCGAAATAATTGCTCTGTGCTCCCTTTCCTTAACCCGTGAATGCTTTGGCCATCTGCTTAGCCAGGGATCCAACTATCCATGACCATAAAATCAACTTTTCATAACTTCGCATTTTTACTTTATTAAATCATTTTTGCGTATCTTTTTTTAAAAAATACCGATTGGTCATCCAGCCACCATTTCTCTTCCGGGTAGTAATGGTCATATTGTACGTCATAGAAGACGTGAAATTGTACCCGCTTTCCGCCTTCGCTCCCTTCATTCCAAAGGGATTGTCCTGAGCGTTTGCCATATTGTCAGCTATCAGCCGGAGACTGGTTGTTTAAATTCATTTTAAAGTTAAGACTTCCTTTTAAATTAAACAACTGAGAACAAGTAGATAAGAAATTTTTTTTGCCTCACCTCACCTCTGTCCAAAAATAAACATGGTCAATTCTAAAAGCATAATGCCTTAAATGCGGATATTAGAGGCATCAATCATATTACGATCATGTTAAAAACTACTCATGCCCTATTGTATTTTGCCTTTTCCGCAGTCATAGCAGGCGCCTGCTCCACCCCTGCTGCCAACCAGCTTACCTCAGAAGAGAAGCAGGAAGGGTGGGAACTGCTTTTCGACGGAGAAACATTGAACGGCTGGCACCTCTATAACCGGGGAGATCAACCTTCTGCCTGGAGGGTGGAAAACGGCAAACTGGTCTACCAGGCAGATAGCCTGCAGGTAGAACACGAAGACCTGGTGACCGACAAAGAGTTTGAAAATTATGATTTCCGGTTTGAATGGAAGATTTCAGAGGAAGGTAACAGCGGCGTATTTGTGAATGTGGTGGAACGAAAAGATATTCCTACCGCCTGGGCCTCCGGTCCTGAATACCAGCTTTTGGACAGCCTTCACCCTGATTACGCCCTGAATTTAAAGAAAAGACCGGGATGCCTTTACAACTTTTCTGAACAAGTTAACCCGGTACCTGCCCGGCCTGCCGGAGAATGGAACCAGGGAAGGATTGTACAACAAAACGGGAAAATAGAGTTCTACCTGAATGACCTCCTCACCGCCCGCCAAGACTTTACATCCGAAGCCTGGAAAACGATGGTTGCAGAAAGCGGCTTCAGCTATTTCCCTGATTTCGGAAAAGTGACCAAAGGCCGGATAGGATTGCAGAAATGGTACAAAACCGTAGCTTTCAGGAATCTGAAAATCAAAGAGAATCCGTAAGAAAATAAACGCTTTAAACCACTCACAGATCACACAAGCAAGCACCGATTTTTCTAATCTGTGAAAATTCGTGCGATCTGTGAGAAAAGCTACACTCTCGTTTATACTTCTACCAGCTTCATTTTGGGAACCAGCGTTTTCATGATGAACCAGGCAATGAGATACATCACGGCGCAAATGGTGAACATAATAGTATACCCGGTTTCTATATGCCCGAGGGCTTTATAATGATCGAAGAGTGCCCCGCCCAGCTTGGTGATTGCCACTCCCCCCAAACCCCCGGCCATACCGCCGATTCCTACAACAGAACCCACGGCTTTTTTAGGGAACATATCGGATACCGTAGTAAAAATATTGGCGCTCCAGGCCTGATGAGCCGACGCCCCGATACCAATGAACACTACCGGCATCCAGTAACTGATACCTCCCAGCGGCTGAGCCAGTAATACCACCAGCGGAATGACCGCAATGGCCAGCATGGCCCGCATACGGCCGTCATAGGGGGCATATCCCTTATTGATAAAGTAGGTAGGAAAATACCCTCCTCCTATACTTCCAATCATGGTCATGCTGTATAGTACCGCAAGCGGTACCATAATGTCTTCTCCTACCATATTGTACTGGTCCTTTAAATAAGCGGGAAGCCAAAACAGGAAAAACCACCAAACGCCGTCGGTCATAAATTTACCAAGTGCAAATGACCAGGTCTGCCGGAAGGTCAGAAGACGGAACCAGCCTACTTTTTCTCCTCCCTCTGAAACCTTATCTTCATCTACGTCAGAATTGATATAAGCCCGTTCTTCCGCAGAAAGCCGGCTTTGCTTTTCAGGTTTTTCATAAAACACTATCCAGAGTATCAGCCAGAGGAAACCCACTCCCCCTATAATTATGAAAGCCGATTCCCAACCCCAATGAGAGGCGATCCAGGGAACTGTCAGCGGCGCCAGAATGGCTCCCACATTTGCTCCGGAGTTAAAAATACCGGTAGCGAAAGACCTTTCCTTTTTAGGAAAATATTCGGCTGTAGCTTTTATAGCCGCAGGGAAATTACCAGCCTCACCTACGGCCAACACCGCACGGGATACCATAAAACCAATAACAGAAACGGAAAATGCGGCAATCCCTGTCCAGCCCAGCAGCGCCATTGTGCTTTCTCCTATCGGTATAGCATACGCATGAATTACAGCCCCCACAGACCATATAATGATGGCCCATCCATAGCCCCATTTGGTACCCAGCTTATCCACAAACCGGCCGGCAAATAACATGGCGATAGCGTAAGTAAACTGAAATACTGCGGCAATATTGGCATAGTCGCTGTTTGACCACCCGTAGAGTTCTTCCAGTTCGGGTTTAAGCAGGCTCAGCACCTGCCTGTCGAGGTAGTTCACCGTAGTAGCGAAGAACAATAACGCGCAGATGGTCCAGCGGTATTTTCCGATTGTTTTTTCCATATTCTATTTAAGGTTTAGGTTTGATTTGGCCCACCCGAAGAGCCGCGTCAGGGTTTGGGTAATGAGTTCGGGTTGATCGGTATTTTTAAACAATTGAGAGCCCAGGCCCACGGCATTGGCCCCGGCCGAAAACCACTCTCCAAGACTGGTCTCGGTGGGTTCCACCCCGCCGGTGACCATGAGTTTGACCCGGGGAAGAGGTCCCCGTAAGGCTTTGATATAAGAAGACCCCAGCACATTGCCGGGGAAGATTTTCACGATCTCGGCGCCCAGCACAGTAGCCTGCTGAATCTCGGTCACCGTCATGGCCCCGGGGATCCAGGGTATACCGTTCTTGCGGCACACTTCCCCCACTTCAGGTGTGGTAAAGGGCTGCACCACAAAACGGGCGCCGGCGTCAATAAACCGCTGTGCCGACTCGCCCGTAGCGATGGTGCCTATGCCCAAAAGCTGGTCCGGACAATTCTCTTTCGCGTATTGCACAAGTGTGGTAAACACCTCCAGGGCATTTTCACCCCGGTTCGTAAATTCAAAAACACGAACGCCCCCGTCGTAGCAGGCCTGCATCACCCGCTTGCATATTTCTATATCCGGGTGATAAAAGACCGGCACCAGGGGGTGGGCCAACACGATTTCCGTTGAAGTCATTTCTCAATTCTTT
Organism: uncultured Lacihabitans sp.; assembly: GCA_964423865.1. GTDB lineage: Bacteria > Bacteroidota > Bacteroidia > Cytophagales > Spirosomataceae > Leadbetterella. The sequence goes on from CAYRGN010000006.1 coordinate 3,636, forward strand.
TTAAAACGTCTGTAATCTCCTGACCGGTAGCGTCTCCGTACTCCTGGAGCTTCCCGAATGCCGCGGAGGCGGCGAAGTCCACAATAGCCTGGGGAGTCTCTTCCCCATAAAATCCGTAAAGAAGACCGGCCATGAAACAATCCCCGCTCCCTACCTTATCCACCACCCGGTCGGTATTAAATTCCGCCGAAACTACGAAATCATTCCCGGAAAGCAAAGTAGCGTAGTAATTAATCCCTTCCTGACCCGAATCGAACCGAAATGTATTGGCTACCGCCGACACTTTAGGGTATTTTTCCATGATCTGTTCGGAAGTTCTTTTCGCCTGCTTGACATAGTCTTCTTTCCCGGCACGGTTTTCGGCCACTTCAGGGTCAATCTCTAAGCCCAAAAGAGTATTCGCGGCCCAGATATTGCCCATCACGAGGTCGCAGTATTGTACAATCTCCGGAACCACATCCGCGGGATTCTTCCCGTATTTCCATAATTTGGAACGGTAATTCAGGTCGAATGTAACCCGGATTCCACGAGAGGCAGCCTGCCGGGCCGCTTCTGTACAAAGATCCGCTATTTCCTGGTTCAGGGCCGGACTAATGGCACTCAGATGAAACCAGGTCACACCGTCAAAAAGACGATCCCAGTCCATTTCTCCCTTCCGTAAACCGGAAAAAGAAGAATGCGCACGGTCATAAATCACCCCCGCGTTTTTAAGATCGGCGCCCTGAGGCAACATATAAATGCCGATACGGTCGCCCGACCAGATCAGTTTCCGGGTAATGATCCCTTTTGTTTCCAGATAGGTCTCTATTTCCCGGCAAAGCGCGTTATCGGGCAAAGCGGAGCTATACGCTACCGGCACACCCCAGTTGGCAAGGGCCGTGGCCGCATTGAGTTCCGCTCCTCCAATGAAAACGGGAAAAGACGATTCCCGGATCCAGGTTCCGCCCAACTGAGGGGAAAGCCTCAGTAAAATCTCACCAAAAGTCAATACCATCTTCTTAAAAATTAAAAAAGCGGGAAGCGTTATGGTAACAGATATTTTGCACTACCTCGCCCGTCCAGGCCAGGTCATGGGGAAGTTCCCCGTTTTCTATGTCTTCGCCCAGGATATTGCAGAGAATTCTCCGGAAATATTCATGCCGGGGGAAAGACAGGAGGCTCCGGGAGTCGGTCAGCATACCGATGAAACGGGAGAGCAGCCCCATATTCGACAAGGCGTTAATCTGGCGGGTCATGCCGTCTTTCTGATCCAGAAACCACCAGCCCGAACCGAACTGAATCTTCCCCGCTACCGATCCGTCATTGAAGTTTCCGATCATGGTGGCGATCATTTCATTATCGGCCGGATTCAGGTTATAAATCACCGTTTTGGCCAGTTGATCGTATTCATCGAGTTTACCGAGAAAACGGGACAACGTCACCGCCTGCGGAAAATCACCGATGCTGTCCCACCCGGTATCCGGGCCCAGCAGGCGCATGGCCCGGCGGTTGTTGTTACGCAAAGCCCCCAGGTGAAACTGCTGGGTCCAACCCAAGCCGGCATACATCACCCCCAACGCGTGCAGGATAGCCGACTTGTATTCGAGAGATTCAGCTTCGGTCAGGGTCTGTTTCGCCAGCGCCTTTTTCAGCACTTTATCGGCGCCTTCTTCGGTAAAATCTGCGGCGAAGATCTGCTCCAGACCGTGATCAGACAGGCGGCAACCCAGGGCCGCGAAGTCGCGCGCTCTTTGTGCCAGGGCATTTTTCAGGGTCTCAAAAGAGGTGATTTCAAAACCCACTATGGCGCCCAGCTTTTCCAGGTATGAGGGGAAAAGCGGACTGTCTACCAGGATAAATTTATCGGGCCTGAAAGTGGGCAACATTTTCATTTCATTTCCTTCCGCGCCATAGGCCTGGTGATGCTCCAGGCTATCCAGGGGGTCGTCAGTAGTACAAACCACTTTCACCTTCATCATTTTTAAGAGGTTACGGCAGGAAAAATCTTCGGTGTTCAGCAATTCGGAAGACCGGGAATAGATGGACGCGGCGGAGTTCCCGTTCAGGATTTCACCGATTCCGAAATACCGCTGGAGTTCCAGGTGGGTCCAATGGTAAAGAGGGTTTCTCAGGGTATAGGGAACGGTCTCCGCCCACTTCCGGAACTTCTCCTCGTCTGTGCGGTCGCCGGTACAATACGATTCGTCTACCCCGTTGGCCCGCATGGCCCTCCACTTGTAGTGGTCGCCGTAAAGCCAGGCCTGGGTAATGTTGGCAAAGTTAGTATCGCCCGCAATCTGATCAGGGGGAAGGTGATTATGGTAGTCGATAACCGGCATATCCTTCGCGAACTCGTGATACAGGGTTTCCGAAGTCTTGTTGGTCAGAAGAAAGTTTTCGTCAAGAAATTTTTTCATTTTTATAAAATTTTAGCTTTCAGCCTTCAGCTATTAGCTATCAGCCGGGCGACGCTCGCCGGGTGACGTTTTTCCCGGTAGCGACCCTGGTGTTCTCATCGGATTCTGAACACTGATAGCTGACGGCTTTGGGCTATTCAAAAGTATTTACAAAGACACCCCTCTTTTCCACGGGATAAAGTCTTCCTGGGCATTCTGAACGGACAAGGCTTCTTGTTCACCGCTGGCCACCCGGATCACATACTCCAGGATACGCTCTCCGGCCTCCTCAATGGTTTCTTCCCCTTCAATGATGGTACCCGTGTTGATATCGATAATGTCCGGCATTTTCCGGAAAAGCTTCGTATTCGTGGCCAGCTTAATTACCGGTGCGATGGGATTGCCCGTAGGGGTGCCCAGTCCTGTAGTAAACAACACGATATTGGCGCCCGAACCTACTTCCGCGGTGGTAGATTCCACATCGTTCCCCGGTGTACAAAGCAGGGTAAGGCCGGGTTTAGTCACCTTCTCCGGGTAGTCCAGCACATCGGTGACCGGCGAGGTGCCGGCTTTCCTGGCGGCTCCTGCCGACTTGATGGCGTCTGTAATCAGTCCGTCTTTGATATTGCCCGGTGAGGGGTTCATGTAAAAGCCGGAACCCACTTCCTCCGCCCTCCGGTTGTACACCGTCATGAGCTGATTGAACTTCGCGGCCAGCTCTTCGGTGACGCAGCGGTTACTCATCTCCTGCTCCACTCCGCAGAGTTCAGGAAATTCCGCCAGGATCACCGAGCCGCCCAAAGCCACCAGCAGATCGGAGGTGTACCCTATAGCCGGGTTAGCTGAAATACCCGAAAAACCATCTGAACCTCCACATTCCAGGCCAATCACCAGTTGGGAAAGCGGGGCGGGCTGCCGGGTGAGCTTATTGGCTTCTATCAGCCCTCCGAAAGTCTTTTTGATTGCCGAACTGATGAGGGCTTCTTCCGTTCCCATCTCCTGTTGTTCAAAAAAGAAGACCGGTTTACCTGCGCCTCCTCTCTTTTCGATTTCTTCCTGCAACATGGTGTACTGGGCGTTCTGGCACCCCAAACTGAGTACGGTGGCTCCCGCCACATTGGGGTGGGTCACGTACCCTGCCAGCAGGCCACATAGCGCCTGGGCGTCCTGGCGCGTACCTCCGCAGCCCATATCGTGCATCAGGAATTTTACTCCGTCTATATTCGGGAAAATACGCTGGGTTTTATCTTGGGTGACGGAGGGCGCCACTTCCGTATTCAAAATCTCTTCCACGCTCTTTCCGGCCTGGTATAAAGAGATCAGCTGCCCGGTCTGTTGATGGTATTTCTCATTCTGCGCATACCCCAGCTGGTCGGTTAGCGCGTCTTTCATGACCTCCAGGTTACGGTTCTCACAAAACACCAGGGGCAGTACAATCCAGTAATTGGCGGTACCCACCGACCCGTTTTCCCGGTGATACCCCAGGAATGTCCTGCCCTCAAAGCGGGAGGTATCCGGCTTTTCCCAGTCGGTTTTTCGCTCTCCAACCGTAAAATCGGCCGACGCGTGCTTCACATTAAATACATTGATCCACTCCCCTTCTTCAATCGCGTTCTGGGTTTTTCCTACCAACACCCCGTACATGATAATCTCCTCTCCGGCCTCAAACCGCCTTTCCGCGAATTTGTGCTTGGCGTCCACATCCGTTTTGAGGGTAAAAACTTTCCCTTCAAACGTAACATTTTCCCCTGCCTTGAGATCGGTCAGCGCCACAATGACATTGTCACCGGGGTGAACCTTCAAAACTCTTCTTTTCATTTTTATTGCCCAATTATTGTCTGCATCAGGTGCCTGGCTCCCTGGCGGTTGAGCGTATCCAGGCTTTGGGTCACGGCTTCTTCCAGTCCGGGTATATCCCGCAGATCGGCGCCACCCCAGAACTCCCTTCGGCCCAAAATACTGCCCACCGGCGATTCCTGGCGGTACATTTCTGCAAAAACCCCCGCCTGCTGGTCTTGCAGGAGGTATTCCGTTCCGTTAAAATCGCCGTACCACCGGCCTTCTTTCTCCCCTACAGGTTGCATAAAACGGATATATGCCGCTAAGCCCGCCGCCATATAAGAGGGAACGGCTTTATTTTTCCGGTAGTATTCCTGCAACAAAGATACCACCCGCATTTCAATTTTCTGGGTATAATTCAAGGTGATATTGATCCAGAAATGCTCAATAAACGGGTTTTTAAAACGATCTATCACCTGCTTCCCGAAAGCCTCGCTTTCTTCCTTCTCTAAAGCATACGGAATAGAAGGCGCCAACTCTTTAAACATCAACTCACTAAGAAAAGTATAGAAATCTCCGTCGTTCATGGCTTCTTTCACCGTAGAAAAACCCGCCATATAAGCCAGCCCGCACGTCAGGGTGTGCGTACCGTTCAAAAGGCGCAGTTTAAGCTCTTTGAACCGGGTGATGTCAGGTTCTACAAAGGCTCCGGCCTTTACCTGCACAAAACTCAGCTTCTCCGCTACCTTTGTATCGCCGGAAATGGCCCAGAGGGCATAAGGTTCCGACATGATGCATAGCTCGTCTTCATAGGGCAGCTCCTGCCCGATTTCCGCAGCCATCTCTCCTTTCGGCGCCCCCGGCACGATGCGGTCTACCAGGGAGTTGCAGAAAGTATTGTGGTTTTCCAGCCAGGCGATAAAGGCATCGTCTAAATGGTTAAAACGGGCCAGGTCCAGCACGATCTTCCGGAGCTTGTCTCCGTTATCGCTGATGAGCTCAGTAGGAACAATGACCAGGCCACGGTTCGCGTCTCCCTTAAAAAACCGGTAACGACGGTACAGCACGGCCAGTAATTTCCCGGGAAAAGATGCGGGTACTCCCGCCGTGATATCTTCCTCCACCGCTACAATGCCTACTTCGGTGGTATTGGAAATCACTACTTCCAGGCTATCGCTCTCGGCAAAAGCCAAAATTTCTTCCCACTGTACCGAAGCCGCCAGTACCCGGCTGACCGCGCTATTGATCACATTTTCTTTGACCAGACTACCCTCGCTGATCCCCCGCACACACACCGTGTAAAGGTTGTCTTGCCGGGCAAAGGCATCCGTTCCGCCCTGGCCGGTACTTTTCACCACCACGATCCGGCCGTTAAAAATACCTGCTTTGTTGGCCCGGTCAATAATAAAATCGGGCAAGGCCCTGAGCAATACGCCGGTACCGAATTGCAGTACCTTTTCCGGAAGATTCAGAAGAGATTCCGCGTTTCCGCCCACCAGTTCGGGGCGGTCAAGAATATGTTTTTTTGAGAGTACGTTCATGTCTTTGATTTTGGCTATACGCCCTGGCCCGGGCGGCGTACCGGTGTACATCGCACAGGACAAAGCCCTCATTTTTTACAACTATCCGCGCCTGATCGCGCGCCTACGGCATTTTAACCGCCTGCCTGGCCAGCAGCCTCCAGTCTTTCTTCTCCTTCACCCAAACCAGCACAATTTTCAGCTTTACCGTACCGGGCTTCCCCCCGTCAAAGGTGTCCGCTTCGAGAATATGCCGTACCACGGCCGTGTTCCCTACCCGGTCAACGGTTTGTTCCGACAAATCAATTTTCCGGAAATCCGAACGCCCGGAAAGCAGCTGATCCATAAATTCGGCCTTGTTTTCGATCTTTCCACTAGAATGCCCATAGGTAAGCGAAGGATGGGCCAGGGCATCCAGCCCTGCTTTGTCCGGGGTAATCATCAGTCGGGTGAGCTTTTCTACCGAGTCTTCCACTTTTTGGGCGGCGGCCTGTAAACCTGTCATCATGAGTAATACTAAAAAGAGATTTTTCATCATTTTTCTGTTCTAAACCAATCTATATTCATAAAACCTGAGTCGTTCGTATCTTCCGCCCGGGCGGCAATATACCCAATCCTGGCCCCTACCCAATGGCCTTTTTGCGCCGGGAAGGAGGTTTTGTTCATTTTTGTAAAACGAACACCGTCTTCGCTGTAATAAAAATCGCATAGCGCGCCTTTCCCTACCTTCACCCGGAAATACACGGAATTTCCCCGGATCTCACCGAGGGTCTCCTGCCTGGCCGCTTTGCCCGACCACTCGTTATAGGTCACGTAATTCACCCCGTTCCGGCGCATCAGGCCGGCAAAGGCGTAACTGTATCCTTTCACCATAAAACCCAGCTGTTCTGTTTTCAATTGAGGATTAAAGGAAAATTCGAGACGGGTGGTAGCGGTAAATTCTTCGGCCGGGAACTTCTGGCTGAAAAAATTGGGGAAATCATACAAATGTCCTGAACTGTCGGTCTTCAAGGTATTCAGGCGGAAGTATCCCCCCGAAGACGGGAAGCCGAAGACGGTTTCCCGGTTAGCCGCCCATTGCCATTGCAAACCGGTTTGAGGCGAATTAAACTCGTCGCTCTCTGCCGGGGCGGCTACAGGAAAACCGTGGAGGGGCTTTTTGTACCGCAATACCGGCTGTCCGTCAATCCCGATCACGGGCCAGTTATCCTCCCAGGTCATGGGCTGCAAATGCACAATGCGTCCGTAAGCGTCTTTGTCCTGAAAATGCAGGAACCACCACTCTCCGGCAGGCGTATCTACCCAGGCGCCCTGATGCGGGCCGTTCACCGGGGTATCGCCCTGGCGAAGTACGATCTTTTCCTCGTAAGGACCGTAAATATTCCGGGCGCGCAGCACCAGCTGCCAGCCCGTAGCCACGCCTCCTGCCGGGGCCGAAAGATAGTAGTAGCCGTTCCTTTTATATACCTTTGGCCCCTCTACCGTAGGATGCCCTTTCTGTCCGTCAAAAATCATCGCATCGTCCGCGTACGCCCGAGTGCCCTCGTCGTTCATAGACACCAGCATCAGCACGCTCTTTACGCCCGCGCGACTTCCCGCAAAAGCGTAAGAGAGGTACGCCCGGCCGTCGTCGTCCCAGAAAGGACAAGGGTCAATAAACCCTTTGCCGGCTTTCACCAGCACGGGGTCGGTCCAGGGACCCCTAATGTCAGTGGCCGTGGTCACGTATATCCCAAAATCCGGATCCGGGTAATAAATCCGGAACTTCCCTTTATAATAACGAATGGCGGGCGCCCATACACCTCCTCCGTGCCTTACTTTTTTAAAATGTGCCGAAGGTGCTAACTCCGTCAGGGCATACCCAATCAGCGACCAGTTCACCAGGTCTCTGGAATGCAGCACGGGCAGGCCGGGTACGAAATTAAAGCTGGACGATATCATATAGTAATCCTCTCCTACCCGAATCACGTCGGGGTCTGAATAATCCGCGTGAATCACCGGATTACTGTAGGTTCCGTCTCCGTTGTCCGCCACGTACACCTGGGCGTGTGCCACACCCGCAAGAAAGAAAAGAAGAAAGACAAGTACTCGCATGCTGTATTTTGTTCCGGGTCCGGCCTCCGGCATTACCACGGGCGACCCACATCCGTCAGAATGTTACTTTCACAAGATAAAGTGTTCAAATTTCAACAATTCCATACCGTTTTGTTCGCTTTTTCCCCGATAAATCTCCGCAATCGTTGTCGGTAACGTTTGCATAGCCTCACTTCAGGATCCAGTGGGTAAGATCCCGCAGGGCCTGCATGTTCTGAAACTCCGGCCCGATGATGCGGCCGTCTACATATTCATTGTATAACCAGGGGTCTCCCACCACAAACACCCGGCCTTTTCCCCACCGCGCGGTCGCCATCACCACGTCGTCTCCTTTTTTCACCAAAGCTTTGGCCGGCCCGCTGACTTCCAGGGTAACGATCTCTTTGGCGTACACTTTGCGGGTATTGCGGAAAATCTCATTGCCGGGTTCAATATTCACCGCCGCCAGTTCATAATCCTTCCCCCCCGGTATAAAATTGATGTTCTTATCGGTAAAGCGTATCCCAAAGGCCTGGGTGAGTTTATTGAAGCGCGGAATCTCGCAGTTGGAGGTATCGTTGGCCATCAGCACCAGGGTTCCCCCTTTTTTCACCCACTTTTTAATGACACGTATATCTTCTTCTCCTATATAATTAGGCGCCGCAGTTTCTTTGGGTGTGTCGGGGTCCACGATAATGTAGGCCTCCGCGTTTTTCAGATTTTTGGCGGTGGGAGCAGTCCTGAGCGCGGTAGTTTTCGCACCCAGATCGCTGAACACCTGTCCCCAGATCCAGAAACCCGAGTGCATGCGGTCTTCCCAGGTATAGTGAAACTGCTCGGTATCGCCGTTCAGATCTTTCCGAAACTCCCGGTTAAAGTGGTAGTCGAGCGCCACGGTTTTCGGCTTCAATTCCTCCCTTTCGGCCGCGGCTTCCATTTCCAGGCTGGCGAAGATAAACGGCCCCACTCCTTTCAGGTCGTTTTTGCGGATAGGCTCACTCAGATAATACGCAAAACTTCCGTCTCGGTAGGGGTTTCCGCCCAGCCCGCCTACACTCACCGTCTTGTTCAGGCTCAGGGAACCGTCTTTCTCCTCTTCCACAAACTCTTTCAGGATGCCCCGATATCCTTTGCGGGCGTTTTCTGCATATTGGGGGGAAATATACCCCATACGCACGGCTTTGGCCAGGGTATACACCAGCATACAGGAAACCGAAGCCTCCCGGTAATTTCCTTCTCTTTGGGGCAGGTCCATGATCTGGTACCACACGCCCGAAGCCTCGTCCTGGTAGCGGGCAATCACGGGCGCAAGGCGCTGCACATACGCCATCAGCGTTTTTCTTTGGGGATGCTCTTCCGGAAAATAATCCAGCACATCCACCAGGGCCATGGCGTACCAGCCTATGGCCCGACCCCAGAAATGGGGAGACACCCCGGTCTCTTTATCGGCCCAGGCCTGTTCCCGGCTTTCGTCGTAAGCATGATAAATCAGGCCGGTCTCAGGGTCTACCGCATATTTTTCGATGAGTTCAAACTGCCGGAAAATATCGTCGAAATGCTCCGGACGGTTAAAGATTTTACTGTATTCGGCCGCAAAGGGTTCACCCATAAACAGCCCGTCAAGCCACATCTGGTAAGGGTAGCGTTTTTTGTGCCAGTATCCGCCTTCCCGGGTTTTCGGTTGGTTTTCCAACTGTTTCCAAAGGAGATCAGCTGCCTTTTTATACTTGTCTTTCCGCGCCAGAGACTGCTGGTAAAGCATCAGCAATGCCCGCCCGGGAGGTACATTGTCAATATTAAAATCGTCATATTTATAGGTAGCGATACTCCCGTCTTCCTTCACATAGAGATCAATATCTTTTTTGATGTAATTGAAATAGCGTGCATCACCCGTCTTTACCCATACTTTTTCCAGGGCTTTGAGCATAAGCCCCTGTTCATAGTCCCAACGGGCCGGCTTGGCGGGCGACACCCTGATCGAATCCGGGTGCCATTTCATAAACGACTCCGCCATGCGAACGGAATAAGGCTGCTGGGCGCATACGGACTGTACGGCCAGGAGAACGAATAGAAAATATTTTTTTCTCATGTGTATAAAATTTTTGCTATCAGCATTCAGCTATCAGCGGTCAGCCGGACGACATACCCTGAATGCTTTCCGATTTAATTATAGAAAGAAAATATGGAAAAGAACGTACACTACCGGCAAAATAATTACGGGAACGTTTCCGAAAAGGATTAAAAAAGCATCATAATTGTACTATTCCAATATTTAAAAGTAATTATTTCCTCCGGGATTCCCCCCTTCATTTTTCCTCTTAACTTCCCTTTCTCTAAGAATATTACAAGTTTATGATCCTACCTTACCAATTCGGCAACGTTACCGATAACGTTACCGCTAAAAAAACCAATAAATTCTTTGTTTATTTCAACTTACTGCCGCATTCTTGCTTCTGCAAAAGCATTATTAAGGGCAGAATGAACATACCTTTATTATACATATTCATTGTACTTTTCAGGGCAGTCGTTTGCGGCATGTTGCCTCCCGCAGAACACGGGCAGGCAGCGGCGTACGAAGAAACGGATCCTGTAGCCGAACGTATGTTGCTCTATCAACGGGAAAACGGGGGCTGGCCCCAACCCGGTGGAGATCCCATTGCCTACCAAAAGGAACTCACCCAAGCGCAGCAAACCAGCATTCAGAAAGACCGAAAAAAGAGGGATACCACTATAGACGACGACGCCACCACCCGGGAGATCCGCTACCTGGTCTCTGCATTTGCACAAACGGCCAATCCCAAATACCGGGAAGCCGCGGAAAGAGGAGTGGATTACCTCCTGAAAGCGCAGTACCCTTCCGGGGGGTGGGGACAGTTTTTCCCCGACACGAGCGGTTACCGCAAGCACATCACCTTCAATGACAACGCCATGGTCAATGTGCTGGATGTGATGCGGAAAGTAGCGAACAGGGAAGAGGGGTTTTCGGCGTTACGGCCGGATCAGGCCCGGGCTGCTGAAAAAGCAATTCAACAAGCCATAAATTGTATCCTGAAATGCCAGTACCTGCAAAACGGCACCCTCACGGTATGGTGTGCACAGCACGACCGCGACACGTTTATGCCGGCCAAGGCGCGGGCGTTTGAACTTCCCTCCCTGAGCGGCTCGGAAAGCGTGGGGATTGTCCGGTTCCTGATGACGGTAGACCACCCCGGACCGGAAATTAAAAAAGCGGTGAACGCGGCGGTGGCCTGGTTTGAACAGGTGAAAATTGAAAACAAAGATACCCGCCTGGTATATAACGAGGAGGGAAAAGCAATTGACCGTATCCTATTCTCTTCTCCGGGAAAAACGATCTGGGCCCGCTTTTACGACCTGAAAACCAATCAACCCTTCTTTACCGGAAGGGATAGTCAACCCAAAACCGAACTGAAAGACATAGAAGTAGAAAGAAGAGTAGGCTATTCTTTCTACGGAAATTATGCTGCTAAATTAGTAAACAAAGAATACCCGAAATGGAAGCAAAAGTGGGATATCTGATCCGCCTGTTCCTGATGGTCCTGGCCTTCGGCGCCTCCGCGCAGAAGTACGACTTCGTGGTAGCCGCTGACGGTTCCGGGCAGTTCCGTACCGTGCAGGAGGCCATTAACGCCGTACCTGATTTCCGGAAAAATACCACCACCATCTTCATTAAACCGGGTGTGTATAAAGAAAAGATTGTTTTAGCAGAGTCAAAGGCCTTCGTGGTATTGGTGGGTGAAAGCGCGGAGAATACGATCCTGACCTTTGATGATTTCGCTACCCGCAAGAATACTTTCGGAGAAGAAGTAGGCACCACGGGGTCCGCCTCCTTCTACGCCTTCGGAGAAGGATTTTCGGCCAAAAATATTACGTTTCAGAATACCGCAGGCCCGGTAGGACAAGCCGTGGCCATCTGGATCAAAAGCGACAAATCGGTGTTTGAGAACTGCCGTTTCCTGGGTTTCCAGGATACCCTCTATACCTTCGGAACAGACAGCCGCCAATACTATAAAAACTGTTATATAGAAGGTACGGTAGATTTTATCTTCGGCTCTTCTATTGCCGTTTTTGAAAACTGCATTGTTCATTGCAAAGGAAAAGGATACATTACGGCGGCCTCTACTTTACAGTGGCGCCCCTTCGGATATGTGTTTAAAAACTGCCGGATTACCGGGGAGGCCGACGGCACCCACTTCCTGGGCAGACCCTGGCGCCCGTTTTCCCGCGTGGCTTTCCTGAACTGCGACCTGGGAAGTGTCATCCGGAAAGAAGGCTGGGATAACTGGAGAAACCCGGCCAATGAGAAAACGGCTTACTACGCCGAATACCGGAATACCGGCGCGGGCAGCGACCTGAGCGAGCGGGTTTCCTGGCTGAAAAAACTGACCGACGAGCAGGCTGCCGAATATACGTTCGAGAAAATTTTCGGGGACTGGAGTCCTCCATCTTTATAAATCATAGTACCAAAGCAATTTAAATAACAGGTGTATGCGTAAATTTATCTACTTTAAAAACCGGATGTCGCCGTGGCTTTTGCTGTTCGCGATCTTCCTTTCTTATTCCGGCTTTTCCCAGTCGAGGGTAAGCGGCACGGTGACAGGCACCGATAATGAAACCCTTCCGGGTGTGACCGTACGTGTGAAAGGGGCTACCGCGGCCACGGCCTCCAATGCCGACGGACGGTACGAAATCCAGGCCCCTTCCGATGCCGTGCTGGTGTTCTCTTTCCTCGGAATGAAAACCCAGGAGGTAGCGGTAAACGGCCGGTCCGTCATTCACGTTACCCTGGAAAATGATGAAAATACACTGGACGAGGTGGTCGTATCTATAGGTTACGGAAGCGTAAGGAAAAAAGACCTGACCGGTTCTGTGGCGTCTATCGGCAGCGATAAGCTGAGTACCATTCCCGTGGCTTCTCCTATAGAAGCCATTGCGGGTCGCCTCGCCGGGGTACAGGTTTCCTCTACGGAAGGCTCCCCTGACGCGGAAATGACCATCAGGGTAAGAGGGGGCGGCTCCATTACAGGCGACAACACCCCCCTGTTTATTGTAGACGGTTTCCCGGTATCTTCCATTTCCGACATCGCCCCCTCCGACATTGAGTCGATCGACGTGCTGAAAGACGCCTCCTCCACCGCTATTTACGGAGCACGCGGCGCCAACGGGGTAATCATCATCAATACAAAAAGCGGGAAAGCCGGGAAAGTAAACGTGAGCCTGAACAGCTACGGCGGCTTCCGGAACATGGCCAACCAGCTGGATGTCCTCCGTCCTTACGACTACGCGCTCTGGCAATACGAAAGAGCCCTGCTCGACAATAACCTGGATACCTATACCCGGTATTTCGGGAATTTTCAGGACATGGACCTGTACAACGAAGTTACACCCAATAACTGGCAGGAGCAAACATTCGGCCGTACCGGCTACATGTTCAACAATAACCTCAGCGTAAACGGTGGAAGCGAAAAAACCCGCTATACCGTGAGTTACAACAACATCCAGGACAAAGCCATTATGCAGCTTTCCGGGTTCCAGAGAGATAACCTCACTTTCCGGATCAACAACCGCCCCTACAAAACGGTAGTACTGGATCTCTCCCTCCGTTATTCTGATACCCGGATTGAGGGCGGCGGCACGAACGAGCAAAACGCCTATTCGTCGGCAGATTCCCGTTTGAAATTTGCCATGATCTATCCCCCCTTCCCAGTAAACGGACTCACCGGCTCAGACGATACCGACGAGGGTTTCAACCTGTTCAGTCCTATTCAGTCGCTTACCGATAACGACCGCTACCAGCGCCGGAAAAATTATAACCTGAACGGAAGTATCGCCTGGAACATCCTACCGGCCATGACCCTGAAAGTGGAAGGTGGCCTGGACGACTACCGCAATACCGATAACCGCTTTTACGGTACTACCACCTACTACGTGAACAACGTACCTTCGGCAGACAACCAGGGCCTGCCTGCCATTTCCTTCCAAAAACAAGCCCGGCAGTCGCTGAGAAACACCAATACCCTCAGCTATGACTTTAACCGTCACCTGGGTAACGGACACAAACTGAACTTACTGGCAGGACAGGAATTTATTCTGACTACACGGGAGGCCTTCACTTCCATTGTACACGGTTTTCCGAAGACCTTTACCTTTGACGATGCCACCAAATTATCGTCTCAGGGACAGGCCAACTCGGTGGAGAATTACCTCAGCCCGGATGAAAAACTGTTTTCTTTCTTTGGGAGAGCGAATTACGACTACCAAAGTAAATACCTGCTGACCGCCACTTTCCGGGCAGACGGCTCTTCTAAGTTTTCAGAAGGCAACCGCTGGGGGTATTTCCCTTCGGTAGCGGCCGCCTGGCGGATCTCCGCCGAGCCGTTTATGGAATCGGCCCATTGGCTGGACGACCTGAAACTGAGGCTGAGCTACGGTACCGCGGGAAACAACAATATCCCGGCCGGACAAATGGCCCAGACCTTTAACGTAAGCACCACCACCTGGGTGAACGGCTTCAACAGCTTCTGGGCCGCCTCGAAAACCATGGCTAACCCGGACCTGAAATGGGAAACCACCATCACACGGAACCTGGGTATCGACTTCGCTACCCTGAACGACCGCCTCACCGGTACCATTGATGCCTATGTGAATTCTACCAAAGACCTGCTGATCCTCTTCCCTACCCCGGGAACAGGCTACGATAACCAGTACCGGAACATGGGCGAAACCCGCAACCGCGGTATCGAGTTTACCCTGAACGGACTGGCGGTGAAAAAGAAAGACTTTGAACTGAACATTGGCGCGAACATCAGCTTCAACCGGAACAAAATCATGTCTCTCGGACTGATGGAGAACTTCTACGGGGAATCGGGCTGGGCTTCTACCGAGATCGGTGCAGATTACTGGGTAGCTACCGGCGGATCGGTAGGTGTGATGTACGGGTACCTGAGCGACGGCCGTTACGAAGTCTCCGACTTCTCGGGTTACGACGCGGCCAGCGGCCGTTGGATCCTGAAAGACGGGGTGGCCGATGCCTCTTCGGTAGTGGGTACCCTTCGCCCCGGCAGCATGAAACTTAAAAATATTACGGAAGGCGACAATATGGTCAACGTTTCCGATCGTACAGTAATCGGCAACGCGAACCCCAAACATACCGGCGGATTTAACCTGAGTGGCCGTTTCCATGATTTCGACCTCTCTGCTATCTTCAACTGGAGCTACGGCAACGACGTCTACAATGCCAACAAAGTAGAGTACACCTCTACCAGTAAATACCATTCCAGAAACATGATTGACATGATGGCCAGCGGAAACCGGTGGACCAACCTGAGGGCTGACGGCACCATCAGCAATGACCCCGCCGAACTGGAAGCCATGAACCAGAACACCACGCTGTGGTCGCCCTATATGAGCCGTTTTGTATTCAGCGACTGGGCGGTGGAAGACGGCTCTTTCCTGAGATTGAACACCCTGACCCTGGGCTATACCCTGCCTTTCAGCGTAAGCAGCAAGGCGAAGATCGAAAAGGTACGGCTTTACGCCACCGGTCATAACCTCTGGCTTCTGACCAATTACTCCGGTTTTGATCCGGAAGTGTCTACCCGTAGGAGAACACAGCTCACCCCGGGTGTAGATTACTCGGCTTACCCCAAAAGCCGCTTGTTTGTAGTAGGTTTAAACCTGAATTTTTAACAGGATCATTATGAAACGAATATTTTCAACAGCATTAATCATCACCCTGGCCGCCGGCATGAACGCCTGTACAGATGTACTGGAAGCGCCTACGAAGTCTTCCCTGGACGAATCGGTGATTTTTTCCACGCCCAGCCTGGCAGAAGGCGCGGTAGCCGGTGTGATTCAGTCTTTTGCCGAAACCAACTCCTATCGGGGCCGTTACCTCGTTTTTTACGGAGTGAATACGGATACCGAAGTCTACAACTCGGTTAAAAATACAACCTCTGATCAGTCCCGGCTCTCTAATTACAATACCAACGTAAATAACTCCCAGATGAACACGGACAACAACGCCTGGGCAAAATTTTACGAGGGAATTGAACGTGCCAACCTGGCGATACGAGGACTCAAAACCTACGGAAACGTAGAGCAGAACAGAGAACTGGGCCAGCTTTTGGGCGAAATGCTTACCCTTCGCGCGGTGGTATACAGTGACCTCCTCAAAGGCTGGGGGGATGTACCCGCCCGTTTTGAACCGGTTAACTCAGAAACGGTTTACCTGGAAAGGTCAGACCGCGATGTGATTTACAAGCAGCTCCTGGCCGATCTTGAAGAGGCCGCCGAACTCCTGGCCTGGCCCAATGAAACCTCCGCTACCCAATCGGTGGAGCGGGTCAACAAAGCCTTCGCCAAAGGGCTCCGCGCCCGCCTGGCCCTGGCGGCTGGAGGATACGGTCAACGGAGTGACGGAACGGTCAGAAGAAGCAACGACCCGGAACTCACGCCGGAAAAAATGTACGCCATTGCCAAAAAAGAATGCCTGGATATTATCAATAGCGGCACGGCCCGCCTCCTGGGTTTTGAAGAGGTATTCAGGACTTTCGCGGCCGAGACCAACCGTGCCGGGCTGGAGTCGCTCTGGGAAATTCCCTTCAGCGAAGGCCGTGGCCGGGTGATCTTTGACCTGGGCGTAAGACACGATGTGGTGAGCGATTACACCGGCCAAAACCGGGGCGGAACCAACGGCCCTAACCCCCTCATGTACTACGAATATGAAACCGGCGATGTTCGGCGTGATGTAACCTGTGTACCGTACAGATGGGTGGCCAGCGCTTCTTCTCCCAAGGGCGTGCGCCAGGAACCCAACAGCCTCGGTGGCTGGTATTTCGGGAAATACCGCTACGAATGGCTGAACCGGAGAGTGACGTCAACCAATGACGACGGCCTTAACTGGATGTACATGCGCTATGCCGACGTACTCCTTATGGCTGCCGAGGCCATCAACGAACTGGACGGCCCGGCTGCTGCGGCCCCTTACCTCAAAATGATCCGTGACCGCGCCTTTCCCGGCCAAACCCAGAAAGTAACGGAATTCATGCAGAAAGCCACGGCCAGCAAAGAAGCCTTTTTCAATGCCGTTGTAGACGAAAGAGCCCTGGAATTTACCGGGGAAATGCTGAGAAAAGGAGACCTGATCCGTTGGAACCTGCTGAGCAGCAAACTGGCCGAAGCCAAAACCAAACTGGAACAGCTCGATAACCGCCAGGGGAAATATGCCACCCTGCCCGCCCGGATTTATTATACCATCGGTTCCGACGGGGAAACGGCCATCATTTATGGCCTCAACTTCGGAGATACCGATGCCGTAGGGGCTTCCCTCGGGTACGAGTACAACAAAGCATGGACCCTCAGCGCAGCAAGTGATGCCGTGAAATACTGGGATGCCCTCTACCTCCGTAACCCCAACCAGCAACAATTCTGGCCCATCTGGCAGATATTCCTGGATACCAGCAACGGCAAACTGACGAACGACGGTTATAACTTTAATTAAGCAGCTATCAGCTAAATTTTTATACTGATGAAGAAAATACTGACCTATATCCTGAGTGTCGTTCTTCCCCTGAGTTTTCAGGCCTGCGAAGACAACCTCCCTGAAGAGATCACCTCGCTGAATGTCAGCCGCCTCTTCTCTCCTACTGCGGTGGAAGCCCGGATCGTGAACCAAACCTCGGTGCGTCTGACGTGGGCCGGGGTACGCGATGCCCGTTCCTATACGGTTCAACTCTTTGAAGGCCTCACCCCTTCCGGTAACCCCGCCTTTAGCTTTGAAGGAATTACCGTGGCGGATCTGCCTTATACCGTGGCCAACCTTAGCGGCGAAACCACCTACACCGTGCAGATCAAGGCCGTAGGAGAAAATATCTCCGAATCCAAATGGGTAAGTGTCAACGTGACCACCGACGCCGAACAATTGTTCTCACCGGTAGATCCGGATGACCTCAAAGCCACCGAAGTAACCCTGAGATGGCCGGCCGGACAAACCGCCGACAAAATTGTGCTTACACCGGGGAACATCGAACATGCGGTGACCGCGGCTGAAATCACCGCCGGTGCAGCTACCCTGACCGGGCTGACCGGTGAAACCACCTATACCGCCCGCTTAATGCGCGGTACCAGTACCCGCGGAACCGTCACTTTCACCACCCTGATTGATCTCGGCGGCGCCATTGTAGTCTCTCCGGAAGACGATATCACGACCATCTTCCAGAACGCCAATGAAGGAGACGTCTTCGGACTGCTTCCGGGAACCTATACCTCAGGAGACATCACCATCAGCCGGTCTATCTCCATCAAAGGTGCCCGCCCTAACGACAAGCCCGTACTGAAAGGTACCATCTTCCGGGTCACAGACGGAGCCGGACTGGAACTGAAAGACCTCACCCTCGACGGAACCGGCTCTCAAGACGGTAACCAAACCCTCATCTACGCGGCCGGTACCTTCAAAGACCTCGTTATAGACGGATGTAACATCACTAACTACACCAAGGGTGCCATGTATGTGAACAACGCCACCCTTATCGAGGCTGTGTTGATCACCAATACCATCTATTCCAATATCGAGTGTAACGGCGGTGACTTTATTGATTTCCGGAACGGGCTCACCCGCAGGTTCGACTTTATCAATAACACGGCCTACAACAGCGCCCTGGCCCGTGATTTCTTCCGGATGGACGCGGGAGGTTCTAGCAACTTCCCGGGAGTAAACAGCGTGATCACTATACGTAACAATACGTTCAACAATGTTTCCAACGGAAACAGCCGGCGTATTCTCTACATTCGTCTGGCCAGCCACGAGATTACTTTCGAGAAGAATATCCTCTCCAATACCGAAGGGTATTACAGTAACCAGGCCTCCACGAATATTGTAAAATTTGACCGTAACAATTATTTCAATGCCCCAAATTTCACTGCCAGCACCCAGTCTAACGCTAAAAACGACGGCAGCGGAACACATACCACGTATAACCCGGGCTATGCCAATGCCGCGGAAGGCAACTTTAAGGTAAGTCACGAAGAACTGAAATTCCAGGGAATCGGAGACTCCCGCTGGCTTCAGTAACCTATAATCAGGGTTTAGAGAGGTGTTTATAAAGCGATGAATTGCCGCTTTTTAAACACCTCTCATTAACTTTTGCAAGGATTTGGCTAAAAAACGCCTGCCTTTCTCCCGGTATTTTGCCGATCTTTGGGGTTTAAACCGATTGATATGCTGATTATTCCTGACGACCAGGTAGGAAAAAACCTCGATTACGCCGAACTTATTGATGCCCTTCGCGGGATATTCCTCTCCGATTACACCATGCCGCTCAGGCACCACCACTTCTATAACACGCCCTCCGGGAAAGAGAACACACTCATCCTGATGCCGGTCTGGAACGGCCGCTACCTGGGCATGAAGCAGGTGACCGTAGCTCCGGAAAATACCAGGCAGGGCATGCCCTCCATCTTCGCGCGGTATATCCTGAGCGACAGTGTGACCGGTGAACCTCTGGCCACGATGAATGCCGCCGAGCTGACCTCCCGCCGAACCGCCTGTACCTCTGCCCTGGCCTCTTCTTACCTGTCAGACAAAGACGCCAAACATCTTCTGGTGATGGGAAGCGGAAAGGTAGCCCAACACTTGGTCCAGGCCCACACGGCGGTAAGAAACTTTCAAACAATCAGTATCTGGGCCCGGAACGAAGAAAAAAGAGATCTATTGGTGGCCCAACTGGTAGCCTCTGGTTTCAAAGCAGAACCGGTACAAGACCTGGAAGCGGCAGCCAGATCCGCAGACGTCATTTCCTGCGCCACCCTTTCCGAAACGCCGGTGATCAGGGGAGAATGGGTGAAGCCGGGGGCGCATCTCGACCTGATCGGCTCCCACAAACCCGACACAAGAGAAACCGACAATGACGCCATCCGTAAAAGCAGCATTTTTGTAGACTCCCGAATGGGCGCCCTGCACGAAACGGGCGAACTGGCCTTGCCTATCGCAGAAGGTATAATTTCGGAAAAGGATGTACAGGCAGAACTTACTGAACTCATCCGGGGTGTACATCCCGGCCGGACGAGCAAAACGGAAATCACCCTCTTTAAGTCGGCTGGACTGGCGGTAGAAGACCTCGCCGCTGCCCTGCTTGTTTATACCCGCTACCTGGAAGCCCCAGGCAGGTAAAGGTTATCTGCCTGCTTCATCCAGCACCTGGGTATATTTCTTTAAACACTTTAGCACCAGGTAGATCACCAGGGAGGCCGCGGTTCCATACATAAAAAACAGGTTATACTCCGTTTGCCTTTCTCCCGCTTCCCCGATAATATTAAAAAACATAAAAATGATAAAAACGGCAAGCAACCCGTTCTTTTCCTTCTTTAAGACTTTTTTCCAGCTAAACACCATATTGCAAGTCCGGAAACCCGAAAACCTCGGGATAAAAGGAGGCGTTTTCTCCGCCCAGTCTACGTAAGTCTGCCCAAACTTTCGTCTCAGGTACTGCTCTTCGGCATACATGATCCGTTCGTAATACAGCCAGTAGAACAAGACAAAAGCCACTATAAACCAGACATTCCGTACCAGCATAGCAGGCCCCAGCCACATGAAGAAATTTCCCAGGTATAAAGGGTGGCGTACCAGACTGTACATCCCTGTAGTATTCAGCGTATCGGCTACCTGGCCCTCTGCGGTATTCCGGCCCGATGTATTTTTAGGCGTATGCCCCACCGTGTAAATCCGGATCATCAACCCGAAAATACTGACACCCAGGCAAATGAATTCATAATACGCAGGATCCTCTTCTCCGGGCGTAGCCCTTTCCCTGAGGAAATGAACGCCCATTGCCACCAGTAAAATAAAAACGGGGAGAAAACTCCTGAACCTGAAAAGCCACAAACCCTCTCTCTCCATTTCTTCCTGTAATGCCATATTCCGTTATTTAGTTTGGTAAAGTCCAAATATACAGAATAAAATCTGCAAAAACAGGATATCCATGGAAGAAAATCCGTTACTGTACAGCCCGGCGGGAAGCCGCCTTTTTCTTCCAGTCAAACCATGTATTGCCCAACGTCTTGTTCAACAACTCATCGAGGTGGGTCATAATCCCTACCTGCCAGAAGCCAAGAAGGCGGTCAGAAACGTGAGGACTCAAAGAGCGTACCGCGAAGCCCAAGCCGGCGGTATTGTACTCAATATGGTGCCAGTAGCCCGCGGGCATGAAGATGGTTTCCCCCGGCCCTATCTCACAGTCATATCCTCTGACATTGGCCAGCTCCGGGTATTTTTCGAAGTCGGGATTATTTACATCAATAGACGTATGGGTAGAGAACGGGTATTGGTATAACTTTTTAGAATATTCCGGACCAAACATCACCACCCGCTTTCTCCCTACCAGCTCGGTCAGGAACACACAGCTGTTGTCCATATCCCGGTGGATACGGGTAATGGCCCCCTGCCCACCGAAAAAAGCCAGGGGCAAAAATTCAACCACTTTATCGGCAATTTTAGGGAACTTGAAATGATCGTGCAGTTCCTTTTTGTGCTTGAACACATTAAACAGGAAAAGTCGTTTGGTAGTGGGCCTTTCCTGGATCAGCTCCAGGTATTCGCTGAACTTCATTTTTTTACCCGCGCTTTTGTAAGAGCGGTCATCCTTTCTTTCCTCCGATTCATCATCAAACACACCCACCTCAATCGAACCCAGCTCACGGGAAAAATAATCGAATGTCCACTGGTATACCTGCGCATCCGCACCGTACATGTGCTTAATGATCACAGGTTTTTGAGGAATCATGTATTGGGTTTGGAACTCTTCCCGGGTTATATTTTCTACCCGGTCTACAGACAGACTTAAATCAATTGCTACTTGTGTTGCCATAGGAATTATATCGCCTTTGTATTTATGGTTAACCAGCGCCGGCTACATTGTGCGCCTGCGGTAATAACGATTTTCAACCGTGATATTGTTCCGGAAATACGGGAAAAGATATCCGGCTATAAAAAGAAAAATTCCTGCATCGAAATTCAACGCAGGAATCTGATAGAACCCTATAAACCATTATGATATATTATCTTTTTTAACTTCCTGATAATTATTATTTTATCTGGAAATTTCCTGCTCCGATCTTAAACCCTTCGGAGTATAGTTCTATGGCGTACACTCCTGAATTAAACTCCTGGCCTTTCTGGTAGTACATGGCCACTTCCTGGTTGTTATTGGTGTAGGGAACGGCTTGTCTTAGCGTGTACCCAATTTCCTGGCCGTCAACGCCTACTACACCGCCTCTGCCCATGTCATTCAGCACCGCGCCGTTAGGATCCAGAATTCTCAGGTAAACGTCTTTGTTGGTTTTTTCCGTCAAGGTATTGGAAGGCAGGTTGTAGGTTACTTTCAACTGGTCTACCCTCTTGCTTTTGATCTTACCGTCTTTTTCTTTCCCTTTAGACGTCAGTCCTACCACTTCTACGTTTACCGCTTTCAGGGCTGCGGCCACATTGACTTTATCCTGCAGGTCTTTGTTTTTCGAAGATACTTCATCTACCACATACGTGAGGGAGTCACGGCTTTGGGAAAGCGCGATGTTCTGGTTCAGAACTTCCTCTTTTTCGGTCTTCAAAGTAAGATTTTCGGATACAAGTAACCCGTTTTCTTCTTTGAGTTTCAAAATTTCTTCGTCTTTCGCGACCAGGAAGCGCTCGTACTCCGCGATTTTGTCGTTATATTTCTTAGCAGAAAAATTCGACGATGATTTCAGGCTCGCGATATCCCTTTTCAGTTCCGCTTTAATCTTCTCCAACTCTTCCACACTTCCGCCCAGTGATTCTACTTCAAGAATCTTGGCATCGAGTGACCTGGAAATGGAATCCAGTTTAACTTTCGCGTCTGACAGCTCCCCTACTTTTGTATCCAGCAAACCCTGAAGGTCTTTGTTTTTGGCCTGACCGTTAAAAAACAGGTAACCCACAAGAGCCAAAGCCACCAATAAAACAATCAAACCAATTCGAAGTGCTCCGGAGTTATTTTGTGTCGTTTCCATATTATTATTTAAGTTTCACTTTGATGTTACAAAGTTGAGGCTTCCACCTTAAACCGGAATTAATCTCGAATTAAATTTGGCTTAATTTTTTTTGTGCGAGAAAGTAAGCACAAAAGCGTTCCCTGAATTGGAGGGTACTATGGTCAGCAGGATATGATGGAGACTCAGAATCTGTTTCACAATGGCCAAACCCACTCCATGCCCCTTTTTGCCCTTCGCGGTGGAATCTGAGCGGAAGAAGGGTTCCTGTATCTTCGCCACCTCTTCCGGCGGAATGGGCTTCCCTTCGTTAAACACAGTCACCTGAAGCTGTCCGTCTAAAGTACAAATCCTGACCTCTGCGCGTCGCTCCGGGGAGAATTTGCAGGCATTGTCGAGCAGATTCTTGAACACCACCTTCAGAGCGTCTTCATTGGCCGGGTACAGCAGCATCTCTTCCTGGTCCGGCATTTCCTCCAGCCCCAGGCGGATTTCACAATCGGGATTCCACCGCTTAAATTCAGACACTGCCGAAAGTAGGATCTCGTCAATACGTGCCTCCTTCCGGGGCAGTTCCCTGTCGTTGGAACTTACACTGGCCAGTTCCAGGAGCGCCTGCGTAAGATGGTTCAGCTGGAGGGTATCGGATCTCAGCGACATGATCTGGCTGTAGTATTCGGGGTGATCCTTGTACTTCATTTCCAGCACTTCGATCTGGGTAAATATTTTAGTAAGGGGATTTTTCAGCTCATGCGAAATATTGGCCACAAACATACGCTGGGTATTCACGGAGGTCTCCACCCGCTGAAGCAGCTTGTTGATGGTACGGGTAATAAAACCGATCTCATCTTCCGTATGCGGATATTCGATACGCCGCGAGAGGTTACGGGGGAAGATCTCATCCAGTTGTCGGCTAATCTTCGAAATGGGAGAAAGAGCCCGGTCTGCCATAAACCAGCTGATATAAGCAATAAATAAGAGGGCCACAATGCTCAGGATCATGAGGATATCCCGGAGATTCCCGAGAGCCTCCCTTTCATACACGTCTTTGGCGCTGATAATGACCCAGTAACCTTTGATTTTCAGGACGGAAATCTTGTACTTGTCCTTAGAAATATTATTCACCGCCTTGCTGGTATCCGCTGCGTTCAGAAAACCCCGGTGAAAGCCCTCTTTGAGGATGTCGGTGGTAAACACGAAGATCTGACGCTGAGGGTCATAGATGGAAACCATTTCTTCGGTCAGCATGCGTTCATCGCTGTTCCGCACCAGGTCCTGGATAGCCCTTTGGTCCGCACTGAGCGCAATCTTCAAAGAAGCGGTAATGATGGCCCTCTCCTGTAGTCCGTTATAGAAACGGTTATTGAGGTACAGGTGACTGAACAGATATATACTGACTGAAAACAATAAAAAGATGACACTTACCAAAAGCAGAAACTGTAGGGTCAGCCGCTGGCGGATATTCAATTGAGTAAGGAATCTCTTCAACATCGGGGCTATACTTTCATGACATATCCCATTCCGATCTGGGTGTGAATCAGCTTCACGTCGAAATCCTTATCAATTTTTTTCCGGAGAAAATTCACGTACACTTCAATCACGTTAGTGCCGGTATCAAAGGTGATATCCCATATCTTCTCTGCCAATTCCACTTTTGAAATCACCCGGCCAATGTTATGCATAAAAAACTCCAGGAGACTGAACTCCTTGGCGGTGAGGGTAATTTCCTTGTCTCCCCGGCGTACGGCTTTGGTGTCTACATTCAGTTCAAGGTCTGCGATCCGGAGTACATTCGACTTCTGAACGATTACATTGCTCCGGCGGGTGAGCGCCCGTATCCGCGCCCTCAGCTCACTGAATTCAAAAGGTTTACTCAGATAATCGTCTGCGCCCGCATCCAGGCCGGTAATAATGTCCTGGGTGGTTCCGAGGGCTGTCAGCAGCAGGATAGGAGTATTGTTCCCGTTATCTCTAAGGGTTTTGCACAAGGAAAGCCCGTTAATTTCAGGCAATATGATATCACTGATAATCAGGGAATATTCGTTCCTTTCCGCCAGGGTCAGGCCCATTTTTCCGTCGTATGCGATATCCACCTCCGCCTTGTTTTCTTCCAGTCCTTCCTTAATAAGATTGAGTGTTTTTACTTCGTCTTCTATGAGTAAAATTTTAAGTCCTAACATGCTGCTTCAGAAAGTTATTCTTCCCCGTTTATTTATAAAATTCTCCCAAATTAAGAATTATTCTTATTTGCTACCGAAAACCTTACAAAATTATTATTTTTAACGAACCTTGCAAAAGCCGCTTTCATCAAGGGCACCCCGCACGGGGTTACATATCGGTTGAACATGTTCGGTAATACTACGGGAATTGGTTTGTACAATGCGCGCATACGTTACCACTATTGAGTTCCTGACGGAACAAAACGGGAAGGAAACACCGGGGGGCGGCCATTACTTTCGCTGAAATTCCCCCTTTTTTGCCCGGTTCGTAAAGATGATCTTATTGCCGGGGCCTGACACCTCCGTGCCGGTAAGCCTCACTTTCCGGCTTTTTTCTCCGTTAACTTCCAGCAAGGTTTCTTTCTCGCCTGTCCATCTCACCTGATCCAGTAGAATATTCTTACCGTTTTGCACCTGCATGAGTGTAGAGGCCCGGGCATACAGT
The DNA here is from genome assembly GCA_964423865.1 of uncultured Lacihabitans sp. Lineage (GTDB taxonomy): Bacteria > Bacteroidota > Bacteroidia > Cytophagales > Spirosomataceae > Leadbetterella. Next base: position 29,065 of record CAYRGN010000006.1, read on the forward strand.
CCGATATTTCTCAGGCTGATATTTTCCGCTTCCACCACTACCAGCCCCTTATCGGAAGTGAAATTGCTGTTTTCTATGGTAATATCCCGGATATTCATCTCAGGTAATCCCCGCAGCATAATGGCGGTGGCCGCACCGTGGCAGACTACATTCCGGATATGGAAATCACGGAACTGGGGCGTACCGTCGTTCACGGGTTCGGCCTTGATTTCCGGCAGCTCATTCTTATCGCCGTCTAAAGGCACGGGATCTTTCGCCTCATAATACATATCGAAGAGAATGGCTTCGCCCGGAATGCTGTTCATGGCAATGTCAGAGATGTAGATTTTCTCTACTACCCCGCCCCGGTCGCGTTTGGTTTTAAAACGCAAGCCGATGTCGGTACCCAGGAAACTACAGTTGTTCACAAAAATGTTTTTTACTCCGCCCGACATCTCGGAACCTATCACAAAACCGCCATGTGCATGAAATACGGTGGTATTTTTCACGATGATGTTTTCAGTAGGCACACCCCGTTTCCGGCCCTGCTCATCGCGGCCCGACTTGAGCGTAATGGCGTCGTCACCTGTATCAAATGTACACCTGTCTACCACCCCGAAGCGGCAAGATTCCAGATCCAGCGCATCATTATTCTGGCCAAACCAGGGATTTCTCACGTTTACATTCCGTAGGGTAATGTGGTTGGTCAGCAGAGGATGGAGGGTCCAGGCCGGCGAGTTCTGGAAAGTAACGCCTTCAATCAATACATGCTCACATTCGGTGATGCTGATCATATTGGGCCTCAGAAAATCACGTATCGCGATGTAGTCGTCTATGGTTTTTCCCTCCGCCCACAGGTTCGCCCATTCTTTGGCGTCTTCATTTCCGTAGCGCGACTGCTCACTGGGGTACCAGGCATCGCCGTTCTTTCCCAGAACACCCCCGCTTTCTACCAGCTTGCGCCATTGGGTAGAGGTCAGTTTATTCTTTTTTACCTGCTTCCACACTTCGCCCGAGCCGTCCATGATTCCCTCCCCGGTAATCCCGATATTCTCCTGGCCTACCGCCCAGATCGGCGCATGGCCACGGAAAGCCTTCTGGCCTTCCCAGGTGGTTTCTACCACAGGGTAATGATCCCGGTTATTGCTGAACTGGAGCAGTGCTCCACGTTCCAGGTGCAGGTTGACATTGCTTTTCAGCTTCAAAGGACCAGATAACCATACCCCGGACGGAATCAGCACCGTGCCGCCTCCCGCCGCATGGGCCTGGTCTACCGCCCGGGTAATGGCGTCCGTGTTCAGGGTCACGCCATCGGGCAGAGCCCCGTAACGTACAATATTGAAAGTGTCTTTCCGGAAGTAGGGTTCGTACACCACCGGCAGCTGGTACTCCCAGGTTTCCGGATAAACCGATTTTTTCAGGAAACTCCGCAGCGGGTGACTCTGCTTCATGAGCGCGTCAGCTACGGTGTTGGCCATGAGCGATGCTCCGTAAGGCGAAAAGTGGGTATTATCGGTGATTCCCTGGGGAAATTTCGGGAAGATCCCGCCCGGGTAATGCATAAAAATCTTGCGGGAGTTTTTCTCGCCCTGTTCTTCCAGTATTTTCCAGCTGGCCGCGTGCATATCGATGAGTGTGAGCTGATACTTCCGGGCCACTTCCCGCGCTACTTCCGGGTATTCCCCGTGCTGGTCTACTACCTTTCCGTGCTCATCAAACTTTCTCCGCATTACCGGTGTCAGAATCACCGGCACAGCACCTTTGGCCTGGGTTTCCCGAATGTAACGCTCCAGGTTAGCCCGGTAGTCGGTCTGGGCGGCAGCATATCGCAGGGTATCATCGGCCTTCTGATCATTATGACCAAACTGAATAAAGACATAATCGCCCTTTCTCAGCTGCTCATGTACGGCCTTCCAATGCCCCAGGGTCCGGAAACTCCGGGTGCTTCGTCCGTTTACCGCGTGATTCTGAACCTCCACCGCGTCGGTAAAGAGCCGGTCAAAAACCTGCCCCCACCCGGTTTCAGGCGCATCAATGGCCTTTTTATTGGCCATGGTGGAGTCACCGATGAGGAAGATCCGTTGCTTCACTGTCTCGGCTTTAAAGCCGGCCAATGCGATGAGGGAGAGGAGTACGAGGAGTTTTTTCATAAGTAAAGAGCTTTCAGCCTTCAGCAATCAGCTTTCAGCCACACGGTGTACTGCTTTAATATATCAGTGATTTAGCTGAATACTGATAGCTGACAGCTAAGTAACTATTTCAAATCTTTCAGATCCACAAAGTCCATATCGGTATAATCTTTATTCTCACCGCCCATTCCCCAGATAAAGGAATAGCTGGCGGAACCTGCGCCCGAGTGAATGGACCAGGGCGGAGAAATAATGGCCTGGTGGTTTCTAAGCCACATGTGGCGGGTTTCATCCGGTTTCCCCATAAAGTGCATTACCCCGTGGTTTTCATTTACATCAAAATAGAGGTAGATCTCTGCCCGGCGGTCATGCACATGGGGCGGCATGGTATTCCAGATACTGCCGTTATGCAGAATGGTGAGCCCCATAACCAGCTGGCAACTGTCTATTCCGTCGGCATGGATATACTTGTATACCGTACGATGGTTCGAGGTTTCGGGCGCGCCTATCGTCATCGGAAACGCCTGCTCTTTGGTATATAAGGTAACCGGATACTGTTTGTGCGCCGGCGCAGAAAGCAGGTAAAACAGCGCCGGGGAGGCAGGATCTTCCGATTCAAACTTCACGGTTTCCGTTCCTCTTCCTACATACAGACAGCTCAGCTTATCGAGTTCCCAGGCAGTTCCGTCGGTGGTTACTTTTCCTTTTCCTCCCACGTTAATAATGCCCAGCTCCCTTCTTTCCAGGAAATAATCGCTCTTTAGCGCATCGTAGGTGGGTAAGATAAGCGCTTTGCTCACCGGTTTCGCTCCGCCCACAATCAGGCGCTCGTAATGGGAGTATACCAGTTCTACGGCATCATCGCTAAAAACGGTTTCTACCAGGAAATTCTCTCTTAGCTCGCGGGTGTTCATTCTTTCTACTTCCCGCGGACTGCTCTCATATCGTACTTGCATATCAGACTTTTATTTAATTATTATCTACCCATCCATCCCCCGTCTACCGTCAGGATGGTTCCCTGTACGTAATCGGAAGCTTTTGAACTTAAAAATACGACAGGCCCTTTAAAATCTTCAGTCTGTCCCCACCTTCCGGCCGGTATCCTGTCGAGTATAGACCGGCTTCTGTCCGGATCGTTCCGGAGCGCTTCCGTATTGTCGGTAGCGATATAGCCCGGGGCGATACCGTTCACATTCACGCCTTTGGAAGCCCACTCATTGGCAAACGCCTTCACCAGGGAGCCTATGGCGCCTTTACTGGCCGAATAGCCCGGCACGTTAATTCCGCCCTGGAAAGTGAGTAATGAAGCGGTAAAAATGATCTTGCCACTCCCTCTTTCCACCATCCCCTTACCTATCTCGCGGGTAATCAGGAACTGGGCGTTCAGGTTAATGTTGATGACCTTGTCCCAGTATTCATCCGGATGCTCCGCGGCCGGCGCTCTCAGGATGGTTCCCGCGTTATTCACCAGGATATCGATAACAGGATGCTCTTCTTTCACCCGATTCAGGAAACGGTAAAGCGCGGCCCGGTCGTTGAAATCCGCCTGATAGGCCCAGAATTTCCGCCCCCGCTTTTCAATTTCATTCTGCACCTCCGAACCGCTGGGGGCCAGGTTGCCGGATACGCCGATAATATCCGCGCCGGCATCGGCCAGCCCTTCTGCCATCGCCTTCCCTATGCCCCGGTTACAACCGGTCACCAACGCGGTTTTTCCTGTGAGATCAAATAAACCCATATTGTATTTTTTAAAGATATGATTTTTTAAAGAATTACCTTCTCCGGGCTTCAATAAAATGTAAGAATATGGACAATAAAGGCATGAAACAAACTATCCTGTCTAAAATTTTATGCAAACGTTACCGAACGCCCGGTATTCCTCCTCCTTCTAAAAGAAATAAGCCGGTATTATTGCTAATCTGCGCTATTAAACCGATATTTACTACGATGGAAAGAACAGGAGAGGCTGGAGTAGAAATTGTATAAAAATCAGAAGAGCGTGAGTTCAATTACGATAAAGGATATTGCCAGGGCTTTGAACATTTCAATATCAACGGTTTCCCGTGCCTTGCGGGACAGCTACGATATAAATGCCGAGACCAAAAAGCGGATTGTGGAGTATGCGGAAAAGATGAATTATCGTCCGAACCCCATCGCGCTCAGCCTGAAAGAAAACAGGAGCCGGTCAATTGGGGTAATTGTGCCGGAGATTGCCAATACTTTCTTTTCCCAGGCCATTAACGGCATTGAGGAAATTGCGTACGAGAGAGGATACCACGTAGTGATCTTCCAAAGCCACGAGTCTTTAGAAAGGGAAATCGCGAATATACAACACCTTTTCGCGCGGAAAGTAGACGGGCTGCTGATTTCCCTGACCGGCTCCAGCAATGACATCCGTCACCTGGAAGAATACCGCCATAACAATTTCCCCATTGTTTATTTTGACCGCGTACCCGACACCCTGGAAGCCCACAAAGTGGTGGTAGATAATTTTGAAGGGGCATTCAAAGCCACAGAATACCTGATAGAGAAAGGAAAACGGAAAATCGCACACATTACCAGTCCGCCTACCCTCTCCATCACCCAGGAAAGAATGGGCGGTTACAAGAGCGCCCTGGAAAAGCACGGTCTGCCGGTGAGAGAAGAACTGATCAAATATTGCAGTTTCAGACCGGAAGAAGCCGAAGAGGCCATTCGCGGCCTGCTGAAAAATGAGCAGCCCGACGCATTTTTTATTGGAAGCGACCGCCTGTCTCTGGGCTGCTACCAGGCCTACAAAAAGCTGATGGTCGATGAAATTACCCTCATCGGCTTTACCAACCTGGGCGTGGCCCATCTCCTGGAACCTCCGCTCAGCACCATCGTGCAGCCCGCCATGACCATCGGTCAGAAGGCCGCAGGAATCCTGCTCGACGAGATTGAGAACAAGCGCAAAGGGAAAGGTTTTGAGACCGTGGTGCTGGGTACAGAATTAAATATCCGGTCATAGAATCCGGAACATATTTAAGGATATATTTGTTAAATTTAAAATATTACTGGTTTAGGATCTATTCTATAACCCTAATTAAATGGACAATACAATACTCATACAAGTAACTAATCTAAAAGCCGTGCGACTGCTGCGTGAGCTGGAAGAATTGCAGATTATAAAAGTATTAAAGGAGAATCTTGCTCCCGCCAGGATAAAACTTTCTGACAAATACAAGGGAGTATTTTCCAAGGAAGATGCCGAAAGTTTTAACAAACACATTCATACTATGCGTACGGAATGGGACAATACCTAATAGACAGTAATATCATATCCGGTTATTTCTCTTCCCTCTTTGAGGAAGAATCTATGGATTTTTTGACTAAGGTCATTGACATGACCCCAAACATTTCTGTAATTACTGAAATTGAAGCTTTATCCTGGATTAATCCGAATAAAAATAAAGAAATTATTGTCCAATCATTTATTAAAGATGCCCGTATACTACCTCTTTCACCGGAAGTAGTTACTCAATGTATAAAAATCAGAAGAGGTCGAAAAATAAAAACACCCGATGCCATTATTGCGGCCACAGCAATCACCTACAATCTGACACTTATTACCAGCGACAATGGCTTTGCTAAAATCCAGAACCTGAAAGTGATTAACCCGGAATTTGAAAAACCATGAGCTTTGAAATGTGGTTATTGTTTATACGGATAAAAGACCAGGGCGGCCGAAGATGTTAAAAAGCACGCAAACTGCTGCGTTGTTTTCGGAATTCGGCCTCAGTCACATACTGTTAGTATGCTCCTTCGCCCTCATCCTCAACGCCTTGCATTTTGCGCACTTTTTGAACATCTTCGGTATTGAACACTTTTTTGATACCCTTTGCATTTTACTGTTAAAATTAAAACTCATTTCAATGGCAACCATAATTGAACCTTTCCGGATCAAATCGGTAGAACCGCTCACTTTTACCACGCGTCAGGAGCGTGAGCAGATACTCAAAGACGCCAAAAACAATCTTTTCCTGGTCAAAGCCGAGCATGTTCTGATCGACCTGCTGACCGACAGCGGCACTTCGGCCATGAGCGCACGCCAGTGGGCAGGCATGATGACGGGCGATGAATCGTATGCCGGCTCCACAAGTTTTTACCGCTTCCGTGACGTGGTCACCGAGCTTACAGGCTTCCGTCACATTATTCCTACCCACCAGGGCCGCGCCGCAGAGAAGATTCTTTTTACCCTCCTCGGGGGAAAAGGCAAATACTTTGTCAGCAACACCTTCTTTGACACTACCCGGGGCAATATAGAATATTCCGGCGCAGAGGCGGTAGACCTGCTGACCGAAGCGGGCAAACACCCGCAGCACATTGCCGATTTTAAAGGCAATATGGATACGGAGGCCCTGGAAGCCTTCATCCGGGAAAAAGAAGCGCAGAATATCCCGGCCTGTGTAATGACCATCACCAATAACTCCGGGGGCGGACAGCCGGTATCGCTTCAAAACATCCGGGAAACTTCCGCCCTCTGCCGCAAATACGGCATTCCTTTCTTTATTGATGCTTGTCGCTTCGCCGAAAACGCCTGGTTTATCAAAAAGAGGGAAAAAGGATACGAAAACAAATCGGTGCGGGAAATCGCAGGGGAAATCTTTTCCCTGGCAGACGGCTGTACCATGAGCGCCAAAAAAGACGCCCTGGTGAATATCGGGGGCTTCCTGGCCCTCAACGATGATGCGCTCGCCCGGGAAGCCAAAAATCTCCTGATTATTACGGAAGGATTTCCCACCTACGGCGGACTGGCCGGCCGCGACCTGGAAGCCATGGCCCAGGGACTGGAAGAAGTGCTGGACGAAGACTATCTGCGCTACCGCATCCGGAGTATTGAATACATGGGAGAAAAATTAACCGCAGCGGGGGTACCCATGGTATTGCCCACGGGCGGACACGCCATTTACCTCGATGCCACGGACTTCCTGCCCCAAATTCCCGCCCACGAGTTCCCGGGAGTAGCCCTGGCCAACGCCCTCTACCTGGAAGGAGGCATACGGGGCGTAGAGATCGGCTCCCTGATGTTCGGAAAATACGACAGCGCCGGACGGCCCGTAGCGCCCCCCATGGAACTCGTGCGCCTCGCCATCCCGAGACGGGTGTACACCCAAAGTCACATCGACTACGTCTGTGAAGTAATCATTGAGGTTTTTGCCAAAAGAGCGCAGTATTCCGGCTATACCCTCGATTATGAAGCTCCGCTGCTGCGGCACTTTACGGCGGAGTTGGACACGATTAGTGGATAGTGCCCGAGGTAGAGACGCAAAATTTTGCGTCTCTACCCAAAAGTCCCTATATTTGAATCGCATCAAAAATTACGTTTTGTTCCGTTTTCTGCTTGTTCTTCTGACCGGGATTTTGTTCTCCCAGCATGCGCTCTTGGGCCAGATACGCCTTGAGGTTAGGGCAGACAGTCTCCTGTTGGCCGATCAGCCCATCTATATGGCATCCAGCCTGAACAACTGGGACCCGAAAGATCCCCAATGGAAACTGCGTAAAATTAACCGCAACACCTACACCATCGACATCGGCGAAGACCTTACTGATTTTGAATACAAATTCACCCAGGGAAACTGGAATATCGTAGAAGCCCGGCCCGACGGCTCCCTCCTGCCCAACCGGCTTTTTTCGGAAAACACCGTAGTGAACGGTACCGTGTACCTCACCATCGCGGGCTGGGAGCAACGCCCTGAATTCCAGTTTCATATCACCACCGTTCCCGAAAATACCCCACCCGACGCCGCCATTTATATTTCCGGAAACTTCAACAACTGGGAGATCAAAGACGAGCTCTTCCGCCTGAAAAAGCAATACGACGGCAGCTACAAGATCAATATTTTTTCCAAATTTGAAAGCCTGGAATATAAATTCCACCGCGGCGACTGGAACTCGGCCGAAAGCTGGAAGAGCGGGAAGGTGCGCCCCAACCGCATTGTACACGGAGCCGACATCCAACCTAACCAGGAAATTGAAATAGAAATTGAAAACTGGGAAGACCTTTCTTCCACCTTTAATTTCTTTTCCCTGATTGACCTTATCCTGCTTTTCGCGGCCTTCCAGGGTTTCCTGCTGATGATTGTGGTACCTACCATGCAAGACTTTAACCGGGAAGCCAACCGCCTTCTTGTTATTCTGCTCGGACTGGCCTCTTTTTTCCTGTTTTTTAAAGTGATCGGTTATTACCGGGATGTGGCCAACGCCCTGCCCAAACTTATCCTGGTACCGAACTTTGCGCTGTTCACCTTTGCGCCGGTATTCTATTTCTACCTGCATCGCCTCCTGTTTAAGCAGGGGTTTACGCCCGGACAGGCCTGGCCGCATTTTGTGCTTCCCTCCCTGCAATTCCTGGTATATATTCCCTATTTCTTTATGGACGGAAAACGCTTTCAGCACAAAATCGTCAATAATGAAACCGACCTGAAGTGGGTCTTTGCCGTCACCTTTATCGTGGCCGTATTCAGTAACCTTTATTACTACTACAAATCCAGAAAAGCCATCCGGAAATATTCGGAAAGTTATATTAACGAAACGGCCTACCACCAGAACATCAATTACCTTTCGGCGGTACTGGTCATTTTTATGATTTGTATTGTACTCGGCATCTTCACCTGTGTGCTGTTCGCAGTCAATACGTTCCGGGGTGGAGTGATCACCGAACTGCTTGAAAACAGTATTAACCTCATCTGGATAGCCTTTTCCCTCATCGGGTTTGTACTGGGATATTACGCTATCCATCAACCCGAAATCTTCAAAATCAATCACGACGAAAACAACGGAGAGGAAGCCAGCGCCCCCGAGCCGGAAACATCTAAAACCCGCACATCCATAGCGGAAGAAGAACTGGACGCCTTCCGCGACAGGATAGAGGAGGTCATGAATACCCAAAAACCGTACCTCAACCCCAACCTCGCCTTAAATGACCTGGCCACCCTCGTAAAAACGCCATCCCACACCCTCTCCCGCGTTATTCGGGAAGGTTATGACAAGAATTTCTTCGATTTTATCAACTCGTACCGGATCGCAGAATTCAAAGAGAATATCAACAACCCGAAATACCACAACTACACCTTGCTGGGAATCGCCTTTGAGGTAGGTTTCAACTCCAAAACCGCTTTCAACCGTTCCTTTAAAAAGATGACGGGCCAGACCCCCAGTGAATTTTATCACTCCCGGAAATAAGTAACGAAGTCCGCTGCCCTGCACGTTGTTTTTAACGATTTATTGGAGGATTATTCAATCGCTTAATTCCTTTGTTTGTCAGTCGATAGCGTTGTAATTTGCTGTTTGGCTTATCAGGAATGGTCATTTCCACTAAACCTTGTTCCAATGCAGGTTTAAGATAGTTAGACCGAAAGTTTTCCCGGTGAGAAAGGCCTAATTTCTCTTGTATTTCCTGCCTGTCCATTTCTTTATTCAACACCCGGATAAGTGCATTAACTTGCTCGGTAACTTGCTCGGTAACTTGCTCGGTAACTTGCTCGGTAACTGAGAGTACATATCCTTTTGACAATCGAACAGTAACCTCAAAAACCGTCAATAAATCAAAATTGAAAACGGCATTTCCATTGCCATTAGCCTCTAACTCCTCATTAACCCGTGCAACTCCCCTACTAAACCTGTTAACGTAGCCAAGCACTTTAATGGCTTCGGCAATCACAGGATTCCGATAGTCATTGACATCGGGAAAATTTTCCGGGCGGGCATTGCCATACAACCCTCCTGCGTTCATAATTTCAATACGGTCATCAAACTGGTACAACCGAATGGGCATATTCGATTGATAATCGCGATGCATAATAGCATTCATAATCAGTTCACGCAAGGCCCAATAGGGGTAATTGAAGACCTGTTCTTCGCGAAGTACGGAAACGGGGATCGGCTTTCGGTCAACCAAAGCCGTATCGATAAAAGTATCCAATCTCCCTAACAGAGTAACCAGATCACCCGAAAATTTAATTTCTTTCCGCACCTCACCTGCTCTGTTCGTACCTGCAAATCGTACATATTGCAGGTACGATCCGGGTAAAAAATAAGTAGGGTTTTTACCTAGTAGAAGTAACCCCGCCACGGTCGGTATATTCCTTTGACTATCGAACAGGCGCAAAGAAGCCAACTGCCCGGTCACATCTCTCCGGTCCTCTGCCAATATATCCTCTGCTATGGCTTTAGGCAGGTACTGGTGATTAAATATTTCCAGGCTCAGATCATCCAGTAAGCTTCCCGGCACAGGACAACTATCGTAAGAAGCCATCCCCGTTTGCCTACGTTCGATCAGCAGGCGCTCCTCGGCCTCGTTGGCAACTGATTTCCTGGGGCCAATTCTTATCCAAACTTTCCCCTTATAACGTACAGGAGGAAAAAAGGAAGGCTGTACCTGGACTACGGCCACCTCACCCTCGGGAAAAGAAACTTTTTCTACCTGTATCACGGGAGGGGGCAGGATATTTCCTTCTGAACGCAAGGCCCCCAGGTTTTTAAGCAGCTCATCGGTTACTTTTAAGCCTGACAGCGCACCATCATCCCTTACTCCAATCAGTAAGTATCCCGGTAAACGATGGTTTGGAAGATCATTGGCAAATGCACACACTGCCTCAGAGAACTTATCTGTGTTACTGACAGAAACCGTACGCTCAATACGGTCGCTCTCACCTGAACGGATAATATGTATCAATTGCTCAACAGTCATGGAGTACAAAATTACTGTACCGGCTCTAAATTAGCTAAAAAAAATCAATTACAGATAAGCCTCTCGCAGACTGAGCCTTTGAGGTAGGTTTCAACTCCAAAACCGCTTTCAACCGTTCCTTTAAAAAGATGACGGGCCAGACCCCCAGTGAATTTTATCACTCCCGGAAATAAGCCTGCTTTCCACTCACATCCGATTACGACCAAAAATCCCAAAAAAACAATATCCTTTCCTGAAAAATACTAATTTTGATTTTCAAACAATTTAACCGCCTCCGGCAGTAAGCTTTCGGCTTTCTAAAAACGGCGTCTTCGCCGGCCTTCCAAAGTTCAAAGCGCATAGCTCAAGGCCCCAAACCCCAACATGTTCATGAGAAAAATACTATTTACCTGCCTCCTTGCGATCAGCTTCGCGGCGGTATGGGCCCAACAGGCCCCCGTGTACGTCACCTCGGTAGAAGGTGTAAAAGAATACCAACTGGATAACGGGCTGCAAGTGCTGCTCATTCCCGATGCCTCCCAAAGCAATGTAGTAGTGAACATCGTGTACAAAGTAGGATCACGACACGAAGGATACGGCGAAAAAGGAATGGCCCACCTGCTGGAACACATGCTGTTCAAAAGCACCAAAAACCTGGGCGACATCAAGAAGATGTTATCGGAAAAGGGTGGACAAGCCAACGGCACCACCTGGTTTGACCGTACCAATTACTACGAAGTATTCCCTTCTTCCGATGAAAACCTGAAATGGAGCATTGAAATGGAGGCCGACCGGATGATCAATGCGACTATCCTGCAATCAGACCTGGACAAAGAGTTTTCCGTAGTACGAAACGAATTTGAAATCGGCGAAAACAACCCTGAAAGCGTACTGCTGGAACGGATTTTCTCTTCCGCCTATCTCTGGCACAATTACGGAAACAGCACCATCGGTTCGAAAGAAGATATTGAGCGGGTGAAAGCCGACCGCCTCCGGGTTTTCTATGAAAAATACTACCAGCCCGATAACGCCACCCTGATCATCGGCGGAAAATTTGATGAGCAAAAAGCCCTGGAATATATTTCCACGTATTTCTCCGTGATTCCCCGCCCCGCCCGGGTGCTGGAAAAAACCTATACGGTAGAACCGGCCCAGGACGGTGCACGTTTTGTGGAACTAAAAAGAGCAGGTGATGTACAGATTGTGGCCGCCGCCTACCATACCGCAGCGTTTGCCGACAAAGACTTTGCCGCCGTAGACGCCCTGAACGAAATCCTGACCGCCGACCCTTCCGGTTATCTGTACAAAGCGCTCATCGACTCCCAGAAAGCCACCAGTCTGTGGGGATGGCAACCCAATGTACGTGACCCAAGCTGTCTTTACCTGAGTGTCACCCTGGCCAAAGACAAAAGCCTGGAAGACGCCCGTGCCGCCTTTGTGAAGGAACTGGATAATATCGCTGGAATTTCATTTACCGAGCAGGATCTCAGCCGGGCGAAAGCCAAACTGCTGAAACAGCTGGAAAATATCCGGAACAATACCCTCTCCATGACCATCAACCTGACCGAAATTGTAGGCGCCGGCGACTACCGCCTGGGCTTCTTATACCGGGATGCCGTGGAACAACTTACCCTGGACGATATCCGCCGGGTAGCCGGAAAATATTTCATCCCGTCTAACCGCACCTTGGGAGTCTTTATTCCGGAAAAAGACGCAGAAAGAGCCAGAGCTAAAGAATATTCCGACGAGGAAATCGTAGCCCTAACGCGCGATTACCAAGGCAAAGCCGAAGAGGAGGCCCTGGCGGAGTTTGAAGCGTCTATTCCCAATATCGTCCGAAATCTCTCCGCCGGGAAATTAACGAACGGCATGAAGTACGCCTACCTGAACAAGCCCATCAAAGGCCGGAAAGTAGTGGCCACCTTCCGCTTCCCCACAGGTACCCTTGAATCGCTCAGCGGGAAAAATGAAGTAAAATCGGTGTTGGCCTCCCTAATGAAAGCCGGTACCAGTACCCGCACCAAAGAGCAGATCCAGGATGAACTCGACCAACTGAAATCCCAGATTTCGGTAGGTTTCAGCGGACAAACCCTGGCCATCAGCGTCAGCTCTTATGAAGACCAGTTTGAGCCGACCATGAACCTACTCAAAGACCTGCTGACCCACTCCACCTTCCCCGAAGCGGAGTTTAAAAAGACCATAGACGAGAACAAAACCTATATCGAGTCTAGCCGTAACGACCCCCAATCTATCGCTTTCGGGCAGATCGGCCGGCGCACCAACGCTTACCCGAAAGGACACCTCTACTATACTTCCACGCCGGACGAACAGATTGAAGCACTTAACCGGATAACCACCGACCAGGTTAAAGCACTCTACAAGAGCCTTGGTGCCAATAACGGTTACGGCAGCGTGGTGAGCGGACTGGCCACAGGACGGGTAGACGACATCCTGAAAAATACATTCGGAAGCTGGTCTTCCAGAAGTGCCTATACCAAAGTGCAGCCCACCTATTTCCCTACGAAGTATAACCTGGAGAAAGTAAATACGCCCGATAAAGAGAACGGAGTAGTACTGGCCCAGATGAACTTTGCGCTGGACCGCACCTCTCCCGACTACCCGGCCTTAATCATGGTAGACGCTATTCTCGGTAGCGGAGGCTTCCTGACCGCCCGGATTCCGACCCGCCTGAGAGAAAATGAAGGCATCAGTTACGGCGCCGGTTCTTTTATCAATGTGCCGTACGACAATAAAGCATCCTCATGGGGAGTCTACGCCTTCTATAACCCCAAGTTCCAGGAAAAAGTAGACGAGGCCATCAAAGACGAGGTCAGCAAAGCCCTCGCTTCCGGCTTCACCCAGGAAGAGCTGGACGCCAACAAAACCAGCTGGAATACCGGGCGGAAAACCTCTCTCGGCAGCGACGGTTTCCTGTCGGGTACCCTGATCAATAACCTTCTGAATCTCGGCGTTCCTCTCGAAGACTTCGATGCCCTGGAAGTAAAGGTGAACACCCTGACTCTGGCCCAGGTCAACGCTGCGCTCCGGAAATACATCTCCGCCGACAAACTGGTATTCCTGTACGCGGGCGACTTTGAAAAGAAAGAATAAAGCCAGGTTTTACTTGATGACTATACCAAAGCCACCCTTTCGAGAGTGGCTTTGGTATATTTACAGGAAATAAGCCATTATTTTTTGTATTAAATTATACAGACGCCACGGATAAGAGTTTTGGGGTAACACGAAATTTATACAGCATAAACTTTCGAAATTGTGTGTTTGGATTTCTTTGGTATTGTTCTATCGTAACCTGATCAGTATCTTTACTGATCAGGTCTATTTGGCAGGATGCCAACGAAACAGCAATAAAAGCGAAAAGCACAGTACATTCCTTAAGACTTCCATCATTATTTTGTTTTTACAGGTGATCAGGCATTTTTTGCATAAGTAGACGGGCATTTTCCGGTTGTATGCTTACCCAGTCAGCACAATTCCAGCTTTGTACTTCTCTGTTTGCGTCATTTAATATACTTTTTGAAGTAGCATCTACCTCCGGGCAGGCAACCAATTCTCTTACTAATTCGTCGTAGCCTCTTTTAAAATTAGTGCAGTCAGAGTACGTAAGAGAATAGGGGTTATAAGTGGCTTTTTCATACCAGTCATTAAAATATTGGCTTATCTCCTGGCTCATTTTTTCAAAATCACATCCTCTGTTGCCAAAATTAAAACAGCCGTCTGCCGACATGGTCAGAAACGCCACACTCAAAACCAAAAGGTTTTTGAAAACCAATACATTTTTCATAATACAATAAAGTTTAGGTTATACAATTTGAATTAAATACTTGTCAATACGAGATATCGTCGGAGAAAAGAGCAGAGAAAGTTACCATCAGCTACACCAATAACCCTTTTTATATAGTCTGGTCAATTATCGTCTGATAATAAGACGGGAAATCCCTATGCGAAAACTCTCTCCTCCCCATCCAGGAACGGTATGCACTTCCCCGATAAGCCCGAAATTTTTAGTAAAGTAAAAGGCTCCTCCGGCTCTTAAGCCGGCTCCAAATGAAAAAGCTATTATATCAGTCAAGGACATTCCTGCTGCCAGGTATACCCCGGCAAACAGAACCGCCTTCTCTTTATTGATCTTTAGCAGATTATTGAAGGCATAAGATGACCCTATGTTATACGAGTAGGACGAATAATCAAATACCCATGAAAAAGACATATTATAAGCGTTGTACAGGCCAAAATTTGGCCATATAAACTTGTCGATTGAGCCGTTCATGCTGGGATATGATCCTATATTTCGGAAATCTGTTGTCACCGCCCTGAACTCTTCACTAAAATTATCTTTACCTTTAGGCTTAGATTTGTCCCGGGGCAGGAAAATATATTTGGAACCGGGAGCAGGTAGTATATTTTCTTGAAATTCTCCACTATTCGATATTGCTGCCCGTTCAGGATCTGTAGGTTTAGGATCAGCAACTATTACAGCAGGAGTTTTTTTAAGCGATGTCTCGGTTCGGACAGGTTCAGGCTGTACCGGCGTGCTAACTGCCTCACTAAAAATTTCTCTTTTCCCGTTTTGGTAAATAATCATGAAAATGTCATTTTTTCGCATGCTGTAAACAGGTCCTTCAATAAAATCCCACTTTTTATATTTTATTTCCCCCTCCAGTATCTCCAGAACTTTTGCATTGATCTCTGATTTGTCATTCTTAATAATCACATCCTGGCCT
Source organism: uncultured Lacihabitans sp. (assembly GCA_964423865.1). GTDB lineage: Bacteria > Bacteroidota > Bacteroidia > Cytophagales > Spirosomataceae > Leadbetterella. The sequence goes on from CAYRGN010000006.1 coordinate 44,604, forward strand.
AAAAGAGGCGGGGAAATTAAAATCAGGTACACAGCTAATCTTTTCATCGTAGTTTTATTAATTGTAATTTAACACACTTCCTTTTAGTGAATCCAACAAGCCTGTGTTATAGTGCTTTTCAGGGGTTAGATTCCATCACAAAGTTCTTATCATTTATCACACGCCACCATACTGACTATGTGGTATTTATCAATTTTTCATCTACTGACCGGTCAGTATTTTTCCAGCCGCCGATAAGCCAGCCGGCATTGTCGGAGTATATCGGCGGGGTTCGGAGTAGCTCCATGATGATGAGCAGTTCCTGTGCGTTAAGGTTTTCCAGCAATAGCGAAGAGCCGTCATCCAGCTCCGCCTTTAAATAGCCCACTTTATGCGCAGGGTCCCAGCCAATGGTGTAGGTTAGTATTTTTTTCATGATGTTTTTTAAAGAAGCAAAAGTATTGTGGCTTATATTTAGGAGAAATACTCAGTAAACAGGATTCTGATACCGGAAAATCAGGAGATTCAGTATGCTGAAATGCCTGTGAAAATCGTCACCATAACCTTGGGGGAATGAAGGTGTAGAAAATCAATCAGGTGTTTATCCTTACGATAAGAACGCCCGGGTAGACTGAAGGTTTTCGGGGATCCTCTTATACAGACCTTGTAACCGACTTTTATAAAATGAAGTTAAAATACCTTCTCCTATTATTCCTTTTTTCATTTGCCTGGCTGAGCTCCTGGTCTCAAAGCCTGGTGGATAGTCTCAAAGTCGCGCTTCACAGCTCCACTAACACAGATACCGCCAGGGTCAACCTGCTACTACGGTTAAGTAATAAGAGCCTCCATCTGGGCGATTCCGCTTTGGCTTATGCCACAGAGGCCCTGGAGATGTCAAAAAGTCTGAAATGGAACAAAGGTATTTATAATTCCTACAAGAACATCGGTGCATTTTATATAGGAACGCATAAAAATATGCGGGCAATTGACTACCTCTACGAGGCGCTGAAAGTAGCCGAAAACGAAAATCAGAAAGGAATAATATACCGATTTCTGGGCGACGCCTATTCTTTGGTGGGCGACTCCGAAAAAGCGGTCTCCTTTTTGAAGCAATCGATTGCACTTTTTGAAAAGAATAAAGATGAATTCAATTACCTATACAGTTTAAATAATTTATCTTTAGTTTATTATGACATAAAGGAATATACAGAATCAGAAAGGTTATTGCGAACAGGCCTTGTTTTAAACAATCATAAAGATCGGGATATAGCATATTCTATGAGAACCAATTTAGGTTTATCCTTACTTGAACAGGATAAGCTTGAAGAAGCTCAGCCTATTTTAGAATCTTTAGTTGAAGAAAGTAACGTGAGGTTTCCCTATGATCTGATTCTTATTTACAGTAACCTCGCCAAGATACATTATAAAAAAGGGGAATTATCCATAGCTAAAGATTATTTACAGAAAGCAGAAAGTGAATTTGACAAGTATAAGCTAAGAGATGACGCCCATAATGATTTTGACGAAATTGCCCATCAGGTTTACATAGCTGACAATAACTTTAAACAAGGCTATTTTCACCTAAACCGCTTTTGGGAAATTGAAAGTAAGAACACCAAACAAGAGGCAAAAGAGAGAATAGAAGCATTAGAATACGGCTTTCTAAACAGCCGGAATGAAAAAGAAATCCAGTCTCTTAAGCAAATCCGGTTTTTTACGATTCTGTTTATTACCGTACTGGTTTTGCTGTTGTCTGCTCTCTATTATTTCTATAAACGGTTACAGCAGAACCTAAGGATCGTTGAAGCTCAAAAACAACAGCTTACCGGGTTTTCCCAAAAATTAAATGCTTTAAATGAAAGCCTGGAAATAAAAGTAAAGGAACGTACTCAAGACCTTGAAAAGGCCAATTCTGAGCTTGAGCAAAAAAACGAGGAAATATTGCAGGCTGTATTCAAAGGGAAAACCTCTGAAAGGCTCCGGATCTCACAGGAATTACATGACAACTTAGGGGGAATGATCACCGTATTAAACTACCAGGTTCAGGGGTTTAATATTGAAAATATGGCAAAGGTTGATCAAACCAAAATGCTATCGCTTAAGAAAAATATTCAGGCTACTTATAGTGAACTTAGGTTTATCAGCCACAATCTTTTACCTTCCGAATTTGAAACGTTGGGATTAATTGCGGCATTAAAAAAGCTTGTACAAGATGTCACGGAGCAAAGGGAACTAACTATTACGTTTGATTTTGAAGACTTTAATTCAGATTATACAAAAAACTATGTTGCATTCGAACTTTATGCGGTAGGTTTAGAAGCTGTAAATAATATTATCAAGCATTCATTTGCCAGTAAAGCAGAGATCATCTTGCAAAATTCAATTCAAAACACCCGGCTGGAAATTACTGACAACGGAAAAGTAAACCTTCCTGAAAAGAATCAATACGGTTTTGGCCTGAATTCGATGTCAACCCGGGTAGAAAAAATCGGGGGAGATCTTGAAATTTCCGGTAAAACCATCAGGGTTACGGTCCCTCATCAAATTGCAGGAACAACAGCAGGGCAATAAATAAAAAGAAAAAGAGACCCGATACGTGCCTGACTTACAGGATCAAACTCGTAATTGCCGTAACGATTCTTAATAGGGTAATCTATGCTGGTATAAAGATTATAAATTTGCAACGCAAGATCTTCTAACTCTCCATTTTCAAAATCTTGTATGTTGATTTGATATATATTGCCTATGGGATCACTGGAAAAGAAACTCTTAAATCTACTTTTAGAACTCATCTTTTCGTTGACTTCTTCCACTTGCCGTGTATTACCCCTTTTTGAACCGGCGGATATAATTTCCTGAATTATCTTTTCAATGTTATCTAACCATTCATTCCAGTATTTCCCGTCAAAACTGTCCTTATGCCACTCTTTTTCAAAGTCAATCCAATCGGAGATTATAGATAAAACCTGAGACGGAAACAGCTTCCTGTTTTCTTCTATTTTTAACACACCGTCTAAAAACAGGATGATTTCCTTACAATCCTTTCTATTAAGATAGCTATAGTATATCTCTTTCTCTTTTACACTACAACTTACCCAATTTATTTGAGGCTTTTCCCCATCAAAATAGTGCGCCTTTTGAAGTAATTTAAGCGCAATTTTTAAAGCTTCATTATTTAGACCTTCGTTCTCCGATTTTGGGGAACGTTTAACAACGAAGCCATTTTTTTTGACCGAAAGATTCCCAGGTATTGAATAATTAAACTTTGTACCGGGGTTCCTGAAAAACTCCTCTGTGCTATAGCCCTTTTCTTTCAGATCATCAATTAGATCTAAAATGGTGCATTCTTTCTTATCACCCTCTAAAATACTTTCTAAAATAAGGTTTATGCGATGTTGCCCGAAGCTCTCATTCCCGTCTCCTAAACTTGTTGCAATAATCGGGTCTTCAGCCAACCCGATTCCTACTCCCTTAAAAGGCCTCTGCATAAATAAAGGTAAATCTTCTTCAAAAAGCTTTTTATATTCCTTATCCTCAGCTATATATTGAAGATGCTCTCTGATCAGCCAAAAATGGGCCTGTGCCAAATAAAGCACACAATTATCCTTTCGGTTAAAGTTTTCAATAAAATAAGGTGTTTTTAATTGAAATGGGATCAAACGATCATCAAGATACTTCTGAATTTCTTCACTTAGAAATAAAGAAATAGCCTCTAAATTTTGCAGACTACCTTTCAAATTAAAATAAACCCGAATACCGGGCAGATGTCTCATTTGAGTGAGTGCCTTGCCAAACCGCATATGAAAAAAGCTATTGGTAGATCTGCGGTTCTTCTCCGGAAAATAAACATGGATAAATGATGTCGGATTTTTTTCAGATCTGTTTCTGGTTTCGGCTTCATTGTCATAAATTTCACCCGCATCCAAAAATTCTCCAGCTCTAAAAATCTCTTTTATACCATTTTTGTATCCCATAACCGAACCGGTTTTCAGTTGCACCGACGGGTTTTCTTCCTTAAACCAGAAACTGTCTTTATTGAAGGACGTGTCAAAAGGCCTTACAGAAAATACGGGCGTGCCATTCCTGTTTACTTGCGTTTGCGGCGTATCCGTTTGTGGCTTAGTATTGTATCTTTCGTAAAATAGCCCAAAATAATCCGACTTCTTCTCCCCATACCTCTCTTTACAAGCCTCTTTTATTTTTGAAATATCAATTACATCATTAAACTTCAGGTAACCGTCAAGTAAGGCAGGAATACAATCAACTACGTTCATCATTACCGTACATGTTAAGAATTGTATCTATATTTTCAAAAAAATGCTTGTCATTAATAAACTCCACAAACACTATTATTAATGAACTTCTTAACAATTCCGGCTTTATCTTATATTCTCTTCCTTCATTGTACCCCTCAAAAAACAGGCTCATCCCTAATTTTAGTAACTTGTACCGTTCGGCAGACTGACTATTCTCAAAGAAAGGGATTGATCTCACATTAGACGGAAAAAACTCTTTAATCAAAATCTTAAATACTAATGCAAAATCAAAATAGGGCGAACTATAATGAGCCATCTCATAGTCGATCAAAAGAACTTTTTCTCCCGACCATTTCATATTTTCCATTTTTAAGTCTCCGTGGCAAAACCTCATATTCTCCGGAGGCTCGTTTTGAAGTATATACAAAGCTTCCAGGTATTCTTTATAAAAATCACATGACAAGCCGGGTACATTTGCCCAATTAAATCTATCCCTGAGGTTGACATTAAGACTTTCCTGGTTTAAATCATGAAGCTTTCTCAAAGACTCCCCCAAAGACTGTAAAAATGAACGAAGATCTATATGCCAATGCTCTGTACTCTGCGTGGTACGCCGCATATTCTCCATAATATTAAGCATTAGTCTTGTAATTTCGGAGTTTTTATCTTCCAGAAATTTAATAACCAACACCTGATGCAAGTCATCTGAAGTACAAAGTTCAGGCATAAAGTCTAAGCCCGAATTAAGAATTTTCTTCTCTAAGATATAGTAATCTCGTTTACTTATTTTATTGGGTCCATATTGTTTAAGTATGTATTTCTCTGCGTTATCATCTGTACCAAAATGAACCAAATTTCTTTTCAGTCCACTATTAATCCGGTTTTCAGTAATTTCTGAAATATCTGTACTTATGTCAATACCGTTTTGAGAATACCAATGCAGTAAATCAAACCAGCTATTGGCCGTAAATGCATTCATACTTACGAAATTATTAACTTAGCCGCCTGTCTGTGGCGGACAATTGGGCGCCCGGGTTATTGTGTTGTTTAAAATTTCATAGTCATCTTCTCTTACACGGTCCCGAAATGTACGCAGATCTCTTAGATCTCTAATTGAACCGGCCCCTGAACCATCCCTTTCCCATACCTTCGGATCTTCATCCCCTCTTTTCTCAATTAAGTAATATAGCGCGTTCTCCTCTTCTATTTCAATTTTATACAGATCCGACTCTTTATCGTAACTTCCCCCTTCCTTTCTAAGAATCGTCACTTTTCTTTCATGTTCTTTCGTTGAAATATAATCTTTATTCAACTCAATCTTTTGGTAACTACTATAGTCATCTTCCTTAAGCTCTCGTGTTTCATTTGGCCTAAAAATTACTTGAAGTGTTATAAATTTAACCTTGCCCTCACTGTCTCTGATATATTCGCTCAAAATCTTCTGATGAACTGAGTCACCGTTCATAAATGCATAAATCTCCATAATAAATACATAAATTTATAAGTTAGCAATTAAATTCATATCTCATCCACCACCCCATGCTTAAAGCCCCATCTTACCAGACCCACTACCGTATTCACCCCTATCTTCTTCATGAGGTTGCGACGGTGGGTTTCTACCGTGGCAGGGCTGATGTGCAGACGCTCGCCAATTTCATTGTTGCTCAGGTCTTCGCTCACCAGACGCACCACTTCCATCTCCCGGCGGGTAAGGATTAACACATCTTCTACCTTGGTTTTGCCGTTTACCGAGTCTTCATTCGGTATTTCGGCGAGCTTCTTTACGGTCTTTTCGCTGAAGTATTTTTCGCCTCTGTATACGGTCTTTATGGCCCTGACCAGCTCCGGCTTTTCGGCGCTTTTCATCACGTAGCCGTATACCCCCGCCTGTATGCTTTCTTTGATGTGATTAGCCTGCTCATTCATGGTGAGCATGATGGTCTTTACTTGAGTAGTTTTCTCTTTGAGCCGGGTGGCCAGCTCAACACCATTAAGAAGGGGCATATTATAGTCGGACAGAAGAATGTCTGTGCTGTATTTTTCCACAAAACTTAAAGCCTGCCAGCCGTTATTCACAATTCCGATGATCTCAAAGTCTTCTTCTGACTCCAGTAATAAGGACAGGCTCTCGGCTACCAGGGGGTGGTCATCCGCTATCAGGATCTTTATTTTTTTCATAACGGATGTCGGGTTTGATTCAAATCTCAGTAAAATATTTCTTCTATCCTATATCCTGCCAAAATTTATATTGCAAAATTGAGAGACAACCCGCATAGAAAAAATACCGACTAGACAGTATTTTCAGTAGAGATGTCTAAGTCGTGGCGATTCGGGGGGGTAGCTCAAGGAAATCTTTTTTGAACCAAGGAACTATATCTACATTTCATTTTGTTGTCATTGTACACACAATAGATGCACTAATGAAGCAATTTGACTGGAGTCCTGAAAAGAATGAGATTTTAATAAGAACCAGGGGAATTTCATTTGAAGAAATAGTAATTCATATTTCCAATGGTGATTTATTAGACATTTTGGAGCATCCGAACAATACTCCGGCCAGCAAATTTTTGTATTAAGTATCAACAGCTATGTTTGTTACGTGCCGTTTGTAGAAGATAACGAAAGGATTTTTCTTAAAACGATTATTCCGAGTAGAAAACTGAATAAAAAATATATAAATAACTGAGCGTATGTTAACCGATAATGAAAATAACCTGTTGGAGTCTGTGGAGAGGGGAGAGTGGGTTTCGACGGTTTCTAAAAAAGAGTTGACCGACTATCAGGATATAGCAAAGTCACAGCTCAAAAAAGACAAAAGAATCACTCTTCGGATCAATAACAGTGTGCTGACCGGCTTACAGAAAAGAGCGGTGGAAGAAGGCATCCCTTACCAAACACTGATTACCAGTATTTTGCATAAATTTCTATCCGGAAAACTTAAAGAGGCTTAAACGAAAATGAGGCCCGAAGCCTCATTTCCAACCGTCTTTTAAACCTACCGTCTTATTAAAAATCAGACTGTGAGGCGGCTTACTGTCGGGATCCAGCACAAAGTAGCCGTTGCGCATAAACTGGAATTTGTGTTCCGGGGTAGCGGCCAACAAAGAGGGTTCCACAAGGGCTTTGACCACTTCCAGGGAATTTTCATTGATAAACTCCTTAAAATCGCCTTCTTCTCCCGCCGGATTCTCTACTTTGAACAGGCGATCGTACAGGCGAACCTCGGCTTCCACAGCCTCTTGCGCGTTCACCCAATGAATGACCCCTTTGACTTTCACTCCGCTCACGTCTTCCCCGCTCTTGGAGTTTTCGATGTAGGAACAACGCAGTTCCGCAATTCTGCCGTCATCGGTCTTGATCACTTCATCGCATTGCAGGATATACGCTCCTTTTAGACGCACCACACCTCCCGGTTTCAGCCGGAAATACTTGGCGGGCGGCTCCTCCATAAAATCTCCCGCTTCTATATAAATTTCTTTACCGAAGTTGATCTCCCGGTGTCCGCCCTCAGGGTCTTCCGGGTTATTTTCTACCCGGCAGATTTCGTTCTTTCCTTCCGGCCAGTTGGTAATCACCACTTTCAGCGGGTCAAAAACCGCCATTACCCGGGCAGATACACGGTTCAGGTCTTCCCGCACAAAGAATTCCAGCAGACTCACATCAATCAGGTTGTCGCGCTTCTGTATCCCGATCCGCTCGCAAAAATCCACAATGGCTTTGGAGGTATAGCCCCGCCTCCGCATCCCGGAAATGGTGGGCATACGGGGGTCGTCCCAACCGGCTACGTAATTCTCATTGACCAATTGAAGCAGCTTCCGTTTGCTCATCACCGTATAGGTCATGTTCAGACGGGCAAACTCGTATTGTTTAGAGGGGAATATACCCAATTTCTCAATGAACCAGTCGTATAGCTCCCGGTGGGAAACAAATTCCAGCGTACAAATGGAATGGGTAATCTCTTCAATGGAATCCGACTGCCCGTGGGCGAAATCGTACAGCGGATAGATTTTCCACTTATTGCCGGTACGGTGGTGTTCCGCGAAACGGATCCGGTAAATGATGGGGTCGCGCATGAGCATGTTGCTCGACGAAAGGTTTATCTTAGCGCGCAATACGCGGCTTCCTTCCGGAAATTCACCCGCCGCCATGCGTTGAAAGAGATCCAGGTTCTCTTCTACCGTCCGGTCCCTGTAAGGTCCCGGCTTCCCCGGACTGGTGGGCGTTCCTTTGAGTACCGCCATTTCTTCCGAGGTGCTGTCGTCTACATACGCCAGCCCATCCCGGATCAGTTTTAAAGCGAAAGCGTATAACTCATCGAAATAATCCGATGCGTAAAATTCATTCACCCAATCAAAGCCCAGCCATTTGACATCGTTTTTAATGGAATCCACATATTCGGTATCTTCCGTCACCGGGTTCGTATCATCAAAACGGAGGTTCGTTCCGCCTCCGTACCGTTGGGCAAGTCCGAAATTCAGGCAAATGGACTTGGCGTGGCCGATATGCAGGTATCCGTTGGGCTCCGGCGGGAAACGGGTCAGTACCCGCCCGGCATGGATATGGCTTTCCAGATCCCTTTCTACTATTTCTTCGATAAAATTGAGACTCCTCCCTTCCTCTGACATAAAACGTTTATTGATTCACAAATTTAGGGGTTTGCCGAGGTCTTTTAAACCCTTCCCCCTATAAAAAACTTATTTCCCTTTAAAAACCGGGCTTCTTTTGGAGAGAAACGCCATTACTCCTTCTGCGAAATCGGCAGATTGCCCGCAAAAGGTTTGGGCTTCCGCTTCGAGGTGCAGCACTTCTTCCAGGCTACTTTGGAAAGATTGATTCAGTACCTGCTTCATCTTGCCGATGCTTCGGGTAGCCGCCGAGGCGTAAAGATCAGCCAGGGCTTCCACCTCTGCGTCCAGGCGTTCTTTCGGAACGGCTTTATTGGCCAGTCCCATACCGACAGCCTCTTCCATAAAGACTTTCCGGCCGGTACTGCAAAGTTCAAACGCCTTTAGCGGGCCTACCAGGCGGGGCAGGAAAAACATGGAACCCGCATCAGGCATCAGGCCGATTCCTACAAAGAGCTCCGTAAAATAGGCGTCGTCTGCTGCGATTACGACGTCACAGGCCAACACCAGCGACATCCCCGCTCCGGCCGCCAGGCCGTTCATCCGGCAAATCACCGGCTTTTCAAGCGCCCTCAGTCCCAGGATCAGCGGATTATACGTTGCTTTCAGTACCTCTCCCAAACGGGTATCGGCCAAGCCTTCTTTCAGGTCGGCGCCGGAAGAAAACGCTTTGTCTTCGCCGCCGGAGAGAATCACTACCCGAATCTCTTCATCTTCGGCGCATTCCTGCACCGCCCGCGTCAATTCACCCAGCATCTCCCGGCTCAAGGCGTTATACGTTTGAGACCGGTTCAGCGTGATGTACGCTTTGCCGTCTCTTTTTTCAAATAAAATAGTCTTGTACATAACATTCCCAGGGTCACAAATTCAAAAATACGGAATCGGCCGGAGAAAAACGGCGATACAGGCATTTAATTCGGGAAATCCAACACCCTAAAGCCAAGACACGCCTCAATCACAAAAGCCGCCTGAAATCTCCCTTTCAGACGGCCTTTCCGTGATGGTATACAATCAGTATCTATAAACCGCTTTACCGGGATAAAAGCCGGTTTTCACCTTCTTATTTCCCAACGTATAAACCACCACTCCTACTGCCAGCGCGGCAATGCCAAACAGGAATCCCTTTTTCATAATTGTATGTTTATTTATTGTTGCACTAATATTTTGATTGCTGTACTAAGTTAACGAAGAATTCTGTAATAACAATCCCGAAACACCTTAAATTTACCTTAAAATTTATTATCTGGTATAAAATAGGAATTTCCGGCTACTTTTTCCTGAGGTCATCGTGATTTTCCAAACGAAATCCGCACCGATTCAGGCCTGCCGGCTATCCGGCGAAAACCGCCGTCTTACCGTGCAAAGTTCCTGCATAAAAAGGCAGAGCGGCCTACTTAAAACAGCGGCCCAAAGACCTGTAGCCGACAAGCCGTTTCCGACAGGTAAATCAAAATTTAAATTGTACTTTTCCAATAATTTCCACCGAAAATTAATCCAAAATTTCGTTTAAAAAATTTTAAGTTTTTTTTAAGTTTTTAAGGTAGTCCTGCCTTCCCTTTCTTTCGCCCGAAAAATATCCTAGTTTTGTTAAAACATATAGCGATTGGAACTTCAGGAGGGTATCGTTTTCAGATCAACAGGCAGCTGGTACGAGGTGAAAAACCACGAAACCGGCCAGGTAGTTTCGTGCCGCCTGAAAGGGAAATTCAAGATCCGAAACCTCAAAGTTACCAACCCCATCGCCGTGGGCGACCGTGTGTTGTATGAACCCCGGGAAAACATCATTGAGGACATCCTCCCCCGTGAAAATTACGTGATCCGCCAGAGCGTACACAAATCGGCCCACGCCCACCTCCTGGCCGCCAACGTAGACCAGCTGATCCTTATTGTCACCATTCGCAGCCCCAAAACCTCCCTGGGTTTCATAGACCGTTTCCTGGTCACCGCCGAAACCTTCCGCATCCCCGCCACCCTGGTATTTAACAAACAGGACATCCTGGACGAAGAAGAAAAAGCCTACCAGGAAGAGCTCATCGAGCTGTATACCGGCCTGGGCTACGGCTGCGTCAAAACATCGACCTACACTGCCCAGGGAATAGAAGACCTCCAGGCCTCCCTGAGAGGAAAAACCTCCCTGATCTCCGGACACTCCGGCGTGGGGAAGTCCAGCCTGCTGAATATACTTCATCCCGACCTGGAACTCGCCACCTCCGAAGTCTCCGGGTTCTCAGACAAAGGCGTACATACCACCACCTTCGCGGAAATGTTTGAACCCGAACCCGGCACGCGCGTGATCGACAGCCCGGGCATTAAAGAATTAGGCCTGATCGATATTGAAAAAGAAGAACTCGCCCATTTTTTCCCGGAATTTCGTGAACTCCTGGGCCAATGCCGGTTTCATAACTGCCTGCATATCAATGAACCCCAATGTGCCGTTAAAAACGCGGTAGAGGAGGGCGACCTTTACCTCAGTCGCTATATGAGCTACCTCAGCATGTTTGAAAATGACGATAACCGACGATGAACATGAAACTCTTTTATTCCACCGAGGAAGTCTGTACACACCTGGAGATCCCCCGCACCACCCTGGAATATTACCTGCTGGAATTCAAGCTGAATATCCGTAAGTCCGGACGAAACCGGAAATTCTCACACAAAGACATTGAAAAACTTCAGCGCATCGTAGACCTCGTGCAAAAAGAAGGCTTTACCCTGGAAGGAGCTAAGGAACAATTACGCCTGAAAGCAAAAAATGACAACGAAAACGAAGAAATTATCCAACGCTTGCAGGAAATTCGAAAGTCCTTAGTATTTTTAAAGGATGGAATCGAATCGCATAACTGAAGAACTACACTACGAGATCGCCCTTAGCCGCCTGGAAGGGATAGGAAATGTACTTTACAAAAATCTTTTGTCACGTTTCGGGTCAGCCCAGGAGGTTTTCCGGGCTTCTGCGGGGAACCTAACGCGTGTATCCGGAATAGGGTCGCACCTGGCCCAAGCCTTCCACCGGAAAGAAGAGGCCCTCCGGGAAGCGGAAAGAATCATCGTAGATTCCGCCCGGAAAAACATCCGGATCATGACCCTGCGCTCGGCAGATTACCCTACCCTCCTGAAAGAAACCTACGATTGCCCCCCTATCCTTTACCTGAAAGGCAAAGGGAGCGTCCAGTCGCACAAGACCCTGGCCATCGTAGGCACCCGGGAAGCCAGCGCCTACGGCAAAGAAGTGGTACAAAACCTGATGACGGACCTGCCCGGCGTACAGATCATCAGCGGCCTGGCCTACGGCATTGACATCACCGCCCACCGCGAGGCCCTCAAAAACGGGTTATCGACACTGGGCGTACTGGCCAACGGGCTAGACACCGTATACCCGTCTGCCCACCGCAAAGTAGCCGAAGAGATGAAGGAAGAAGGCCTTCTTATCTCCGAGCAACCCGTTTTCTCCAAACTGCACCCCCAGTTTTTTGTATCGAGGAACCGCATCATTGCAGGACTGAGCCAGGCGGTGCTGGTGATCGAGTCGGCCAGGAAGGGCGGCTCTATGGTCACCGCCGAATTCGCCAACAATTATAACCGGGAGGTCTTTGCCGTACCCGGAGACCTCTACAAAAAGCAGTCGGAAGGCACCCACCACCTCATCCTGCATCACAAAGCCCGTATTTTTACAGATGCCCCGGCGATGATCGACTGGATGCAATGGAATTCGGAAGCAGCTCCCCCCAAAAATGAATGGGACCTCTCCGCCTTTTCCGGGGAGGAAAGGGCCGTACTTACCTTGCTTCTCGACCGTGGAGAAATGCACATAGACGAACTGAACTGGTATGCCGAGGTGCCTCCGGGGCGCCTGCCTTCTATCCTGCTCACCCTCGAATTCCGCGATGTGGTCCGACAGTCTCCCGGGAAAAAGTTTTCGGTCAGGAAGTAGGTTATAGGCCTCCCGTCACCCTAAACTGCAACTATCCTAAAAATAAAAACGTTATATTGCATACCCGTGGCCCTGGCGTATTCGGCCGGACCCGGTTAGCCTCTTGTTTTTACACTATGAGTTTTAACATCACTTCAGAATTTAAACCTACGGGCGATCAGCCCCAGGCTATCGAGCAATTGGTCAGATCGGTCGACTCCGGTGAAAAAGCCACCGTACTTTTGGGCGTAACCGGAAGCGGCAAAACCTTTACCATCGCCAATGCCATACAGCAGCTGAACATGCCGGTGCTGATTCTGAGCCATAACAAGACCCTGGCCGCACAGCTTTACGGAGAGTTCAGGCAGTTTTTCCCCGAAAACGCAGTCGAATATTTTATTTCCTATTACGACTACTACCAGCCCGAAGCCTACATTGCTTCTACCAACACCTACATTGAGAAAGACCTGATGATCAACCAGGAAATCGACAAGCTCCGGCTTTCCACCGTGTCTTCCCTCATGTCAGGCCGAAAAGACGTGATTGTGGTGGCCTCGGTCTCCTGTATCTACGGCGCCGGAAACCCCAACGAGTTTAAACAGAGCATTGTCAAAGTAAAAAAAGGCGATACCATCAGCCGGAACCGCCTCCTCTATGACCTGGTTTCCATTCTCTATTCCCGCACAGAAGCCGAATTTAACCGGGGCACTTTCCGAGTCAAAGGCGATACCGTAGACATTTATCCCGGTTATGCCGATTTTGCCTACCGCATCATTTTCTGGGGAGATGAGGTGGAAGATATCCAGATGATTGAACCCCATTCCGGAAAAAAAATCCGTCCTGAAAGCAAAGTGGCTATCTTTCCGGCCAATCTTTTTGTAACAGGGAAAGACGTAATGCAAACGGCCATACGCCAGATCCAGGACGACCTGGTGACCCAGATAAAGCATTTTGAAAGTGAAGGAAAACGAATCGAAGCCGAGCGTATCCAGGAAAGAACGGAGTTTGACATGGAAATGATGCGCGAACTCGGCTATTGCAGCGGTATCGAGAACTATTCCCGGTATTTCGACCGTCGTATGGCCGGGGAAAGGCCGTTCTGTCTGCTCGACTACTTCCAGGACGACTTCCTCCTGGTGATTGACGAAAGCCATGTGAGCATACCCCAAATTACCGCCATGTACGGGGGAGACCGCTCCCGGAAAACCTCCCTGGTAGAATACGGCTTCCGCCTGCCTTCCGCCCTGGATAACCGCCCCCTTACTTTCCAGGAATTTGAGGAACTCACCCCACGGACCATCTATGTGAGCGCCACGCCCGCCAATTACGAGCTGAACAAGGCCGGCGGAGTAGTGGTAGAGCAGATTATCCGGCCCACCGGCCTGCTGGATCCGGAAATTGACGTCAGGCCAAGCCTGAACCAGATCGATGACCTCCTTGAAGAAATTCACGACCGGATCAAAAAGGAAGAGCGTGTGCTGGTTACCACCCTCACGAAACGCATGGCCGAAGAACTCAGCCGTTACCTCGAACGCGTAGGCATCAAGGTAAGGTACATCCACTCTGAAATCAAAACCATGGAGAGGGTGGAAATCCTGAGAGAATTAAGGCTGGGCGTCATTGATGTGCTGGTAGGCGTTAACCTCCTGCGCGAAGGCCTTGACCTGCCCGAAGTGTCGCTGGTAGCCATTATGGACGCGGACAAAGAGGGATTCCTGCGCGACAACCGCTCCCTTATCCAGACCATAGGGCGGGCGGCCCGAAACTCCAACGGGAAGGTGATCATGTATGCCGACCGGATCACCGGGTCTATGCAGACCGCCATAGATGAAACGCTGAGGCGGCGGGCCATACAAATGGAATACAATACCGAGCACGGTATAACGCCCCAGACCATTCTCAAAAGCAAGGAAGCTATCTTGGAACAAACTTCCATTGCCGACTTTAAAGCGGTACCCAAGGGGTATTACGTAGAACCCGAACACGCCCACATTGCGGCAGACCCTGTGGTGGCGTATATGAATAAACCCCAGCTGGAAAAACTGATGCAGGAAGCGAAAAACAATATGGAAAAGGCCGCCGCAGAACTGAATTTCCTGCAGGCGGCCCGTTTCAGAGATGAAATGCTCCAGTTGCAGGAGCGAATCTCAGGCTTGAATTAATTTTTGGGAACCAGAACCCCGTCAGCAAGGAAGGTCAGATCTACCTTGTCTTCGGTGATCTTATCGATTTCTTCCTGTGATTTTTTGGCGTCTTCCGCATAGTGCCTCTGCTCTGCTACCGACAAGGTTTTTACCGAAGGAACTCCCTGAAAGATCACCTTTTTTCCGGCGATATCTTTCGGCACAAAGAAATCATAGTCTTTAAATTTGACCATCATGGTGGTGCCGTCTGACTTCTTGATCCGCATCCAGCAACCCTTCATCTGGCATACCGATTCCACCTCTCCTTCTACCTTTACCACTTCTCCGTTAAAGTCGCTTTTCCCTTCCAATGTAGAAACAGGTTCCGCTCCTTTGGCATTAATTTTTTTACCGAAAGTATCGTATTTCTGACCAAAGGCCACTACCGTACAGATCATCAAAAGCGAGCTGAAAAGTATTTTTTTCATATTTGTTAATGTATTTCTTTTTGCAAAGCTACTTATAAATAACGTGTTAAACAACGGCTTTATTTAGAATTATTCTACCGAAATATTTGATTTTTTTTCAACGGGCGCGGTTCTCGACAGCTTGAAGATTTCACGGCTTAAAATCGGGAATAAAAAGCTGCTCCGTACAAAATGTATACTCCCGCGGCTCGTTAGAAGAGATAATGACGACCCGTTCGGCCACCAGTTTCTGCACCTCGGTCTTATACCACTCAAAACCGTGGCTATCAATGTTGGCGGTAGGTTCGTCCAGAATCAGCACTTCGTTCCGTGTAAAAAAAGCGAAGCCCAACTTCAGCTTTTGTTTCATTCCTGAAGAGAAATCACGGATATACTTGTCGCTGTGTTTTTCCAGACCCAGCCTTGCCATAAATTCGGCTTTGCTCATGCCTTCCGTGAAAGGCCGGAAACGGATATGGAAATCTATGCTCTCTGAGAGGGTAAATTCTTCAATAAGTTCCAGGTAAGGAGCGGAGATGCCCGTGAGGGTGTACCAGTTTTCTTCCGGTACGGGCTGTTGGTTTCGGGTGTAGGCCACCGAGCCTTCGTTGAGGGGGAGTGTACCCGCGATCGCTTTGATCAATGTGCTTTTCCCCGAGCCGTTCGGGCCGGTTATGGCCACCGGGTTCCCTGTTTTAAATTCATAGCTTAAGCCTCTGAATATCCATTCCCGTGAGAATTTCTTTCCGGCATTATCGAGAACGAGTGAAATCAAGATATTTCTACATTTTTGGCAGCCCCTGTGCGAATAATTCCTCTTTCCGAATTCCGGACAAAATGGATGATTTCATCGCGTTCAGCCGTAGCAGGCAGTTCCAGCTCCGCTTTATCCAGCGCCTCCGAATTATTCAGGTTTGACAAATAGATAAACCGGTAGATCTCCTGGATCGCGGCAATGACCTCCGAAGAGAAACCTCTTCTCCGTAAACCTATAGAGTTTACCCCCGCGTACGAAAGGGGCTCACGGGCCGCTTTGATAAAGGGCGGCACGTCTTTCCGGATCAGGGAACCGCCCGAAATCATGGTATGGGAGCCGATATGCACAAACTGGCGGATGGCGCTGCTGCCTCCAATGATGGCGTAGTCACCAATCTTTACATGGCCTGCAATCTGTACACTGTTCGCTATGACCACATTATTTCCGACCGCGCAGTCGTGGGCTACATGCACATACGCCATGATGAGGCAGTTGGCGCCCACTACGGTCTTCAGACGGTCCGTAGTACCCCTGTTGATGGTAGCACATTCCCGAATTACGGTATTGTCCCCGATCTCTACCGTAGTATACTCTCCGGCGAATTTCAGATCCTGAGGTTCGGCCGCGATGACCGCACCCGGGTATATCTTACAGTTTTTGCCTATCCTGGCGCCGGAAAATATGGTCACGTTTGAACCTATCCATGTCCCCTCTCCTATCTCCACATCATTGTTAATGGTGGTAAACGGTTCTACCACCACATTTTTCGCGATTTTCGCGTTCGGATGAATAAATGCCAGAGGCTGATTCATAAGTTATAACTTTTTCATTTTTTTACTAAACGTGCGGTCATGGCCACCGAACACACCAGTGCTTTCCCCACCCACGCTTCGCCTGTCATTTTCGCTACGCCCAGCCGAATCGGTGAAGACAGGGTACACCGAATTATTAACGTATCGCCGGGCACTACATTTTTATAGAACCGGCAATTTTCAATACCGACCAGATAAGGCCAGTACTGCTCGGGTTCACCGGTGGAGGTCAACACCAGCACACCGCCCGTCTGCGCTATGGCTTCTACCTGCAATACCCCGGGCATCACCGGGTTTTCCGGAAAATGCCCTGTAAACTGGGGTTCGTTCATGGTCACATTCTTCACCCCCACTACCGTGGTACCGTCTAGAGAAATGATCTTGTCGACCAACTGAAAGGGATAACGATGAGGCAGTAACCGCGCGATATCCTGTACGGTAAATACGGGAGGCACGTTAGGGTCTACCGCAGGCGCCGCGGTTTCACTCGCGTCAATCTGCTTTTTAATCAGTTTCGCCAGTTCCACATTGGACTGGTGGCCCGGGCGCGCAGCCAGGATATGGGCTTTGAGAGGCCTTCCTACCAAGGCCAGGTCTCCCATCAGGTCCAGGAGTTTGTGCCGTGCGGG
The DNA here is from genome assembly GCA_964423865.1 of uncultured Lacihabitans sp. Lineage (GTDB taxonomy): Bacteria > Bacteroidota > Bacteroidia > Cytophagales > Spirosomataceae > Leadbetterella. Next base: position 62,162 of record CAYRGN010000006.1, read on the forward strand.
TTCATTCTGAAATTTCAGCGTCTCCGCGTTCAGGATTCCCGCCCGGGTACCTCCGGCTTCCAGCTTCCTGCCCAGGATACCCGACAGGTTATTCAGGGTTTCATCCGAAAGGACTTCTTCCGCAATCACCACTGCATTGTCCATATCGCCCCCTTTGATCAGCCCGTTCCGGAAAAGCGTTTCAATATCATGCACAAAAACAAACGTTCTGCACGGACTAATCTGGTCTTTATAGAGTTTCAGCTCATGCAGTTGGGCATGCTGACTGTGTACTACAGACGAATTAAAGTCTACCATCACCGTAAGCCGATAATCATTAAGAGGCAGGGCCGCAAGCTCAATGTTCTTCTCCGGGTTCTTGTAATGGATGGCTTCTCCTATTTCAAAGAAATTACGGATCGCGTTCTGTTCTACGGGACCGGCCGACTCTATCGCCTCTACAAAAGGGGCGGAACTGCCGTCCAGAATCGGAATTTCGGATCCCTGTACTTCAATCAGGATATTATCGATCTCGCAACCTACTAACGCCGACAATACGTGCTCTACCGTACCTACTCTTCCCCCGTCTTTTTCCAGGACGGTACTCCTGCTGGTATCTGCCACATAATCTACCAATGCGGGAATCATGGGCTTATGCTCCAGGTCGGTTCTTTGAAATACAATACCCGAATTAATGGGCGCCGGTTTTAAGGTAATTTCCGTTAGCTCACCGGTATGTAACCCTTTTCCGGAAAGCGTAACCGGAGAGGTGATGGTATGCTGCTTCAGATTCATTCAAACTATTTCATTTTACTCAGGTTGATCATTAACCTGAGGTATTGTTTCAACGGGAGTAAGGGGTGCCCCGAAAACATTCCGCCGGGTTCTTCTATGCTCTTGGCCACCCCGCTTTTTGCACCGATACGGGTACCGTCGGCAATCCGGAGATGCCCCGCAAAGCCCACCTGACCCGCGATCATACAATTCTTACCGATTTTGGTGGAACCGGATACACCCGTCTGAGACGCGATCACCGTATTATCTCCAATCTCCACATTATGCCCCACCTGTACCAGGTTATCCAGCTTGACCCCATTGCCAATGCGGGTGGAGCCCATGGTAGCCCGGTCTATCGTGGTATTAGCGCCTATGCTTACGCGATCGCCCAGCACCACATTACCCAGTTGGGGAATATCCTGGTATACCCCGTTTTCATCCGGGGCAAACCCGAATCCTTCGGAACCGATCACCACACCGGGATGCAGCACACAGTTACTGCCAATAACACAGTCTTCTATGATTTTTACCCCCGGGTGAATCACCGTATTGTTCCCGATCCGGACGCCGCGACCTATGTACGCCCCGCCGAATATGGTGACCTGGTCGCCTATTACCGTCTCTTCTCCCACATACACCAGGGCTTCTACATATACGCCCTCGCCTATGCGGGCCGTCTTATCAATTTCCGCCTTCGGACTCAGGCCTGTTTTCCTGATCTTTTTCATCTCCTGGTAAGCCGCCATGAGCTTACTTACGGAAAGGTAAGGATCTTTCACCCGAATCAGGGCGGTTTTCACGGCATTTCTGGGAATGAATTCCCTGGATACTATTACGGCGCTGGATTTGGTGGAGTATATATAAGGTTCATATTTAATATTTGCCAGAAACGATATACTTCCCGGTTTCCCCTCTTCAATCTTGGCAAAATGGTCGATCAGAACATCTCCTTCCCCCTCTACTTCCCCTTCCAGAATCTCAGCTATCTGCTTGACAGAAAACTTCATTTAATCAATTAATAAGTTGTTTTCAGCTTTAGTCCGAAATATCCCGTAAATATACATCATTGGCATAACATAAGTAATTTTTTTCCACAATATTGCTGATCGCCCGGATAGTAGGAAGCTCCGAGGCCTCCGTGATTTCCACGCATCTACCGTCTTTCCAGAGAATTTTTATCCCCGGATGGTTCAGGTCGTAACCGCTGCTCCTGGCTACCCCTTCCCGAAAAAAATACTTCTGCTCTTCCGCCTTTATCCCGGCCCGCTCACAGCTTTCGCGGAATTGGCCCTGGAGGACTTCCAGATCAAAATTTTTATCAAATTTAATCTTGAAAAGAGTGCGGTCCAGTAAACTTCGGCATAAAACGGACAAAATACGGTCTGAATGGTTAGCCCACTCCTTTACCGCTGACCAGATATCCATATCGTCAAGGCGCACAAACATTTCCAGTATGGCGGGTTCTTGCGCTATACGGTCTAACGTAATTTTTTCCTCCAGGAAAATCCGTAACACCGGCGGCATGGGGATATCCGTACCCCCGATCTCAAGTAAATCCTTCACCCGCTCAAAGATTTTCAGGAGGACCGTCTCCGCGCAAAGAGAAGTTTTATGAAGATAAACCTGCCAGTACATGTGCTGCCGGGCCACCAGGAAATTCTCTACACTCATCAAGCCCTTTTCTTCCACCACCAGCTGATTCTCAAAGACATTCAGCATCTTGATAATTCTCTCTGCACCGATTTTCCCTTCCGCTACGGCCGTAAAAAAGCTATCCCGATTCAGGTAATCCAGGCGGTCCATATCAAGCTGCCCCGACACCAGCTGGTGAAAAAAAGCCCGGGGATACGTACCGTTAAAAATAGCCGTAGCCAGGGCCAGCCTCCCGCCGAAAAGCTGGTTCAACTTGTCGATCAGCAATTCCGAAACGGTTTCGTGCGACACCCCGTAAAACAGGGAATGCTCCAGTACGTGCGAGAATGGCCCGTGGCCCACATCATGCAACAGGATAGCCAGCAAAGTAGCCTCCCTTTCCGCGGGAGAAATCAGCACTCCTTTATTTTCAAGGGAATGAAGCGCTTCATTCATAAGATGCATGGCGCCGAGGGCATGCTGAAAACGACTGTGCACCGCACCGGGATACACCAGCTCTGCCAGGCCCAGTTGCCGGATACGGCGCAGGCGCTGGAAATAAGGATGTTCAATCACCCGGAAAATAAAGTCGCTCGGAATAGTGATGAATCCGTAAACAGGATCATTGAAGATCTTCCGCTGATTCACCGGTTCAGTATTCAAGTTTATAGACCCATGCATAGTTACACGGATTGGTTTTCGGATTGACCTGAGGTGCCGTAATGGTTAAAACGCCTCCCTTGGAGGTAAACTTCACCGGTGCGTCCAGGCCCAGCATACTTACCTTTTTAGGTTTGGAAGGAAGCGCAGCCTGCACTACATCTTTCCATTCCGTAGTAATCAGGTACACGGTATTCCCTTTGCCTGTATAGAAAAGTTTATCGGCTTTCGGAGCATTTTCCACCGCCCTGCTGCCGTAAATCGCCTCCCCGTTCACTGTAAGCCAGGCCCCTATTTCCGCCAGACGTTGCTGCATGATCACCGGCAGGCCGCCGTCAGCCCGGGGACCAATATTCAGGAGCAGATTACCTCCTTTCGAAACGATCTCCACCAGCATGTGGACCAGCTTTTCGGCAGAACTGTACATTTCCAGGTTTTCGTTTCGGCTATACCCGAACGACTCCCCTATTCCCCGGCATTCTTCCCAGGGCCGGTTAAACTGTACCTGGCTGACATCCGCGTATTCCGTAGTATAAAAACTGCCGTACTTGCTGCGGGTATCCGAACCCCAGCGATCGTTAATCACAATAGAATCTTTTACTTTCGAATCATTGAAGAGCCATGACATGAAGGGGGCTACTCTCCATTGGGCCGTGGGGTGGTCCCACTCTCCGTCGCCCCAGAGAATATCGGGTTCATAGGTCTCCACCAGGTCTTTCATCTGGGGAAGCATACGCTCATCGATGTAGCGGTTAAGGTCGGTTTTATACAGGGGGTTATACCATTCGTACAGGGAATAGTAATAGCCCATTTTCAGTCCTTTAGCCTTCACCGAACGGGTCAGGTCGCCCAAAAGATCCCGGCGGGGGCCTATGTCTACGGCGTTCCAGTTCCACGATTGTTTACTGGGCCACAAGGTAAAACCCTCATGATGTTTGGAAGTCAGCACCACATAACGGGCGCCGGAGCCCTGAAGAATATCGGCCCATTTATCCGGATCAAAGAGCTCTGCTTTGAAGTCATTCGCGAAATCCTGGTAGGGTTTCCCCGCATAAACTTTGTTATGAAAATCGATAAATTCCTTATGGATCTTCAGCTTCTCGTTATTCAACCTCTCCCAATACCATTCCGAATAATAACTTCCGAAGCCGTCGGCATTCGACAAGGTGGCCCAGGCCGGAACCGAATACACGCCCCAGTGGATAAAGATCCCGAATTTGGCATCCTCAAACCAGGCCGGTGTAGCCCGCTTGTCTAGGCTTTCCCAGTCGGGGGAAAATTGGGCATGAGCCGAAAGGCACAGGCCGAAGGTTAATGCACATACAATTTTCTTCATCATATTCAATCACTTAAAATACGACTTCGTTTCGATCACTTTTCCGTTACCCGGCTCAGTAGTCACCGAAAACACAAAACCGGGATTAACGGCATAAGAACCGTATTCCCCGTATTTATTCAAGGCAATAAAACCTACCTGGAAGTCCCTGGCTTTTTCCGGATTGATCTTCACCAGGCGCTCTACCGCCAGGCGGCAGGCCTCTTCAGGTGATTTCCCCTGGCGCATAAATTCAACCACCAGATGAGAGCCGGCGATCCGGATCACTTCTTCGCCCTGGCCTGACGACGTCACCGCCCCTACTTCATTGTCTACGTACAGTCCTGCGCCAATGATGGGAGAGTCTCCCACCCGGCCCCGCATCTTAAAGCCCATACCTGAGGTGGTACAGGCTCCTGACAGGTTGCCCGCCTGATCAAGGGCTACCAGCCCCATAGTATCGTGGTTAAAACTACCGTCTTCCAATCGGTTAGGGGCAAAAGGGCCGTTCTTAAGCGCTTTATTCTGTTCTAACTCAATATTCTTGACGGGTTTGTATTCCGACTTTTCCAACCATTTTCTATACGCATCTTCCGCATCTTCGGAAAGCTTTTTAGGTTCTGTCGTAAATCCGTTCTTCAGGGCAAAATCTCTTGCCCCTTCTCCCACCAGCAGTACATGGGGGCTGCTCTCCATCACTTTCCGGGCCACGGAGATGGGGTGTTTGATATCTTCCATAAATGCTACACCTCCGCAATTCATGTGTTCATCCATGATGCAGGCGTCCAGGGTGACGTAGCCGTCCCGGTCTGGGTTCCCACCCAGCCCCACACAGCAGTTGACCTGGTCTTCGATATATCGCGCGCCCTGTTCCACGGCATCCAGGGCCCGGCCTTCTTTATGCTGCAAAACACGCATAGCCGCTTCATTCACCGGGATACCGCTATCCCAGGTACTTACCACAATGGGCTTTGTCACCCCTTGGGCAAACGCCCGCGATGAAGATAATACGGGCAGGGCCAGTAATGCTTTAGACAGAAAACTTCTTCGGTTATTCATTCGATTCTTCCGGATAAGGTAAATAGATAAAGCCTGCAAAATCTCCGTCCAACACAAAAAGACAGCAGTATTCTTCGGAATCCTTATAATTCTCTACAAAAAGTTCGCGCGATTCCTCTCCGATCATGCCCCTCAGGATAAAATCTTCGAGGAAATTGGCCCGGTATTGATAAACGGTTTGAAAATCAGGTTTATCGAATAAAAGGGCTCCCAGGTCTACTTCATTCTCAGACAAAACGAAGACCGGGTATTGTGAAAAGCCTCTTTTCCTGATCTGGTAAGACGATTCTTTCAGGTGATCCGAGACTTTCAGAAAATCAGACGACACCTTGCCCATCAACTTCCGGTTGATTTCCGGCGAATTGGCGTCGTCCATCAATGTATTCTCGTTACTGTGATTGATCATATTGTTCCCGGAATATATAGTTGTACTCCCTCCATAAACTTGTAGTCACAGAGATTATATGAACAAAATTAATGAAAATCTTTTAAAATCCTGCTGAAAGAATTAGTCCCAGGTCTTTATAACGCAGATTGAAACGGCGGGCAAGGTTCAGGTTAGTAACGCTCCCTTTGTGCGTAATTACTCCGCGCATGAACCACTGGTTATGAAAAATCATTTCATCTATTCCGCCCAGGTTGGCTGCTTTCATCAATACCGGGGCAAAAATATTACTCAGGGCCTCACTGGCCGTGTGCGAGAAACGGGAAGCAATATTGGGGACACAATAATGAATCACATCGTATTTCTTAAAAACAGGATGCTGATGCGAAGTCACCTCCGATGTTTCGCAACATCCGCCGGTATCGATGGCCACATCCACGATCACCGAATTGGGCTTCATTCGGGAAACCATCTCTTCGGTAATCACCATGGGAGCAAAGCCAAACTCGCTCCGGAGAGCGCCCACCACCAGGTCGGCTTCCATCAACGCGTTGGGCAGGTTAACCGAGTCAATCACCGAGGTATACACCCGGTTGCCCACGGCGTACTGCAACCGCCTTAAACGATAGATCTGCCGGTCAAAAACCTTGATATTCGCTCCGAGGCCCAGGGCCGACCGAACTGCGAACTCGCCCACTGTACCGGCCCCCACCACCACTACATTCCGGGGCGGCACCCCCGTAACTCCACCCAGGATCACGCCCTGCCCACCGTTAGCGCTGCTAAGGTATTCCGAACCGATCAGAATGGCCGAACTTCCGGCGATTTCACTGATGGTGCGGATCACGGGAAATTCGCCGGCTTTGTCTTCAATCAGTTCAAAACCTATAGCGGTAATCTGTTTTTCATTCAGCTTTTTGAAATAGTCCGAGGTCAGTTTAGGCAGATTAAGGGTAGAGATGAGGGTAGATGCCGGCCGCATATAAGCGAACTCTTCCTCCCGGAGCGGCTCAATCTTAAGAATAACGTCATTGTCGAAAACCTCTTTGCGACTAACCACAATATCGGCGCCGGCCTCCGCATAGGCGGTATCGCTGAAATCCGCGCCCGCGCCCGCGCCGGCTTCTATCGTTACGTCAACACCGTTCCTGACCAGCAGCCCTGCCGCGTCCGGGGTAAGTACGATACGGTTTTCATCAGGAGAGAACTCCTTGGGCAAACCTATACTCACCTTCTTCCCCTTTTTGCGGAGTGCTAAAGGAGATTCTTTCGGCGTAAAGGCGGTTTGCATCGCCAGATCTTTCAGGGCATCCATGTGGGCAAGTCAAAATTAAAAATCAAAAACCGAGATACCATAATTCCGGGTACCGTCTTGATTATGCGCTATGACGATATCCAGGGTATGGTCCGGTAAAACAGGCCGGATCACCTCCGGCCACTCTACCCAACACCTGCGACCGGAATCCAGGTATTCTTCCAGGCCGAGGTTAAGGGCTTCCTCTACCTTATTCAGACGGTAACAGTCAAAATGATACAGTTGGCCGTCATAATCGTTCACATAGTTAAAAGTTGGGCTGGATACCGCGTCTTCAATGCCCAACTTTTGAGCCAGGGCTTTGATCAGCGTGGTTTTTCCAGCGCCCAGATCACCGGTAAACGTCCACACCGCCAGGCCCTTTCCTAATTCAAAAATAGCTTCTGCTACCTGGTCGATTTCCTCCAGGGGAATATTGTTGAAATGCTTTGTCATTGACTAACAAATATAAGATAATTCATTTAGCAAAGCTACAGCGGACAAGGTAAAAACCATATCCATACTATTGTATATTGCCCAGATTGTATTCTTATTTCTGTGAACTTAACATTGGATTTTTTAAACCGGATATAAATTTTCAAATATCGTCCGCCACACGTCGGATACGATCAGCCAGATCAGTCAACGCTCCTTTAAAGTGCTCTAATTCATCGGGCGTAAACCCTTCGGCCGTCCCCAACTCATCTATTTTCTGATGAATCCATGAAGGGGGACGATCAAAATAACGTCTGGCCAGCTTTGCCCAGGAAATATCTAACATGATATCATCTAAAGGTCTTCTCATTTACCAGTTCAGTTAATTTCATATTCGTGTGTATCTTGATAACCTGATAAAGTTAACACGAACATGCCCACTCTTTCAAATTTTTCCAGGTATAAATGGAGATTTTTTGCCTGTAGGCAATATTTATGATGCTGTGGAGGACTGAAAAGTAAAAAAGGCTCTCCCGCGAGGAAGAGCCTTTTGAGCAACCTTTAAATCTCTATTAGTTAAAGATATACTTTACGCCCACCTGGAGTTTCCAGGTTTCTGTAAATCTGTAGTTATAATCAAAGGAAGTAGTGGGGTATTCTCCCTGAACTTTTATGAAGGAGTAGGAAGGAACATTGCTGGCGTCTCTACCTTCATATCTCAGGATCCGGCCCTGGTTAATCATGTCGTATTGCGTCTTTCTAACCCCCCACTTGGTATTCAATATGTTACCTACATTCAGAATATCAAAGTGAAACTGAAGTGTATTTTTGGATTGGCCTACATTCAGATAATATTCACGTGTTAATTTAAGGTCGAAATTATGAACCCATGGCGTACGGGCTGCATAACCTTCCGCATATTTTCCTTTGTTGGCGCTCAAATACTTATCTTGTTCCATGAAAGCAAAGAATGCATCTTCATCCGCCTGGCTAACGAATTTGATGTCTCCTCTTCCATTAGGAATATAGATCAGGTCGTTCTGGAAATTATCTCCATTCATGTCATTGGTGTACATGTAGCTGTAATTAAATCCTGAACTACCTGTATAGAACAGGTTGATGAAGGTACCTGAATTGAAATTGCCCAGTGCCCATGGTAATCTTGCCGATACTGAACCAATCACTCTATGAGGAACTACGTACTGTGAACGTTGTACTTCCGGCATAAGCGGACCATTAACCGACACCAGGTTTTGATAGGCTGAGTTGGCAGCACTACCCGGCATACCCGTAACTTCTTTCGATTCTGTCAAAGTATAAGCTGCCATCAGGTTCAATCCGTTTACAGGCTCAGCCGTTGCGGTAACATTGAATATGGCACCCCATCCCTTGTTTGTATTGGTCAGGACAAAAGCGTCTCTTCTGTTATACTTAATATCATTAAGTGTAGGATAGATATACCGGTCATCCGAACCACTGAAACGTGACCAGGAAGCATCAGGTTGTTTCCAGTCCCAGTTTTCCAGCATTACATCATAGATATTTTTGGTATAGATTCCCTCCGCCGTAATGGTCATGGGGAAAGACACCGGCACCTGGTAATCCACAGCTAGAGATGACTTCCAAACCTGCGGCATTTTGAAATTAGGGTCTACCGCGTTAATCGCACCCGGCAAAGCGCCCTGCTCAGGAGAAATGGTTGTAGGTAAGCCAAACTTGCTAATCATATCCTCGGTACTGGTCAGGATTTTTCCTGCTAACTGAGCAAGTCTCGGATCTGAGTTAAGCACCCCGTTAGAGAGTGTTGTGGCCATAATTACTGAGCCCTGAACCATACCTGAGTTCGTAGGCATATTGGTCAGGAACACTAATGGAAGACGGCCCTGGAACACGCCGGTTCCTCCACGTACTTTCAGTTTTTTATCCCCGTACACATCCCAGTTAAATCCTAAACGGGGGGAAACCTGTACTTTGGATGTGGGCCAGCTACCGGTATCAATTTTTCTGCCGTTATAATCCAGGTTATAAATAGCATTATTCCGGATCAGGTTATCTGCATAGGTAATGTTATCGGCCCGAACACCCAAAGTCAGCTTAAAGTTATCACGAAGGTTCCATTCATCCTGTAGGTAAACTCCTGTCTGGTGGAAGGCTACTTCTGCTGCCGGATTTTTCTCCCCATCCCAGCCATAGGTTAAAGCAAAATCAATAGGAGCTGCCTGGTTTAAGAAGTCTTCTATACTGGCATACCTGTAATATCCTGTACCATTTCTCATATACGAGTTATTAGCCATCTGGTACTCATAGCTCAGACCGGCTGTGATCTTATGCTTGTTCAGATAATAGGTAAAGTTATCCGTAATGGTCATTACATTATTATTTACCCCGTTATTCCAGGTAAAGAGTTCATAACCGGCAGAGATATACGGTTCCCAAATGGGGTGACCTGCCTCATTCCGGCCGGCAAGAATATCAATAAAAGGGAACGGGCTGGAAGGTGAACCCCGCATATCCTTGATTTTAGTATAGGTGGCCAGAAGCTGATTGGAAGCTTTGTTACCAAAACGGCTGTTCAATTCGCCGGTTACCGAGTTTACAATGTTGTCATTAGAATAAATGGCATTAGAGAACACCATTCCCCTGTCTGAAGCCCGGTTAAAGGTTGCCCGTGGGCCACCGTCCATAGAGTTACCGTTGGTAGCCGTCCAGCTTTGATTCTTGGTGTAGTTATACGTTACCCTGAAACGGTTGGAATTATTGATATTCCAGTCCAGCTGCCCTAACCACTTGATGTTGCTGATATCGCCGGGAAAGTCACTATAAGAACCCGGATCATACCCATAATTATCCATCAGGTGCTGTTTAACCCTGTCCATATCCGATCTCTTGGTACGAGAGATATTTAAGGCCGTATTACTTACCCCATCTTCGGAAGGTCTCCACAAAACCACCTGCTGACCCGGTCTTTTCTCAGTTTCCACGTTGGCAAAAAAGAACAGCTTATTCTTAATGATCGGACCACCGAAAGTTCCACCGAAAATAGTTCTTGATTCTTCCGGACGTACGCCGAAATCGGTATCACCGATCCGGTTACCCCGCATTTCCTGGTTATTAAAATAGGTATACAGCGAACCCTTAAATTTGTTAGTACCTGATTTGGTGATGGCGTTAATTCCCCCACCAATAAAGTTAGTCTGGCGCACATCAAAAGGAGCCACTACTACCTGAATTTCTTCAATAGCATCCAAAGAAAGGGGGTTACCACCTCCCGGCAAATTATCACTAAGACCGAAGTTATTATTGAAGTTCGCACCGTTTACGGTAAAGTTGGTATTCCGTCCGTCAGCACCGGCAATGCTCATACCGCTTCCCATAAAAGGAGATACCTTGGCAATATCCGCAATACTCCGGCTAACAGTCGGCATCCTGCTTAGCTGCGTATTGGAAATATTGGTAGAAGCTCCGGTTTTTTCTGTAGAGAAATTCGTTCTCGTTCCAGAAACCACCACATCACTCAGGGTAATGCTTTCCTCTGATAGTACTACATTGTGTATGTATTCTTCACCCAGTGCGAGGGTAATCCCCTCTTTCACATTTTCTCCGTAACCGATACTGGTGACTACTACCTTGTACGGCCCGCCCACACGCATACCGTTAAGTGCAAAACGACCATCTGCATTGGTCATTACTCCGTAAGTGGTCTGTGAAGGCTGGTGAGTAGCCACTACCGTTGCTCCGACCACAGCTTCTTTACTTCCATCGGTAATACGCCCGCTCATACTACTGGTCGTCACCTGGGCCAATCCGGAAAATGAAAAGAACATTCCCATAAGGAATATGCTTACCACTTTAAGAAACGTAAATTTTTTGTTCATACAACAAATTGATTTGTTTGAAATAGATTAACAAAACTTGTTTTTAAGCTTGATGCTAAGTTTTTATATCGCAAAAATAAAGGGAAATTTTCATATTCAATAATTAGAACATTTCCGTGACCCTGAATTTACAATTTGATAATAAAGGGAATTAGATAATTGTCTATATACCTGATTCTAAGTTTTTTACTTTTCAAAGGAATAATAAAATAATTTAATATTCTTACTGTAAGACATTTATATGCAAAACATGCCCGGGAAGACAAAACAAAGATCCCGTTAAATGCATTCCACCAGCACATTACAAGCAGGTTACAAACCCCAAGAGGATACAAAATAAAATTTGCACTTTTAAAAGATTTATCTTTGATTTTTAAAGATATTTCCCAATTTCAAACAGGAATTATCTAAGAATATTGCAAAAAGTAGAATTCATTTTCAATTAGATAATTAACTAATTATAGAAATAAAAAAATTGATATTTTTTGTGTATTTTCGCTAATTTAAAATAATTACAATTAAATAGGGAGAGAGTTCCGAGTAGGGAGTTCCGAGTTCCGAGTTCCGAGTAGGGAGCTGTGAGCTTTTTTGTAAAGTCGGTGGTTTGCCGATTTTTTAAAGCTCACAGCTATATCATCTCTTACTATATTTTGGTTGTCTGAGAAATAGCGCTCAGATCAGTACATTTCCGGTCATTTCCACCGGTACGGGTACTTCCAGAATGCTCAGGATTGTGGGTGCAATATCCCCCAGCTTACCGTCTTTCGGAGTACCCGAGTAGGCATTATCCACCACAATAAACGGCACCAGGTTAGTGGAATGCGCAGTATTGACCGTCTGGTCGTCATTGATCATGTATTCGGCATTACCGTGATCGGCAATCACCAGAGAAGTATACCCGTTTTCCAGGCCCGTCTCCACCACATTTTTCAGACAGTGATCCACCGTCTCCACCGCCTTGATCACCGCCTGGAAGTCGCCCGTATGCCCCACCATATCCGGGTTGGCGAAGTTCAGGCAAACAAAATCCACTTCTCCCTTTTTCAGATAAGGAAGCAGGTTTTCCATAATGTTTTCGGCCGCCATTTCGGGCTTAAGATCATAGGTGGGTACGTCTTTCGGCGAAGGAGAGAGCAGTCGTGTCTCGCCTTCGAAGGGTTCTTCCCGCCCCCCCGAAAAGAAAAAGGTCACGTGCGGATATTTTTCAGTTTCCGCCGTCCGGATCTGGGTTTTCCCGGATTTCTCCAGTACTTCTCCCAGGGTATTGCTCAGGTTATCCTTTTCGTAGATCACTTTGATATTCCGGAACGACTCGTCGTAATTGGTCATCGTAATATAATAGAGATCCAGGGTAGTCATATTGTATTCGGGGAAATTGTGCTGGGTCAGCACCTCGGTAATCTCCCGACCCCGGTCGGTCCGGAAATTAAAACAGATCACCACATCGCCTTCGGAAATGGTGGCCACAGGCTCACCGCTTTCCTTCACCACCACTACCGGCTTCAGAAACTCGTCGGTCACGTCTGCACGGTAAGAAGCCTCCAGCGCCGCCTGTATTTCCGAGGCGGTCACCGCCGTTTCCCCTTTTCCTTTGACCATGACTTCATAGGCCAGGCTCACCCGATCCCAACGCTTATCCCTGTCCATGGCGTAGTACCGCCCGATCAATGAGGCAATCCGGGCATTCTTTCCTTCTATATGCTGTTGCAAGTCGGCAATAAACCCTTTTCCCGACTTCGGGTCGGTGTCACGCCCATCCAGGAAAGCATGAATATAGGTATTTTCTACCCCCGCTTCATGACAAATATCCACCAGTCCTTTCAGATGAAAAATATGGGAATGCACGCCTCCGTCAGAGCACAACCCGATCAGGTGGACCGCCTTACCGTGCTCTTTAGCGTAAGCGATGGCCGCCGTCACTACCGGCTCCTTGGCCAGTAATCCTTCTTCCACCGCCACATTGATCTTCTCCAGCTCCTGGTATACGATTCTCCCGGCGCCGAGGTTGGTATGACCGACCTCCGAATTCCCCATTTGTCCCGCCGGCAGACCTACCGCCCGCCCGCTCGCCTCTAACAGACTGTGCGGGTACGTATTCATCAAATACCTGAAGTAAGGTACCTCGGCTTTTTCAATGGCCGACCGCCACTCCTCTCCTTCCTTGGGGATGCCCCAGCCATCCAGTATGGTCAATATTACTTTCTTATTCAATTTTACCTTGTTTTGAGGTACAAATTTACAAAATCTATCCTTAATTTGCAGACTTAAATCAAGACGCCGCATAAAGATTAATTTATGGTATTCAGTTCTTTTGAATTTCTTCTGTTCTTCCCGATTGTAACATTTCTGTATTTTACGATCCCTTACAGATTCAGATGGGTACTCTTGCTTATTTCCAGTTGTATCTTCTACGCGTTTTTCAAGTGGGAGTACATCCTGATCCTGTTTTTTACCATTATTGTAGACTATTACGCAGCCATCTGGATAGACCGATCTCAGGGAAAGGAACGAAAAATGGCCCTGGCCATCAGCCTTATCGCCAACATTGGGGTACTGGCCCTCTTTAAATATTATTATTTCCTGATAGACAACGTCAACAGCTTTACTTTCCGCCTGAACGGAACCACGTATGAACCCCGGTGGGACATCATCCTGCCCATAGGACTTTCCTTTCATACATTCCAGGCCATGAGTTATACCATTGAGGTGTACCGCGGCCACCAGAAAGTTGAACAGCATTTCGGTATTTACGCGCTCTATGTGATGTTTTACCCCCAATTGGTGGCCGGGCCTATTGAAAGGCCCCAGAATATTCTCCACCAGTTTTATAAAAAATTTGATTTTGACGAAGCCCGCGTGGTTTCCGGCCTGAGGCTGATGCTCTGGGGTTTCTTTAAGAAAATGGTGATCGCCGATAATTTCGCCACGTACGCCGATGTGGTCTTTAGCGATGTGCATCACTACCAGGGCCTGCCCCTGATCGTCGCCATCCTCTTTTACAGCATCCAGATTTATTGCGATTTCTCCGGCTATTCCGATATCGCCATCGGCTCGGCCCGCGTGATGGGCTTTAAACTGATGACGAACTTCAAGCGCCCCTACCTGGCCAAAAGCATAGCGGAATTCTGGAAACGGTGGCACATCTCCCTTTCCACCTGGTTCAGAGACTACCTCTATATTCCTCTGGGCGGGAACCGCGTGCGCATCCCCCGCTGGTACCTGAATATATTCATTGTATTCCTGGTGAGCGGACTGTGGCACGGCGCCAGCTGGAATTTTGTGATCTGGGGAGGGCTGCACGGCATTTACCAGATCTTCGGACATATCACCCGGGATATGCAGAAAACGATATTTACTCCCCTCGGAAAAGCAGGAAACCTGCTCCAGAACTGGATCACCGTGGCCCTGGTCGTTTTCGCCTGGATATTTTTCAGGGCCGAAACCTTTCGCGATGCCCGCTATTTTGCCTCCCATCTCTTTTCTGAAAGCAGCCATTCCTGGAAAGAGGTAATCGCTCTTATTACCCCCGAAACACTCTTTACCCTGATTTCCGCATTTACCATATTGTATTTCATAGAGAAAATGCAGGAAAAAACAAATGTGGGGGAATGGATTGACCGGAAAACCAAATGGCAACGCTGGAGTATCTACTACTTCTTCACTTTCTTTATCCTTATTTTTGGTTATTTCGGAGCCATGCAATTTATCTATTTTCAGTTTTAAATCATGGATAAGAAATTTTTAAAATTCATCCCCAGGGTTCTCCTATTCGCCAGTCCTTTCCTTCTACTGGCGCTGAGCTATTTCGTATTTGACCCCTTCCATGTGCTAAAAAATTATCCGGAGTACGGAAGCAATTACCTGAAAACCTTTAACCGGAACCGGATCAGTACCCAGACCTACCTGAATTATAAGGACGAGTACCAGTTCAACTCCTTTATCCTGGGAAGCTCCCGGGCAAGCGCTTTCCAGACTTCCGACTGGGGAAAACACATTCACGAACCCCACCCCTTCCACTTTGACGCCTTTAACGACAATATTTCGGGAATTCGTGGAAAACTGGAATTTATCGATAAAAACGGTTCCCCTATCCAAAATGTCCTTATCATAGTGGATTCCGATACTTTTTCGGAGCAATACGACCACTCCGAGTCTATTGTGCATCACAAAGATTACCGGTGGACGAACGAAAACGCCCTGGCTTACCACACCCGCTTTTTTAAAGCCTACTTTAAGAAAAAGTACTTCGTTTCTTACCTTGATCTAAAGCTCTTTAACACCTATCGTCCGTTTTATATGGATGAGTTTTTTAAATTCAAATACTTTTATACCACCCCCCATAATGATTTTCTTTTCCCGGAGAATATAGAAAATATCCGGAAGGATTCCCTGGCCTATTACGCTAACCCGGAATTTCATGAAAGGGCAAAAAATCCGGCCATGATGGACAGGCAGATCATGAAACATCACCTGGCCGATCTCAAAACCATTGATTCTCTCTTTAAAGTACACCAGACCCGTTACAAAATCATTATCGGGCCGGCCTTTGATCAGCGGCCGTACCACCCGATTGACCTGGACATCCTGGCCATTTATTTCGGGAAGAAAAATGTGTACAATTATACCGGAAAGAACGTGTATACTGAGGATATCTCGAACTATTACGAGATATCGCACTACAAACCGGTAGCCGGGCGTCGGATCATGGAGGAAATTTACGATTGAACCTACCTTTTAACCGATGTTTTTCTGTAGCTTTGTAAATTATACATTTTATAATTTCTTATGAATTTCAGCCGTTCAGCAAAACTACCGGTATTGTTAACGACCATTTATTTATTGCTTCCTAACCTTTTGTTTTTTTATTATTGGTTCCGCAATCCGTGGGGAATATGCGTGATACTTTGTATCCTTCTTTTTCTATATTTCTATGTACGACGTTTAAATAACGATACCGGAGAGGTTTCCCTTACGTCTAAAGAGTGGCTTATGATCGGGGGAGGCGCCCTTATCTGGACCGTTTTGTCCGGTATAGGGAATCTGGTGGTACAAGGGGGAGATTTCCAGGGTCATAATGTCAAATTATATGAATTGGTTCATTCTTCATGGCCCCTGATCTATTCGTATAATCAGGAAGAGGTCATTTACTATTTTGCCTGGTACCTGGTGCCGGCCTGGGTCATGAAGGGCTTACATACCGATTCCCAAATCCCTTTTATGATCTGGTCAGCCATCGGCTACTTCCTGATTTTATGCTGGACTTACCTCCTTATGGGAAAAAAGGCCTGGAAGGTTATCCTGCTTTTTATCCTGGGCGATGCCTGTGTTTTTATGAACTCCATCCTCCCCGAATTATGGGTTTACGAGCAGCTGAAGTGGCCTTCCTTTTTCGGTAGCCTGTTTGAGCAAAGCTCCTGGGTTCCCAACCAGTTTTTACCGGCCATTCTCGTGCTGGCGCTCTTCTTATACCTGATACAGAATAAGGGTGATTTGCGGGTGGTGATTTTCCCGTTTGTAATGAGTTTAACCTGGTATGTATTTCCTGCCATTGCCATCGCCGTTCTGTTTTTTGCCCTTACCCTTTATTACAGGAGTATCCCTGAATTGAAATCCCTTTTTCTTTACAGTTTAAGGTACCTGGTAATTGTCATCCCCCTGGCTGTTTTTTATTCCAGTTCCAACGGTAACGGCGTAGTGGAGTTTTTACCATTCACCCATGACAGAATGTCTAAAATACCTGCCTGGATTGCGCAGGTGTTTCCTCAAATGCTACTGTTTTTGATTTATATCCGCTTCCTCATAAAGGATCCCGAAGAAAAAACCATAGCAAAAATCCTTGTTCTGATCATGTTTGTATTTACGATGTTCAGGATAGGTGTTTTTAATGACCTGATCGCAAGATCTTTTATTTGTTTTTATTTCGTCTTCTTTTACTTTCTTCTGCGGAACCTGGACCTTCGCAGTTTCAAAACACATAAATGGCTTATTCCGTTTGTTGTGATTGAGGTTTTTTTCTCGCTTACCGTGCTTTATCAAAAGCTCACCAACCATGTTTTGTATCGTGCGGATAAAAATCTGAAAATATACCAGTATGACGACAATAAATCCATTTTGGAGTATTTTGAAACCCATGGCAACAGCGATGAACTGGTACAATACTCCAGTAAAAAAGATAGTTTTTATCAAAAGTACTTAGCCCCGAACTGACTCATATCAGCTAATTTTTAAAGACTTTTACATGGTTTCTCATACGAATAACAGCTTCCCCCGGCACCTTATCCTGATCACCGTATCCTATCTGTTTCTGCCTAACCTGTTATTTTATTTCTTTTGGTTTAAGGCTCCTTACGGACCCGCTTTAACCGCCGGCCTGCTGGCAGCCTTTTTTTTCTATGTCAAAAGGTTATGGGGTAATAACGGGTTTACTGAATCGGTAAAGCTCAGCCGGAAGGAGTTCCTGATCATCGCACTGGCCGCGCTGGCCTGGACCATTTCTGCAGGCATTGGTAACCTGGTGGCCCAGGAACTGGATTTCGGTGGTCATAATGCCAAACTTTATGATCTGGTACACTCCCCCTGGCCCCTCAAGTATGGTTATAATTCAGAAGAGGTCATTTATTACTTCTCTTTCTATCTGGCGCCGGCATCTGTCATGAAGTTAGTAAACCCCGACTCCCTGATTCCTTTTGTAATCTGGTCGGCCATGGGTTATTTTCTGGTATTGACCTGGGCTTATATTCTGCTGAAGAAAGATTTCCGGAAAGTCATCTTACTGTTCATCCTGGGACAGGCTACCGTCTTTATTAACATCTATGTTTTTCAAGCCCTCTTTGAATATTCCCGAAACGAATGGCCGGTATTCTTCGGAAGTTTATATGAACAAAGTATCTGGGTACCCAATCAATTTTTACCTGCTTTCCTGGTGATGTCCATTCTAATCTGGTGTTCAACCCAAAAAGACATGGATATTAGCCTGGCTGTTTTCCCGTTTGTGCTAAGTCTTACCTGGTGTGTGTTTCCCGCCGTTGCCATCGCGATTTTATTCCTTTTCTTTGTACTTTTCTACAAGAGCGCCAAAACACTTTTGTCTCTGGCAGCTTACAGCCTGAGATATCTGTTTTTCGTTATTGCCCTTATCCTCTTTTATCAAAGCTCAAATGGGGGCGGAATTATCGAGTTTTTAGCATTCACTTCCGAAAGGATAAACAAAGTACCGCTTTGGGCCGGACAGTTATTTCCTCAGCTGATTATTTTTTCTCTGTACGTGCGTTTTCTTATCAACGATTCTGCTGATAAAAAAATAGCCAAAATCATTCTGAGCATCATGTTTGTGGTCAGTTTATGCAGGGTAGGCGTCTATAACGACCTGGTGGCCCGGACATTTATTTGCTTTTATATTACCTTCCTGCTGGTGTTTTTAAGAAATCTGGATTTTAAGCAACTCCTGCTTCACAAATGGATTATCGTTCTTTTCGTTATTGACTCTTTCTTTTCGATAAAACTGATCTACCAAAAAGCTACCAATAATGTACTGTATAAAGCCGATCAAAGCCGTGTGATTTACCGTTACGATGATCACAGCTCGATTTTTGACTATTTTTCAAAACATGCCAGCCAGGAAGAAATCATTCAATATTCCAGTAAAAAAGACAGCTTTTATCAACGTTACCTGTCAAGAGACTGACCTGCAGAGCATCATTAGTTACCAATAATCAGGTCCGTTACCACCGGCAAGTGATCAGACGGAAATTTCTGGTGGTAACTGTCGGTAAGTACCCCGTATTTCTCTACTGTAATAGTATCGGATACAAATATATAATCTATCCGGTCATTCAAAGGCGCGTCGTATTTAAACGCATTGAATGTACCGACGGGACCGTAGGACTTTTGCACCGAGGCGCTGAACGCGTCATTAAAGTTTCGGCCCAGGTGAATGATCTGCTCCGTTTCCGGAGTAGAATTGAAGTCGCCCATGCTGATCACCGGAAGTTCCCCCCCAATTTCCTTCATTTTCTCCACCAGCAGAATACCTGAATTTTTTCTTGCCTCTACACCCTCATGGTCAAAATGCGAGTTAAAAACAAAGAACTCTTTCCCCGTGACCTTGTCCCGGAACCTGGCCCAGGAACAAATCCGGTTACAGCAGCGTGCGTCCCAGCCTTTTCCGGGTGTATCCGGTGTTTCACTGTACCAGAAATCGCCGGCTTTCAGGAGTTCAAACCGGCTTTTCTTGTAGAAAATGGCAGAATGTTCTCCGGCATCCTTGCCGTCATCCCGTCCACCGCCCGTGTACGCGTAATCGCCTAAACGCAGAATGTCGTCCAATTGATCCTTAAACCCTTCCTGGGTACCCATAATATCAAAATCATGGTAGCGGATAAGTTCATTGACTTTGTCTTTGCGGTTGACCCAGTTGTTCACCCCGTCGTTCGCCCGGTTCATCCGGATATTGTAGGTGGCTACCCGCAGGTTTTGTCCGAACAGGGAAACAGAGCAAAACAGGGCAATAAGCAATAATGGTGTCTTTTGCATAGGTATTAAATTTAAGATATTAGCTATCAGAAATTAGATGTTAGAATTATTCATGATGGATATATCTGCCCTACCTTCTAACAGCTAACAGCTATTTATAAAATTCTCAGTTTCGCGAAGCTCAAAAGTAATGTTTTTTCGCCTTCCTTTTCAAATAGAATCGTCGCTTTTGCCGTAGACCCCACCTGCTCGGTCTTTTTCACCTCTCCGAAACCAAATTTCGGATGCTCTACACGGTCGCCCGCCTTCAGGTTCCGGGTATCCGA
The DNA here is from genome assembly GCA_964423865.1 of uncultured Lacihabitans sp. Lineage (GTDB taxonomy): Bacteria > Bacteroidota > Bacteroidia > Cytophagales > Spirosomataceae > Leadbetterella. Next base: position 82,371 of record CAYRGN010000006.1, read on the forward strand.
GGGCGTAAAGTCTGCCGAAGGCACATGGGCCTCTACCGGTTTAGCGGCCTGCACAGGCTTGAGATTACTGGCCGGGGAGGGTCTTTTGACCGGCTCTCCCACCGGGGTACCGCGCCGGGGAAGCTCCTGCTTCACCCCGGGCCCACCTGAAAATGAATTTCCCCCCAGGCCCTTATCTCCCAGGCGCAGGTATTGGCTGTCGATCTCCTCCAGGAAACGGCTCGGCTCGCAGAAGGTCATTTTTCCCCAGGTATAGCGTTGCTGAGCGTAACTCAGCGTCAGCTGTTTTTCCGCCCGCGTGATGGCCACGTAAAACAGGCGCCTTTCCTCTTCCAGGTCGTCCCGGTTTTTCAGCATCATTTGAGAAGGGAACAGGTTTTCTTCCATCCCTACCACAAAAACATGCTTAAATTCCAGTCCTTTGGCCCCGTGAATGGTCATCATGGTCACCTTATCCCGGTCCCCGTCGTCTTCCTCATCCGCCGTGGTCAGCAGGGAAACGGTCTGGAGAAAGGCCCCCAACGACTTGTCCTCGTTTTCTTCGTTATCTACAAACGCGCGGATGGAGTTCAGCAGTTCCTGCACGTTTTCATGCCGGGCCACCCCCTCTACCGTCTTATCCATATACAGTTCGTGCAGTAAGCCGCTGGTTTTGGCCACATGCAGGGCAATGGCGTGCGCATCTTTGTCTTCTTCCAGCATCAGGATATAGCTTCGGATGAGGTCGGCGAACCCTTCAATGGCGTTGGCGGCCCTTCCTTCAAAAAAATTCCGGATGTGGCTGACCACATCCCAGATACTGACCTGCTGTTCCGAGGCGGTCACCACAATTTTCGCTACGGTGGTGTCCCCTATTCCCCGCTTGGGCTGGTTAATAATCCGTTTAAACGCCTCTTCGTCTTTCTGGTTGGCCGTAAACCTCAGGTAGGCCAGGATATCCTTAATCTCTTTGCGCTGGTAAAAGGAAAGCCCCCCGATGATCCGGTAAGGAATATTGATTTTCCGCAGGGCCTCTTCAAAGGCCCTCGACTGGGCGTTTGTCCGGTAAAGAATAGCAAAATCACTGTTTTTCAGCCCGGTGAGCTTTCCTTCAAAAATTTCGTGGGAAATAATCCGGCCCTCCTCGTTGTCTGACATGGCCCGGATCACTTCTATCTTGGCTCCTTCTTCGTTGTCGGAAAAAATATTCTTCTCCAGCTGTCCCTTGTTCCGGGCGATGAGGGAGTTCGCGGCATTGACAATGTTTTGGGTAGAACGGTAGTTCTGCTCCAGCTTCACCACCTTCAGGTCGGGGTAATCCTTCCGGAAATTCAGAATATTCTGGATATTGGCGCCCCGAAACGCGTAGATACTCTGGGCGTCATCTCCCACCACGCAGATGTTCTGGGTAACCGCCGCCAGTTTCCGGGTAATCAGGTACTGGCTGATGTTGGTATCCTGGAACTCGTCTACCATCACGTGCCTGAATTTATGCTGGTATTTGTTCAGCACATCGAGATGATCGCGAAAAAGCACGTTGGTATTGAAGAGGAGGTCATCGAAATCCATGGCATTGGCGGAGAAACACCGCATGGCGTAGGTGCGGTAAATCCGGCCCAGTTCAGGCATTTGGGCGGCGGTATCTTCGGCCTGGAACACCGGGTTCTCATTATACATCTGCCAGGAAATCAAGTTGTTCTTCGCCCCGGAAATCCGGTTCAGCACATAGTTCGGTTTATACGTTTTATCGTCCAGCTGCATCTCCTTAATAATGGAACGCAGCAGCGACTTGCTGTCGTCTGTATCGTAAATGGTGAAATTGGACGTATATCCCAGCTTAAATCCATCAATCCGCAATATTTTGGCGAAAACCGAGTGAAATGTACCCATCCAGAGGTTACGGGCTTCAGACCCTATAATTTTTTCTATCCGGTTTCGCATCTCTTCCGCCGCCTTATTGGTAAATGTCAGCGACAAAATATTAAAGGGGTCTACCCCCTGTTCCATCAGGTAGGCTATGCGGTACGTCAGTACTCTTGTTTTCCCGGAACCGGCTCCGGCAATAATCATCAGGGGGCCTTGTGTGTGGGTCACCGCTTCCCGTTGTGGCTCATTTAATTCCGATAAATAATCTCTCACCTGTACAATACACTATTTTTTGCAAAGATAAGGAATTGGGGGGAATAGTTCCGAGGGGTGGATGGATAGTATGCCTTTGTCATGCTGAGCCTGTCGAAGCATAACCCTTCGACAAGCTCAGGGTGACATGGGCTGCCTTTGTCATGCTGACTAGGCTGGGCCGCGTAGGCGTCCCCGAGCTTGTCGAAGCATAAGGGTGACAAAAGTACTCCCACTCACTACTCGCTACTCACAACTATCTACTGTCAATCGTCAATTAAAAATTATCTACAGATAAAAAATTTCGCAAAATTCCCCCGTTCAGCCCTGGAAAGTTCAATTTTATCCTGAAGTACATGAAAGGGATAAAAAAAATACGGTAATTTTGCACAAACCAGAAAATCACATGGAGGAAGAAGAAATAGAAGTAAGCAGGCCAAAATATACCGATGAAGAAAAGCACCGGATATTTAACCAGGAGTTTATGCCCCAGATAGACTCCATGTATAACTTCGCGTACCGACTTACCAACGACGAGGACGACGCGAACGACCTTCTGCAGGATACCTACATGAAAGCTTTTCGCTTCATAAACTCCTTTCAGCAGGGTACAAATGCCAAGGCCTGGTTATTTAGAATCCTTAAAAACAGCTTTATTAACGACTACCGGAAAAAGAGCAAGGAGCCGTCGAAAATTGATTACCAGGAAGTAGAAACCGTGTACAACTCAAACGAGGACGCGGAAGTAGAAAGTACTACAGATCTGCGTATTGAGGCGGTTCAGGACCTCATTGGCGACGAAGTAGCTACTGCCCTGAACAGCCTCCCGGTAGATTTTCGTACGGTCATCATTCTTTGCGATATAGAAGGCTTCACTTACGAGGAAATGGCCAAAATTCTGGACATCCCCATCGGTACGGTGCGTTCAAGATTGCACCGCGCACGGAACTTATTGAAGGAGAAATTACGTTCTTATGCAAAGTCCATGGGATATAAAGAATTGAGATGATTAAAAACTTTTTTGGAAATGACTTCTAGCCCGCGAATCAATCAGGCGAATGAGCACGACAAGTGCGTAGAGAAGATGGTGCAGTCGGTTTTGGATGGCTCCCAGACTATTGAAGAACTCAAGGCCCGCCTGGAAGCCACTGATGAATTACCGGAAACCACAGACGAGCTGGAGAAAATCATTCGGGATTGTCTTAAAAACAAAGTGGAAAGAAAATGCTGCCCGGAAAAAATTATCAACGAAGTAAGGCTTAAAATCGGAATAGGCGTTCTTCTGGTGATCGGGTTAGCCCTGAACATTAAAGTTATTCAAGAAGTATTTACCGCTTAACGCGTTAATCGAAAGCATAAGAAACCACCCCTCCCGGTGGTTTTTTTATAACTCCAATATACCATGAACGGTAAAGCCATTATCTTCTGCGCCCCGTCAGGGTCGGGCAAAACTACTTTAGTCAGGCACCTGCTGTCTGTACACGGAAACCTGGGGTTTTCCATATCGGCCTGCACGCGCGACAAACGGGGCCGGAACGAAGTACACGGAAAAGACTATTATTTCCTCTCCATTGAAGAATTCCAGGAAAAGATCCGGAAAAACGCGTTTGTAGAGTGGGAAGAAGTATACCCCGGCGGCTACTACGGTACACTCAAGAGCGAAGTGGAAAGATTGTGGTCAGAAGGTAAAAATGTGATCTTTGATGTAGACGTAATGGGCGGTCTGAAATTGAAAGAATACTTCGGAGATAACGCCCTGGCCATTTTTGTGAAAGTCCCTTCCCTGAAAGAACTGGAAAACCGCCTGAGAAGCCGCGGCACCGAAACCGAGGAAAGCCTCTCGAAACGGCTCTACAAAGTAAAGTTTGAGATGTCATTCCAGGACCGGTTTGATGTGGTGCTGCTGAACGACGACCTGGAGGAATCCCTGCAAAAAGCGGAGTCGCTTTATACGGCCTTTGCGGAAGGAACGCTGGAAATGGATGAGAAGCCGATGAGGGTGTAACTTCCAGCTCCGGACTTGCGAGCTATGATTGTTGAGTGCCTACGGAACTAATTACTCAGAACTAACTACTCGGAACTCTAATGAAAATCGGTCTCTTTTTCGGTTCCTTCAATCCTATCCACATTGGTCACCTGATCATTGCGGATACCATGGCCGCGGATACGGACCTGGACCGGGTTTGGTTTGTGGTGTCTCCCCAGAACCCTTTCAAGAAAAACAATTCATTGCTGCATGAATTTGACCGCCTGACCCTGGTAGAACGGGCCATTGCAGACAATTACCGCCTTCAAACCTGTGATGTGGAATTTCAACTGCCCAAACCCAGCTATACTATTGACACCCTCACCGTGTTGTCAGACAAATATCCCGAACATGAGTTTGTGCTGATTATGGGAGAAGACAACCTGGTTCAGTTCAAAAACTGGAAGAACTACGAGAAGATCCTGGAGTTTTTCCCGGTGTATGTATACCCCAGACCCCACACCCCGGCCCACGATTTCGGAAACCATCCTGCCGTAAAATTCATACAGGCGCCCTTACTTGACATCTCCGCCACCTATATCCGTAAGCGCATCCATGAACACCGGGAAATCAAATACCTGGTTACAGAGCCGGTAGAAGCCCTGATCCGGCTGAAGAAGTACTATTTATAAGTCACGATTTATTTCCCGTAATAATACATTCCTTTCAGGGTGAGGTCGGGATCAATGGCATAAAACAGGTCTTGCAGTTCAGTAATCACGGAAGACAACCCGCCTGTGGCAATTATCTTCGCCGGACGGCCCAACTCACCCCGTATCCGGGCCACCATGCCCCTGATCAGGCTTTCGTAACCGAAATAAATACCGGATTGTATAGACTGTATAGTATTTCTTCCGATTACTGTAGCTGGCGGCTTTAATTCTACTTCGGGCAGAAGAGAGGTTTCCGAAAAAAGCGACTTCAAGGCAGTATGGAGTCCGGGCGCTATACTTACCCCCCTGATCTCCCGCTCTGCCGTCACTACGGTAAACGTAAGGGCGGTTCCGAAATCGACCACCACACAGTCTCCCCCGTATCTTTCATGAGCGGCCAGCGCGTTTAAAAACAGATCCGATCCCAGTTCTTCGGGTGTGTCAATCCTGATCTCCAGCAGGCCACTTTGGGCCGGTTGTACAATGACCGGATCCATGCTTAAAAATTTTCGGCAGAAATTTACAAAAAAAGGGGTAAGCAAGGGGACTACGCTACTGATTACCGCTTTTTCCAATATATTCTTATCGATGCTGTTTTCCAGCATAAAATCGAGTATCCTGTATTCAAAGAAAACCGAGTTCTCACTCTTCAAAGACCTTATTCTAAACTTCTGATAAAGTTCAGCGCCCCTGAAAAAACCTACCACGGTATCGGTATTTCCTACATCAAAAACCACCATAAAAGAGGACTGTCCAAGTTAATATGCCCGAAAGATAAAAGAGAAATCTGAGAAGTGGTAGGAGTTGGTTAAAAAAACCGCCACAGAAAAACCGCCTCCACGGCTCTCCTTATCCTCTTTCATTCATTTTATCCGGCTAAAACTTTTTCATGTAAAAAAAAGGAAGTAAATTTGCATCCTTTCTGTAAAATGTGTGAAAAGGGAGTTATCCAAATATGAGATTCTTATTCATGGCCTGGAAGACAAGGACCATGTGTATGAATTTAAAGGTGAAGATGCTTTTTTCCGCGAATTTGATCAGGATATTATCGAAGGAGGCCGCTTTAAAGTCCACGTACTTTTAGAGAAAAATCCTACGCTTATCCGCCTGAACATGGAGATCACCTCTCTGCTCAGGTTACAGTGTGACCGTAGCCTTGACAGCTTCGAGGAGGGGTTCCGGTCGGAGGAAACACATATTTTCAAATTCGGGAACACGGCGGAGGAAATCAGTGAAGAACTGGAAGTGATTCCCTACGGAACGCCCAAGATCAATATAGCCAACCTTTTGTTTGACTATATTCTGTTGCAGGTTCCTATGAAAAAACTTCACCCGAGATTCCGGAACGAAGATACCGGTGAAGAAGGAACCATGGTGTATCGTGATCCGGATTTTACAGAAGAAAATGAACAAATACAAGACCCACGGTGGGCAGCATTAATAAATTTAAAACAAATATCAGAAGGCAATGGCACATCCTAAGCGTAAGATATCAAAAACCAGAAGAGACAAGCGTAGAACGCACGATACACTTACTTTAAAGCAACTGTCGGTTGACGCCACCACAGGTGAAGTACACCGCCGTCATACGGCTCACGTAAGTGAAGGAAACCTGTACTACAGGGGAAAATTGGTAGTAGAAAACTATCAGTAAGATTTTAGTATAACCTAAGAAAATGTCGATGAAAAAAATTGCAGTTGATGCAATGGGAGGGGATTTTGCCCCTAAGGCAGTAGTAGAGGGCGCTATAATGGCTACTTCGGAACTTCCCGAAAACTATCAAATTGTTCTAATCGGCAAAAAGGATGCGATGTTGGAGGTGCTTCGCCCCCTGAATTACCGGGCGGGTTCCATAGAAATGGTGGAAGCCGGCGAGGTCATAGAAATGGGAGAACATCCTACAAGAGCTTTCAGTCAGAAACCCAATTCCTCTATAGGGGTTGGGTTTAAACTTTTAAAAGAGGGGATAGTTTCCGCGTTTTGCAGCGCGGGAAATACCGGCGCCATGATGGTGGGCTCCCTTTTTACGCTAAAGACTGTAGGCAATATACAGCGTCCGCCTATCGCGGGTTATCTTCCGTTTAAAGGGGGGAAGTACGGTATTATGCTGGACATCGGCGCCAATGCCGATTGTAAGCCGGAAATACTGAACCAGTTTGCCGAACTGGGCAGCATTCATGCCCGGTATACCCTTAAACTGGACAACCCCAGGGTGGGTCTTCTGAACATAGGAGAAGAAGAAAAAAAAGGCAATACCGTAGCTCAGGCTACTTACCAATTGCTTAAAAACAATAAAAAGATCAACTTTGTAGGAAATATTGAAGGCCGCGATATCTTTGATGGTAAGGCGGACGTAATTGTTTCCGACGGTTTTACCGGTAATATTATTTTCAAGATGGGCGAATCTTTTTATGAACACGCCGCATCCGTGGGAATTCAGGACGACCTGATCAACCGCATGAATTACGAGGTGGTGGGCGGAAGTCCGATTATCGGAATTAATGGAAACGTCATTGTAGGACACGGCATCTCCAGTCCGGTAGCCATCAAAAATATGATCCGCCTGGCCCAGAGACAAATTGAGTCGCAGGTGGTAGAAAAAATCATGGAGGCCTTTGCCTGAGAATTTTAAAAGCTGGTTCATCTGATGAGTTTAAGAGCTGCAATAACAGGAGTGCACGGTTATGTGCCCGATTATATTCTGACCAATGCTGAATTAGAGCAAATGGTAGACACCAACGACGAGTGGATTACCACCCGTACCGGTATTAAAGAAAGAAGAATACTGAAAGGCGAAGGGCAAGGCACCTCCGTAATGGCTACGGAAGCCGTGCGGGGGCTGCTGGAGAAAACGGGAACTTCCCCATCGGAAATTGACCTGGTGATTTGCGCCACCGTAACGCCGGATTTCCTGTTCCCGTCTACCGCTAACCTGATCTGTACCCGCCTGGGTATTCCGAATATTTGTAGTTTTGATCTCCTGGCCGCCTGTTCCGGCTTTATATACGCCCTGACTACCGGTGCGCAATTTATTGAATCCGGACGGTATAAAAAGGTGATTGTGGTGGGCGCCGACAAAATGTCGTCTATCATTGATTACGAAGACCGTACCACCTGTATCCTTTTTGGTGACGGGGCCGGAGCCGTACTCCTGGAACCCAATACCGAAAACCTGGGCATTGTAGACTTCCTCCTGCATTCCGACGGCAGCGGGGGGGAATACCTGACAATGAAGGGTGGCGGCAGCGTAAACCCGGCTTCCCACGGCACGGTAGATCAAAAAATGCATTACATTAAGCAGGAAGGCCCGCAGGTGTTTAAATTCGCGGTGACGAACATGGCCGAAGCGGCCGCCGCCATCATGGAAAGAAACCAACTGACGGGTGACGAGGTAGACTGGCTGGTACCCCACCAGGCCAACAAGCGCATCATTGACGCTACCGCTAAACGGATGGGCATCGGTGAGGAAAAAGTGATGCTGAATATTCAAAAATACGGAAACACCACCGCCGCCACTATTCCCTTGTGTCTGTTTGACTATCAAAACCAGCTAAAAAAAGGAGATGATCTTGTTTTAGCCGCTTTTGGGGGAGGTTTTACGTGGGGCGCCATGTACATAAAATGGGCTATATAATACTTCACTATGAAAGCACTTTCCTTGGCCGCTTTGTTAACCCTGGGCTTCTTTGCAGGGCAGGCGCAAAATACCCGAACATTCAATAACCTGGATCTGAGTTCTTCTTTCTCTAAAAACACGAATCAGTACGCGATTTTCTGGGGAGAAACCATACAGTTCAGGTCTCCTGTTCCCCTGAAGTTTACTACCGGGCTGCGCTTCGCGGTAAACAACAAAAGTACGGGCTTGTACCCGGTGACCGAAGGAGCGAATTTAAGCACGATTATGTTCATGAAAAGTCCCTGGTATACTACGTTCGCAGTACCGGTGGGCCTGGAAGTGTATTTTAAAGGCATAGGTATAGGGGCCTTTCACGAGGTAGCCTCCCTGAGCGGAAAAAAGAGCTATGACAGCACCTATACCACGCTGAACACAGAAGAAACCCTTAAAAACCAGCGCTTCAGTGGTATTTTTGCCAAAAAACAAAACCTGACCGGTGGCGTTTACCTGGTGTACACCTTCAACGATTCATTCTCCCTAAAAGCCGGGTTTAACCGCGTAAGTTCAACCTTTACCAAAGAGAACACAAAACGCGAACTGGGCTACGCCCGCTTAAACGATGATACTTTTACTGTAGGACTAAGACTAAATATCGAAAAATAAAGATGGCAACAACAGCAGATTTCAGAAACGGTTTAGCCCTGGAATGGAATAACGACCTTTTCACCATAGTAGAATTTCAACATGTGAAACCGGGAAAAGGCGGGGCGTTTGTGCGGACCAAACTTAAAAACATCAAAACAGGCCGGATCTTTGAAAACACCTTTACCGCCGGTGAAAAAGTAACCACCGCCCGTATTGAAAGAAGAACTTTCCAGTACCTGTACAAAGACGATCTGGGGTTTAATTTCATGGACAACGATAGCTTTGAGCAGATTTCCCTGGAAGAACACATGGTACCCCAGGCCGACCTGATGAAAGAAGGGTCCAACATAGATATCCTGATACATGCGGAGACCGAAACACCCCTCTCGGTAGAAATGCCCGCCTATGTAGAACTGCGCGTAACCTATACCGAACCGGGTGTAAAAGGCGATACCGCCACCAACGCGGGCAAACCCGCTACAGTAGAGACGGGCGCTACCATCAAAGTTCCCCTCTTCATCGACAACGACGAGCTGATCAAGGTAAACACCTCCACCTACGAATACGACTCGCGGGTGAAGGAGAAATAATTACCTTTGCATCGGTACAATAAAATAGTACATTTGTACAATAAAATTCGAAATTACTGCCGTTATGGATACCAAAGAAATACAAAAGCTGATTGAATTCATTTCCAAAACCGACCTTAGTGAAGTAAAAATTGAGACTTCCGACCTGAAAATTCAGGTAAGAAGAGGCGGTGCTGAACCCCCTAAAGCGGTGGCCGCGGCGCCCCAGGTAATATATGCCGAACCCGTACCCCAGGTGGCTGCGCTCAAAGCGCCGGAGGCCAAAGCCGAAGCGCCCGCTCCTTCCGCAGGAAGCAGTAAACTGGTAGAAGTAAAAGCGCCGATGATTGGCACGTTCTACCGCTCGGCAGGTCCGGATAAACCGGCTTTTGTGGAAGTAGGCGACGAGATCACCAGCGGAAAAGTGATCTGTATCCTGGAGGCCATGAAGCTCTTCAACGAAATCGAGTCGGAGGTTTCCGGCAAAATTGTTAAAATCCTGGTCGATGATGCTACACCGGTTGAATATGATCAGCCTCTGTTTTTAGTTGACCCGGCCTGAGCCGATAAAGCCTGAATCTATGTTTAAAAAAATACTTATAGCCAACCGGGGTGAAATTGCCCTGCGGATTATCCGTACCTGCAAAGAAATGGGCATCAAAACCGTGGCCGTATATTCTACTGCCGACAAAGACAGCCTGCATGTACGGTTTGCCGACGAGGCCGTGTGTATTGGTCCTCCGCCCAGCAAGCAGTCTTACCTGAATATGCAGAGCATTATTTCAGCCGCGGAAATCACCAATGCAGACGCTATTCATCCGGGCTACGGTTTTCTATCCGAAAACGCAGAATTTTCCCGCATTTGCGAAGCCTATAAAATCAAATTTATCGGCGCCTCGGCGGAACAAATCAACCAGATGGGCGACAAGGCCACGGCTAAGGAGACCATGAAAAAAGCGGGTGTACCGGTAATTCCCGGCTCAGACGGACTCCTTTCCTGCGTGGAAGAAGGCATAACGCTGGCGGAAGGGATAGGTTACCCGGTCATCATCAAGGCCACGGCAGGTGGCGGGGGCCGCGGTATGCGCATCATCCGCAACTCTTCCGAATTCCCTAAACTGTGGGATGACGCCAAGATAGAGTCAGGTGCCGCTTTCGGAAACGACGGCCTCTATCTCGAAAAATTCATTGAGGAACCCCGCCACATTGAGATCCAGATTGTAGGAGACCAGTACGGCAATGTTTCGCACTTGTCTGAACGCGATTGTTCCATCCAGAGAAGACACCAGAAACTGATCGAAGAAACCCCCTCCCCTATTGTCACCGATGAACTGCGGGAACAAATGGGACAGGCCGCAGTGGCGGGCGCGAAAGCCATACGCTACGAAGGCGCGGGAACCATCGAATTCCTGGTAGATAAATACGGAAAATTCTATTTCATGGAAATGAATACCCGTATCCAGGTAGAGCACCCCATTACCGAAGAGGTGACCGGCTTTGACCTGATCAAGGAACAGATCAAGGTAGCTGCCGGACAAGAGGTGTCGGGCAGGAATTACTATCCTACCCAATACGCGATGGAATGTCGTATCAACGCCGAAGACCCCCGTAACGGCTTCCGGCCCAGTCCGGGTATGATCAAGCAGATTAACCTTCCGGGCGGCCACGGCGTCAGGGTTGACTCCCACGTGTACGCGGGCTATGTGATTCCGCCCAATTACGATTCCATGATCGCCAAGCTCATCGTTTCTGCTCCCACCCGGGAGGAAGTCATTGTACGGATGAAGCGGGCTTTGCAGGAATTCTTTATTGACGGCATCAAAACCACCATTCCTTTCCATCTGAAAATGATGGACGACCCCGTTTTCCAGTCCGGAATTTTCAATACCGGATACCTGGATAATTTTGACTTTTCAGATTTGTAAAATAAAAGGGGTCCGGCGTACGCCGGACCCCTTCACTTCATTTAATTTACTTCGTAAACAACCCCTCCTTACCGAATTTCTTAGCCAGGAGAGCATAAACCACTGCACGGTATTTGTTACGGTTGCTGGTACCCAGTTTAGTGATCACTTCCTCAATGGCGGCATCCAGCTCAGGGCCATCCTTTAATCCCAATTTCTTGATCAGGAAATTATTCTTTACTGTATTCCTTTCCTTTTGGTCCGTACCCGATACTTTGGAAGAATCTGCATTGTAAATAGAAGGTCCCAAAGATTTCGCTACCCCGGTAAGGAGCACTTCACTCAAACCCAGATCCAATTCAGCATTTTGAGCTTTGTACAGCTTAACGTTGTCATCGAATTTACTCATTTCTTAATCGTTAAAAAGGTTAAAAATGTGTACTAAGTTAGAAAAAATACATTATATCCTACTGGTGTACCTGTAAAATTTGCGGGAATTAAACCTGGCCTGTAAACCGAAAACCAAAGAACCCGCCCTCTCGAAAACACCGTATTGCAGGGGGGCGGCTCCCTTCAGACTAATATCAAACGTGTTCAACAAGTATTCCGGTTTCCTGAATATACCTTTGAAAAAAACAAGTAATTCAAGACGCTCGGTCACATTGCCTTTCAGTTCAGTACTGAACTCTCCGTATATTGGACTCCGGGATTGCGACAAAGTAACATTAAAGTAATCGAGATTCGGGTTCTGCACCGGTAAATCAAAGGAATATCCCCGGGGCGGTTCCGGACGGGTGGTCAACAATACTCCCCCACCCAAACCCAGGTTAATATACGCGTTTTTGGTCACCCGGTTCACATTGAGTATCCGTTTTTTCAATACCACCGGCACATACCACTGCCGGTTCCTGACACTCAGAAAAAAGGCAGGCCAATCAGACGAAGCGAACACCTGGGTGACAAACTGATTTTCCAGACGTACCACCCCGGTTTCCACAAAGAATTCATTATTCATATTCAGGCCCAGGTTCAACTCCAGCCATTCATTCAGAGAAGCATTGTTTTCCGCAAAACCGCTGAAGTCGCCCGTGGTTCGGTTATATGCTTTCCGGAGTCCGCCCGTTACGCCCACATAGAACGTGGAAAAGTGGGAGGCCAGGTGAGGCAGGTTCTCTACTTCGTGGCTTTTCTTCCGGTTCTCCGGCACCTTGTAGTATTCCTCTTCCTGGGCCTGAACGCGCAGAAACCCCGGGAAAAAGAGCAATAAGAGTATATACCTCCTCATGTTTGGCTTTGATATATTTAAAAATACGCATACTTTTGTAAAAAATTGACATTCATGAGTAATATTTCATCTATGGTACCTGCATGGGCGATGTTGACCGTGTTTTTACTGATCCTGGTTATTCTGGCCGTGTTCGGTGATCTCTTTACTTTTATTGTAGGGGCGCTGATTATGGCGATTGTGTTTGCCGGTGGATATAACCGTACCCACCTGGAAGATCACTAAACTATTCCGACTTTTTTCTGTTGCCTGTGATTAAAATCACAGGCTTTCTTTTATATTTACACGGGTAAGAATTTACCTCTTCCTCCATTGTATACTCCTAAAAATTCTGTAAAATGATAAAAGACCTTAAATTAGATTCAACTACGGAAAAAAATATCAAAACCTGGTTGAAAGGCCGGTACGACCAGGAAACGAAAGACAGTATCCACGCGCTTATTGCAGAAAAGAATGTCACGCAACTGACCGATTCTTTCTATAAAAACCTGGAATTCGGTACCGGAGGTATGCGGGGCGAACTGGGTGTGGGCAGTAACCGCATGAATAAATATACGGTAGGCGCCGCCACTCAGGGACTGGCCAATTACCTGAACAAAGTGTTTGCCGGCCAGGAAATTAAAGTAGCTATTGCGTACGACAGTCGTAATTTTTCTCCCGAATTCGGACAAATTGCAGCCGATATTCTCTCGGCCAACGGCATCATCGTGTACCTCTACAAAGCGCTGAGACCTACACCTCAACTCTCTTTTACCGTACGTGAACTGGGGTGCCAGTCGGGTATCGTGATCACGGCCTCGCATAACCCGAGGGAATATAACGGGTATAAGGTGTACTGGACTGACGGCTCCCAGGTGGTATCCCCCCACGATAAAAATATTGTAGAGGAAGTAAATGCCATCACCAACGTTAAAAACATTAAGTTCAAAGGGGTGAAGAAGCGGATCAAGATGATCGGCGAAGCCCTCGACAAAAAATACCTGAAGGCGGTCAAAAGCATTACTGTATCTCCGCGAATGATCCGGAAGCAGAAAGACCTGAAGATCGTGTTCAGCCCTATTCACGGAACAGGCATCACCATGGTACCGCCCGCCCTGGCCCAGCTGGGCTTTGAAAACGTGACGGTGGTAGAGGCCCAGGCCACACCGGATGGTAACTTCCCCACGGTGGTGTACCCTAACCCCGAAGAGAAAGAGGCCATGAGCAAGGCCCTGGATCTGGCCAAACAGATCGACGCCGACCTGGTGATCGCCACCGACCCGGATTCAGACCGCGTGGGCATGGGCATAAAAAACCCGGAAGGAGAATGGCAGCTGCTGAACGGCAACCAGGCCGCCAGCCTGATCATTTACTACCTCCTGAAAGCCTGGAAAAAGGCCGGCAGGCTCACCGGTAAGGAGTTTGTCTGCAAGACCATTGTAACCACCGACCTGATCGACGCGATGGCGGAAAAGGCCGGGGTGAAGTGCTACAATACCCTCACCGGCTTCAAATACATCGCCCAGGTGATCCGGGAAACCGAAGGAGAACAAACCTTTATCGGTGGCGGGGAAGAAAGCTACGGTTACCTGATTGGCGACAAGGTAAGAGACAAAGACGCCATAGCCAGCTGTGCCATGATTGCCGAACTGACCGCCTTTGCGAAACAAAAGGGCATCTCTCTGTTTGACTTCCTGGCGGAAATGTACAAACAGTTCGGTTTCTATTACGAAGGGCTGATCTCCGTAACCCGCAAAGGCAAAAGCGGCGCCGAAGAAATTCAGCAGATGATGACCGACTTCCGTAACACGCCTCCCAAAACACTGGGTGGATCCAGGGTGATCAGGATGGACGACTTCAAAAGCCTGAAAAGAAAAGACATGAAAACCGGTGAGGTAACGGATATTCCTGCGGGAAAACTGGGCATAGAATCGTCGAATGTATTGCAGTTTTTTACCGCAGACGGTACGAAATTCACCTGCCGACCCTCCGGCACCGAACCTAAGATCAAGTTTTACATCGGTGTTAAAAGCAAACTAAAAAACAAATCGGAATTTAACGCCACCCTTGAATCGCTGAAAGAGAAAGTGGCGGGCATTGGTAGAGAACTGAACCTTTAGTTGTTAATGGTTAATGGTTAATGGTTAATTAACGGTAACAACCCCCATTGACCATTAACCATTAACCATTGAGAATTCCCTCCGGTTTGGGTAGTTCTGCCAACTGCGTAGTAGTACCGTTTTCAAAATCGATATGGAAACAATAGGTATTTTTACCGTTGGTGACGCATAAGTACGGAGCTTTCAGGGTAAGGTTATACCGGCTGGCCTGCTCAATAACCTGAGCCGATATTTTTACACCGGCGGCCTTGCATTCCACCAGCATATAAGGCTGCCCGGTATTATCGAATACCAGGAGGTCGGTTCGCTTATTCAGGGCATGGTATTGTGTTCCCAGCTCCGTCCGGATCAGGTTGGGTGAAAACCCCAGACCCGAGATAAGGAAATGGAGGAAGGTTTGCCTCACTTTCTCCTCCGGGGTGAGTACCAGGTATTTCTTCCGTATAATATCGTACACATAGGTTACCTCATTTTCCGTTTTTATTTTAAGACCTGAATTTTTCACTGCACTCCGGGAATTATTTTACGAAGATATTGGTTCTACTCTTCAATATTCAGAATTTAACACAAAATATATGCAGACAAAAGAACAGATTGTACAAAACTGGTTGCCCCGCTACACTGGCACCCCTCTCGAAGAATTCCGCCCTTATATCCTGCTGACCAACTTTTCCAATTATGTGGAAATGTTCGCGCAAAAATACAAAGTGGAAGTAAGGGGGAAAAATAATGCCATGCAAACAGCTTCCGCCGGAAACATTACCATTATCAATTTCGGAATGGGTAGCCCCATGGCCGCCACCGTCATGGACCTTCTCACCGCCATCGAACCCAAAGCGGTGCTGTTCCTGGGCAAGTGCGGGGGATTAAAGAAGACGGCGCTGGGCGACTTTATTCTTCCCATTGCCGCGATACGTGGGGAGGGAACCGGCAACGACTATGCCCGGCCCGAAATTCCGGCCCTGCCTTCTTTCCGCTTGCAACGGTCGGTATCGGCGATGATTGTTAAACACAAGATGGACTACTGGACCGGCACTGTGTACACCACCAACCGCCGGGTTTGGGAACACGACGAAGAGTTCAAAAATTACCTCCGGGAAATACGGGCCCTGGGTATCGACATGGAAACCGCTACCATCTTTATCGTGGGTTTTATGAACTCTATTCCCCACGGAGCCCTCTTACTGGTATCTGACAATCCTATGACGCCGGAAGGTGTGAAAACCGAGGCCAGTGACAAAAAAGTGACCTCTTCCTTCGTAGAAAAGCATCTCCAGATAGGAATTGACGCGCTGGAGGAACTGGCCAATTCCGGAGAATCAGTCAAACACCTTCGCTACGAAAATTAGTTGCAGTAGTCTTTGATCAGGGTGTAGGCGTGGGCATATCCTAATTCACCCGCCTTACTGAGGTCTATACACCCCCCGTTGATATCGCCAATCGTAGTCTTGATCAGACCGCGCACGTAAAAGGCCTCCGCGTAATCCGGGTTGAGTTTGATAGCCTTGGTTAAATCAATCATCGACTCCGGTTGCGCACCCATAGAAGAACGGATCAATCCGCGCACAAAATGCGCTTCTGCATAGATGGGATTGATCTCGATCGACTTATTCAGGTCGGAAAGCGCGTCTTTCATACTACCGGATTTCATGTGCGAGTATCCCCGCACGAAATATCCTTCCGAAAGGTCTTCGGACAGCTCCGGAATAATTACTTTCGTCACTACAGCATCCCTCAGCCTGTCGAGTTGGACTTTGGAAAGGGTCAAATACTTCGCTTTCTGGTCTTTGCTCGGTGATTTCACCTCCAATATATGATCGAGATCGGTGATAGCTCCTTTGTAATTCGACAACATGGACAGGGCGAAAGCTCTTCCGTAAAAGGCTTCTCTCTTGCTCGGGTCTAACCGTAGCGCGTTGTCAAAATCTATCTTGGCATCGTTGTCATCTTTAAGGCGGCTCTTGGCCAGTCCCCTCAGATAATAGGCGTCGGCATTCTGATTATCCATTTTCAGAGATTCATTCAGGTCGGATACAGCCCACTCGTAATCTTCTACCCGAATAGCGCTTCTCGCTCTTTCCAGAAAAGGCTGGGGATATTGAGAATTGGTTTCTATAGCAAAGGTATAATCGGAAATAGCTCCTTTGAAATCTCCCAGCTTGGCTTTACACAAGCCCCGTGAATAATAGGCCTGGAATTTCTCCGCATTGCCCGGTCCCAGGTCAATCACCCTATTGAAATCACGCATAGCAAGGTTCAGATCATTTAACTTAGCGTACACTATCCCCCTCTGCAAATACGAAAGAACGTCACCGGATGCCAACTCTATGGAAGTATTGAAATCTTGTACTGCCCCGCGGTTATCGGCCTGATTACTCTTGCTTATAGCCCGGTAATGGTAACTGAGCGCATCTTTCGGCTCTAACTGAACGGCCCGGTCAAAGTCAGCAATAGCGCCCCTGTGGTCTTTCATAACCTGCTTGGCCAGTCCACGGTTAAAATAGCTGCGGGAATTATCCGGGTTCATAGAGATGGCTAAACTGAAAGCCGTGATAGCCCCCAGGTAGTCTCCGCCCTTGCTCTTTAAAACCCCGGCATCAAAGTAATCGGAAGCCGTCTGCTGGGCACGAGCTGAAAATACGAATAAAATAGTGACAGCAAAGAAGATCTTTTTCATGAGCAATACGAGGTTAATATTATGCCTAAAATTACTATAGAATCGGATTACATCCAAAAAATATACAACTTTCTACGCTCTGGGATGGAATTCCTTTAATGTCTGCTGAAGATAGGCCCTGTCGAGGTGGGTATAGATCTCGGTAGTGGTGATGGATTCATGCCCCAGCATTTCCTGCACGGCCCGGAGGTCTGCGCCACCCTCTACCAGGTGGGTGGCAAAACTGTGTCTGAACGTATGGGGCGAAATGGTTTTCCGGATTCCGGCCCTCTCCGCCAGATCTCTGACAATATAAAACACCATTACCCGGCTGAGTGCGCTCCCCCTCCGGTTCAGAAAAAGATGATCTTCATAGCCCTTCTTCACTTCCATGAAACGCCGTACTTCCTCCAGGTAAATGTCGGTGTATCGGATGGCTGCGCCGCCTACCGGTACCAGCCTCGCCTTGCTGCCCTTCCCTACCACCATCAGGTAGCCTTCATCAAAATGACATTGACTGATTTTGAGCTCTGTAAGTTCGGAAACGCGTAAGCCGGAACTGTACATCACCTCCAGAATGGCCCGGTTCCGCGGACCTTCCGGACTGGAATGATCAATATGCTCCAGCATGGTTTCTATTTCCTCTACCTGCAGCACCTCGGGGAGCTTTCGTACAATACGGGGAGAAGAAAGAAGGTAAGTAGGGTCGGTATCCCGCCGTCTTTCCATGCGCATGAACTCGAAAAAGGCTTTCAACCCACTGAGAATCCGTGCCTGAGAGGTAGAAGACATCCCGATTTCAGTAAGAAAAGCAAGGAAACGATGGAGGTCTTCTTCCGACACATTTTCCGGAGAGCGACTTTCCTGCAAAAAAGAGGCCAGCTTCGAAATATCACCGAGGTAGGAGTCTACCGTGTTTTCCGCCAGTCCTCTTTCCAGTTTGAGAAAATTCTTAAAGGCAGCTTGTGTATCCGCCCAGTTCATCACTTTTCCCAGTTAAAAACCATTTCCTGTTCAATGTCGGGGTGCAGGCTCAGGGCCACCGGACAGGTTCTGCCTACCCGTTCATACCTTTCCTGTTCTTCCCGGCTTAAAGCAGGCTCGCTTTTCAGTTGAAACTCCGCGATAACTTTGGAAATTCTTCGGGGAGAGTCGGCGCTCATCACCTTGGTAATGCTGATTTCACTTCCCTTGAATTCATGCCCGGCCTTTTCTGCCGCTATACTCATGACCGTAATAGCACACGCCCCCAGGGAAGTCGCGGCCAGGTCGGTCGGTGAAAAGGCTTCACCCTTACCGTTATTGTCTACCGGTGCGTCGGTATCGATGGCCTTTCCTGACCGCAGATGAACGGCTTCGGTGCTGAGGCCGCCCAGGTATTTGATTTTTGAAGTACTCATGTCGGTTATTTTTGTTTTTAAAGCTATTAGAAGTTATATATTAGCTATTAGACTTCTAAAAGCTAATGTCTAATGTCTAACATCTAATTTCTAATGTCTAATATCTCATCATCCGTTCTATCTCTTCGATCTCCAAAGGCACGTGGACCATCAGGTCTATATTCCCTGATTCGGTCACCAGGATATCGTTTTCCAGGCGAATGCCAATGGCCTCTTCCCGGATATAAATGCCCGGTTCGAGGGTCAGTACCATTCCGGGTGCGAAAGGAGTCTTTTTATCGCCCACATCGTGTACGTCAATGCCCAGGGAATGCGACACCCCATGAGGCAGGTATTGTTGTACAATTTTCGGGTCGTTTTTTAAATCTCCTGCGCTCACCAGCCCCAGCTTCACGATTTCCTTTTCTACGAGGTCCAGGGCTTCTTTCTTCAAGTCACCTACCGTATTTCCCGTCACCATCAGCCCTTTCAGGGTCTTCATCACGTGCAGCACCGAGCTGTACACTTCGGCCTGCCGGTCGGTAAATTTACCGTTTACCGGGAGAACGCGGGTCATATCGGCCTTATAATTGCCGTATTCTGCCCCAAAATCAATCAGCAGGAGGTCGCCGTCCTGACACTGCGCATGATTATCCACGTAATGCAATACACAGCTGTTGGCTCCGGAAGCCACAATGGGCATAAACGCGTGAAAACGGGAGCGGTTCATCATGAACTCGTGGGCAATTTCGGCTTCTACCTCATATTCGTATCTTCCGGGTTCCAGGAAACGGGCCGCGCGCGTTAGTCCTTTGTGGGTAATATCAATGGCTTTTTTCAGGTAATCCAGTTCACTTTCGGTTTTGAAAAGCCGAAGCTGAGCAATGATTTTTTCCGGGTTTCTGACGTCTACCAGGGGATATTTCTCCGAGAAACGGTCGACCACCCACTTTTCTTTGGAGCGAAACGACCGGAAGCGGTCGAGCTGGGTGGTATCCCGGTGAAACCACACTTCCGGTTTCTCTTTGAGCTGCTCGTCCAGCACCTTCCAGAACGCCTCCAGCCATTGTACATCTTGTACGCCCGAAACTTCCCGCGCTTCTTCCTGGGTCAGCTTGTCGCCGTCCCACACCCTGATTTTCTCCGAAGTTTCCTTCGTAAACAGCCATTCTCCTCCGCCTTTTACCAGGATCAGGTAACCGTCTTCCTGGTCTATTCCTGTCAGGTAAAAAAACGTACTGTTTTGTATAAAACCAAAGGTGCCGTCTGCATTGGCCGGGAGAGCGTCGTTTCCCGCGAAGACCGAAACCGACCCTTCCGGCATCTGCTCCAGGTAACGCTCCCGGTTGCGGGCAAACACCCTGCTGTTCATCCTTTCGTATCTCATAAATAAATTACCTTACCGGTCTGAAAATCATGATCCCGGAGTGTTTTTTGATCCTGTCGAGGTATTGCTGCAATGTTTCTTTGGAAACCATCACTTTCTTTTCTTCCAGGGAGGCATGCAGCAGGTGAAGTTTCCCATCTTTTCTTACCGCAAATCCTTCATGGTTCACGTCCAGGCCCTTGACCACCGAGGTAAAGGCAATGATATCTCCCTCTCTAATCTGCTCTTCCACCATTTTATAACGGGTTTTCGGAACGAAATAAAAAGGATCTTCATTCAGGGCATTTTCCGCATCCCTAATGGTTTTCAGCGCCCGGTCATCGGTGGCGAGGGCCGGATATAATTTCTGGTTAGCCGACATAAAACCGATAAGCTTTTCCTGTACTTCCCCTACCTCTTCGGTCACATTGATCAACAAACCGTTATCTTCCGCCTGCCGTGCCCAGTCTATAAAATAATGCATGCGGGAACCGTAGCCGTCCACTACCCCGTTCCGGTAACGCAACAGCTGGAGGTATTCGCGGTAGGTGTCCACACCCGGTTCAGGACTGTGCCGGGTGAGGGAAATGGCCAGCACATTTTCTACCAGGGTGAAGCAATCGAACTCCTCCAGGTTCACCACCAGGGCTTCCGGTGTTTTTTCCAAAGTAGCCCCTACATAGGGCTTGCCCAGGAATTGCCCGGCCACCTCCAAGACGGTTTTATCCAGCGTTTCCCTGGCGGGCGCCCGCACTATTTTCAGCACCGGATCCTGAGCGGATACGGACATGCTGATCAGTAAAGTCAAAAACAAGACTCTCATAAGGTATATATATTTTAGCTGTCAGCAGTCAGCCTTCAGCTATCAGCTTTTAGCCGGACGACGCTTCGCTTATTCATCAGCGGCGGAAGGCGAACCTCCGGGAAGTACTCCTCTTGGTGCACCCGATTTCTGAAAGTTGCCACCCGACTGAAAGCTGATAGCTGACTGCTGAAAGCTAATAACTTCAGATCAAAGGCGCTGACCGGTTAAGCGACTCATCCAGAGAAATAATGGTTTCTGTACGCTGTATTCCCGGCAGCTTCTGGATCCGCTCCGCCAGCACATCCCGAAGGTGCGTGGTATCGCGGCAAACCAGCTTCACAAACATACTATAATTTCCTGTGGTATAATTGATGCTCACCACTTCCGGAATCTGCATCAGCTCCTGCTTGGCATGGTCGTACAATTCCGGTTTTTCCAGAAATATACCTAAAAAAGCGGAAATATCCCAACCGAGACGCTTTACATCAATCTTTATACTGCTCCCCACAATAATTCCGGAATTTTCCATCTTTTTTACCCGCGCATGAACCGCCCCCTGAGAAAGATTTACCTTCTCTCCAATCTCCTGGTAAGACAATTTAGCGTCTTCCAACAGTATCCTGAGGATCTTATAGTCGGTTTCATCAATGTTTTCTTTCATAGTATTTAGTGATTAGTTTTTATTTTTACCCGAAATTAAATATTATTCTGCAAATACAAACATATTCTATAGAAAATATTAAATAATAATTTTTTCTTGATAAAATTTTTAACAATAAAAACAATCTGGTACCTTTGTAATGTAATTCAAACGGCGCTTCACGCGAACAATACTGTAGGATGACGAAATTGGCAGCCGTGCCCTCCTGTCTCGGGGGTGATGAATACAGGATAAACTTAGTGTAAGCCGAACGGTTTAGTCTCGACTGGGGTTGACCACCAAATTTGCACTATGGCTAACTGCATCGTGGGCGGTTCGACTCCCCCTCCTACAGCACACAAAAATAGCATGAATTGGGATTCATGCTATTTTTCTATCATTAAGAGTTATTGTTTTTTAGTTTGTTGATGAAGTATAGTCATACACACAATCTCGGGTTGCAGATTGTGTGTTTTTTTATGACATAATGGTATGCCCCATTTTATCTCGTTTGGTAGAAAGGTAAAATTCATTGTGCGGGTTAGACGCAATTTCGATAGGCACATTCTCCACAATCTCCAGTCCGTAGCCGATTAGTCCCGCTCTCTTTTTAGGATTATTGGAAATGAGACGCAACTGGGTCACCCCGAGATCCCGGAGAATCTGGGCTCCTACCCCGTAATCGCGCTGGTCGGCCTGAAAACCGAGTTCAAGGTTGGCCTCTACGGTATCTCTACCCTGCTCCTGCAGTTTATAGGCTTTAAGTTTATTCAGCAAGCCTATCCCTCTGCCTTCCTGGTTCATGTACACAATCACACCTTTCCCTTCCTTTTCCACCATTTTCATGGCTGCATGCAGTTGCGAACCGCAGTCGCACCGGCACGAGCCGAAAATATCGCCGGTCACGCAGGAAGAATGCACACGTACCAGCACGGGTTCGTCTTTCTCCCAGCTGCCTTTGATCAGTGCCAGGTGGAGCTGGTTATTGTCTTTTTGCCGGAAAGCGATCATTTCAAAATTACCCCATTCGGTAGGCATTTCTACACCGATTTCCCTGGTAATCAGGCTTTCATTCTGCAGGCGGTAGGCAATCAGATCCTGGATAGACACCAGCTTCAGTCCGAACTTATCGGCCAGCACCCGGCATTCCGGTAAACGGGCCATGGTTCCGTCTTCGTTCAGAATCTCAATCAGCACACCGGCGGGTTCCAGACCGGCCAGGCGGGCAAAATCTACCGCGGCTTCGGTATGGCCGGCCCGGCGAAGTACGCCACCCTCTCTGGCCATCAGGGGGAAAATATGGCCCGGGCGACCCAAGTCTGTGGGGGCCGTTTCTTTATTGACCAGGGCAAGCAAGGTCTTTGCCCGGTCAGAAGCCGAAATACCGGTAGTACAACCGTGGCCCAGCAAATCTACTGAAACCGTAAATGCGGTCTCGTACTCCGCCGTATTCCGGTTTACCATGGGCGCCAGCTCCAGCTCACGGCAGCGCTCGGTGGTGAGCGGCGCGCACATCAGTCCCCGCCCTTCCCGAATCATAAAATTGACCATTTCAGGAGTTATCTTTTCTGCCGCGCAGATAAAATCACCTTCATTTTCACGGTCTTCGTCATCTACTACAATGATAATGCGGCCATTTTTAATGTCTTCTATGGCCTCTTCTATACGATCCAGTTTCATAACCCTGATTAATTAGTGCAAAGTTACCGCAATCCTCTAAGTTTAGGTCGTTTCTTACCAAAAGTTTGCGACCTTTGCACATCGGTAAGTATAATTATAAAACCTTTATTTGGCAATAAAAGTTTAGGCCCCATAGGGTTTAAAAGCAGTAGGCGATGAAAAAATTATCCATGGAAGAACTGAACCGCATTTCAGTACAGGAATTTAAAGAAAAAAGGAAACTGCCGCTCAGCCTGGTACTTGATGACATCCGCAGCATGGCCAATGTAGGTGCTATTTTCCGCACGGCCGACTGCTTCCGGCTGGAACAGATTTACCTCTGCGGCATTACCTCTACTCCGCCTCACCGTGAAATTGAAAAAACTGCCCTGGGCGCTACGGAGTCGGTCGACTGGTCTTACCATAAAAGCGCGGAAACCCTGATCACCAAACTCAAGGAGGAAGGATACCGGATCCTGGCCCTGGAACAGGCCGACCGGAGTGTGTCGCTCAGCCACTTTGAACCTGCGCCCGAAGCCCGCTACGCCCTGATTCTGGGCAATGAAGTATTCGGTGTACGCGATGACCTCCTCCATAAGGCAGACGAGGTCATCGAAATTCCCCAGTTCGGCACGAAACATTCCTTTAACGTGAGTGTCTCCGCAGGAATCTTCCTTTGGGATTACTTCACGAAAACCATAGGAAAAGTCTTGGACTGAGCTTCGTACCGGAGTACCACAAAATATTTTCCCCTAAGGCCTTTTGAAGTCAGATCAAGTGTCTGAGGATAAGAAATGTGGTTAAAGTGCGTCTTGTAAACCTCCCGGCCTAACTGATCCACCACCAAAAGGTCTACGTTTTCCCGCTCCCCGTTTGAGGTCACCCATATAGTGCCGGAGGAAACCGGGTTAGGGTAGATACTGAACCCGGCCAGATTCGTATTTTCGGCTACCGGGAATTCGTCAGACAGCAAAGATACACAAGTCAGCATGCCCGCAGGCGTAGTATAACTGTGAAGTCCTTGCGCCTGGTACGTTCCGGCCTGTCCGATATGGAGAAGAGCGTTACTCTCTCCGTCAATTTGGGTACCGTTCAGGCTCCACGCGTAATTCACTTCCGTGTCTACAGACTCTGCCTTCAGATAGAAAGGACCGTTATGGCTTAGCGCAGGCTTATCCGGATTGGCATAGAATTGGTAGCTCAGTGGGCTGGAAGCCGGGCTGGGGCAATCCGGCAGGCTATATAAAGTAGCGCTGACGAATCCGTAGGAATTATCCGTTAGGGTCACCTGGTCAGACGTTGAGCCGGTACTCCAGACCACATCCGCTCCCTGCTCATTATTGGTGATAGCCACAGTGACGGTCTCTCCATCACACTTGTACCCGCCGCCATCCAAAAACATCAGCTGGGGTTGTGCCGGAGGAGGGGTAAAACTTACATTATAATTCTGTGTACTGGCCGAATAACAATTCTGATCGGATTTGTACCGCGCGGAATAGCTTCCGTCATTATTTACAGTAAGTGCGTTGGCCACTGTTCCGGTACTCCACTCTACATTGTATTTTGATGCGGCTACTTCAAGACGCAGGGACTTCCCTGTGCATCCTACCAGGCCCTCCGGGGCAGTAACTACCGGAACGGTTTTCAGGGAAATATCGCCGATATTCAGGCGGTTCGAGCGGTAAATATTTCCCGTGGCATCGCGCACGGTCAGCTGGTAGGTACCGGCTCCGGAAGTGACCTCCCTTTCACGGGAAACCACGCTTCCTCCGGCATTCGTCCAATAATATTCCGAATAGTAGCCGGCCGGGCCTATCCTTACGGTACCGTTTCCGTTACAGTAGTGGCCCAGGGTCAGCACATCTTTGGCCAGGATGGGTGTGGAGGAAGTGAAGAAAGCATCGGTCAGCGCCCCGTTCCAGGCCATGGCCAGCTGGGTCAGGCCCATGCTTCCGGTCACGTTCTGAAAATGTCCACCGTCGTAACGGTTTTCCTGTATTCCGTCAGTAGAAGGCCCGGCCCAAACGTTAGGGACCGTGTTGATCACCATATTCTGGCCGTCAATCACCCGGTTATCTACGGTACCCTCGTAGCGGGATGCCCGCGACACCACCCAGGGAATCTGAGCGCCAATATCGGCTCTCGACTCTCGAATAATGAAATAAAGGTTACTAAAATACTCGCTCGGGGAAAGACCGGCGCCGCTATTCGTAAAGCGGTCGTGTTCGCCCTGATGCCACAGCACGGAACGGAAACCGGTCAGGGTATTGATACTTTGCAGGGTAATGCGGAAAGCCCGGTAAGGCCCTCCGTGCATAAGCTCTGTGCCATAGATTTCATTATAGGTAGGAATTCCCTCGGCCGACTGTCTCCAGTTGGTGGTGGAGGTTCCGGGAAACGCTGCATTAAAGAAGAGAACGGGCACGTTCAGCCGGCTTACCAGCATATCGCCCAGCTCCCCATAGCAATACGGGGTATACCCGGTGGGGCCTATCCCCTTACCGGCTTCCACTTTCCGGAAAGAAAGGTCGCTCAGGTAATCGGGAAAGTTTAGGTACTGATCTGTACCGTACGCGTCAAAATAATTGGGGACATACCCGTTCACCCGGTCGTCTACGGCCCCCTGCGCGTTGGGCGACAGCCCGTAGCCCTGGGCGTTCGACTGCCCGGCGATCAAAAACACTTCACCGATGCCCACCCGGTCCACCGAAGAAGAGAACAATACCGTTTCATTTTTTATCCCCCTTACGTCCAAGCGGTACCATCCGCCGGCATTCTGAATTTTACCCGAAAAGGCCTGTCCGCTCACTTTCGAGTCAATCACTTGCCAGGAGGTAGTAACGCCCTGTCCGGAAGTACGCGCCACCAGCCTGGCCTCTACCCGGTCACAATCCTGGGAGACATTGCCGTACACATTTACATATCCCAGATTGGCATTATTCCTTTGGAAGACCATTCTCTCCACCGGGAACCTAACCCCAATCTGCGCCATACACCACACAGGAAAAAATACAAAAAAAGAAATGGATATTACTTTTTTATATGCCATGAAGCTCTGTGATTATACACCAATAAACTGTTTCAAAAATCGCTGATCGTTTTCAAAAAACAAACGCAGGTCATTAATGCCATATTTGAGCATGGTGATCCGTTCTATCCCCATTCCAAAGGCAAAACCCGTATATTCTTCAGGATCAATACCGCAGTTGGCGAGTACCTGGGGATCTACCATACCAGACCCCGCAATTTCCACCCAGCCCGAGTGCTTGCAGATATTGCAACCTTCTCCCCCGCAGATAAAGCAGGTGACGTCAATTTCAGCGCTGGGTTCTGTAAACGGGAAATACGAAGGGCGAAGACGAATCTGCGTGTCTTTCCCGAACATTTCCTTTGAAAAGTGAAGTAGCGTATCTTTGAGATCTTTGAAGGATACATTTTTATCGATATACAAGCCTTCTACCTGGTGAAACTGGCAGTGCGCCCGGGCTGAAATGGCCTCATTCCGGTACACCCGGCCTGCCATGATGGAACGTACCGGGGGCTTTTTCCGGTCCATCAGCCGAATCTGCACATTGGAAGTATGCGTTCTCAGCAGAAGGTCATCGCGGGTAGCGTCTGCCTTTCCCACAAAGAAAGTATCCTGCATTTCACGTGCGGGGTGATTTTCGGCAAAATTAAGGGCAGAAAAGTTATACCAGTCGTACTCGATCTCGGGTCCGTCTTCGGCGTTAAAACCCATGCGGGAAAAGATTTCCACAATCCGGCGTCTGACAATGCTCAAAGGGTGAAGGCTCCCCTGGCGGTCGGGTATAACAGGCAGGGTAAGGTCTTCCGTAGAATCCTTTCCCGTCTCGGAAGACGAAGCGCTGCCATGCAGAGAAGCGTATATCTCCTCCAGCTTATTTTTCAGAACATTCAGTTGCTGCCCTACGGCCCTTTTTTGTTCTCCGTTTACCTTTTTAAAATCTTCAAACAATCCACTTAATTTCCCCTTTTTACTTAGAAAGGTTAACCTGAACTGTTCTGCATTTCCACCGGCCGACTTCTGAAATTCTTCCGCGGCGGCCTGTATTTTTTCTATGCTGTCTAACACCCCTGGATTTTTTTTAATCCGCAAATATACTATATACCTGAAATTTCTAAATAAGCGTATATCATTTTGTCCCATTTATAACGCAGGCAGCCCGTTTTTATTCAATAACAGGATATCTCATTGCAGCGGCTTTGCGGGAATGAAAGTTACAATGCTACCACTCAGTCAGGAAAATGAAAGTTTAAAAATAACAAATTCAAAGGCTTAATGTGTCTATATTTACGAAAATTTATTCTTCGCATGGCCTTAAACTATATTTGGGTAGCTTTCTTTCTGATTGCGCTGGTGGTGGCGCTGTTCAAATGGATATTCCTTGGCGACACGCTCATTTTTAAACAGATCGTAGACGGCATGTTCAGTTCGGCGGAAATGGCCGTGATGACCATCGCCCTGCCCCTCGCGGGAGTGATGACCTTTTTTATGGGGGTCCTGAAGCTCGGCGAAGAAGCCGGCGTCATCCGTCTGCTCGCCCGGGTAATCTCTCCCTTTTTCAGTCGCCTCTTCCCCGAAGTACCCAAAGATCACCCGGCCAACGGACAGATGATCATGAATTTCTCGGCCAATATGCTGGGGCTTGATAACGCGGCTACGCCCTTCGGACTAAAAGCCATGCAAAGCCTTCAGGAGCTGAACACCAAACCGGATACCGCCAGCAACGCCCAGATTATGTTCATGGTCTTGCACAGCGCGGGCCCCGTACTCATCCCCATCTCCATTATGGCGCAACGGGCCATCTACGAAGCCGCCGACCCTTCGGATATCTTCATTCCCGCCCTGATTTCCGTTTATGTGGCTACCCTTACGGGGCTGCTCTTTGTGGGGATCAAACAGCGGATCAATTTCTTTGACCGGGTATTGTTTTCCTGGCTGGTGGGCCTTACCGCCTTTGTAGGGTTTATTCTCTGGTATTTCTCCCGTTTAAGCAAGGAAGAAATTGAAACTACCTCGGGCATCGTTAGCAACCTGATCCTTTTCCTGTTTGTGGCGGGTTTCGCGGGCGCCGCTTTCTACAAAAAAGTGGATGTCTTTCCCAAATTTGTGGAGGGGGCCAAAGCGGGCTTTGAGACTTCTGTGAAAGTCATGCCGTACCTGGTAGGTATGCTGGTGGCCATTAGCGTATTCCGGGCTTCCGGCACACTCAATTATATCGTGGATTTCTTCAAGTGGATCTTTAGTTTCACCGGGCTTAATACGGAATTCACCCACGCCCTGCCCACCGCGCTCATGCACCCCCTGAGCGGCAGCGGATCGCGTGCCATGATGATTGAAGCCATGAAAGAGTACGGCGTAGATTCTTTTGTAGGAAGGCTGTCCTGCGTCTTCCAGGCCTGTTCAGATACCATCCTCTATATTCTGGCCCTGTATTTTGGTAGTGTAAGCATTAAAAATACACGGTATACACTTTGGGCGGGGCTGCTGGCCGATTTCGCAGGGGTGGTGACAGCCATCGTAGTGTCGTATATTTTCTTTTACTAAGCCACGGCTCTTTGACTCTTGGATACTTTAGGTCGAAGCGGAGCCTCCACTTGTTAAGGTCCGGACGGAGTCTTGTCAGGTCGAAGCGGAGTCTCCACTTGAGGGACTCTGCTTATCTTTATCGTCCAACAGAACAAGGGCATCCACTGATTTTATTCCCTTTTTTGCATATTTTTCAGATTCT
>CAYRGN010000007.1:0-105206 GCA_964423865.1 uncultured Lacihabitans sp.
GTGCCGGTTTTCTGATAGCTGAATGCTCATGGCTATTTCATGTGTATAAATTTTTCATGTGTATAAAATTTTGCTTTCAGCAGTCAGCTTATACATTGGTCGGTTGGTGTGCCGGTTTTCTGATAGCTGAATGCTCATGGCTATTTCATGTGTATAAATTTTTGCTTTCAGCCTTCAGCTTTCAGCAGTCAGCTTATACATTGGTCGGTTGGTGTGCCGAATTTCTGAAAGCTGATAGCTGAAAGCTCATGGCTATTTCATTGGAATAAAATTTGGCTTTGAGCCTTGAGCCATGAGCTTTGAGCTGGTTGATGTGCTGTCTCACTCAAAGTGGTTCGCTCCCGGCTCAAAGCTCACTGCTCTTGGCTATTCATATCTTTAAAATGAGCGCAGCGTAAAAGTCCACCAGGCGTCACCGCCGATATTCACGCCTACCTTAAGCAGGTCATACCCTTTCCCGTCTACGTTCTTTGTCATCTCCAGGATGTCATAAACGATAGAATCACCTACGGGTCCGGAGGGTGTTTCCCCGCCGTTATGGGCTTTTTTTACACCAATATGTGCTCCTTTTCCGATCAATTGCAGCTGACCCAGCTTGCGGGCCCCTGTTCCTTCGCTCACAGAAAACCGGAAAGACCCTGACTTCCACAGGGCCTGGTTGCCCGACAGGTTATTTTCCGGCTCACACCCAGACGTGCTGTTGCCCAGGTATCCGTCTGCAAAATAATCGCCTTTATTGTCGTAAACAAATGTACCTTCGGAATTAAAATGAAAAACAAATTCATCATTGAACTCGCATGACCTCTCATTGACCGCATTGGCGTCGCTTGCCCACCAGCTGCCGTCGTCGGCTCCAGGCCCTACTTTAAACGCGCCGGCCTCGGGGTTGAGTTTCCACTTTTTCTCGGTACATCCGGCAATAAATCCCAGGGCGCGGGTATCGCTACACGCATCGGGATCGTTCTGGCTCACATTCACCGCTTTGGTGACGGTGGTCATTCCGCCCTGGGCCACTACGTCCAGCTTTACATCATACGAACCGGCAAATATTAATCCTACCTCCACTTCATTGCCTGTGAACTTCTGACCGCTGTTCACGATCGTCCAGTGCGCAATAGAAGGGCCGGACGTTTTGTTGACCAGCTTTACTTTCCCGGGAGCCACTTCCGTAGCTTCAAAATCAGCCTGTGGAAGGGCGTTTAAGGTCAGTTCATCTCCTTCTACGCTGCACGAAAGCAGGCTCAGCAGTACCGCGGCCAACCAGGGGGTCACGAATGCTTTAAACGTATTTTTATATTGGGTCTTCATTGTTTTTCTGCTCATTTGGTTCCACCATATTCTTTATTCTGCTCAAGACGGGTATTGTCGAGTTCCAGGAGTGGAATAGGCAATACCTCGTGTTTCCCGGCCACAAACCCTCTGTCGGAGAGAAGGCCGGCTGCGTCGCCCCAGCGTACAATATCAAACCAGCGCTGTCCTTCTCCGGCCAGCTCCAGGCGTCTCTCCTTTTTGACATTGTCAAAGGTGGCATCCACGGCAGGAAGTCCCACCCTGGCCCTTACGGCATTGAGCAGGGCCGCGGCGCGGGGGGTATTTCCTCCACCCCGTACCAGGGCTTCGGCTTCCATCAGGTACGTATCTGCCAGGCGTATCTCATAAATATTTTGCGGGAAGTTCAGTTCGAATGTACCTGCTCCCGTCCAGCGGTTCGCCTCCCGTCCGGCATATTTTTCCAAGAAATAGCCCGTATCCATATAGCCGGGGGAATAGGTAGCTTTTCCTTCCGCTTCCAATGCCTTCATGTCCACTACCGTGTAAGGGTAGCGCGGGTCACCCTGTAGGGCGTTTACCAGGTTTTCAGTAAGAGGCAGGAAACCCCAGCCCGATACATAGTCGGGGCCGGAAGCGCCGGCGCTGTACCCTCTGGGTCCGATCATGATGTTTAGGATATTGCCTTCGGTACAGTTGATACAGCCCCAGTCTCCTACCGATGTATTGGTAAATGAAAGCTCCAGGACAGACTCACTGTTAAATTTATTATCCACTTTGAACAGGTCACCGTATTGGCTAAGGAGGCGGTAACCGTACCGGCTGGTCTGACCCGGTTCCCCGTTTACTTCGGCCAGTTGCTGGGCCGCCTGGGTAAATTTCTCCTGTTGGAGATATACTTTCCCAAGGAGGGCTCTGGCTGTACCCTGGGAGGCCCTTCCCGCTTCAGATTCGGCGGCTATTCTTTCAGGAAGGTCAGCCGCCGCTTCTGTCAGGTCTTTCTCAATAAGGGCATACACATCTGCCGGAGCGGCCTGCTCGATCTGGTAGATCTCGTCGCCGGTCAGGGGCTGGTCAATTAAAGGAACATTTCTGAAATAGCGCACCAGGTCAAAATAGAAAAAGGCTCTCAGGAACTTCGCTTCAGCGGCAAAGCGGTTTTTTTCGGCATCGCCCATCGGAACTTCCGGGAGTTTCTGAAGCAGTACGTTGGCCCGCATGATGCCCATGTAATTCCTGTACCACAGGTCTGCCTGGGGGCCTACGGCCGGCGTGAGGCTGTAGTTTGACCAGGCCTGGAGATGAGGCAGGTCAGAAGAGCCGCCACCGCCCGCGTAGTGGTCATCAGAAGCCGCCGAGGTGGCCAGTATTTTGGTAGTGTAATTGGATGCCTGGTAACCCAGCACATCATAGATCGCCACCAGTCCGTTATACGCTTCCTGACGGTTTTTGTAATAGTTGCTTTCCAGGTCTGTACCTCGCGGTTTCAGTTCCAGGAAACTGTCTTTGCACCCGGTCAATCCTGTAAAAAGGAGAAAGAGGGCAAAATGATTAAAATATCTTTTCATTTGATATGACCGATTAGAATGAAACATTTAAACCTAACATGAATGAGCGTGCCTGCGGATAAACGCCGCGGTCAATACTCATTATTCCGCCGCCGATTTCAGGATCATAGCCGGAATAGCGGGTGAAGGTCAGCAGGTTTTCCGCCATAACGTATAAGCGGGTCTTCTGAATACCCATCTTCTGTGTCAGCGAAACGGGCAGGGTATAACCCAGCTGTACGGTTTTAAAGCGCAGGTAACTTCCGTCTTCCAGGTAAAATTCCGAGGGGTTGGTGAAGTTCCGGTTCGGATCGTTGTCGCTTAAGCGGGGATAGGTATCGGAAGAGCCTTCGCCCGTCCATCTTCCCAGCGCCTTCCGGGAATAATTGGCGTTGTTGATGTCCAGGCGTCTTAATCCCTGGAAGATCTTGTTGCCTGCTACGCCTTGCCCGAAAAGGGTGGCATCAAAATTCTTATACGTTGCTGAAACGGTAAAGCCGAAAGTCCAGTTGGGGGTAGGGTCACCGATAAAAGTACGGTCAGACGCGTCAATGCTGCCGTTCCCGTCGAGGTCGGCCCACTTAAAGTCGCCCGGCTGCGCATTCGGCTGAATGAGGGCCCCTTCACTGTTGGTATAGGCTTCTATTTCCGCCTGATTCTGGAAAATACCCAGGGTCTTAAACCCGTAAAATGAGTTGTAAGCCTGGCCGGTCATGGTTCTTGTAATGCTGTAGGAAGAAGCCTGGAAACCGGCGCCGTCCAGGAAGTTCACTCCCGCGCCGATGTTAGTCACCTCATTTTTCAGGTAGGAGACATTTCCGTTTACCGAAAAGTCTACCTCGCCCAGGCGGTGGCTGTATCCCAGTTCCAGCTCTACGCCGGTGTTGCGCATGTCGGCCACATTGGCCGCCGGATTGCCGATAGCTCCCACATAGGCCGGAATCCGTGGATATTGAAGGATTCCCGTAGTTACCTTATTGAACCAGTCAAAGGTCAGGCTGATTTTATGCAGGAGGTTCATTTCAAGCCCTATGTTGGTCTGGCTGGTTTGTTCCCATTTCAGGTCGGGGTTAGAGGGGGCATTCGGACTGTAGCCTACGGTGTACATATCGGTGTAACCTATGGTATAGTTACGCCCGCCGCCAATGGTAGACAAATAAGCAAAATCATTGATATTGTCATTTCCTACCACGCCGTATCCGCCGCGCAGCTTCAGCATCTTGATATAATCATGCCCTTGCAGGAAGGCTTCACGACTCATCAGCCAGCCCACGGAAAAGGAGGGGAATACCCCGTATTTGTTATTGGAGCCGAAGCGAGAGGAGCCGTCTCTCCGAACCAGGGCTTCCAGCATATATTTCTCCTGGTAATTGTAATTTACCCGGGCAAACAGGGAAGAAACGGTATGGCCGGCGTTTTCATAACCCGATGAGTTTCGCTGATCGGTAGGAATGTTATAATTCAGTGACGCGTCATCAAAATTGTCTACCGGCAAACCGAAGTAGGTGACAGATATGCCCCTGGCGCGGTTGTCGTAGTAGGCTCCCTGGCCTAACAGAAACGTCAGGCTGTGATCACTAAACTCTTTGGTATAAAGAAGGGTGTTTTCGAGGTTCCAGTCAAAGCCGCGGTTGGTACCCCGGCTGAAATTGTTCTGTGAACGGACATTCACGGCATTCAGGTACGATACGGGAGTAAAACTCTCCTGGCCCCAGAAAGACAGCTTAGCCCCCAGGGTGGAGCGGATTTTCAGGCCTTTCACGGGACTGATCTCTCCGTACACATTTCCTACGATATTATCTGACCAACCGTAGTTTCCTAAGCGGGTCTGGATGTAGGCCATGGGGTTGGTCATTTCCTGGGTTACATACTGCGATATTCCGTAGGGGTAGCCGTTCGCATCTCTCACTACCGGGTTAGCGCTGTAAGGCCGGTTCGGAGAGTTGATCACCGCCGGGTCTGTTTCAATCAGAGGAGTGATGGGGTCGAGGTTAATGGCCGACGAAAGCGGGCCTCCGAATTCGCTGTTGGTATTGCCCAGTCCCTGACTCTTTTCGTGAGAATATCCCAGGTTCTGACCCAGCTTCAGCCAGGAGGCAATCTTATGTTCAGAATTCAGACGAATGTTGGTTCGTTTGTAATTGGAGATCTCCGATGTGATCACCCCTTCCTGAGACAGGTGCCCGAAAGAGCTGTAGAACGTAGAGGTACTGTTTCCGCCGCTGAGGCTGAATTCATGGTTTTGGCGGAAGGCGCTCCGGTTAAATACTTCTTCCTGCCAGTCGGTGCCTCCTCCCATCGCTGAGGGATCACTGAAAGGCAAAGCGTTGCCGGCCGCAAGGGCCGCTTCGTTTCTCAGAGTGGCATATTCGCGGGCATTCAGGAGGCTTAATTTCCTGGCCGGAGCAGATATACCCGCAAAGGTATTGTAGTTTACACGAAGGCCCCCGGAAGCACCTTTCTTGGTGGTGACGAGGATTACTCCGGCCGCCGCCCGGGCGCCATAAATGGCCTGGGAAGAGGCATCTTTAAGTACTTCAATAGATTCAATGTCTGACTGGTTCAGGTAGCTGATGCCGCCTGCGTCTACCACCACGCCGTCTACCACCCATAAGGGATTATTATTGCCGAAAGTAGTGAATCCGCGTACACGAATGGTAGCGGCAGAACCCGGCTGGCCGGAGTTGGTGGCAATGGTCAGGCCCGAGGTTCTTCCCTGAAGCGACTGCTCCAGCCGGGTCACCGGCATGGTCTCCAGGTCAGAAGCCTTCACACTCGTGATGGCGCCGGTTACTACCGTTCTCTTTTGTGTATTATAGCCTACTACTACCAGCTGATCCAGCTCGGTCATGTCGTCTTCCAGCGACACATCGTATACTCCTCCCGAACGAACCACTATTTCTTTAGGAACCATTCCTACCTGCCTGAAGAGCAAAGTGGCCGGTGTACCCTGGATATCCAGGCTGTATTCACCCGCCTCGTTGGAGAGCGTAGCGGTATTGCGGCCCTGCACGGAAATGGTCACCCCGGGCAGGGGGCCTCCGTCTGAAGCAGAGGTGATACGCCCTTTCACCTGCAAGGTCTGTGCGGCGGCGTGCAGAGAGGCACCCCAAACACAGAGAAATACAAATGCATGTAAAATTCTGTTTCTCATACTGGTTGAATTAATTAGATGATTGAGGAGCCAAAAGTAGAAGAGGCAGCGGTAAGATCCATTTTTTGATGATCTACATTTACCACTACAAAAAATTTAAAAACGTGTTTTTTAAGCCGGAATTGGCACTACAATACCTCTACAGGATTTTTTTAAATTCCTGGGGAACAAGGGATTGCTTCGTCGCAAAAAAAATTGAATTATTGTCCTGTTTTTTTGGATCAGTAACCGGGCTTTAAAGGCCCTCCTGACGCCCGGGTTTTTCCTTTTCCGGGAGATTAAGCGTATAGCGCGAAAGGTAATCGTGGAGATTCACCTCTGATTCCAGACGAAGTTTTTTACGCAGGCGGTAACGGCTTATCTCCACCGCTTTTACAGATACATGCATGATCTGGGCAATTTCTTTGGAAAGCAGGTTCATCTTCAGGAGCGCGCATAGCCGGAGTTCATGGGCCGTGAGATCGGGGTGTTCTTCTTTCAGCAGCAGGAAAAAACCTTCGTGCGCATTATTGAAGTTCCGGTTAAACTGCTCCCAGTCTTCGTTGGTTCTTTCCGCGTCTTTGATCAGCCGAAGGAGTTGTCTGAAGTTGAATTTTACCGAATTCTGTTCCTGTTTCTTGAGAATATCCACCACATTTTCCTTGATTTTTGACAGGATCTCTCCCCGCTGTACCAGGTGCATGGTCATATTGGCCAGCTCTTTGTCTTTGAAATTTACGTCGGCTTCCAGTCGTTCGTTCGTGAGCTGCATCACTTCCTTTTCTTTCTTCTGTAGTTCCAGCTGCTGAAGATGAAGCTCCCGGTCATGTTTGCGCTTCAGTTTTCGGTTTTGCAATGTCAGCAGATAATACAACAGGAGCAGAAACAGGATAAAATAAACGAAATAGCTGAAGGTGGTAGCAAACCAGGGCGGATGAACGGTGAAAGCATAGGTGACCACTTCCGATTCGTTTCCTATGCCGTTCCTGGATTTCACCTTAAAGATATAGTTGCCAGCGGGTAGATTGGTATATTCTTTTTCGCTTCGGTTATTCCAGGCTGACCATGTTTTATCCGAACCTTCCAGCATATAGCTGAATAGAATATTGTCCTGCTGGTCATAGAGCGGCGCCGTAAATGTAAACTGGAAAGAATTGAAGGTGTATTTTACGGTGGCTTTTTCCGTTGCTGTACGCGGATATCCTCCATACAATACCTTTTCCTGTCTTTGGTGATCTATGGCACGGACGCTTCGGAGAAGTACGTTCGGTTTGCGGTTTTTCTCCTGGTAGAACCGGTAGTTCAACACAATAACCCCTTTTTCCGCTCCGAAAAAGATATTTTCGTCGTTATAAATGTAAACCGACTCAAAACCGCCCAGCACCTTGGCGTTCAGCTCCGGGAAATAGATGACCCGGTCTCCGGAACGGCTAAAGTCAAGTACCCCGGGTTTTTTATGGGTAATGAACCATACATTGCCGTCAGGCCCTTCCGTCATGTATTGAATGGCCTGTCCTTTCAGGGAATCATACAGCGGAGCCGGCCGGAAGCTGTCGGTTTTACTGTCGTATTCAAATACCCCTTCCGGATGCGTTACCAGCAAGGTATTCCGGATATAGAACAGGTAATTGTGAAGTACGGAAGGCAGGCCTTTCCCGGTAGAATAATCTGTTGTGCGGGTAACTGTCTTGAGGTCGTCGGAGAGGAAAAAACGAAATATTCCCCGGTTGGGGTGAGAGGCCCACACGGAGCGGGACGGTTCATCGTAGTGGATAAAGCGCAGAGACTCCGATGAATGGGTGATCTGCCCCTCATTGGTGAAATGGTCGTCGGAAAAAGAGAGCAGGTTTAAGCCGTTATAGGTGCCTGCAATAAGGTTTTTTACCGGAAGCACCCGAGAGGTGCCCCGGAACTGCCAGGTGCCGATTCCTTTGTAAATGGAAATAAGCGAGTGGGGGGTCACCTCAAACCCACCGTCTTCATGGCCCATGAGCAGGCGGCCATTGACTTCCCCCAGTCCCCACACCTGACCTTCGCTTCCCGCCACTTTCCGGAAGTGTGAATCGGGTTGACGGATCTTTCCGTTTCCTTCTGTGATCACCGGAGTGGTATAAAGCCCGCTGGAGGTGCCGATGTAAAGATTTTGTTTGAAAATGCGGACTCCGTAACTGCTGACCGGGTTTTCCTTGTCGGGGTAGATATAGTGTATGCCGCTGTTCAGCGAAATGTAATCTATTCCATAGTCCAGCGCCAGCCAGAGGTTATTGTCGCGGTCATTAAATATATCCCGGATGTAGTTATTCTGGAGGCCGTCTTCATAGGTGAACTTTTGCAGGAGCTGTCCCCCGCGATTGATAATGAAGAGTCCGGAAGAAGTAGTGCCGATGGCGATACGGCCTTTTCCCAGGTCTTTGGTATAGTACACCCGGTGAAGACGAAGTTCGGCGTCGATCTCCGTTTTGAAAGGAACAAGGCGGTGGTCTATCAGGTGAAAAAGACCGGCTTTCAGTGTGCTGACCAGGAGGGTGTCTTTATGGTAAGGAAAAACCGAGGAGACGGTATGTTCTTCCAGGAGGGGATGATGGGCCAGGGGTTTCCATACCTGGTTTTCATACACAAAAAGTCCTTCCGATCCGTTCTGAGCGTAGACCTTGTCGCCCGCTTTTCCGAGGAAATGCCAGGTAGCCGGGGTTTTATCGACCCGTATGCGACCGTCGAAATAATGGAGAATGCGGGTGGTGGTTCTGAAAAATACGTTTCCGTCCAGTATTTCAATATTCCAGACATCCGATAAAGACCGTTCCGATTCGGGAAGAAGGGTAATGAGGGAATGATAGGTGAGGGTACCCAGTTCATCCGGTACAAAATAGCCGATCTCGTCTTGCCCGCCCACATACACGGTGCCGTCAGGAGCAATGGCGACCGAACGCACCACGGTGGCGTTAGGAAGCGGATACAGTTGCCAGTAGCGGCCGTCAAATGTGAGCAGGCCCTCGTTATTGCCAAAGTAGAGTATCCCGTCTTTGTCTTGGGCGATGCTCCAGTTTTGCCGCCCGCCCTGGTAGGTGGTATTGTTGTAATTGATGATATGAGGCAGGCCGAGAGAGTGCTGGGCAAGCAGCTCCCTGATTCCGGAGAAAAAGAAAAGTACGGCTATGAACAGATGTTTTATCATAAAGCGGTGGCTGCCGATGATGAATCCCCGGTAAAGATAAAACTTTACCGGGAAAAACGTGGTGTCCTTTGTGCCACAAACAACGAAATCCTATCAGACTCAGACCTTCGGTGGCAGCAGCTTGTACATCACCGGCGTAACAATACGCGTCAGCACCAGGGAGGAGATCAGTCCGCCAATGATCACCAGGGCCAGGGGCGAATAGAGCGGGGAATGCTCCAGTACCAGGGGCATGAGTCCGCCAATGGCGGTTAAAGTCGTTAAAACGATCGGAATAAATCGCGTTTTACCTGCTTTTTCTATGGCTTCATCAATACTCATATTTTCTTCTTTCCGGAGATAATTGGTGTAATCTACCAGCAAAATAGAGTTTTTTACCTCAATACCCGCCAGGGCGATGATACCTACCACGGCGGTAAACGACATGGTATTGCCGGTCAGGAAGAGAATGCTCACCGCGCCGATGACGCCTAGGGGAATCACCGACAAGACGATAAAGGAAGACTTGAATGTTCTGAATTCGAGGATCAGTACGGCCAGAATACCGAAAATGGTGATGATGATGATAGTCCCCAGGCCGCCGAAGGTCTCCGCCTTCTGTTCTTCTTCTCCGGCCAGCTCATAGCTGTAGCCCGATGGAAACTTCATTTCAGTTAATTTTTCATTGAACTTTTTGAGCGTTTCGGCGGTGGTAAAACCTTCTTCTACAAAGGAAGAAACAGAGGTGTACCTCTCCTGGTTGTAGTGCTGTATCCGGTTGGCTGAACTTTCAAATTCAATGGTGGCCAGTTGGGAGAGGGGAATCTGGGCTCCGTTTCCGGCAGGAATATAAATTTTGTCAAATACGTCGGCGCTGACGGTTTTTCCCCTGGGCAGGGAAAGGACGATCTCGTTATTCTCCCCGTTTTCATCCCGGAAATTACCCAGGGGGAAGCCGGAGACGGCCATACGAATATGCCGGTCGACCTCCAGAGTAGGAATGCCCAGTAAGCCGGCCTTATCGGTATTGACCCTGACCCGGAGGTCGGTAGATTTGTTGCTGATGGGGTTGTTGACATAAATGGTACCTTCGGTGTCTTTGTACAACTTTTCTACGCGGTCGGCCAGTATTTTCAGGGAATCCAGGTTCTCGCCAAAGACCCTCGTGGTGAGCGGGGCTTCTACAGGTGCGCCCTGTTCAAACTCCAGGGCTTTGATGCGGGCGCCGGGGTAGAGATTGAGTTTTTCTCTAAGTTCATTGATGTAGTGCGTGCGTTCAGGTACTTCTGTACCTTCCTGCAGCTGTACAAAAATCTGGGCATAATTGGTAGCCGTACCGCCCCGTGGAACCACGTTATAATAGATACGAGGATTGTCTTTGCCGATGTTGGCCGCATAGTTTTTCACCAGCGGACTCTCGGCAAGCAGGTTTTCGGTGTACCGCACGGCCTGGTCGGTCTCGGAGAGCGAGGTACCCAGAGGTGTTTCAATATTGATCAGGAACTGGGGTTTCTCCGATTTCGGGAAGACCGTAATGCCGATTACGCGGATCAGCAGCAGGCTGCCGCTAAAGAGGAGTACCGCCACCGCCAGGGTTTTGAACGGGTTCAGCAGAGACCAGTGAAGTATTTTCTGATACGAGCTGTCAATGGCTTTGTTCATGTATTGCAGTACGATATTCCCGTGTTCTTTTTCCTCCCGGGGCATCAGCAGGCTGGCCAGGAAAGGTACGATGGTGAGGGAAACAAACAGGGAAGCCAGCACCGTGGTAATCACGGCTATGGGGAGGCTGCGAATGAAGTCACCGGAGGCTTCTGGCAGGAAAGTAAGGGGTAGAAAAGCCAGTATGAGCGTGGCCGTACAACCCAGTACCGCCATAGAGATCTGTTTGGTGCCTTGTATGGCCGCTTCTTTCCGGGAATAGCCTTCGCGCAGGTAACGGGAAATGTTTTCTACCACCACAATGGAGTCGTCTACCAGGAGGCCCAGGGAAATAATGAGGCCTACCACCGACAGCTGGTTGATGGAATACCCCATGAGGTCGATCCCCGCCAGACCTATGGCCAGGGAAAGGGGGATGGAGATCATCACAATGATCGAGGCCCGGACACCCAGGGGGATGAGGGTGATCAATACCAGGAAAATGGCGATGCCAAAGTCGCGGGCGAGTCCAAGAAGCCTTTTCGAGACACTTTTCGCCTGATCAAAGCTCTTTTCGAGGGTAATATTGGGCGGGAGAGTTTCAGAAAACGATTCGATGATAGGACTGATTTTGGAATCAATCTCAAAAATATTGGTGCCGTATTTCTGACTTGCGGTGAGGAAGATCCCTCTTTGGCCGTTGAGGCGGGCCAGGTAATTGTTTTCTTCGTAGTCGTAGTACACTTCCGCTACGTCTTTCAGGTAGGTGATGTTCTGCCCGGATGAGCTGACCACGGTATTCCGGATCTCATCGAGAGAGTTGTAGGCGCCGGAGGTTTTCACATTGATGCGGCGGTTGCCGATCTCGATGGCTCCGGCCGGGATGTT
Organism: uncultured Lacihabitans sp.; assembly: GCA_964423865.1. Taxonomy (GTDB): domain Bacteria; phylum Bacteroidota; class Bacteroidia; order Cytophagales; family Spirosomataceae; genus Leadbetterella. Next base: position 11,633 of record CAYRGN010000007.1, read on the forward strand.
CATGTTTTCCGACTGGATGATCTGCATGAGTCGTGCCAGTGGAATGTTAAAGCGGGCAAGGCGGTCGGTGTTCAGGTCAATTCTCACCTGTCGGTTCGGCACGGCGTGAATGTCAATATCCTTGATGCCCTTGACCTTTTTGAGTTGGTCTTTAAGGACTTCGGCCTGTTGGTTCAGCTCGTAAAAGGAGGCCGATTCGGAGAGCAGGGCGCATTGGATAATATTGACGGTTTCGGGAGTTACTTTGACTACGTCAATGGAATAAATGTCTTGGGGAAGTTTGGTGCGCAAGGCGTTAATTTCCCGGAGTACTTCGTTGTTTTTCTCTTTCTCATCGGCCCGGAAATCAAACTCAACCACCACGCTGGCCACCCCGTCAGCGGCGTAGGAAACCATTTTTTTGATTTCGCCCAGGGAGGCTATTTTGTCTTCGATAGGGTCTACTACCAGCTCTTCCATGTCTTCCGGGCTGGTGCCGGGATACACCACAATGATGGAGTTAAAGGTAGCCCGCATGGCCGGGTCTTCGGCTTTGGGCATGTTGAGCAGGGATGTGATGCCCAAAGCCATGATCATCACAAAGATGATGATGGTGAACTGGTGGTTTTTGACCGAAAATTCTGTAATCTTCATGGTGTTTAGGTTTTAGCTATGAGCATTGAGTATTGAGTATTGAGTATTGAGTATTGAGTTTTTTTTCATTGGCGGGGAACCGCCACGCGCGCTTTGGCATTTTCTCATAGCTCATAGCTCATAGCTCATAGCTCATAGCTCATAGCTCATAGCTCATAGCTCATCAGTTATTCGTGCTTACCGGATCGCCGTCTGAAACAAAGCCGCTGCCGCTGGTAATGACGGGGTCACCGGCCTGAAGGCCTTCGGTAACGGCCACATAGTTTTCGTAGATATGACCTATGATAATGCCTCTTTTAAGCGCTTTTCCTTCCGAATATAGGTAAACGTCGGCTTGCTTTCCATGGGCGTTGACCAGGGCTTCTACCGGTACGGCCAGGGTAGACGTGGCTTTGCCGGTGTGCAGGGTTACGCGGGCTACAAAGCCGGCAATGAGCTTTTTGCCCCGGGCGCTTATTTCCACTTCTATGCCGTAGGTGCCGGTAGAAGGGGTGATCATCTGGGCAATCTGCGTCACTTTCCCTTCAAACGTTTCTCCGGGGTAGGCGTCAAGGGTCACTTCGGCTTTGTCGCCCAGGGAAATCTTTACGATGTCGCGGTCGGTCAGGCCTACATTCACTACGTATGCCTGTTCACCGGTACCCAGGATAAACATGGGAGAAAAGGGGCCGATGAGTTCGCCCTGTTCGGCCATCTTCATCAGAATCCGTCCGGATACTGGAGCATAGATGCGGGAGAGTTTCTGGTTGAATTCGGCGGCATTCAGGGTTTGGGTAGCTATATCGAGGCCGCTTTTGGCATCGTTCAGCGTGGTTCGGGTTACGGCTTCTTCCCGGTGAAGGCTCTCCGCCCGTTCGTAGTCGCGTTTGGCTTTTTCAAACCCTATACGCGCCTGGTTCACCTGGGCTTCGATCTCGGAGAGGTCCAGCTCGGCCAGGAGTTGGCCGGCTTTTACGTACTGCCCTTCGTTGACGTACGATTTCCGGATCATTCCTCCGGTTTTAAAGGCCAGCTTTATCTCCGACTTTGACGTGAGCATGCCCGATGAGCTTACCGTTTCATGGAAAGTGTGGTTTTCTACCGTGGTGGTATTCACGGCTAAAGCCACTTTGTCGGAGGTTTCTTCCCGGGCCTCCTTTTGAGGGCTGCACCCCCATGTGAGGAGTACGATTCCTAAAAATATCTTTTTCATTGGTATAAAAATTTGCTTTCAGCCTTCAGCTTTCAGCAGTCAGCCGGGCGGAAGGCCGCCCCGCGACGCTTCGCTTATACATTGGCGGCGGGAGGCGCTCCTCCGGGCGGCGCACCGCTTGGTGTGCCGGTTTTCTGATAGCTGAATGCTTATGGCTATTTCATCGGTATAAAATTTTGTATTTAACGGCTTTATTGATCATTTTGGAAATTAATATCCCGCTGCTTTCTTCAGTTCCGCGTATTTCAACCATATCTCCAGCCGGCCCAGGGAATGTGAGAGCTCAGAGAGGAGGAGATCGTTCTGCGCTTTGTGGACTTCCAGGGGTATGGCTGCCCCGTTTTTATATCGGCTGTTCACCAGTTCAAAGATCTTTTGGGTTCTGGCCTGATCGCGCTCCTTGCTTTGTAGGGCGCTGAGGGCCGTTTCCAACTCCCGGTAATTCCGGTAAATCTGCATTTCTACCTGCTTCCGGGCCTCCTCGGTTTTGGTTTTCAGGATTTCCCCCGAAATGCGGGTTTGCTGTATTTTCATTTTCTTTTCCCCGGCATGAAACAAGGACCAATTCAGTCCTATTTGTCCTACCATATAGGCCTGGTCGCGGAACGTGTAACCAAAACCCTGGAAGCCGGTATTGGCGCCAAAGAACACCTGGGGCAACAGGGCGTTTTTCTCCTGCATCTGAAGGAGGGTCTGGGTGGTTTTCAGTCCGGCATTCAGCTGCTCAAACTCTGGTCGGTTTCGGAAGGCGTTTTCTGTATATTCGTGTAGAGGCATCACCGCCGGTAGGGAGCGAAATAGGGCGGTATCGGCCTGAACGGGTTCTTCCAGGTTCCGGTTCAGGAGAAAATTGAAATAGGCCCGGGCCACCCGGCTGTTTTTTTCGGCAGCAGCCTTCTCTTGTTGTATGCGGCTCAGTTCGTATTCGGCGGAGAGTATCGCGTCTTTGAGGGCTTCTTCGTGCTGCACCAGCTTTTGGTTTAACGCGAGGTAACTGTCCAGTAATTTTTCAGAATTTTCGTAGATGCTGACGGCCTCCAGACTTTGGAGGTATTGGTAGTAGGCGGTTTCTATGGCGTGGCGAAGTTCATACTCCAGGAATTTCCTTTTGGCTTCTTCGGTGACCAGCAAATCTTTTTGCAAGGCTACATTATAGCGGATGTCGGTATTGAAAAGCGGTACTTTGATCTCCAGTTTGGTATCGTGGAAATTCATGGGGGCTAGCTGTTCGCTGGCATTTTCTACCTGGGGAAAGGCGCTGCTTCCGGTTAGTTCGTTCAGGGTGCTGTACACCGGGTTGAGGAGGTCGCCGATTGGAATCTGAATCTTCCGTCCGCCAAAAGCTACGGAATAACTGGGGGCGAATGTTACCTGGGGAAAATAGTTTGTTCGGGCGATTTCTATCCCCTTTAAGGCTTTTTCTATTTCAAGGTTTTGTTGCCTGAGGGCGAGGTTGCTGGCTACGCCTTCTTCAAGGTAGCGTTGCAGAATAGATCCCTGCCCCATGATTTCAGCAGGCGGCCCGAATAAAATTACAAGAAACAGAAGTTTTCTCATGTGTATAAAAATTTAGCTATCAGCTATCAGCGGTCAGCCGGACGGAAGGCCGCCCCGCGACGCTTCGTTTATTCATTGGGGGGCACCTAGCCGCCGGTTGGTGTGCCGGTTTTCTGATAGTGGTACGCCACCCGGCTGATAGCTGAATGCTCATGGCTATTTCATAGATATAAAATTTTAGCTCAAAGCTCACTACTCACTACTCACTACTCACTACTCACTACTCATCAATAACTCCGTAGCATCAGAATCAGGCTGTTCAGTCCACCCTGAATTCTCGGATCGCGCTCATTTTCGTCAAACATCGTGCATCTTTTCCGGAGATGGATGGTTACCAGTCCGTGTACCGTGGCCCAGATCATCATCGAGAGTTCCGAAATATCAGCGCCTTTAAAATGCCCCGCGGATTGGCATTCAGCCACCAGCGCTTCCAGGGCCGTGTACACGTTTTTGCCGTCTTCCCATACATCCTCCCGGATTTCCAGGGTTTCCATGGGTGCTGTGAGCAGAAACATCAGCTCGTACAGTTCGGGGTTGGAGAACGCAAAAGTCAGGTACTCCTGCCCTAAAGCTACCAGGCGCTCAAAAGGATCCGCAAAAGGCGCCACCTTTTCAAAGGTCTTGGCAAACTCCACGAAGGCTTCCTGATGGAGCGCAAAAAGAAGCTCGTTTTTATCTTTAAAATAGAGGTAGATGGTGGCCGGACTGTACTCTATGTCTTCGGCTATCCCCCTGATGGAGGTTTTTTCGTACCCCAGATCCAGGAATAATTTCTTGGCCGAATCCAGAATCCGCCTTCTCATTTCCTCTCTTTCTCTTTCTTTTCTGTCTGATATGCCCATGGTCCAAGATTATTAACGATGCAAATATAATAAACAGTGTTTAGTAAATTATCAAAGGTTATTATTTTTTTCGTGTTTAGAGGGTAAATTTTAATCTGACAATAGGTGATGTTACAGGTGCCGGCGCCCAGTATGCCGCAAATTAGCGTTTTTGTTTGTGTCTAAGACTTAGCAGGGAATACATTTAGTCTATGTACTCAATTTGCTAAAATTTGTAAAGATGAACCAGTTTTGTAAAATTTCACAAAAGGGTTAAATTTGCTAAAACTTGTAAAGTAAAACAGATTTTAGAAAATTATGATACAGCGACCGGAATATCTTGAAATTTTAAAGAGCTTAAAAGATATAAACCTTATTAAAATGTTGGTAGGTGTTCGTCGATGTGGCAAAAGCACCATTATGCAGTTGTTTCGTGAGTACTTGAAAACAGAAGGTGTTTCGGAAAGTCAGACCGTCTTTTTAAATTTTGAGGATTTTGAAAACCGGAAATTTCTAAACGATATAGACACTCTGTATTACCACATTGTGAATCAGTTGGATTTATCTATGCCTTGTTATGTGTTTTTGGACGAAGTGCAAAACGTAAAAGAGTTTGAGCGTGTTGTGGACGGGTTATTTGTCAAACCCAACATCGATGTTTATGTTACAGGTTCAAACGCGTATTTATTGAGTAGTGAGTTAGGTACTTTATTGACAGGACGTTATATTTCTATTCCTGTTTACCCACTGTCGTTTAAAGAATACATCAGTACTTTTGAGGACAAAAGCCGGTTGGATTTATTGTTTTCTCAATATTTACAAAACGGAGGAATGCCCGGAATGCTTGAACTTCCGTCTAATCAAACGGAAAAATACCTGCAAAACATCTATAACGATATTGCACAAAAAGACATTTTCATTCGTCATCTCTGGTACAAAGAAGGAAATTTCGAGTTGGTTCTAAAATTTATGCTGGACAATATCGGCTCGCCACTTTCAAGCTCAAAAATATCAAATGTGCTTAAAAGTGAAGGGAATACAATATCTTATCATACAATTGATAAGTATTTGAATGCTTTAACGGAAGCGTATCTTTTTTACAAAGTGCCACGCTACGATATTAAAGGGAAAAACCTGCTTCGTACACAAGAAAAATATTATGCAGTAGATTTGGGCTTTAAAGAAGCATTGCTTGGGAAAACTAAAAATACCGATTTCGGCCATCATCTAGAAAATATCGTTTATCTGGAATTGCTTCGGAGGAACAGACGTGTGTTTATAGGAAAAGCCGACAGAATAGAAGTGGATTTTGCCGTAATGACCAATGGAGGTGATTGGGAATACTATCAAGTTGCTTGGACAACCAGAGAAGAAAGCACTTTTGAACGTGAAATGCGACCATTTGAACTGATAAAAGATTATAACAAACGTACCTTGCTCACAATGGATGTGGAACCCGAAAGTTCGTATAAAGGAATACAAAAAGTAAATGTAATAGACTGGTTATTAAAAGAATAAATTAAAAAAAATTTATTTTCACTATCAGCATATTATTCGCTCTCCTTAGGACTTAAAGTTAAAGCCGACTTACAACTTTTAAAGAGATCAGAATCCCAAGCCTTAAAAAAAAGGCCGCCTGAATATAACTCTCAGACGGCCCGTGGCTATAAAGTAATGAAATTTACTCCCATCCGCCCCCCAGGGCCTTATACAGGTTGACCGTCGCGGCCATTTGCTGCATTTTGGTTTCTACCAGCTCAAACTGCGTTTCGAGGGCTTCTCTCTGGGTGAGTAACACCTCCAGGTAATCGGCCCTGGCATTCTTGAACAGGCTGTTGGAGATGGTGATCGATTGGGTGATGGTATCTACCTCCTGCACTTTCAGGCGATAGGTGCTGTCGAGGTTTTTGATCTTGGAGACCTCGTTAACTACCTCGATATAGGCATTCAGAATAGTCCTTTCATAGTCGAAAACCGCCTGGATCTGCCGGGCATTGGCATTGCAATATTCAGCGGTGATGGCGCGCTTATTGATTAAGGGAGCTACCAGGTCACCGGCCATATTAGCCAGAATAGATTGGGGCTTGACCAGGTAAACCGGGTTAAATGCCTGCAGGCCTACTCCCGCTGTTAAACCTACTGAAGGATAAAACCTGGCCCGGGCCACCAGGATATCCAGCTTATGGGCCGCGAGTTCCAGCTCGGCCTGCTTAATATCCGGCCGGTTTTGAAGCAGATCAGCGGGCAAACCGCTATGAACGACTTCCGGACTCAGGTTTTCAAAACCGTTCAAGCTCCGTTCTATGTGCCGCGGATAGCGCCCCAGCAGAAAATTAATCCGGTTTTCGGTTTCTACCATTTTCTGGTGAACGCCGTATTGCAAGGCCTCGGTTTTTAACAATTGCGCTTCAAAACGTTTCACGGCCAGCTCATTCGAACGGGTGGAAATTTTCAGCAGCCGGGCCACGCTCAGGGCATCGTTCTGTATAGAAATATACTGATTGATAATGGCCAGTTGTTTATCCAGGGCCAATAGCTCATAATACGAAAGGGCGATCTCGGAAATCAGGTGGGTCACCATGAAGTTTTTGCCTTCTTCAGTGGCTAGATAGCGCTTTACAGAAGCTTGGGTTGCATTTCGCAGTTTGTGCCAGATGTCCGGTTCCCAGGTGGCAAAAGCCCCCACCATAAAATCAGGCATAGGTTCGGGAATCTCTTTACCGGGTTTGATCTCGGCATGTTCTTCCAATGCGCCCTGGGTGGTGTAACGGGCGCCTTTGTCCAGACCCATTCCGCCCCTGAGGTTCACAAAAGGGAGATATTCCCCTTTCCTGGCCTGAATTTCATTCTTGGAAATTGCTATTTCCTGAAGTAAGATATTCAGCTCCTGGTTATTTGCAAGGGCCGTATCAATCAATGCGCGCAGATAGTCGTCTTTAAAAAATTCTTTCCGGTGCAGTTTCCCGGAACTTTGTGACACGGCATCCGTTTGTGCGTATGCCGCAGGAAGATTTACGCTTTCTGACCGCTGCGTTAAAACGGGCGTCTTACAGGCTACTATATGAAGAAATACGCCGCTCAACGCTGCGTATTTCAGTATTCTCATTTTATTCATGATCAAACAAATCTTCTGTTAAAGGTCCTTCGAATTCGTCCTGGATTATTTTTTTGCCATCGGCCATTTTTCCGAAAATATAGTACAGTCCCGGAATGATAATGACACCGAAGATGGTACCTGACAGCATGCCGCCCATGGCTGACGAGCCGATGGTGCGGTTTCCAATGGCTCCTGCTCCATGCGAAACTACCAGGGGAACCAAACCGGCGACAAAAGCAAAGGAGGTCATAAGAATAGGCCTGAAACGCACTTTAGCGCCTTCGATGGCGGCATCGAAAAGGGTATAGCCGGCCTGTCGCTTCTGCACCGCAAACTCCACGATGAGCACGGCATTCTTGCCCAGCAGCCCTATCAACATAATTACTCCCACCTGTGCATAAATATCATTGGCCAGTCCCATGGCTTTGAGCATAAAAAAGGAGCCGAAAATACCCACAGGCAGTGAAAGTACCACGGCCAGGGGAATGATGAAGCTCTCATACTGAGCGGCCAGCACCATATACACAAACAGTAGCACCACCGCAAAGACATAGATCGATTCATTGCCTCTCAGGGCTTCATCGTAGGAAAGCCCTTCCCAGGCGATATCATACCCGGAGGGCAGCGTTTTGGCTGCCGTTTCTTTTATGGCCGCAATGGCATCGGCCGTAGTGTACCCTTCGGCCGGAAGCCCCCGTATAGAGGCTGAGTTATACATATTATACCGGGTAATCTCATTCGGGCCCTGTGTTTTCTTTAATGACATAAATGCCGAATAGGGTACCATCTCGTCGCGGTCATTTTTTACATACAGGTTCAGCAGGTCGGTAGGAAACCGCCGGAATTCAGGGGAAGACTGGACGTAAACTTTAAAGAACTGACCAAACCGGATAAAGCCCTGTTCGTAGTCGCTCCCGATCAGCAGGTTAAGGTTTTCCATGGCCCGGCCTACGGATACCCCTTTCTGCATGGCAGCTTTATTGTCGAAAATTAACTCATACTGGGGGTAGTTGGCCGCAAAGAAGCTGAAAATACCGGTCAACTCTTTCCGTTCACTCAGATTTGCGATAAATTCCTGGTTGATTTTATCGAATTCGTGGTAGTCGGTAGAGGCGTTTTCTTCAAGCAGACGTAAAGAAAATCCGCCGGATGATCCAAAACCCGGTATGGCAGGCGGTTCAAAATACTCTATCGTGGCGCCCAGGTTTTGAGATTTTTCTTCCAGTTCTTCCATGATCTCGTTGACCGAATGATGCCTTTCCGACCAGTTTTTGAGGTTAATAAGGCAGGTTCCGGCATTGGATCCGCGGCCCTCGGTCATAATCTCGTAGCCGGCCAGGGAGGTTACAGACTCTACTCCGTCTACTTCTTCGCATATTTTCTGGAGCTTGCGGGAGACTTCATTGGTTTTTTCCAGGGTAGAGCCGGGCGGTGTCTGGATAACCGCATAAATGGTGCCCTGGTCTTCTCCCGGGATAAACCCACCGGCCAGGAATTTGTTTTGGGCAAAAATCCCGAAACAGAAAACCAGCAAAATACCCCAGGTCACTGATTTCCGGGTCACTATTTTCCTGAGAAGGTTCGTGTAGCGATCAGTAAGCCTGTCGAAAAGCACATTAAAGCCGTCGATAAACCGGGAGAGGAAATTCTCTTTTTTCGTTTGGTGGGGTTTAAACATCATGGCTGCCAGCACGGGTGTGAGGGTCAGAGCCACCAAAGCCGAAATGATATTTGAGCTGGCCATAGTGATAGAAAACTGGCGATAAAACGTACCCACAGGCCCTGTCATAAATGAAATGGGCAAAAATACGGCCACTTTTACAAGCGTAATGGCCACAATGGCTCCGCCGATTTCCTGCATAACCACTTTTACTGCCTGGTAGGGACTGAGGTGTTCTTCGGCCATCTTGGCATGAACGGCTTCTACCACCACAATGGCGTCATCTACTACAATACCGATAGATAGCACCAGGGCGAAGAGGGTCACGAGGTTGATCGACATTCCGAACATCTGGATAACAAAAAAAGCGCCGATAAGCGATACCGGAACCGCCAGAATAGGAATGAGGGTAGACCGCCAGTCGCCCAGAAACAAAAAGACCACCAGGGCCACCAGAATGAAGGCGTCGCGCAGGGTATGAATCACCTGCTCAATGGAAGCATCCAGGAATTGGGATACGTCATAACTTATTTTGTAATCTACCCCGGGCGGAAAAGACTCCTTCATTTTTGCAAGTTCATCTTTTACCTGGGCAATCACCTCGTTGGCGTTGCTGCCGTAGGTTTGCTTGAGCACTATGGAAGAAGACGGGTGGCCGTCAAGGTTAGAGTAGATATCGGTAAACTCACTGCCCAGTTCTACTTTGGCTACGTCTTTAAGGAGTACGGTTTCTCCATTCGGCTTGGCGCGCACAATTACGTTTTCGTATTCTTTGGGTTCGTTATACTGACCTTTGTACGTAAGCACATACTCTAAAGACTGCGCCTGGATACCAGAGCTTTGTCCCAAACGTCCCGGCCGACCAATGATACTTTGTTCGGCCAATGCCTCCATCACTTCTTCCCCCGAAATATTGTAAGCCCGCATGCGGTCAGGTTCGAGCCAGATACGCATGGCATAGCGACGGCTACCCAGGATATCCGCCCGGGCTACCCCCTTGATCCGGCTGATCTTGGGAATGAGGTTGATGGTGGCATAATTGAACAGGAACTTCTCGTTCATACTTTCGTTGGTACTGTAGAGGTTCACGTACATCAGCATACTCGGCTGAATGGGCATGACAATTACCCCCTCATTCTGAACCAGCTTCGGCAGCATGGTCATAACCTGGTCTACCCGGTTCTTGACCAGCACCATCGCTTCATTCGGGTCGGTGCCGGGCTCAAAAATTACATTAATGGTCGCCTCGCCGGCACTGGTAGCGTCTGTGGCCATGTATCGCATGCCCTGAACCCCGTTAATGGCGTTTTCGAGTGTGATAAGTGATGACTTTACGAGCACATCAGCGCTGGCTCCCGGGTAGGCCAGGGTAACACTGACGGTGGTAGGAGCAATTTGTGGAAACTGGGAAATAGGCAATTGCTTGATGGCCAGCATACCCACAAAGACAATGATGACCGACAGTACAATAGAAAGTACCGGCCGGTGTATGATTTTACTAAACATATTTTATTCGGCGTAAAGGTTTAAACTGGACATGACCTGGGACGGGGAAAGCACCTTAAACTTAATTTTCTCGTTTTCCTTCACCATTTTTACGCCTTCCAGCAGAAAGGTGTCGTCTTTTGTAAGACCTGAAGCTACTGCATAGAGGTGCGGCAGTTCGGCCTCCACGGTTATCTCACGTGCATGAACCTGATGGTCATGGTCTACCACAAAAACATAGCGTTTATCTAATACTTCGAAGGTAGCCTTTTGGGGGATCAGCAATGCATTATGCACCGGTGTAGTGATCACAATGCTTCCGGTTTGACCAAATCTCAAAAGTCCCTGGGGGTTAGGGAAGGTGGCCCGGAACGGGATATTTCCGGTTTCACTATCGAAGTCGGCTTCAATGGTTTCTACCACACCGTGTTGGTCAAACAGGGCGCCATTGGCCATCTTAAGGCCTACACGACTTAAAATCCCTTTGTTCGACTTATCCATAAAGGTCAGGTACTCGGTTTCCGGTACATTGAAATACACCCACATTTTGCTGTTATCTGAGAGCTCTGTTAGCAGCTCACCTTCTTCTATAAAGCTGCCCAAGCGTACCCGGAAGCTGTTCAGGATACCATCAAAAGGCGCGCGGATCTCCGTAAAAGCCAGGTGGGTTTTCATGAGGTCAAGGTCTGCTTTGGCCTTGTTGTATTTGGCTTTGGCCATGGCCAGCTCATTGGGAGAGACCACCTCGTTATCTACCAGGGTTTTTGTATTTTTCAATTCGATATCCGCATATTCTGCTTCTGCCTGAGCCTTCTCCACTTCAGCTTCGTAGAGATTAGGCATCACCTTGAAAAGCAGTTGTCCTTTTTTTACATGCTGCCCTTCGTCCACATAAATTTTCTGTAAATAGCCCTTTTCCTGGGTTCTGAGCTCAATGTGATTAATGGAACGGATCTGGCAAACGTAATCTTTGGTAAGGAGGGTGTCTGTCACCATCGGGGTGGTCACCAGAAATTCTTTTTCTTCTTCCCGGCCTTCTTTTTTGGGTGTACAACTCGTATAAAACAATACGAAAGAAGCACTCATCAGAATGAGGTTTCTCTTCAACATAAATAGTAGAAATTAAAAATGAATAATTAAGCGGAGTATAGCCGAAAAAAGCCCAATAAGCATCGGCCTTTTTCGGTATACGAAAAAGTGAGACATAGGCCCATAGGCTGGGAGATCACAGGCGGAGAATACGAATAGCCAGGTAGATGGCCTGGTCAGAATGCGTAACTAAGAAAGGCTTATGAAGTGAAAGCTGCTTACTTAATAAATTTAAAAAAAAGTAGTTATGGTCTTTCCGGGTAAGCCAGTTAAAAACGGAATCTCCGGCAAGGTCTTTCTGAAAAGAGTGGGAAGTTTGCTCAACGATTTCGTAAGGGTGCGCTTTGCTGGAATGCGGAGAACTCTCTTTTGAAAAATAATGCTGTTTTTTGCTTGTATGAGAGGAGGTGGTGGAAAAGTGGGGCGTATCGTGGCTTGTCTTGTGCGAAGGCACAAAATACAGGCCACATAGTAAGATGATTAGTGGCGGAAAGAAGAAGTTTTTCTTCAACGCTTTCATTTGGGGGCAAAACTATGAAAAACATTATGCGATTTAAAAAGCGGTAGGCGTTAAAAATTCCTAAATTTTTCCAGAAAGTAAATTGTTTATATTTTTTCGTGTTTCTGTCTAATTTTATAGAGATTTTTTTGACCTCTTATTGCTTAAATGTTTTTTTTAAGTGAAGAAGCATTTGGTCGGTAATAATGACTTTTGGCCGGGGGTAATTTTATTATTCTTGGCCAAAATAGATAAAAAAATACAACTTTTGGCTAAGTATAAAATTATTATACTTAGCCAAAATATTAATAAATAGATTATTTTTGGCTGAGTTTAATTTTATTATAGCCAGCCAAAATTAGTTAATTTGAATTATTTTTGGCTAATAATATTTTTGATAAACCTGGCCAAAAATTAAAAGTATTGACTATTTTTGGCTAAGAATATTTATTTGTATTATGCGGGAATTAATTGGAAGAGAGACAGAAAGGGAATTGTTGCAGGATATAATGAGTTCTGGGAACCCGGAACTTGTAGCGGTATATGGCAGGCGCCGGGTAGGTAAAACCTATTTGATTCGCAAGTTTTTAAGCAGGTCTTTAGTATTTGAATTTACCGGTACATTTGATGCTTCTCTGGTTGCTCAGCTTTCCAATTTTAGCAAAGCGATGAATAAGGCTGTGGGCAGCGATAAGATTTATCAGACGCCTGAAACCTGGGCAGATGCCTTAGAACAATTAGGCCATTATTTGGTCAATAAGAAAGGGAGAGGCCGGCAGGTGGTTTTCTTTGACGAGTTTCCCTGGCTTAACACCCCCAAATCTGCGTTTTTGCCCGCATTTGAACATTGGTGGAACAGTTGGGCATCCCGGCAAAAGAGACTTGTTGTAGTTATTTGTGGTTCGGCGGCTTCCTGGATGATTCAGAATATAGTGAATAACAAAGGGGGCTTGCACAACCGCGTTACCCGAAAAATAAGACTTTTGCCCTTTGATCTAAAAGAAACAGAGGCTTTTCTGAAATCACAAAAAGTGAATATAGACCGCTACCAGATTCTACAATTGTATATGGCAATGGGGGGTATTCCTCACTATTTGAAAGAAGTGAAAAAGGGAGAAAGTGCGATTCAGGCCATAGACCGGGTTTGCTTCTCTAAAGATGGATTGTTGACTACCGAGTTTAAAAATTTATTTTATTCGCTTTTTGATGACCCTTCCCGGCATATCGCTGTAGTAAAGGCTTTGGCTGACCATAACTCGGGGCTTACCCGCACCGAAATAGTACAAAAAACGGGACTGAGTTCCGGGGGTACACTTACCGGCATAGTAGACGAACTGACGGAATCCGGTTTTGTAAGTGAATGGTCGCCCTATGATAAGAAGACCAAAGACACCATCTATAAACTTGCCGACGAGTATTCGCATTTTTATCTCAAATTTATAGATAAGAGGAGAATATCAGGAACTGGAAGCTGGCAGCGTTTTTCTGCCGGACAATCGTGGAAAAGCTGGAGTGGGGTAGCTTTTGAGCGGATAGGTCTGAAGCATTTGGATCAGATAAAATATGCTTTGGGCATTCACAACCTGTTTTCGGAGACTACGGCCTGGCGCTATCAACCTAAAGACGGAAAAGGGGCGCAAATTGATTTATTGATTGACCGGAGTGATGGGGTGATCCACTTATGTGAAATGAAGTTTTCGACCGATGTATTTACCATTGACAAAAGCTACGCGGCAGATTTAGAAAACAGAAGAGAAATTTTCAGGAATAAAACCAGAACAAAGAAATCTGTCTTTCTGACTTTCATAAGTACTTTCGGGTTAAAGCAGAACGATTATGCCCGGCGCGCAATACAAAATGATATAACGATGGATACGTTGTTTGGGAAATAGATGCAATCTCCATGAGCCGTTAGCTATTAGAAGTTAGCTATTAGATTCACCGGGTGACGCTTCACCAATTGCGGGTGAATAAGGTGGTCCGCCACTACGGCTAATAGCTAATAGTTTATTGAAAACTATCTGGCGTTATAATGAAGTAATTCTAGAAGGAAGACAGGTCTCTTTATTTGTATATCTCTACTTGCTCCTTCTTCATCTGCAAAACCTGACAATAATTTAATATCCTATCGTTAGTACTATAAGGGATTTAAGGTAAATTCACCGCGTAATACAGAAAGGATATGAGAAGTATGACCGAGGGCGTGACCTCGTTTTTTAAGGATCTGCTGAATTTTGAGATGGGCAAAAGTGAATACGACTATAACCCCACCGTAAAAGATCAGAAATCGGATAGCGACATCGAGCGGTCGGAGTTTATCAGCCGCGACCTCAGTTGGATAAAATTTAATGAAAGGGTGCTGGATCAGGTGCGGAACCCCGACCTGAATATTTTTGAGAAATTCAAGTTCCTGGCTATAGCAGGTTCCAACCTGGACGAGTTCCTGACCGTGCGGGTAGGTAGCCTGTACAATTACCTCGACTTTGGGAAACCTCGTCTCGATTATTCGGGACTGAGGGAGAATGCGTTTAAGAAAGCCCTTCTGAACCAGGTGAAACGTTTTGCCGATGAGCGTAACCGGATCTTCCGGGAGGAGCTGAAACCCCTGTTCGAAGCCAATGAGTTTAAGATAGTGGAGTTTCGTGACCTCACCAAAGAGCAACGCCAGGAGGTGAATCGCTTTTTTGATGAGATGGTGTATCCCATGCTAACGCCCATGGTGTATGACCATACCCACACTTTTCCGATTTTGCTGCCCCGGAACCTGGTTTTGGGTGTGGTATCGGTAGATACGCAAACCACGCTTTTCCCGGAGTCGGAAGATGCGCGCAAGCTGTCTTTTGTGCAGATTCCGTCTAACCTGCCCAAGTTCTATGAATTTGAGGAAGAAGGTATGGTGTTTTTCCTGCCTATAGAAGAAGTGGTTCGGAATAATATCGACAAGATCTATAAGAATGTAAAGATTGAGTCGGTTGACCTATTCAGGATCTTGCGTAATGGCGATTTTGAAATTGAAGACGATGAGCTGGACGAGGATTTCGTGAATGAAATGAAGGAGAAAATCCGAAGTCGCCAGGCCGGGCGGATCGTTTACATGGTGATTGAAAGTTCCCCCTCGGAATACATGATGGACATCCTCAAAAAAAAATGGGACATTGACAAATATAACATTCAGATTAATAACGAGCTGATGGACTACACCCGCTTGTGGCAGATTGTGAACCACGAAGATTTTCGGGGCTTCCTGCCCAAGCCGGCCAGTTCTATTCCGCCCTTAAACTACAATAAAGACCAGTCAATTTTTGACAATATTAGGGAGCACGATATCCTGCTCCACCACCCTTACAACAGTTTTGAACCCGTACTTCACCTGATTGAAAAAGCGGCGGAAGACCCCAACGTACTGGCCATTAAGCTGACCATTTACCGGCTGGCCAGGAATTCAAGGATTACAGCGGCCCTGCTGCGGGCGGCGGAAAACGGCAAGCATGTATCGGCACTTTTTGAAATTAAAGCCCGGTTTGATGAGGAGAATAACATCCGCGAGGCTGAAAAACTCCAAAAAGCAGGGTGTTTTGTAATTTATGGTATCGGTTGGCTGAAAACACATACCAAATTGATGCTGATTGTGCGGAAAGAGGGCCAACGGGTAACGCAATATGCCCACCTGGCCAGTGGAAATTACAATGAAGACACCACCAAACTGTATACCGATATCAGTTTGCTTACTGCTAATGAAGATTATACCCACGACATTGCCGAATTCTTTAATGCCATTACGGGGCATTCCCAGCCGGGGTCGTATTCCAACCTGATCACCTCGCCGAAAGATATGCGGCGGGCTATAGTGACCATGATCCGGAGAGAGGCGGAAAACGCAGGGAAAGGAGAGGTAGCCGGCATTTGTATGAAAGTAAATTCTCTGGAAGACAAAGAGGTGATAGAAGAACTGTATGCGGCCTCCCGGGCCGGGGTGAAGATAGAGCTGATTGTGCGGGGGATATGTTGCTTAAGACCAGGTAGGGAAGGGCTGAGTGAGAATATAAAAGTCCGCTCTTTGGTCGGAAATTATCTCGAACATGCGCGAATACTCTACTTTCATAACGATGGCGACCCCGAGGTTTTTGTAGGAAGCGCCGACATTATGGTACGCAGTTTCGATAAGCGGATCGAGTCGCTGTTCCAGGTGACGAATGAACACCTCGAAGGCCAGCTTATCCATATTCTGAGGGCCAACCTTGACGACAATTATAACGCGTACGAGTTACTGGAAAACGGAGATTATACCAAAGTGGAAAACGATGGGGAACACATTCTGAATGTGCATCGTTATTTCTTTGAGAAAGAACAGCAGGAAATCACCACCGATAAATTATTCTGAACACATGTTTAAATTTTGGATACTTTTGCTGGTGAGTGTTTTGGCTTGTTCGCAAAAAACAAAAAGAGAAGATCAACAGATGAATCATTTAGAAACCGCCGTATTGGCAGGAGGCTGCTTCTGGTGTACAGAGGCCGTATTTGAACAGTTGAAAGGAGTAGATCAGGTAGAGCCGGGCTATGCGGGCGGACACGTGGTTAACCCTACCTATGAACAGGTTTGTACCGGTACCACCGGCCATGCGGAAGTCATCCGGATCTCGTACGATCCTGAGGTTATCCATTTTGAGGAATTATTGGAAGTTTTTTTTAAAACCCATGACCCTACAAGCCTGAACCGCCAGGGCGGTGATATTGGCCCCCAGTACCGGTCTGCCATTTTCTATAGAAATGAGTATGAAAAGGAGATTTCGGAGAACATCATTCGTGAGCTGGACCAGTCGGGCTATTACCCCGATAAAATAGTGACCACCCTGGAACCCCTGGATACCTGCTATATCGCAGAGAATTATCATCACGATTATTTCCGGTTGAACGGCGACAAGAATCCTTATTGCCAGGTGGTGATCAGGCCCAAGCTGGAGAAGTTTGAAAAGGTGTTCAAAGATAAAATTAAAGACTAATTCATGGCCACTATTTTCAGTAAGATCGTAGCCGGTGAAATACCGGCCCATAAAATTGCGGAGAACGAGGAGTTTCTGGCATTTCTGGATGTTTTCCCCTGTCATGAAGGACACACCCTGGTGATTCCCAAAAAAGAGGTGGATTACCTTTTCGATCTGGACGATGCCACCTATACGCGTTTGTTTTCTTTTGCAAAGTCCTTAGAACCGGCCATAAAAAATGCCGTACCCTGCCTGCGCGTTGGACTGGCTGTAGTAGGATTGGAAGTACCCCACGTACACATTCATCTGATTCCAATGAACAGTATGGCAGATATGGACTTTACCTCTAAGCTAAAAGTCTCGCAGGAAGAGCTGGCGGCTACGGCAGGCCGGATCCGGTCATCTTTATGAAACAGGCCTTTTCTTCTCCACGAAATATATAAGTGCCACGAAAGCGGCGCACAGCAGCCCCTGGAGCAATATTGACCGCATAATCTGGCTGTTATCCACAAATGAATATCCCCAGATAATCAGGGCGGCCACGCCCAGGTAGAAAAGAATACGCCCGGTTTCGTAGGGGATGGGATAATGTTTCTGGCCAAGCCAGTAGCACGATCCCACCATCAGTGCTGAAGAAACCGCAAAGGCAACGGCACAACCCAAAAAGCCCAGGGAAGGAATCAGCGCCATGTTTAACAGCACTGTAAGGGCCATGGCACCTGCCGTAATGTAAGTACCGTATTGGGTTTGATCGCTTAATTTAAACCAGATGGTCAAATTGCTGTAAAGCCCGATAAAGAGGTTGGCCAGCAGCAAGACAGGTACCACAAATAGCCCTTGCCGGTAATTTTCTCCCAAAATCAGCCCGATCCAGTTCAGGTTCAGGCTCACCGCTACCCAGATAAAAATACAGGCAATGGTAAACCATTTGGTACTGAGAGCAATCATCCCCGGTGAATTCCGGTCGCCCATTTTTGAGAAAAATAAGGGTTCTGCCGCATAGCGGTAAGCCTGTACCACCAGGGTCATGAAGATAGACAACTTATATACATTGGTGTAAATCCCAAATGCCGTGTCTACATCCGGGAAGGCCGGGTAAAAACCCTCGGGGAGAAACTTCCGGAACAGCAACCGGTCAGCAGTGAGGTTGATAGAGCCGGCGAGTCCCATAATCATCAGGGGCCAGGCGTATGTCAGCACCACTTGTAGTTTATCCCATAACCAGGTGATGCGGAACCCCACAAATTCCTTCCAAAGCAGCAGTAAGGTGATGAGACTGGCCACGTAATTGGCATAAATAATGAAATCAGGCCCCTTTTCTACGCTATAAAAAGTGGAGATGAAGTCCTTGTGCTCCGGCAGAAAGCGGCCGGTAACAATACCGTGGCAGAAATAAATGAAAAAGAGGGTCACCAATATATTGATGAGGATATTGGCCAGCTTAATGGCCACGAACTTTTTCGCCTGATTATTTGCCCTTAATTTCACAAAAGCAATAGCACATACGGCATCCGTCAGCAGCACCAGAGAAAGTAAGGTAATCAGGTGTTCAGAATGGGGGAAATTCAGCGCGCTCGCTAAAGGCGTGGCAAACAAAATCAGTAAGCCGGCAAACGTGGATCCGAACGCCAGAATAAAGGTCAGAATCAGGTTAAAATATTCCGACTGGTTTTCTTTTTGAGAAGTATAACGGAAGAAAGCGGTCTCCATACCGAAAGTAAAAAGGATGTTGAGCGGAATCATGTAGGTGTAAAAAAGCCCGTTCTCCGCCAGCATTTCAGGCTGATTAAAGGCACGGGTGTGTACCGCCACCATTAGCCAGTTCAGCAGTCGGCCCACAATGGTGCTCATTCCATACAGCACGGCATCACCGGCTAACTTCCTTAAAAAACTCATGGGTTGATTTTTGGGGCAATTTTCAAAAAAATAGCTGATTTTTCAAAACAAGCGTGTGTTTCGAAATTTTTTTCAGGAAGATCTTCTCCGTTTGAAAATAAACTCCTACCTTTGCAGCCCGAATAAGACAGGTGAATTTTTTGCGGGCGTGGCGGAACTGGTAGACGTGCTAGACTTAGGATCTAGTGCCGCAAGGCGTGGGGGTTCGATTCCCTCCGCCCGTACTTCTGACCCTTCAACCCGGACGGTTGAAGGGTTTTTAAATTTAAAAACGTCAGTATAAATGCAGACAAAATTTGATAAAGTATCTTCTACGCTGGGTGAGTTGCACGTGGAAGTTAGCCAGGCGGATTACCAACCCGCAGTGGATAAAAAAATCAGAGAATATGCGAAAACAGCACAGGTGAAAGGCTTCCGGCCCGGCCATGTGCCCATTCCTTATATTAAAAATCTCTACGGAAAGAGCATTCTGGTCGATGAGGTGATCCGAATCGCCAGCCAGGGCGTAAACGACGTGATCAAAGAACAAAACCTGAATATCGTAGGAGAACCCAAGCCCAAAGAAGACGCCTACAATATCGACTGGCACACCCAGAAAGATTTTGCATTCGACTACGAGATCGGCTTTGCGTCTGACTTTACGGTAGACCTGGGGAAAATTCCCGCTATCGTAGAATATGAGATTGAACCTTCAGAAGAACAGGTAAATACTTCTATTGAAGACCTGAAAAAGCGTTTCGGGGTAGATAAAGAGCCCGAAGTTTCAGAAGAAGGCGACCTGATTTTCGGAAAGCTCCAGCAGGAAGCCAGCGAATTTTTCTTCCAGTCGGGAATTCCAACCGACAAGGTGAAAGCTGATGCCAAAGCACAGTTTATCGGCGTAAAACAAGGCGACAAACTCAAATTTGATATCCAGTCGATCTTCGAAACCGTGAAAGAACTGGGCTTTGCTACGGGTAAATCAGACGAAGAAGCCGGACAATTGGAAGGAGAGTTTGAATTTGAGGTAGAGCGTATCAGCCGAGTAGAACCTTCGGAACTTAACCAGGAGTTTTTCGACAAAGTGCTGGGTGCAGATAAAGCCAAAGACGAGAAAGAATTTGTAGAGCAGGTGAAAGCCATCATCAAAGATAACTACCGCAGAGAGTCGGACTTCCTGTTTGATTTTGATGTGGAGAAAGGCCTTCTGGAAAGCGTGGCTATTGAACTTCCGGAAGAATTCCTGAAAACTTACCTGTTGGAAGTAAACGAAGGAAAAGCTACGGCTGAAGACCTGGAAAGAGAGTTTCCGGCCATCCTGAGAGGCATTAAGCTCGATTTTATCCGTGCCCAGGTGGCCAAAGATAACGAAGTAAAAGTAGAGTATAACGATATTCTCGAAGAAGTAAAGAGCGAAATCCGGGGCTATTTTGGCGGACAGGGCGGTTTTGACGGCATGGAGGAGTTCATTGATAACATGGCGAAAAAACAACTGGAAGGCAATAAGGAAAATACCCGCAAATACTTTGACCGGGCCTTTGGCCGGAAAGTACTGGGTTTTGTGAAAGAGAAAGTACAAAAAAGCAGCACACCGGTTTCCGTAGAGAAATTCAACGAAATCGCCAGTGAGTCGTACAAAAACTAATAAAGGCAGTTTTAACGGAAAATCGGGTAAGGGGAGATCTCCTGCCCGATTTTTGCTTTTCGAAACTTTTCTGTTACTTTTCGTTGTTTTCTTTCCATAATAAAGATTTATCAAACTATGAATTTCGGAGAAGAATTTAGAAAATATGCGGTACATCACGCGGGCATCAGCGGTCTGACGTTCGATGATTACATGAAGCACAACGTGACCAATATGACCCCCAATATCATTGAGGAACGTCCGATGCGTTTTGCGGCCATTGATGTTTTTTCCCGCCTGATCATGGACCGGATCATTTTCCTCGGAACGGGGGTAGATGACCAGGTAGCCAATATTGTGGTGGCACAGCTGCTGTTCCTGGAGTCGGTAGATGCCAAGAAAGACATCCTGA
Source organism: uncultured Lacihabitans sp. (assembly GCA_964423865.1). GTDB lineage: Bacteria > Bacteroidota > Bacteroidia > Cytophagales > Spirosomataceae > Leadbetterella. The sequence goes on from CAYRGN010000007.1 coordinate 32,562, forward strand.
TGTATATCAACAGCCCGGGCGGTTCGGTTTACGCCGGATTGGGCATGTACGATACCATGCAATATGTTCGGCCGGAAGTTGGTACCATTTGTACCTCCCTTGCCGCTTCTATGGGTGCTGTTTTGCTGGCGGGAGGAGCCGCCGGTAAACGTACGGCCCTGCCCCATGCGAGAGTGATGATTCACCAGCCCAGCGGTGGCGCCCAGGGGCAGTCGAGAGACATGGAAATCACCGTGAAGCAAATCATTGAATTGCGGAAAGAATTGTACGAGATCCTGGCGCAGCATACCGGCAAAAGTTACGAGGAGATCGACCGGGATTCTGATCGCGACTACTGGATGAAGGCCGAGGAGGCAAAAGCCTACGGCCTGATCGACGAAGTGCTTTACCGGGATAAAAACTAAACCGTGCCGGTATAAAAAATTATGGCAAAAACAAAAGAAGAGAGCTGCTCATTCTGTGGCAGAAAGAAAAATGAAGTAGAAATCCTGCTTTCCGGGCAAAGCGGAAACATCTGTAATAACTGTATCGAACAGGGCTATGAGATGATTCAGCGGGAAATCTACGGGATAGATGTGGCTAAGCCTAAGAAGAAAAAAGGCGATACCGCCCCGAAATTTGAATTGAGGCCGCCCCAGGAACTGAAAAAGTACCTGGACAAGTACATTATTGGCCAGGACGAAGCCAAGAAGGTGCTGACTGTGGCCGTGTATAACCATTACAAGCGCTTGATGCAGCCGCCTACCGATGACGATGTGAATATCGAGAAATCGAATATCATCATGGTGGGAGAAACCGGTACGGGTAAGACTTACCTGGCCCGCACCATCGCCCGCATGCTGCAGGTGCCGTTTGCTATTGCCGATGCCACCGTTTTAACCGAAGCCGGATATGTGGGCGAAGACATTGAAAGTATTCTTACCCGCTTGTTGCAGGCCGCAGACTATAACGTGGAGAAGGCTCAGCGGGGCATTGTGTATATTGACGAGATCGATAAGATTGCCCGTAAGTCAGATAACCCTTCCATTACCCGCGATGTGAGCGGAGAAGGGGTGCAGCAGGGCCTTCTGAAGCTGCTGGAAGGCTCGGTGGTGGGGGTTCCGCCCCAGGGTGGCCGCAAGCACCCCGACCAGCAACTGGTGCAGGTAAATACGGAGAATATCCTCTTCATTTGTGGGGGCGCTTTTGACGGTATTGCCCGGCATATCGCCAAGCGTATCAACACCTCGCCCATCGGTTTCCGCCAGGAGGGAAAAGGGGTAGACCTGAATAACGAAGAAAGCCTGATGCGGTACGTGACCCAGCAAGACCTGAAGTCGTTTGGGCTCATTCCCGAGTTGATCGGTCGGCTACCGCTGCTGACTTACCTGAATCCTTTAGACCGGAATACCCTGAAACGTATTCTTACAGAGCCCCAGAACGCCCTGGTAAAGCAATACCAGAAGCTGTTCAACATGGAGGGCATTGCGCTCACTTTTGAGGAGGCGGCCCTGGATTACATCGTAGATCAGGCGGTCAAATTTAGCCTCGGTGCCCGCGGATTGCGGTCCATTTGTGAATCTATTCTCACGGATGCCATGTTTGATTTGCCTTCGGACAAAAGCGTGAAAGACTTCACCGTGACAGAAGAATACGCCCGTGCTAAATTTGAGCATTCTTCCCTGTACGAAATCAAGAAAGACGCGGCGTAAGATTTGCGTTCTGAAATTTATATTACGTAAAGCCTGCACAAGTTGCGGGCTTTTTGTTTAGCGCGGTTCGGACATCTTGTCTTGAATGGGATTGACAATTGCGAATTACAGGAACCCCGGAGGGGTGACATGGTAGTAGTGGTGGCGGATGTACGGGAACCCCGAAACCCCGGAGGGGCGGCATTAATTGATATAAGTATGATTCATTAAAGAAGATCCATTCATAGCCCCATACCGATTTTTTATTTCCAGTATGTTTTTCTGGTCAGCCGGTTTTAGTGATCTAAAATATTGGGCGACATCATTTTTCTTAAAATCGGATTCTGTTTCGGTCAGTATTCCTCTTTTCACCATTGCGGTCAGATCTGCATTTGCAGAAAAGGAGTAACAACCGTATTTATAAGGCACAAAGGCATAATCCGGTTTTGCCTGATGACGGCTCAACAAAAACAATAGCTTCTGATACGAACTTTCTCTAACTCATTTCCGAAAATGTCAATGGCCAATTGATAATGGACAAATCATGCCACCCCTCCGGGGTTCTGGAGTGCGTGTATATCTACCATTACAATCATGCCACCCCTTCGGGGTTCCGTAATTGTCAACTGTCAATTGTCCATTCCGTTACTTCCTGTACCGCTTATAAATCTCCATCACCTTCTCTTTAGGCAATGCCTCCACCGTTCCGGACGCCCCTTTCATGGTTTCTGCCGTAAAAAGGGAGTTTAAGAGGGCTTCTTCGGTGGCTTCAATGACGGCCAGGAAGAGGGGGGATATGTCATCGTTTCGTAATTCGGATACTTCGTATTTGGAGGAGGAGACGGAATGAGCCACGCGCAGCCCGGTAGCCGTAGAAAACGCGATGACGTAGTCGCCGCTGCCGTTAGAGGCAATGCCTCCGGTTTTGGCGAGGCCCAGCATGGTCCTTTTGGCCAGGCGTTCGAGGTTGCGGGAGGTGAGGGGGGCATCGGTGGCCACCACCATCATGCAGGAGCCGTCGGCCGGGTCATTCAGTTGATCGTGTAGGAAGTGCTTGCCGAGCTCCTGCCCAATCGGAACACCATTTACCTGCAAAACCCCGCCGTAGTTGCTCTGTACCAGCACCCCTACCGTGTACCCGCCGGATTTTGGGGGAATTACCCGGGAAGCGGTGCCGATTCCGCCCTTCCAGCCAAAACAAACCGTTCCGGTTCCTGCCCCGGTATTTCCTTCCTGCACCGGGCCGTCTTGGGCGGCAGCGATGGCCTCCAGCACATCGGCACGGGTCACGGCCCGCGCCGCGATATCATTCAGATAGCCGTCATTGGTTTCGCCTACTACAAAATTGACCGACTTTACCCGCTCATTTCCTTTTTGAGATAGGGTATAATCGATGAGTGCCTCGGCCGCCACCGGCACAGACATAGTGTTGGTGAGTACTATGGGTGTTTCGAGGTTCCCCAGCTCCTGCACCTGGCTGATACCGGTGAGTTTGCCGAAACCGTTCCCGATGTAAATGGCTGCAGGTACTTTTTCCTGGAAAATATTTCCGGAATGGGGAAGGATAGCCGTGACGCCGGTGCGGGTATTGTCTCCCTGAATCAAGGTTTTATGCCCTACTTTTACCCCCGGCACATCGGTAAGGGCATTGTACTTTCCGGTAGGCAATACGCCTACTGTAATGCCGCGGTCCCGAACCCGCTGAGCCGTAAGAAAGAGGGGTAGAAACAGAAGAATAAGGATACGCAGAAAAGTCATAGCTATTCAATGTCAAAAAATGAGGGGAAAGATAAGCAACGTATTTTCAACATCCTACTTGGGGAGGTGCTTAAAATCGCTTATTTTCGTGCCAAATCAATCCTGAATATGAAACTGAAATTATTAGCCGTATCATTACTTCTGGGCGTTAACGCCTTTGCACAAAGCAGTTGGCAGGTGGTGCCGGGAAAACTCACTACGCCCTGGGCCGCACAGGTTAATCCGGTTCAACCCTTGAATGAATACCCTCGTCCCCAATTGGTGCGGGAGGGGTGGCAGAACCTGAACGGACTGTGGGAATACGCCATTGTGCCGGTAAGTGCCAGTCCGCAAACATACGAGGGGAAAATTCTCGTACCCTACGCCGTGGAATCAGCGCTGTCAGGGGTAGGCCGCCGCGTAGGGAAAGACAGCACCCTGTGGTATAAAACGTCTGTGGATATCGATAAGCAGATCCGTAGCAAAGAAGTGATTCTGCATTTTGGTGCCGTGGACTGGAAAACCGAAGTTTTTGTGAACGGACAAAGTGCAGGTATTCATGAAGGGGGGTATGATCCCTTTTCTTTTGTGATTACCCCTTTCCTCAAAAAAGGAACAAAACAGGAAATTGTGATCTCGGTGTGGGACCCCACCAATGACGGTCCCCAGCCCAACGGCAAACAGGTCAATAATCCCCACGGTATCTGGTACACCCCGGTGAGCGGCATCTGGCAGACGGTATGGCTGGAAGGTGTTTCGCAGACGCACATTACGGCAACGAAGCATACTCCGGACGTGGATAAAAAAACGGTTTCGATAGACGTCAGGGTGGCCGCAGCAGCGGCCGGCGATAAGCTGAAAATAGAGGCCTGGGACGGCCCCACAAAAATAGCAGAACAGGAGGTTGCACCCGGTGTGGCGGCTCAACTTGCGATACCGCAACCCAAACTATGGTCGCCCGATAGTCCTTTCTTATACGACCTGAAAATCTCGCTCATCCGAAACGGGAAAGTGTTGGATGAGGTGAAGTCTTATTTTGCCATGCGCAAGATTTCCATGAAGGCCGGCGCAGACGGAATCCAACGGATGTTGCTGAATGATGAATTCCTGTTTCATTACGGCCCATTGGATCAGGGCTGGTGGCCCGACGGCCTCTATACTGCGCCTACCGACGAGGCCCTGAAGTTTGATGTGGTGAAAACCAAAGAGATGGGCTTCAATATGATCCGGAAGCACATCAAAGTAGAGCCGGCTCGCTGGTATTACCATTGCGACCGCGAAGGGATTCTGGTGTGGCAGGATATGCCCAGCGGCGATTTGGGTGGCAACGCCTGGGACATGCGCCTGGGGAATATTACCGGGCGCCAGCTGGAGAAAGACAGGAGCGCAGCGTCTGAAAATATGTACAGGAAAGAGTGGAAAGCCATTATGGACGCACTCTATAATTTCCCGAGTATCGTGGTATGGGTGCCGTTTAATGAGGCCTGGGGGCAGTTTAAGACCAAAGATATCACCGAATGGACCCGGAAATATGATCCGAGCCGCCTGGTCAACAGCGCCAGCGGTGGGAACTTCTATCCGGTGGGCGATATCCTGGATATCCATCACTACCCTGAACCCCAGATGCCCGACCCCCAGTATTTCGGGAAAGACCAGGTGCTGGTGCTGGGCGAGTTTGGAGGCTTGGGATTGCCCCTGGAAGGACATACCTGGCAGGATAAAAACAACTGGGGATACCAGAGCTTTAAAAACAAGGAAGACCTGAAGAAAAGGTATACGGAGTTTACGGAATCGCTGAAAAAATTGATTCAAAATGGACTTTCGGCCGCGGTATATACCCAGACCACGGATGTGGAGATAGAGACCAACGGACTGATGACGTATGACCGGAAGGTAATTAAAATACCGGAAGCCGAGCTGAAGGCCATGCACAGGGAGCTGTATAACGTAAAGTAACCGTTGACGAAGTCTGGTGGCCGCTTACGTAAATTTTGATGCAAAACAGGGTTTTTCATTGTAATTTTAAAATAAAAGAACAATGAAAAAGTACGAGTACAAGACGTTTAAGACCAAGCCTGAAGGTACCTGGAGAACCAAGGTAGAATCAGGAAAGCTGGAGGCAGAGATGAACCAAATGGGATCGGAAGGCTGGGAGCTGATTTCGGTGATGGATACGAATTGGGGTCACGGTCAAACCAACGAGATAATCTTGTTTTTCAAACGGGAAAGCCGTTTTTGACAAAAACATACTTTATAGCAGAAGAGGGCAGGGGCCGTGGAGGCCCCGCCTGCCCTTATCGTAAATTAAATGTCAGCCGCCTGCCCGGTTCATCAAACAGGAAATCACCGTTGTCGTACTTTAATTCTCCTGAGACAAAAGTTTTCACAATAGTAGAGCCAAAGGTCTTGCCTTCAAAGGGCGACCAGCCGCACCGGTATTGAAGCGACTCCGGCGTAACGGTGAAGGGCTTCTGAAGATCTACCAAAACCAGGTCAGCCCAGTAGCCTTCCCGGATATATCCGCGTTCTCTCACCCGAAAGCAATCTGCCGGCGCGTGCGCCATTTTCTCCACTACTTTTTCCAGACTGATCTTGCCCTGCAGGTAAAAGTCGATCATGAGCTGCAGGCTGTGTTGCACCAGCGGAACGCCGGAGGGGGCCGACCAGTAGTCGACGTTTTTTTCCTCCCGGGTATGCGGGGCATGGTCGGTAGCAATGATATCGAGACGGTCATTCAGAAGACCTTCCATCAGTTTATCCCGGTGGTGGTGTTTAATGGCCGGGTTGCATTTGATCAGGTTTCCGAACTGCCGGTAATCTTCGGCATCAAAATAGAGGTGATGCACACACACTTCCGCCGTGATCTTCTTCTGACTTAAGGGAAGGGAGTTGTCGAAAAGCTCCAGTTCCTCTCCAGTGGAAATATGCAGAATGTGGAGTCTGGTGCCGTTTTTCTTCGCCAGGTCAACTGCAAAAGAAGAAGACGTATAGCAGGCCTCTTCATTGCGGATCAGGGCATGAATGTCATAAGGCGGAGTTTTCCCTTCATACAAGGCTTTATAATGGGCCAGGTTCGCTTTTACGGTAGCTTCGTCTTCGCAATGCGTAGCAATAAGTCCTTCGAAATTACCAAAAAAGCGGTTCAGGGTCTCTTCATTATCTACCAGCATATTGCCCGTGGAGCTTCCCATAAAAAGTTTCAGTCCGCAAACTTTGGCCAGGTCGGTTTTCATGGCCTCCTCATAATTGTCGTTTGAGCCCCCCATAAAAAAAGAGTAGTTGGTCCAGGAGTGCTTTTCCGCTATCGCGTACTTTTGTTCCAATAGGTCCTGGGTGAGGGTATTGGGTACGGTATTGGGCATTTCCATGAAACTGGTGGTACCGCCTGCCAGGGCAGCCTTTGACTCGGTGGCAATAGAGGCTTTGTGGGTAAGACCGGGCTCCCGGAAATGCACCTGGTCGTCAATTACACCCGGTAGCAGGTAGAGCCCTTCGGCATCAATTTCCCGGTGATTGGTGAGTTTATCCATCACCGGAGCAATCTTCTCAATCCGTCCGCTTTGAATCAGCACATCCTGGTGCTGAATACTTCCTTCATTGACTATAGCGGCGTTCCTGATAATGTAATTTTTCATTCGTATTGATTTTTAGCTATCAGCTATTGGCTTTCAGCTTTCAGCCGGGTGGCGTTTCGCTCGTGTGCCGGTTTTCTGACACATCGACCTGCTAATAGCTGATAGCTGATAGCTGACTGCTGATAGCTTTTTACACTACTTTCTTTTGCTCCTCTTTGGCTATGGTGATCAGCCAGAGGTATTCCGCATATTTAAGACACTGTTTGTAATAATTTCTAGCCGAAGGCTTATCGCCCTCCTGTGCAGCAATTCTTGCGAGGCCAAGATAGGAAAATGCCACGTATTCTTTGGTGTAACGGTCGTTAAATTTTACTTTCAGCGCCCTTTGGTATGCGGCTTTGGCTTCCGGCAGGTCGCGGTGCCGGTGTTCTTTCAGGTACCCGTCAAACATGTGGTAAGAGAGGCTGGCCACGGTATTGGTATTGCCTTTGAGACCGGCATTCAGGGCTTCGGCCTCTTCGTATTTCAGGTTCAGTAGAAGAGACTCGATCTGGGCTATCCGGAAGATATAATTGCGGGGATAATCTTTGTACATTTCGGATGAGAAGTACAGGGCTTTGCCGAAATTCGCTTCGTATTTGATGTAGATATCACGCAGGTACATGGCGGCTTCTGTACGACTGAAAACAGAGTTCCGAAAAGACTTTTCCAGCTCGGCCAGTCCCTGGGCCTTATTTCCCGAGTCAAAAAACACCATGATAGGCTTTACAATGGGTTTGGTTTCGGGGTATCTTTCCCGGTAATAATTGTAGAGGCCGTTGGCAAAGAGGAACTCGGCGTTCGTATTTTTGTATTTTTTCCCTTCTTTAAAGTATTTTAGTGCCTTTCGGGCCTCCTGGGTGGCGTTCATAAAACTTCCCTTGTAATTTTCGGCGAGGGCGAGAAAGCCATGCCCGGCCAGCAGGAAGAACGTACATTCCATCTTATAGGCGGGTTTTTCATAGTAGCGGTGGCTGGCCTCCACGCACTTGTTGAGCTCTTCGAGGTAGGTATTCAGGGCGGAGGCATGCTGATCAATGGGAATATTTTTCCACTGGATCTGGAGGGCGTTCAGCAAAAACCGCACGGGGTGGTCGGCGTATTTTGCCTTCACGGGGGCGAACTCGGCTTCGGCCTGGGCGTGCTGGAGGTTATAGAGGTGGTCCAGTCCTTTTAGCACCTGTGCCGTACTTTGCTTGTCTTCGAGAAACTGCGCGTAGCCCGAAAGCGTAGACAGGTGTAACAGGAAAACCAGGAATATTTTTTTCCGCATAATTATTTTTTTATGGCCCGGATTACCTCCCGCTTATGGGGTGGCCCTGGGTGCTTTTCCACTTCAAATCCGGCCGACCGGAGATTCCTCTGTACCGAGCTTTTGGAGCAGTATGTAGTAATAACCCCGCCGGGGAGCATCATGTTCCCCACTTCCCGGAATATATCGGCCGACCACAGCTCGGGCTGTGCCTCCGGCGAAAATGCGTCAAAATAGACCAGGTTAAACCGGGAAGTGCTCCTGAAATCTTCCAGCTTCAGGTATTTCTTTAAAACGACGTATCCCGGGGAAATGGTGTGGGGTACCTCCCAGGAAAGTTCGTGAAGCGGCAGGAGATCCGGTGGAAGTAAACGGTATTCAGCAGGTTGGAGTGGGTAGGCCTCCAGGCCGGTATATGTAATCTCCTTCCCGGTTTCTGATGCTCTTCGGAGGGTCAGCCATGCGTTTAGTCCCGTTCCGAAACCCACTTCCAGGATATCCAGGCAACTGAACAGGGCCGCGGCGTAGTCATAGCCCAACTCCAGGAATACCCGTTCTGATTCCGTCTTCGCTCCGTGTACCGAGTGATAGGTCTGGCCGAACTTTTCCGAGAAGAAAGTGGCGGAGCCGTCTGATGTTTTCCGAATCCCCAAAATCGCTTTAGATTGTTCGGCAAAGATACAAATAAAGACGTGCCTGAAACTGAAAGCGGTAGGGGATTGTTTTAAGTGGAAAACATCGAATAATTGCAATCTGAAATTACCAAGCTGCCTTTTGAGCAGGTAGCACATTTTCCGAAACTGTTCCTGGATTATGTGAACCGGAAAGAGGAATTGAAACCATTTTATGGGCAGTTCCCCACTTTGGAGGGCTTTGCGGCGCAAATAAAGGAGAAGAAATTTGCTCACCGTGCCGTACTTACCGAGGCGTTGAAACGACAATACGCCGGCAGGGAGTGCCCCGCGGGGGTAGAGTTGCTTTCCTCGGAAAATACCTTTACCGTCACCACCGGTCACCAGCTGAATATCTTTACCGGCCCCCTGTATGTCATTTATAAGATTGTCAGCACCATTAATCTGTCGCGGCAGCTGCAAAAGGCTTTCCCGGCGTATAATTTCGTGCCGGTTTACTGGATGGCTACCGAAGACCACGACTTTGAAGAGATTGCCTCTTTTCACCTTTTCGGACAAAAATATACCTGGGAAACGGACCAGAGAGGAGCCGTGGGAGATATGAACCCGGAGGGTGTGCTGAAGATTTTTGAGGAGCTGAAAGATAAGCCGGAGGTTTTCCTGAAGGCGTATTCGGAAAACACCACGCTGGCGGGTGCGGTACGCCAGTACATGCATGCGCTTTTTGGGGAATACGGGCTGGTCTGTATAGACGGAGACGACCCCGAACTGAAGAAATTGCTCACGCCGGTAGTACTGGATGAACTGGAGAACGGATCGGTAAAGACGGCCCTGGACAAAAATGCCGAGGAACAGGAAAAGCTGGGATATAAGCCCCAGATTCATGCCCGGGAAATCAACCTGTTCTATAAAGATAAGGGGCTGAGGGAGCGGATCGAGTTTCGTAACGGCCACTATGGGGTAGTGGATATCGACCTGCAATTTTTACCGGAAGAAATCAGGAAACTGGCCACAGAACATCCGGAGAAGATCAGTCCGAATGTGGCGCTCCGCCCGCTCTACCAGGAAATCATTCTTCCGAACCTGGCTTACCTGGGCGGGCCTTCAGAACTGGCCTACTGGTTGCAGCTCAAAGGGGTATTTGCGCATTACGATGTGACGTTTCCTGTCCTTCTTCCCCGTAATCTTGCCCTGATGGTGAATGGAGGGTTGAAAAAGAGGATGGACAAGTTGGGTGTCCGCATTGAAGAACTCTACCTGGATGAGGCGGCGCTGAAGAAGTCGTTTGTGGAGAAAAATTCAGAAAACAGCCTGAGTCTGAAAAAGGAAGAAGAAGGGATTGCGGAGGTTTTCGCGCAGATAGTGGCGAAAGCCCTGGAGGTAGACCCCACCCTGGAAGGGGCTATTGAAGCCGAAAAAGTGAAAATGCTGAAAGCCCTAAGTAATCTGGAAACCCGGATCAAAAAGGCCGAGGAGCGCAAATTTGAGACGTCTATCCAGCAATTGCTGGGCTTAAAAGAGAAACTGTTTCCAGGAGGTAGCCAGCAGGAACGGAAAGACAATTTCCTGAATTTCTATCTGAATGACCCGGCCTTTATAGAGAAGCTTTTCAGGGCCTTTGATCCGTTGGATCTGCGGTTTAATGTGGTGTATATATAGATTAGGGTTTCTTGGTAGAAATATAGTGCAACTTTGTTTTGTAGATTTTTGTTTACTCTATAGATGTAAATGGTAAAATGATGAGAAACTGGACTTTACATATTGAATCTGTTCCGAACAAGCTATATGGGAAACCTGTAGTAAAAAATACCAGAATACCGGTTGATCTTATTCTAGAAAAACTGGCATCCGAGGATTCTATCGAAGATTTGCTCGAAGCTTATCCCACACTTACCCGGGAAGATATAATTGCATGCTTACTATTTGCTGCTGATTCTATAAAAAATGAGGTAGTCTTTTCTACCGCTTCCTGACGCTATGAAAGTAGTTGCAGATGAAAGTGTTGATTTTGGGATAATCACCGGCCTGAGAGAAATAGGGTTCCAAATACTATCCATCCTTGAAGATCATTCGGGGATAAAAGATGAAGATGTATTACGTATTGCTGTAAAAGAAAAGGGCCTCCTGATTACCGAAGATAAAGATTTTGGGGAGATAATCTACCGTCTCAAGCAACGCCACATGGGAATTTTATTGATCCGTCTCACGGATATGCCGAGAAGAGAACGTATTGAGCTCGTTGTTGAAATAATCGTACGCCATATAAATGATTTGCGAAATAACTTTTCTGTTTTGGACCGTAGGGGTTTAAGAATAAAAACGGGGTATCAATCTTCTTAATTCTGGTAAACTCTTTATGGTTATGAATTTAAATGGAGTGAAACGAAGCAACCCAAAGTTCCGGTAGCTTTTGCCAATGCCTATCCTGATGCCGGTTTTGAAGTAATAAACCGCCAGAATTATCTGGATTTTATTGTGTGAAGGAGAATGCTGAATTTTATCTGAAAGATAACTTGCTTCTTAATTTGACCTCCTAATCTTCCCTTGAATCTCCGAAAGAGCTAAAAGAGGAATTAGTATTTTTCATTGTTTTGAGGAATTAATATTATCACGGGTCAGCTTCCTGTAACCCATTGGTACAGTTCAATCATCGCCGAACCGGCGTGGACAAAATATCAGGCGCAAAGAATGGAATGAGCCGGAGAATCTTTGAGAAAAACATTGAAAAATCAAACTCATTCAAATACCTTTGAAGTATAAGAAATCATCTTCGCTTTACTCCGGGATAAGTGACCTTCTTTGACCGGAATACGTACTTTGGCAGGAACAGTCTTTGGTTTGTATGAATTTAGGTATCATAACATATTTAGCTAATGACAAATCGCATGGCTACTTGCTTACGCTTGATAAGCTTGAAGAGAAGTCGGTTTTTGATGTTGTCCAAAAAAAAGACAAAAGTCAATCTTGTTACATAAAATTAAGCGGAGAAGATTTAACTCTGAAGAAGTATCAGATTATAAGCTACCGGGAGAAATCAGATAAACAGGGAAGAAAATATGCAAAAATTGAATCAGCAAATTTCAAAGCAATAGCTGAAGAGGAGAATGATAAATTCAGAATAAGTATTCTTGAATTTGAAAGAGAGATTTATATTTTAGAGTCAAAGAATAAGAATTTTGCTTCTTCCAGTTCAGGAGTTATATTGCTTCAAATAAATGTTAATATTGGAAGATACTCGGCTGACTTTAGCTTCGAAAATATAGTTTCAACTTTTGAAGGAAAGACGAACACTGGATTTTGGTTAAGTAAATTCGTTAAGTTGGCTTCAATCTACTCCGAAAAGTTAGCTCCTATCTTTGACAACTTACTTGTATCAATTGTTAACTTTCTTAGAGAACAGTTAAAAGACGAGTTTGATCTAAATAAATTACTCACCAAGGCTATTTTTAATATTAAGAAAGGTTGTGCAAACAACGATTATAGTTCCCTTACTTACTTCATTAGTTGTTGGCAAAATAAATACCTTGACTTTTTTTGCTACTCTGAATTAAGTAAAATCATAAACCCCAACACTCAACTCAAAATGGAATTTTGGGTTTTGGAACTCTATTCATTCGAAGAAATATTTTCGGACAGAAGCCAAGTAACTAATGAAATAGTTGAGTATGCAATCAATCAGTATGAAGATTGGCTACATGACTTTGTTTTAAAACTCAAATCAATTGAAGCTCCAACAGAACAAATACAAAAAGTATTGTTCAATTCAATTCCGAAAGAACTACCCGAAGATTTTGAGAACTTGAATGAAAAGTTGGAATTTGTGAATACAAATTTCCCTGACCTTAAACTAAACTACCTTGATGAACTAAAAAAGAATAGAACAGGCAAAGAGCAAATTCTCCTTTGGGAAAACAAGTTTATTGAATTGCCTCTCACAACAGTTTTGAAAGATGTTTTCAATGAAGTCAGTAATGAAACGAAAACAAACATTATCAATGCTGTTCCAGCATCTGATAATGTTTCATTGCTCAATTATTCTCTTCAAGGCGGACTTAAAATCCCTGCTTACTACAAGAATATTTTCAAAGTCATTAAGGGCATCATAAATGATTCTAACATTTTTGTTTTTGACCTTGAATATGACGGACACAACATAAATGAACTTGCTTTTTCTCAAAGCGGCAAAGTTGCTAACGCAACTTCGCAGAAGGACATTGAAAAACTTTTGCCCCTATTCAAAGAAGCATTAAGCAATCCAAATTCTTTTTTGGCTGGACACAACATTGAGAAATTTGATATTCCACTTTTAAAAGAAAAGATCGAATTGCCAAACGATGTTGGTATAGTTGATACGCTTTTGCTTGAAACTCTTTTATCCCCTACTCTCAAAAGTTTTGCGTTAGACACAAAACATAATGCCAAAGATGATGTTGAACATGCTTTGAACTTGCTGACTAATCAAGTTGTGCGACTGATTCATATTTCAGAAAGTCAATTAAAGAAGTTTGAAAATTTTGCTGACGCAAATTTTCTCAAACTTGTTTATCAGTTAAGAGAAAATATTTCGGAGACCACAAGCGAACTTTATTCTCACTTTAAAACAGAACGAAATAAATATTTCATCAACAAAGAAACAGGAAGCAAGAAAAGTAAAGAGTTTGAAAATTATCTGACTGCAAACACAACTAAACCAACTTTTATAATTGCTCCGAAAGAGTTTTATCCTTTGCTTTCTGAACTCCCGAATATTCAATTCAGTGGAGACGGAAGCGATTATTCAAAAGTAATTTCAAAGGAGAAAGTTGCGAGTTTGCCTAACAGCAGTTTGGAAAAGTATCTTTTGGAATCTTTCATTGAAAAATGTGAAACGGAAAACAAAGCTCCCATTTATGTAAATCTCCCAAGTAGAATCAAAATTCTAATCAGTGAGAATGCAACAACTGATTTTATCACAGAAGAAACAACGCTATCAACAAAATCCAAAAATCATTTTTGTGTTTCTCCTGATAAGTTAGTTGAGATAATTCCGCAGCTAAAGGAATCAAACCGTTCAGTCATTTTGTTGGAAAGTGATTTAATTTCTGTTACTGAAAGGGTATTGCTTAAAACTTTGGACTATGCAATTTTTCAACAGCGATTCAACAACGATTCATTTTGGATTTACTTCACAGGTGGGCAAAGCCGAGTGGAAATAACAAGAGAAGATCTGAAAAAATTACAAGTGGAAAATGTTGCGGAACATTTTGAATTCTTTTGGGTTGAAAAAACTTCGCTAGATACTTTTCAGGTGTGGGGAAACTTTGATTTCAAAATATATTTGAAAAGCAAGTTAGCCGAAAGCAAGATTCTTGAATTCCATTTCAATAGAGAGGAATTGGAAAAGGAAAATTGTAAGTATGTAATTCCTAAAAGCAATTCAGGAAGACTTTCAATCACCCGTTACAATCCTGAAACAAGATACCGAGACCGCTACTGGACTTTTCAAACAAACCTTATTCAGGATATTATTTTCAAAAGCAGTAAGCCGACTGTTTTAATAATTAATCAACACAAGGAGAAGCAAAAACTTTACGACTACTTTACTTCACAAAAATATTTTGTCCCTGATTTCAATTCTGCTCTAATCAGGCAAGTGAATCTTTTGATTAGCCATCCTTCAAGTAGAAAAGTTCTTATCATAACGAAGGAGCAAATTCCAGAAATATTTCTGTCAGAAGATTTAAATGGCTTCAACTTTATTATTGATAGTTTTGAGTTGGAAGAAAAATGGTTCATCTCAAAAGGAACAGGTTTCTTAGCACAAGCAGAGAAAACAGAAAGTGGATTGAAATTCAAGAATAATAATTCTCAAAATACAGCAAGGAAAGATGATGATGAAGAAGACGATGAGAATGAAAACTCAAATCCGATTTCATCCGGTCAGGATGTTTTCGTTTTACTAAAAATTCAAAAACCAATCATTGACTATTACCGTTGGCTATTTCATGCGGCTGATAAGAATTCAACCGTTTGGCTTACCGATAGCCGCTTGGGAGATTTTGCAGGGCTTGAAGAAGAATGGAAAGCCACAAAGAAATTTATTAATATTTGGGAAAGCAACGAAGATTATCAAGCTGCTTACGAAACTGTCAGAATCTATTTTCATTCACCGGTCCCGTCTGAAGAAATTAATCTAAATACAGTTGATGAACTTATTTCAGCAAAAAAAGCATTAGCGCAATTATTCCTTTTTGATGAAAAAGAAAATAAGACTAATCCATGGTATGACTATCAAAACGATTACTTAGATAAGATACTCCCAGCAAAAGAAGACATTTTAATTACACTCCCAACCGGTGGAGGAAAATCACTTTTATTTCAAGCACCTGCTTTGTATCGTGGCAGCATTTCAGGAAGATTAACAATAGTTGTTACTCCATTGAAGGCGCTGATGGAAGACCAAATTGATACTTTAAAAACTAAGCATAAATTTTATGGAAGTGTTGAGTGCATTAATCATGATAGAAAAGACATACAACATATCTACAGAAGAATTGTTGGCGGGGAAATCTTGTTACTTTACATTACCCCGGAACGATACAGGTCAAAGGCATTCAGAAAGGTTTTAGATATGCGTTTGGAAAATGATGGAGGGCTTGAATATGTTGTTTATGATGAAGCACATTGTGTTTCGCAATGGGGATTAGATTTCAGACCTGATTATTTGAACAGTGCGAATGTAAACAAGGGTCTCAAACTAAAGTGTGAATACAAATTTCCTCTGCTTTTATTTTCTGCAACTGTATCAAAACAAATATCCAATGATTTTGAAGACAAATTCGGGAATGCGATAAATACAATTAATAATCAGGAGATTGCTTACAATCCTGTTAGAGAACATATCGGACTGAATTTTGAAATGAGCGATGACAAGGAAATGAAATTAACTCAAATTGCACAGGCACTTTTAAGTGAAAGTTTCAATCCAGAAAAAAGTCGTTGTCTTGTTTTTGTCCGCAGAAGAAAAGATGCAGAAGAAAATGTTCAATTATTGGAAGGTAAGTTGAATGAGATTTCCGAAAGTGAAAAATTTACAGACAGAGTTGCATACTTCCATGCAGGCATGAATGCAGAAGAAAGAGAAGAAGTTTACAATAAGTATAAATCAGGAGAAATATTCATACTACTTGCTACTAAGGCATTTGGAATGGGAATGGATATTCCGAACATTCACTATGTTTATCATTATGGTCCTTCCGGAACTTTAGAAGATTATTTGCAGGAAGTAGGCAGAGCAGGAAGAAATGCAAGACAGTTGAACGATGCAGGATTTTCAAACGACAATCCAATTCAAACAAAGTGCTTTTTCGAAAAAGATGATTTTGGAAGAATCAAAACGCTTTTACAGAACGGAAGAATTACATGGACAAACTTAGTTGCAGTTTACAATGCAATCAAAGCGTATTACTCAAAGTTTAGACATTTTGAAACGCAAAGCAACAAGCCAATTGTTTTGCCCTTTAATATTCTAAGTCAGACATCGGAGTTTGACAACATTCACGACAAAGACCAAATGTTACGGTTGAGTTTGTATTGGCTTGAAAAATTAGAGAGAATCAAACTTGGTTTTTATGCACCCGGACAATTAGAGTTTAGTGGTTACGAAAAACCAGCAGACAGTAAAATTGAAAGCGAAGAACAACGAAAACTAATTGCAGAAGTTGAGAAAACTTGGAATGAAAAAGAGGAAGGAACAGAAGCAATTTCAATTGAACTAAATATACTGCTGACAGCAACAGAACTTTCAAATACCTCTGACTTACTGAAATTGATTTTTAAGTGTCAGAAGAAAAAAATATTTCGCTACGAGAACGAACTGATAATTTATCCTACAAAAAAGAAGATGGATGAATTAAGGCATTTCAATGATGGATATAGAGAACCGAAGTACCCAACACTTGAAGCGGTTCATGACCTATCGATTAATCTGATGGGAATGATAAAAGAGAGACAACAAAAACAATTTGAAGAAAGTGTTTTAAAAGACCAAAAAAGAATAATTGCTGGGGAATATTTTGATGACAACTCTTTGCCATGGTATGTTGAAAGGGATGGTGCTGGTATGCTTACTGAAAAATCAAACAAAAAAATTCAAAAGGAGCAAAAGGAATTTGAAAATAAAAAAGCAAAGTTTGCTTTTACACTTGCTGACTTTATTCCTAAGGTTAGACACCAAACTTTGATAACTCATAAGATTGGACAGAAGCCAAAAATTGTTCAGGTAATTTATAACGGTTGCAAAGAGAAAGAAGATTGGAAAAAGTTCTTAAAGGAATTCAAGAAAGATTTGATTTCTCTTTTGAAATATGTAAGCAAGACATTTATAAGCAAAGGAACTAAGCGGTACAATGTTTCAGAACTTGCTTTGCAATTAGGTTTAGAGGAGAAAGAAACTGAATACATTGAAAATCTTTTGGCTTACGCAAATTGGTTAGGTTACTTGCATTACGAAGGAACATTTCTACCTATGGGTGTTGAATTGTATTTGCAATCTCAAAAGGAAATCCGACAGGAGGAAAGCAATTCAACCGACAAACAAATTCATGAGGAGTTTCAGACAACTCAAAAATTAAGAGAACTGAGATTGATTGCTCTTAAATGTCTGTCAAACATTGAGAGCAAAGAGGATAAAGATAAATACATAACTGATTATTTTGCTTGTGTTGATTCGGGGCAAATTATTTCGCTTTTAATTGAACATCTTGGCGAAGAACATGAAGATCTTAAAGGATTTAGGGATGAAGCATTAAAACAAGCAGTATATGGAGAAGAAGCAGAAAATGGTGAGAGGAAAGGAGGGCTAAGTGATGAACAACTCAAAGTTTACGAAGCCGATATAGATTCTAATGTTCAGGTAATAGCGGGACCCGGAAGTGGAAAGACACATACTCTAACACTTCGTGTTGCAAGATTGATTCATCAGGAAAATATTAGACCTGAAAATATTTTGGTGCTGGCTTACAACCGTGCGGTTGTCGTTGAACTGAAAGAGAGATTGACAAAACTTTTTAGTTCGTTGGGTTACTCAAATATCATTCAACGATTGAAAGTATTCACCTTTCATGGCTTTTGCAAATTCACTTTGAGAGATACAATTCACAACTTGGAGTTTGCAGATTGGATTCCAAAATTTATTGAGACAGCCAGAAATCAGCCAGGAATTATCAGCAACCAACTTGGTGTTATTAAATATGTTTTCGTTGATGAGTTTCAAGACATCACTAATGAAAGGTTAGAGTTATTGAAACTTATTGCCAATCCTCAAAACACATTCACAACTGTAATTGGCGACCCGAACCAAAGTATTTACGGCTATGAAAGAGTGAACGAAAACGGAAGCCGTAGTCCGAGAGATAACTACGATAAGTTTGAATCAATTTACAATCCAGTTGTGCTTCGCATTGGCGATAACTTTAGGTCTTATCCGCAAATTCTTACTGCTGCTGAAAGATTACTTTCTTACAATCAAGACACATTTGATTTTGTCCCATTAAGACCAACTACAAATGCAACACACACATACAGAGAAATAGTTTCTTGTGATGGAATTAATGATGATTGGCTTGACAAGTTGGGAGAACTAATTGCAGAAATAAATCCTGCAACTGGAAATAAATATCGGCAGGTTGCAATAATGTTTAGGAGGAATGTAGAAATATATCGTGCCTACAATTTAGTTGAGAAGAAAAAGCAAGAACTGAATTGGAATATCAGAATGAGAATACAAGGTGAAGGTGAGGACTTCACAAGAACAAGAGAAATTGCATGGGTGCTTGACAATTTTTACAAATCAAAATCAGAGCAAAGAATCACCGCTGACTTTATTGAGCAATACAGAACTTATCAAGCGAGTTTAAGAACAAGATTTCCTAATTGGGATTTCTACTACTTGATTTTTTTTGAATGCCTATTACATGAGTTTTCTAAGCACAAAGAAGATGATTCTACATACAAAGACCTTTTAGAATTTGTTCAGGAACTTGCACAGAAAGACGATGGACAGTTGAGCAAGATTTATTACAATCATTTAAGAGCAGTAATTGGAGAAGACCACAAAACAGCAATTATTTTGACAACAATGCACAAAGTGAAAGGACTTGAATTTGATGCGGTGATAATTCCAGCATCATTTACAAATCTTCCGCTTAGAGATTCAGAACTTGAAAATCTTCATGAAGAAGAATATCGTGAATTGGTGGAAGAAGAAAGAAGGTTGATGTATGTGGCATACACCAGAGCCAAGTATCGTTTAGTTGCTTATTTTGGGGAAAGGGAAAAGGCAATGCGGGATGGAACCAATCATTCATTTCCAGAGGAAGAAATAAATGCTTTGGGAATTTCCGTTCCGTCAGGCATTGACAAATATTTTATTGGATGGGGAGCAACTGATAGTGGTAATGCTATTTTCAATACTATTGAACAGACATTAAAATTCGGTAGCACAATCTCTTTGAGAAAGTCAACCAATAATTGGTTTCTGAATTTGAATGGTTCACAAATCGGCTGTCTTTCAAAAAAGGTTTCAAATTATTTATCTACCAAGACAAACGGACACACTACTATTGACGGGTTTAGAGTTTCCAATATTTACAAATGGACTTTAGAAGATACCCAAAAGTTTGACTTGAAAAACAACACTAATTTTGAAAACAGCTGGTCAGACATAGCAAAGCAAAGAGGATATATTTATTTAATTGAATTTTCAGGATATGGGTACACAACAGTTTGAAGTTCTCCCGATTTTCTAGGCATATGGAATAGGCAATAGCTTAGAATGATTTCTCACAACAACTTTTTCCTCATCCATAACACAATATCCCATAAATTCCCTTAATTTGCCCGAAACTTGGCAGTATGAACAGACGACAGGCAATAAGTCTCGGTGCAGCCGCAGCGGTGGCCATTCCGGCGGGACTGGTTTGGTGGAATAAATCGAAGATCGGAGCCTCAACCTTATTTAATGAAAATAGGCAGGCCATTTTATCGGCCGCAGTAGAAGCGATTGTCCCGGAGACCGGTATCCCAGGGGCGAAGTCGCTCGGCGTAGACCATTTTGTGGCAAAAGTAGTACAGGACTGCCTCGCCCCCGACCAGCAGACGCTCTTCAGCAATAGCCTGGTGGAGCTGGATAAAGCCGCCAAAAAGCAATTTTCCAAAGTTTTTAAACTGCTTTCTGTCCCCGAACGCATCGACGTGCTGAAATCTTACCCGGAAGAAGACGGGTTTGTGGGGATGTTGAAAGGGCTGACCGTTCGCGGTTACAATACCTCCGAATACGTGATGACCCACGTGCAGAAATACGAATTTATCCCGGGCCGTTACCTCGGCTGCGTGCATCTTAACACGGAAAATAATGCCTAATATCAATATCGATTCGGTGAAAGACCGAACTTTCGATGCCATCGTGATTGGCTCCGGCATCAGTGGGGGCTGGGCGGCCAAAGAGCTTTGCGAAAAAGGATTGAAAACCCTGGTGCTGGAAAGAGGGCGGGAGGTGAAACATATCACGGATTACCCTACGACCAACACGTTGCCCTGGGAGTTTGAACACCGGAATCAGCTGACCCGGGAAATGAAGGAAGCCAATCCCATTGCCAGTCGATGCTACGCCTTTTACGAAGGTACAGAACATTTCTTTGTGAAAGACGACGAGCATCCGTATATCCAGGAAAAGCCGTTCGACTGGCTGCGGGGCTATCAGACCGGCGGTAAATCCCTGCTGTGGGCCCGCCAAACCCAGCGCTGGTCGGATTTTGATTTTGAAGGGCCCGCCCGCGACGGTTTCGCCGTAGACTGGCCCATACGTTACGCCGACATCGCGCCGTGGTACAGCTACGTGGAACGTTTTGCCGGTATCTCGGGAAACAAAGACGGACTGGATATCTTGCCCGACGGCGACTTCCTGCCGGCACACGAGATGAATTGTGTGGAATCTTTCTTTCAACAGCAGGTAAAAAAACATTACAAAGACCGCCACATCATACAGGGCCGTTGCGCCCACCTGACCGATAACCGCCAGATTTACCTCGATCAGAACCGGTCGAAATGCATGCACCGCACCATCTGCGAGCGCGGCTGCCCCTACGGTGGATATTTCAGCAGCAACTCGTCTACCCTGCCCGCGGCGGAACGAACCGGCAACATGACCCTGAGACCGCATTCCGTAGTACATTCCATCATCTACGATGAAAGCCGGGGCCAGGCCAGCGGAGTGAAAATAATAGACGCCAATACCAAAGAAGAGATCGATTTCTTCGCGAAAGTGATTTTCCTGAATGCAGCTGCCCTGAATTCGAATCTGATTTTACTGAACAGTACGTCTTCGCGCTTCCCGAACGGACTGGGGAACGACAGCGGCCTTCTGGGCAAATACGTGGCGTTTCATAACTATAACCGTACCATCTCCGCGGAGTACGAGGGGTATCTCGATAAAACCACAGAGGGCAGAAGACCGAACTCGCCCTATGTGCCCCGCTTCCGGAATGTGGAAAAACAGGAAACCGACTTCCTACGGGGCTACGCAGCCGGTTTCCAGGCTTCGCGTAACCCCTACTACAGCGGAGAAGGCTGGGGAGAGGACTTGAAAAACGGGCTGAACACCCGCAAATACAACGATTATTGGTCGGTGGGCTCCCACATGATGGGCGAAACCATTCCCAAGGAAAGCAATTACGTAGCCTTAGACGCAGTACAGAAAGATGCTTGGGGGATTCCCCTGCTCCGGATTTCCATAGATTACGACGAGAACGATAAAAAGATGGAGCAGGACTATATGGACCAGTTTTCCGAAATGTTTGAAAAAGCGGGCTTCAAAAACATCCGGACCCGCGAATCCGGGCGTAACCCCGGGAACGACATCCACGAGATGGGCGGCGTACGCATGGGCCATGATCCCAAGACCTCCCTCCTTGATAAATGGCATGCCCTGCACCAATGCCAGAACGTTTTTGTGACTGACGGCGCCTGCATGACGTCTACTTCCACCCAGAATCCGTCTCTGACCTATATGGCTTTTGCGGCACGGGCGGTAGATTATGCGGTTAACCGGATGAAGAGAGGGGAGCTATAATATACAGGAATGACCTGACAGGCGGCATCCTTGAACATACGATTTACGGGTAATTTATTTAACCCGGGTTAGGTATGAAGTAAAATTATATTGCAGTGCATAAGCGAATGCATAATCCGGGTTTAACTTTGTACGATGGAAAACGCCGCTATTTTCATTGACGTACTCCTGCCCGTGCCGATACCCCAGTTTTTTACGTACCGGTTACCGCGGGAGATTGCACCCCTTGTAAAAGTTGGGGCCCGTGTGGTGGTGGAATTTGGGAAGTCGCGGGTGATGACGGCGCTGGTGGTCAGGCTGCACGATACCCCCCCGGAAAAATACCAGGCCAAATACATTCAGGAGCTGTTGGATACTGACCCGGTCGTCACAAGGGAGCAGCTCTGGCTGTTTGAGTGGGTGGCCGAATATTACATGTGCACGGCCGGTGAAGTGCTGAACGTGGCCTTACCCTCCGGATTGAAAATCAGTTCCCAGTCCAAAATTCAATATAACCCCGATTTTAATCACCACGAGCTGCTCAATGAGCTGGAAAAATCGTTTCTGGATGTTTTGATCCGGGAAGACTCCCTCACCTACGAAGAAGCGGCCCGGCTGATCGGTGAAAATGACCTGGCCAAATTTATCAAGGGGCTGGTCTCCCGCCATGCCGTAGTACTCTTTGAAGAGGTCAGCGAAAAGTATAAGCCCAAGCGGGTCAAAATGCTTCGTCTGGCCGAAGAATTTGAATCTGACGAACAGGTACTGGGCTTGATCGAAAGCCTGTCGAAAGCGCGGAAACAACAGGAGGCCATATTGAAATACCTCAGTTGTATTCCCATAGAAGAACTTCCTTTCAGAAATAAGGAAGGAGTAGAAAAAAAAGAGTTAAAAGACCAGGGAATTTCAGAAGCGGCACTGGGCAGCTTGCTCGAAAAGGGCGTTTTGGAACAGTTTGAGGTGAGGGTTTCGCGTTTCGGAAAGGAAGGTCCGGAGGCCGGGGCGGAGATATCGCTTTCCGCGGCCCAGGAGCGGGCGGCAGAAGAGGTCATGGCGCATTTTGGTAGCAAAGAAGTGGTACTGTTTCATGGTATCACGGGCAGCGGCAAAACCGAAGTCTATATTGATATCATCCAAAAAGCCCTGGATTCAGGTACCCAGGTACTGTTCCTTCTCCCTGAAATCGCCCTGACCACCCAGATCGTTCGCCGCCTCAAACGGGTTTTCGGTGATATCATGGGCGTATACCATTCCAAATTTTCCGATAACGAAAGGGTGGAAGTCTGGAGGGGCGTGCTGGAAAAGAGATTTTCTTTTGTAGTGGGTGTGCGGTCTTCCGTTTTTCTGCCCTTTTCTAACCTGGGCCTGATTATTGTAGACGAAGAACACGAGGCCTCCTACAAGCAGTTTGACCCGGCTCCCCGGTATCACGCCCGCGACGTGGCCATCATGCTGGCCCAAAAGACCCGCTCGAAAGTATTGCTGGGCTCGGCTACGCCTTCCATTGAATCGTATTACCAGGCCCAAAACGGTAAATACGGATTGGTTTCCCTGTCTGAGCGCTTCGGTGACGCCCAACTGCCGGAAATCCAACTGGTGAACCTGAAGGTAGAGCGCGAAAACAAGACCCTGGAAAAGGAATTCAGCTCGGTATTGCGGGAAGGCATCCGCGAAAACCTGGAAAACAAAAAACAAAGCATTGTTTTCCTGAACCGCCGCGGGTACGCGCCTTACGTCAACTGCCCGGAGTGCAACTGGATACCCCATTGCAACCAGTGTTCCGTGACATTAACCCACCACCTGAGCGAAAAAACCATGGTATGCCATTACTGCGGCTACTCCGAGTCCGTACCGCAGGTATGCCCTGCGTGCGGATCACCCCGCATG
The DNA here is from genome assembly GCA_964423865.1 of uncultured Lacihabitans sp. Classification (GTDB taxonomy): domain Bacteria; phylum Bacteroidota; class Bacteroidia; order Cytophagales; family Spirosomataceae; genus Leadbetterella. Next base: position 56,441 of record CAYRGN010000007.1, read on the forward strand.
CGCTCTGTAGGCGTGGGTACCGAGCGGATAGAAGATGACCTCCGGGAGTTTTTTCCCGAAGCACGCATCCTGAGAATGGATTTCGATACCACCCGCACCAAGAATGCGTATGAACAGATCATTGGCGAATTTGAGTCGGGCGATGTAGATATCCTGGTGGGCACCCAAATGGTTTCCAAAGGACTGGATTTTGACCGGGTGAACCTCGTAGGCGTATTTAATGCCGATAAAATGATTCATTTTCCGGATTTCCGGGCCGCAGAAAGGGCCTTTCAGCTCATTACCCAGGTCAGTGGACGCGCCGGCCGCCGCGAAGAAAAAGGCCGCGTGCTGGTGCAGACCCATAATCCAAACAACCGCGTTTTGCAGTATGTGCTGGCCCACGACTACACCGGCTTCTACGAAACCGAGCTGAAGGAAAGAGAAGGGTACAACTATCCGCCCTTCTCCAGGATCATCGAAATTACCGTCAAAGATACCGATCAGGTGCTGGCACATCAAGCCGCCGAAAAACTCTCCGCTACCCTCAAAAGTTTCCTCGGTGCACAGCGGGTGATGGGCCCCGAGAAGGCGTTAGTAGAGCGGATTCGCAATAAATTCCTGTTTGTGATCTGGTTAAAACTGGAAAAAGACAAGATGAATATTCAGGCTACCAAGCAGTATCTTCAAAAAGAAATCGTAAATTTGATTACCGATAAAAAATTCAAATCCGTGCAAGTGGTGGTGAATGTAGACGCTATTTAAGAATTAAACTACACGAAAACAATACGATTATGAGCTTGAAATCATCAATTTCCGACTTTTTGAAAATAGACGAACTGAAAGACAACCTGCTGAAACTCGCAGAGTCTAAATTTGAACTAAAAAAGCTGGAACTGCTGGCCAAAGTAGAAAAATTGCTGGCCAAGGTGGTCATGAACGTATTGGTCGCCATTTTCGTATTTATCATTTTCCTGCTGCTGAATATACTGATCGCTGCCCTGATAAATCATTACACCCAAAGTTACTGGATAGGCTATGCCTGCATAACCGCCTTATACAGCATTTTGTTTGCCGTGTTCCATTTCTGTAAGGCAAGTGTCTCCAGACGGGTAGAGGCTCTGATTGCGGATATGATTGTTGAAGAAAAATTTTAGATACTATGGACCGTAGAAGCCTGTTAAAATACACCTCCCTCGGAATTGCCGCTTTCGGCTGGAGCCGGGATTTGTTTGCCGCCGAGGTTTTACCCGCCCATCCGGGTGCCGATATCATTAAATTAAGCTCGAACGAAAATCCGTACGGTCCTTCTCCCCAAGCCAGGAAAGCCATGGCAGAAGCCATTCAGACCTCTAATCGGTACCAGTGGGAGCAAAGTACACTGTTCCGGAAAGAACTTGCTAAGCTGACCGGGCATACCGAAAAAAATATCCTCATCGGGGCGGGTTCTTCCGATCTCCTGGGGGTAATTTGCGTACTCGCATCCCAAAAACCCGGTAATGTGGTGGCCCCCTTTCCAACTTTCCGGCTGTGGATGGACGCCGCCGCTACCCTGGGCCTCAGCACGGTTTCCGTACCGGTAGACACGAAAAAAGAAACCGATCTCCAGCGTATGAAGGAGTCTATTGATGACCAGACCCGCATGGTGTATCTCTGCAACCCGAACAATCCCACCGGAATTCCCATTCCTACCCATGACCTCCGGGCATTCATAAAGGAGGTTCCCACTCATATCTGGATTTTGCTGGACGAAGCCTACACCGAATTTGAAGATACCCCCGGCATGGCCGATATGATTCGCGATTTTCCTAATCTCATTATCGCCAAAACGTTCTCCAAAATTTACGGGATGGCCGGCTGCCGGGTGGGGTATGCCCTGGCCCATGAAGAAACCATCAGCAAACTGGCCGCTTTACAGCCCTGGGCCAACGCGGCCCCCGGCGCCGTAAGTGTGGCCGGCGCCCTGGCCGCCCTCCAGGATATCGCATTCATCCGTTTTGTAAAAGAGGAAAACGCCCGGTGCCGGAAACTCTTCTGCGACACTTTAGACCACCTGGGACTTCCTTATGCCCCCTCCGCCACCAGTTTTGTCTATTTCAATACGGAAAAATACCCCAAAGACCTGGCAAAGCATCTTCAGGCTCACCAGATTGTAGGCGCAAGAACCTTTGAAGAAGGAACCTTCTGGAGGCGGCTTTCTATCGGTACCGAAGCCGAAATGAGTCGAGTAGGGGAGGTTTTGAGTCTGTTCTGAGTCACTCGGTTCTCGACTACGCTCGAACTGACAGGTGCAACCCTGAATAGAAAGTATAGCACTTTAGCTGGAATTTACACTAAGATGATGAAAGTGTCAGTTCGAACGAAGACGAGAACCGAGCCTGCGTGGCCCCGAGTAGTCGAGAACCGAAAAAAACACAACACCTTGTAACCTTTTGGTCTCTACCCGGTTTTACTTATCAGAATACCAACTCCTATGACAGATGAGCAGGCCATGAGGGCTGTAGCAAGCGGAGATTTAGACAAGGCGGCCCTTCTGTATGAACGGTACAAGCGGCCTATACTGGGCTATTTCCACCGGAGTTCGGTAAGCAGCAGCCATACAGAAGACCTGATGCAGCAGGTTTTCTTCCGGGTAATCCATTATCGCAAAAGTTTTGCCGATGGCTATGTGTTTAAGCCCTGGGTTTTCCGGATAGCACGGAATGTGCTCCAGGATTTTGCCCGGAAAAATCAGAGAATTGTTTTCGGGCTGGATGAAAAGGCGGAAATAGAGGATGAACCCACCTACGATGCCGGACAGGAAGAGCAGCTGAAACAAGCCCTGGAAAAACTTCCCATGGAATACAGGGAGGTGATTATGCTTAGCCGCTACGAGGAATTGAAATACCAGGAAATAGCGGAGATATTGCAGATAAGTGTGGCCCTGGTGAAAGTGAGGGTACACCGTGGACTAAAGATTTTGAGGGAAATTTATTTTCAAATGGAATGAAGAAAGTAGAAGAACTTTTTGCCGATTACCTGGAAGGAAAGATTTCCGAAAAAGAGCTGACCGTTTTCTTTTCGGAAAGCCCTGCGGCACGCCAGGAGTTTGAAGAGTTGAAACAGCTCTTTGAAGAACTTCCGGAGGCTGTGCAGCCCGAAGTTTCCGGAGGGGCCGATGACCGGTTTTATGCTTTCCTGGAAGAAGAAAAAAGAAAGGCGGCTCCACGTTTCCAGATAGCGTTTCGTGAGGTGTTTCGCTACGTCGCTATGGTGCTGGCTGTAGGTTCCGCGTACTATTTCGGCAGCCGGAAACACGAAGTAATTACTGTGGAAAAGCCGGTTTACATTACCCGCACAGATACCGTGAGGGTAATAGCACCGGATACTCACCAACCTGAGAAGCCGAAAGCCCCTGTCGTGATGGAAGAGCTGGCCAGTATTAAAAAAGAGGTGAGCCAGATCAATGAGGTGCAGCACAAGATGATCCTGGCCATGTTAAGGCAGGAGTCGGCGGCTTCAAGGCTGGAAGCCATCCATTACAGTTTTAACCTGGAAACGGCAGACGGAAGCCTGATGGACGCGTTATTTCAGGCATTGGAACTAGACCCGAGCGTAAATGTACGGCTGGCTGCACTGGAAGCCATGGGCCGGTTTGAACTTAGCCCGACTATGCGTGAAAACCTGGTACTGAGTCTGGCGGAACAGAATGACCCCGCCCTGCAAATGGCATTGATTACCAAACTTACGGAACTCAGAGAGGTGAAGGCTCTGCCCGTCTTCGCCGGCATGATGAATAATCCGGATATTTCCGAAAACATTCGGAACCGGGCAGAAATGGGAATGAAAATTTTAAATATGTAAACAAATTATGAAAAAGCTGATCTTATTATCCTGGGCCCTTGCGGCCGCTCACTTTTCCGTTGCCCAGGAAAAGAAACAATTTGAAGTGAAGAATTTTAAAGGGCTGATCAACATTACCGGCCCGGCCAATAACCTGGTGATTGCGGGTTACAACGGAACCGCGGTTATCATTGAAGCAGAAACAGGCGAAGGGAAAGTGCCGGAAAAGGCGGCTGGGTTGAGGATAGTGACTTCGGGCGGGCTGGATAACACCGGTCTCAATGTGACCGTGGAAGAAACCACGAACAAGGTGGTGGTTTCCATTGACGAAAAGGGAAAGGAAGTGGAAGAAGAAATACAAGTACTTAATATTAACATTGCCAATGCCAACAAGATGTTCAAAAATTATGTGGTTAAAGTACCCCACGGTCTGACCACCCGTTTCAGGGAGAGTAGCCCGGATATTTGGGGAAGCAAGGGCAGTCTGAAAATTCAGTCCTTCGAAGGGGAGCTCGACGTGACTTGTGCGGAATGTAACCTCGAAGTCAGCGAATTTTCAGGAAATATTGTCGCCAGTAACTCTTCTTACCAAGGGGCTAGCCGCATTGAATTTTCAAAACTTGCTCAGGATAAAATTTCATCTATTCATGCTACCGGAGAGGTGGAGGTGATTTTGCCGGCCAGCACACCGGCCAACCTCAACCTGAGTTCTCAGGGAGGGAATATTTATACAGACTTTGACCTGGAGAAAGCAGTAAAGGGGGGGGTAGGTGATCCTCTGGAAATCACCGTGGTCGGTCGGCCGGCTTCGGTTCGGCGCTTGAATGAGGAACAATCCTGGACAGTAGAAAGTGGCTCACTTACGGTGAATATACCCAATAGGACTATGACTGAACGCCTGACGGTGGCTTCTGTAGCTGCGGCGAAAAGGAGAAACTCAAAACGTTACGACTATACCCTGAACGGAGGCGGCGTGTACCTAAGTATTACCAGTTCAGGCGGAGATATTTACCTGAAAAAGAAATAAAGTTTCAAGCTCCGCATGGCAAACGGGTACCCTCATGCGGAGCTTGAAATGGTATAAGATCTTATTTGTTGTAATAATTCGCACAACAATTACTAAGATTGTAGACTTCTGGGCCACCTGGTGCGGACCCTGCATAGCCTCTTTTCCCGGCATGCAGAAAGCCCAGGAAAAATACAAAGATGATCCGAATGTAAAATTCGTGTTTATCAACGCCTGGGAGAATTCCAAAGAGGTCAAAAAAGACGTAGCGGAATTTATTAAAAAGGGAGGATATCCTTTTGATGTGCTTTTTGACCTGGACGATAAGGTGATCGGTAGCTACGGCGTGAACGGGATTCCCACCAAGTCTGTGGAGGATAAGAATGGGAATATCCGCTTTACCTCTATCGGATTCAGCGGGAGGGCCGACAAACTGGTGGATGAAATCTCCACTATGATAGAACTGGCCGAAACGGAGTAGCGGATTGTCACTATTTTTTCTTAGTTTTGTTCAAAAAATTGTTCAAAACCTGATAATTCATTATGAGTCAGTCCGCTGATACCAATCCCGATTTTTTTAAGTCGAAAGTTTTAGGCCATCCGTCCGGTTTATTTGTCTTATTCTTCACGGAAATGTGGGAGCGTTTCTCTTTTTACGGGATGCGCGCCCTCCTGGTACTCTTCCTCACCTCTACCATTGGGGATGGAGGTTGGGACTGGAGCCGGGAACAGGCCATGGCGCTTTTTGGCTCCTATGTAGGCCTGGTTTACCTTTCCACCATGTTAGGAGGGTATTTTGCAGATAATATTATCGGTTATCGCCTGGCGGTAGTAGTGGGGGCTTTCCTGATGACCCTCGGCCACGCTTCTATGGCAGCCGAAACTCCGTTTTTTACCTATACCGGCCTGGTTCTGCTGGTATTCGGTAACGGGTTCTTCAAACCCAATATGACTTCCATTCTTTCGGAAATCTACAAAGATCATCCGGAAAAGAAAGACGGGGCTTATACCATTTTTTATATGGGTGTAAACTCCGGTTCTTTCTTTGGTATCCTCCTTTGCGGGTACCTTGGAGAGCAGGTGGGCTGGAGCCTGGGATTTGGTCTCGCCGGTATTTTCATGTTCTTCGGTCTCGCGCAATTCTGGCTTTCCCAGAATATTTTTGGCAACATCGGGCTTAAACCTAAGAAGGCTAACCCGGCTGCCGCGGCTGTTGTAACAGACGAAGACAAACGAAATCCGTTTACTACGAGCCAGCTGGTACTGATCGGCATTATGGTGGTACTCGGGCTACTGTGGATCATTTTTGAGCCAATAAAGATTATTTCCGGTGGAGCAGTAGACATTTTTAACTTTACATTATTGGGCCTTTCCGGGAATAATTTCACTATTTTGCTGGCACTTTTGTTGTTTCTGATCCTATTACTGATCCGTATTCCGCAATATTCCAAAGTGACCCGCGACCGGATGATCGCCGTTACTTTTTTCGCCTTCCTGGCGGCCTTTTTCTGGGCTATTTTTGAACAGGCACCGGGTACACTCACCATTTTTGCAAGAGATTATACCAACCGGATTCTGGAAGGAAATGCTGGTCTGATTTTCAAACTGGCCAATTCTTCGCTTACCATTATTCCCCTGGGAATTATTACCTGGGTACTGTTTAAACTTTTCGGACAAACGTTCAAGGATTATCCCGTGGCAAACGTGATCCTGGGATTCAGTTTCCTTATTGTGTGGGGAATCGCACTCTGGATGCTGAAAAACCAGTATGCCCAGGAAGCCCTGGAAGTACCGGCCTCCTGGTTCAGTACCCTCAACTCGCTTTTTGTGATCAGCCTGGCGTCCCTGTTTACCAAATTCTGGGATAGCCGGTACAATCCGCCCGCTAACCATAAGTACGGCTTGGGCATGCTTTTGCTGGCCATCGGATGTGCCTGTATCGCTTTCGGGGCGAGTTCTATTGAAGTAGGCGCACAAACGGCTTCGGTAAGTATGATCTGGTTGATTCTGGTGTATTTGTTCTTTACCATGGGAGAGCTTTGTATCTCTCCCGTTGGCCTGTCGTATGTAAGCAAACTGGTTCCGGCCAGAATGATCGCTGTGATGTTCGGTATCTGGTACCTGGCGGTAGCCATCGGTATGAAAGCCGCAGCAAAATTCGGGGAAAGCATTGACCGGGTGGCCAATGAAAAAGGCATTAGCTATTTTTTCTGGATGCTGGCATCCATTGCATTTGCAGCCGCGGTGCTGGCCGTCATTTCCCGTCCGGTGATCAAAAAATTAATGCACGGCGTGCGGTAACGAATTGGTTTAGTACGCATTTCGGTTCTCGACTACGCTCGAACTGACAAGGGCGAGCGTTACGTGTCAGTTCGAGCGTAGTCGAGAACCGAAAGCGTAGTCGAGAACCGAAAGCGTAGTCGAGAACCAAGCGTAGTCGAGAACCAAGCCTGTTACCGGATGAGGGTCACATATCCTTTGTACTCTTTCGTGCTGCCCGCCGGATCCAGGCGTTCAAAATTCACGGTAATCACGTAATAATAGGTGCCTGATGCGAGTTCCCGGCCGCTATCGTCTTTGCCGTCCCATTCAATAGCCGTGTTATTCAGGGTTCTCACCCTCTGCCCGTGCGCCGAATAAATCTCTGTTTTGGCTTCCTTGATAAAGGCCGCGCAGTTCATGGGCGTGAAGGTGTCGTTTTTCCCGTCTCCGTTCGGAGAAAACACATTCGGGAAGGAAAGTTTCTCGCAATTGTCAAAGCAGATTTTATCGCTTAACCCGCTTTGCAGGCCCAGGGAGTTCACCGCCTGCACGTAATAGCAGCCGGCAAAGCCTTCTGTACGGTTCTTCCGGTGCGTAAAGGTATTCAGCCCGGAAGCCTGTACGGTGGCCAGCAGAGTGGGTTCTGTCAGTTCATAACGGGCGAAGTAGATATTATAGCTGATAATATCGTCGCGGCAGGGCGTACCGTCCACGTCGGTGGGACTGTTCCAGGTGATAGTATTGATAAAATTGTTTTCGTCACAGAAATCACCGCTTTGAAGTTGTTCGCAGGAGATACCACCGGAAACCGTGAGTTTTGGGGTACAGGGCGGCGATTGATCCAGGGGCGTGGCACATTTCACCTGCGAGTAGTTGGGCAGGATGCCTAGCTCGCTGAGCGCTTCATATTCGCCGTGCGTAAGTACGCGGTAACAGTAAGTTTCTCCGTTCAGGAGTTCCGTGCTGATATCTCCGTCTCCCGCTTCCTGGTCGGCTCCGGTGTCGGTATACGTGAAAGAATTGACATCGGTTACCTCCAGTTTACGAATCAGGTTAAAGTTACCGTCGTCGTCCTGACGGTAAATGTAATGGACCTGGTTTTCATTGCTCCAGGGCGTGTTGGCTTCCCAGCTCAGGGGTACTGACCTGTTGGCCGTACGCGAAGAAAGAAAGACCGATGAAGCGGGGTGAGAGGTACCTCTTAAACGGGTGCTTTCGGTATAAACTTCCACCTTATAGCGGTACACTTTCTCCTCGGTATTCAGGTTTTGATCCAGGAAATACCGGTCGGTGCTGTCGGTGAAATTGGTAGACCTGGTATGAATGAGCGAGAAATTTTCTCCGCCTATTCCTTCCGCCCGGTAAAGTTTGTATACCCGTTCGGCAGCAAATGTATTCAGGTCTACATTCACCGGAAGCGACCATGTCACTTCTATTTTACCGGTGGTGCGTGAGGTCTCCGTAACCGAAACGCGGGTGATCACGCTGGTACCCGGTTTAACCTCTGAACCTATACAGAATTCCGCGGAAGGCGCGCTCTGTATGGATATAAAACTGTTCTCCGCGATTTCCGTCACCAGGCGGTAGCTGTAAATTTCTCCCTCGGCCGCGCCGGTGTCAAGAAAGGTGGTGTCCTGGGGCGTCACCTCCCCAATCAGCTGGTACCCCCATCCGGAGGGCATCCCCGAAGTACAGGTTCCGGGGTTCAGTCCGCTACAGCCGCTTTTCCGGTACACCAGTATTTTGCCGTTGTCGTTGCAGGCGGTCAGGGCGCTCCACGACAAGCGGTTGCCGTTTTCCAGGGCCTCCGCTACCAGGGCCTTGGGCCGGGGCGGCAGCACACGGATATTCAGTGATTTCAGGTCGACCAGTGAGGTGGTAAACCGGCCGGGGTTATCTTCTACTTTAAAAACCACATTGTAGGGTTGCTGGCGGGCATGGAGGCAGTTGGTCTGCCATTCAAACGTTCCCGTTACTTTCCCGGGGGAAGGACTACTCGTAAACTTGGCTGCCAGGGGCGGGATATAGTCTGCCGGTTTGCCGGAGGCGTCCACATTGTACACGCCCCCTGAGCTGGTAAGCCTCAGCTGTTGGCTGATGTTTTCATCGTCGGCGGTCACCTCAAACTGTACCTTCTCCCCCGCTTCGATACAGATATCGGGCGGAAGCGTTAGCACCGGAGCCACGTTGTCTGTCTCCACCACAATGATCTGCATATCCCGCACAATTTCCCCAATCTTTACGTAGCCTCCGTCATAGCCCTTGCGCCATTCTTCTATCACAAAGGCCACATTATACTGGCCCGCTTCGCGGGGAACATCCCAGATCAGGTCACCGGTGGTGGGGTTAATGGAGAAGGTGGCCGGGCCGGTGCCGGCTTGGTTCAGCACCGGGGCGGGGCCCACGGTATTCGGGTCAAGATATTCCGGGATAAACACGCCAAAGCCCGTGGCAGCGCCGGTGCCGGCGGCTACCTCGTCTTTCCTCGGAATCGTCAACTTATAAGAGAGCGAGTCGCCATCAATATCAAAAGCCCCGGGATTATGCACAAACCTTTGTCCCACCGCCGCCGAGTCAATCGGGATATTCAGCAGCAGGGGGGTGCTGTTAAAGCCTACGTTGGCATTGATCAGGATAGAAGTTTGTACGTAAAAGCTGATGCTTTGAGACCCCCCCGGCGCAGGAAGGTTAATGGTATTGTCGTTTCGGTTCACAATACTTACCCCAATGGTATAGTATCCCGATGCCGGAAAGGTATACGTAGTATCATACACATTTCGGGCAGTAGCTTGGTTGATCATCACCCTTTCTTTCCGGGACACTGTCAGTTTCTCTACGCGGGTGGTAGAAAAGCCGAAATTAAAGTCTACGGTAGTTTGCTGATCGTTGGCGGTTCGTCCGCCTATTTCATCCGTGTACGTAACCAGGGTGATCCGGTAAGTCAGCTGCGTGCCGGAGATTCGGGTGGCCGTGATCTCCCCCGCCCGGATGTGGGTAGCCCGGGCAAGCAAGGGGCTCAGGAGCAGGAGAAAGAAAAGGATGTAGTTTTTCTTCATGAAATTACCAACGCTTAGGCATTAAAGATAAAACTTTAACGCTAATACCCTTCAATTATTCTTAATGAAATCCCGAATAAAGCGGCAAAGCCGGTCTTTTTGTAAATTCTTGTCCCGAAACGGGTACTACCGTGCGGCCATGCGGATGGCGCCGTCCAGGCGGATCACCTCTCCGTTCAGCATAGGGTTCTCCACGATATGTTTTACCAGGCGCGCGTATTCTTCCGGTTTGCCCAGTCGGGACGGAAACGGCACCTGGGCGCCCAGGGAATCCCTCACCTCCTGGGTATAGGCGGCCAAAAGGGGAGTTTCAAAAATGCCGGGGGCAATGGCCATCACCCGGATGCCCGTACGGGCCAGTTCCCGTGCGGCGGGTAAAGTCATGGCCACAATTCCCCCTTTCGAAGCCGAATAAGCCGCTTGTCCGATTTGCCCCTCAAAGGCGGCTACCGAGGCGGTGTTGATGATCACGCCCCTTTCGCCCTCTTCATTCAGAGGATTATGCTGCATTTTATCAGCGGCCAAACGCAGGGTATTGAAACTGCCCACCAGGTTAACCTGAATTATTTTCTGGAAGAAAGCCAGATCATGCACGCCGGTCTTCCCCAGAATACGTTGCGCCGGGCCCAGGCCCGCGCAATTCACCAGGCCGTGGATCGTACCGAATTGGTTGGCCCCCAGATTGAGCGCCACATTCACCTCGTCCTCCCTGGTGATATCCGTCTTCACAAACAAGGCGCAAGGGCCCAGCTCCCTTTCCAGGGCGCTTCCCGCGTCTGCATTAAGATCGGCGATCACGGCATTGCCACCGTTTTTCACGATCATTCTGACCGTGGCTTCTCCCAAACCAGACGCCCCGCCGGAAACAAAGAAAGTGTTGTTTTTTATCTGCATTTTATTGATTTTGTGACCCTGAGCATGTAAATTTCTAAAAAACATGCATTATGAAAAATAATAAATTACTGTCGTCCGAGTAAAAATACGGCAGATTAACTAAATCTTCAAAAAATGACGGGGACAATGGTGGCCTGTAGTATGGCAGTTCCCCTCACTAATTGCCATCATCAATCAGAAAAGGACTTCCAAAAAACCTGAAATTAGAATAGACAATTAATTCTCTTTCCAGCAAATCGCTTTGATGTCAAAGCAATTTGTTGACAAAACGTTTTGAATCTAAAACATTTTTATATTAATTTTGTTTTGAACTTAAAACGATTTTATGGAAAATTTGATTTCATATCAAAACAATTTGCTTCGTCAGGTTAAGAATGATTGGTCGAGGTATCTGTATAAAGACCTCAAGACTGAGGAACGGTTGTTGGGGATCAAAGGTTTGCGGGGAGTGGGAAAAACTACCCTTTTGCTTCAATATCTCAAGTTTTCGTATGCTGATTTTGACAAAGGACTTTACGTTACGGCAGACCACCCTCATTTCTATACCGAAAGTTTGTTTGAAACAGCCTCAAGATGGTATAGTTACGGAGGGAAACTCCTGCTGATTGATGAAGTACATAAATACCCCAACTGGTCGAGAGAACTGAAACTTATCTACGATGGGTTTCCGGATATGAACGTTATATTTACAAGTTCATCAGCTCTGAATCTGTATAGGGGGGAGTCTGATCTGAGTCGCCGTTTGATGACGCAATTTTTGCATGGATTGTCATTTCGCGAATTCCTGAATCTGCGTTATGGATTCCGTTTTGACGTATTGACCCTCGAGGATATCCTGAAAAATAAGCATATCCAACCCATTACATCTGAAATAAAAGTACTACCGCTTTTCAAACAATACCTCAAAGAGGGATATTTCCCGTTTGGCAGTACAGGGAAATCGGCAGCTTATGGCGTAAAGTTATTGCAAGTCATCAATACGGTATTGGAAACAGATCTTGCGTTTGCGCAGGACTATTCCATGTCAAATGTCGAGAAAATTAAAAAGCTATTGGGGGTGATCTCTGTGTCAGCTCCCTTTGAGCCTAATATCACAAAAATAGCCGGGAAATTGCAAATCGGGAGGAATACGGTGCTGTCCTTTCTCCACCATTTGGAAGACGCTCATATCCTTAATCTGGCCAACAGGCCCAACAAGGGGGTCAGTTATTTGCAAAAACCCGATAAAATATATTTTGAAAATACGAATTTCGTTTACTCGCTTCAGGAGAATCCGGATATAGGAAGCGTGAGAGAAACGTTCTTTGCCAATCAACTACGCAATGCAGGTTTTCAGGTAGATCTTAATCCTGCCAATGGCGATTTTATCGTAAATGATACCTATACCTTTGAGGTGGGAGGGAAGAACAAAGGCCAGAAACAGATAAAAGGAGCAGAAAACGCCTATCTCGCTTTAGATGAAAGTGAGATAGGGTTTGCTAACCGCATCCCGCTATGGCGGTTTGGGTTTTTATATTAAGGCATCAATTCACCGGCGCCCCGCTCCACACCGCCTTGTGCGGCTGGATAAGCGACAGGCTTCCGTCTTTGTCTTCCGCCATCAAAATCATCCCCTGAGATTCTACGCCCATCATGGCCCGGGGAGCCAGGTTGGCAATGAAAGTGACTTGTTTACCCACCATTTCCTCAGGCGAGAAATGCTCGGCAATACCGCTCAGGATCGTCCTTTTCTCGAAGCCGTCGTCTACCAGAAATTTCAGGAGCTTCTTGCTTTTCTTCATCGGCTCGGCCTCCAGGATCGTCCCTATACGAATATCCATTTTCGCAAAATCATCAAATTGGATCACCGGTTTCAGGGCCGGTACCGCTTTTCCTTCCAGTTCGTTCAATTTTTTAGAGTTTAAAAGTTTTTGTACCTGGGCCTCAATGGCCGCGTCTTCAATCTTCTCGAATAACAACTCGCCTGAAAGGATCTCCGTGCCGGCGGGTACCAGACCTTCCTGCCCCGCATCAGCCCATACGGCTGATTCTCCCACAGTCTTCCAGTTGGCGCTATTCAATTGGGTATAGAGCTTTTTCGCCGTGAACGGGAGAAAAGGCTCCGAAACTATCGCTAATGTACCTGTGATCTGGGCGGCCACATTCATGATGGTAGCTACCCTTTCCGGGTTTTCCTTCCAGGCTTTCCAGGGTTCCGTATCCGCCAGGTATTTGTTGCCCAGGCGCGCCACTTCCATCATGCCTGCCAGGGCCTCCCTGAATTTGTACTGCTGAAGAGATTCCGCAATCTGCCCGGGGAGGCCCGCCAGTACCTTTAACGCGTCGGTGTCTATCGCTTCCAGGCTACCGCTTTCCGGCACCTTCCCTTCAAAATACTTTTGGGTGAGCACCACCGTGCGGTTCACAAAATTCCCGTAGATCCCCACCAGCTCCGAATTGTTCTTCGTCTGGAAATCTTTCCACGTAAAATCATTGTCTTTGGTTTCCGGTGCATTGGCCGTCAGTACGTACCTTAACACGTCTTGCTTGCCCGGAAACTCCTCCAGATACTCGTGCAGCCACACCGCCCAGTTCCGTGAAGTGGAAATCTTGTCGTTCTCCAGGTTCATGAACTCGTTCGCCGGTACATTATCCGCCAGGATATAACTACCTTCCGCCATACACATGGCCGGGAAAATGATACAATGAAAGACAATATTATCTTTTCCTATAAAATTAATCAGCTTCGCCTCCGGGTCCTTCCAGTAGTCTTCCCAGTTCTTGCCGGTTTGCTCTGCCCATTCGCGGGTCATGGAAATATAGCCGATCGGGGCGTCAAACCACACGTAAAGCACCTTGCCGTCGGCGCCCTCTACCGGTACTTTTATCCCCCAGTCCAGGTCGCGCGTCATGGCCCGCGGTTGCAAGCCCTGCTTCAGCCACGACTGGCACTGGCCGAACACGTTGGTCTTCCATTCCGTATGCGAATTCACGTATTTTTCAATTTCCGGCTGCATCTTATCCAGGGGCAGGTACCAGTTTTTCGTTTCCTTCATCACCGGTTTGGCTCCGGAGATCGTAGACCGCGGGTTAATCAGCTCGGTAGGAGAAAGGGAAGAACCGCACTTTTCACACTGATCGCCGTAAGCGCCGTCGTTATGACAAACCGGGCATTCCCCCACAATATAGCGGTCAGCCAGGAACTGATTCGCCGTTTCATCAAAGTACTGTTCTGTGGCAATTTCGTCGAAATATCCCTTGTCGTACATCGTCCGGAAAAACGCCTGAGAAGTCTCGTGGTGTATAGGCCGGCTGGTTCGGGAGTAAATATCAAAAGAGATTCCGAATTCTTCGAAAGAATCCTTGATGATCGCGTAGTATTTATCTACCACCTGCTGAGGAGTAACGCCCTCTTTCTTGGCCTTGATGGTAATGGGCACGCCGTGCTCATCCGTACCGCTGATAAAAGCCACATCTTCGCCTTTTGACCGGAGAAAACGTACAAAAATATCGGCCGGAATGTAGCATCCTGCCAGGTGGCCTATATGAATGGGGCCGTTCGCATAAATTAAAGCGGCCGTAACGGTGTATCGCATCGGATCTTGGTTTAAAAACACAAATTTAGCGGATTTAAACGGTTTCTGGATTTTGTTTACAGGAAGAATATCGGATAAACAAAGGAGAATCCCTATTTTTGAAAATATAATTATCCGTTTACCTGACTCTACCTTATGCAATTATCTATCCAGAACCTCAGTAAAACCTATAAAAACGGGGTGAAAGCCCTTGACGATGTATCCCTTGAAATCGGTGCGGGCATGTTCGGACTGCTGGGGCCCAACGGTGCCGGGAAATCTACGCTGATGCGAACGGTGGCCACCCTTCAAAAGCCGGACTCAGGAGATATCGCTTTCGGCGAAATTGATGTATTAAAAGACCAGCTCAGCCTGCGTAAAGTGCTGGGATACCTGCCCCAGGAATTCGGGGTCTATCCGAATTTTTCCGCTGAAGACCTCCTCGATTATTTCGCTCGCCTCAAAGGCGTCAGCCTGAAAGCCGACCGCAGGAAACTCATTCAGGAAGTGCTGGAAATTACCAACCTCTGGGAGGTGAGAAAGAAGAGTGTCAGCGGCTATTCCGGAGGAATGAAACAGCGCTTCGGCATTGCACAGTTGCTGTTAAATAACCCCAGGTTGATCATTGTGGATGAACCTACTGCTGGACTTGACCCGGCAGAGCGACATCGGTTTTTAAATGTTTTGCGCGAAATCGGTGCTAACCATACCGTTATTTTTTCTACGCATATTGTAGATGACGTACGCGAACTTTGTCATGAAATCGGGATCCTGAACGGGGGAAAAATTCTTTTTCGGGGCACGCCTACAGAAGGCGAAGCTGCACTCAAAGGCAAAATCTGGATGCGCATTATTGAACGCGACGATACAGAAGAGTTTATGAAGAATTTCAAGGTGCTTTCTTCCAATTATAACCCCGATAATACCCTGAATATTCGGGTGTACAGTGAAGAGCAGCCCAATGAGACCTTTGTGCCCGCCACACCTAACCTGGAAGATGTCTATTTTGTAGCACTGAAAAACGACACCATCTGATGCTGAAAACGATATTTTCTTTCGAAACGAAACGATGGTTCACCCAGCCCTCTTTCTATATCTATTTTGCGGTATTCTTCGTGATCGGTTTCCTGGTGATGGCATCGGCCCTTGGTTATTTCGATGCTTTTAGCGTAACCACCACCTCCAATACGTATTACAACTCCCCCCTGGCCGTGAACAGCCTGATCAACGGCTTTTCCCAGTTGCTGAATTTCATTATCCCTACCATCATCGGGGCCACGGTGTACCGCGACTACAAGTATAACGTACACAGCGTGCTGTATTCTTATCCCTTCAGCAAACGCGACTACCTGGCCGGGAAATTCCTGAGCGGTATGCTGATCACGGTGATCATCTCCCTGGGTATCGGACTCGCTTTCATCCTCGCCTCCGTGTTGCCCTTCGCCAACCAGGACCTCATGGGGCCTTTCCGCTGGTGGGCCTTTGTGCAGAGTTATGTACTCTTCGTTATCCCGAATATCTTTTTTATAGGTGCCATCATCTTTCTTCTGGTAACCCTTACCCGCAATGTCTATATCGGTTTCATCTTCATTCTGATCCTACTTATTCTTCAGATTGTGATCGGTACGCTGACTGAAAATATGGACGATAAATTCATTGCGGGACTGATAGAACCTTACGGCGAGCAGGCCCTGAAATATGTCACCAAATACTGGTCTATCGAGGAACAGAATGTAAATGATATTCCGTTTCACAAAGCTATCCTGCTCAACCGGCTCATCTGGGTAAGCCTGGGAGTGGTGGCCCTCGTGATCACCTACATGACGTTTTCTTTCTCTCAGTCGCCGGTAAGCCTATTACGTAAGAAGTCCGGGGAAAGAGTGACCAAAGAAAATTTCCAAAGCGTATTCCGGATCAACCTGCCAACGGTCACCTTTGATTTTTCCTTTGCCCAAAACCTCAAAACTGCCTTTAGCCTGGCCCGTTTGGAGTTTCGTTCCATAGTGAAAAACTGGGTGTTTATTTCCATTGTGGCCGTGCTGATCTTATTTGTATTCATTAGCGGGTATACGCTTGGGGAAACGATGTTTGGCACAAAGACCTACCCCGTTACGTGGAAAATGCTGGAAACCATCAGCGGAGTCTTCATTCTTTTCGGCCAGATCCTGATCTATCTCTTTGCCGGGGTTTTACTGAATGCATCGGTCACCCAACGGATGAACTTTTTGGTAGACTCCACACCTGTTCCGAACTGGACGCTCCTGCTGTCTAAATTTCTTGCACTCATAGGCATGTGTCTTGTGCTGATGATCAGTGGTATTGTAGCCGGTATTGCTGTTCAGGCCTGGTACGGTTACTATAATTTTGAGCTGGGGCTTTATATCAAAGCACTCTTCGGCTTCAGAATGCTTCATTTTGCGGTATTGATCATCTTTTCCCTGTTCATTCAGTCGTTCTTCAGGAATTACCTGCTCGGTTTTGTGGTGATCCTGGTAGTACTGATGATCCCCGCCGGCCTGTCTAAGATCGGTATTGAACTACCCGTTTTTCATTTTAACTATGTGCCGGGTACCGGGTATTCGGATATGAACGGTTTTGGTTCATTCCGGTCGAATATCATTTTCAGGACATATTGGTTGCTTTTATGTGGTGTTTTATACGCTTTAACTTTGCTGTTTTGGCGAAGGGGTGCTATCTCTGGGGTGAAAGACCGGTTACAGACTGCTCTTTCCCGGCTTAAGGGCCCGGTAGCCGTTCCGATGCTGCTCAGCCTGGCGGCCTTCATCGGGTTGGGCTATGCCCTCTATTACCGCATTGCCGTAGCCCAGCCGTTTTATTCCGGCCAGGAGGAAGAACAGCAGAGAATCAACTACGAGAAAACCTATAAGCGATATGCCGATACCCCGCAGCCGAGGATCACGGATGTGCAGGTGGAAATGAATATTTTCCCCCGGGAAAGAAACTATAATGCCATCGCCTATTATACGATGGTGAATAAGACGGACAAAGCCATCGATTCGCTGATGGTAGATTATGCAAAGAATCTCCGCAGCATTCATTTCGATATTCCCAATAGGCAAATCTTGAACGATACGGTCTTAGAATTCAGTATCTACCTGCTGGAACGTCCCATGCAACCCGGCGATTCGCTGAAAGTCAAAATCATTTCGGAAAATGTGCGGAATCACTGGCTGGCCGATGAGTCGCCCGTGCTGGAAAACGGTACGTTTATCAATAACTTTAGCCTTTTTCCCAGCTTTGGATACCAGGAGTCGGCGGAGATTCAAGACAATGATATCAGGAAGAAATACGGCCTTGAAGACCGGGAAAGAATGGCGGAACCAACCGATGAGAAGGCTCGCCGGAATAACTACATTTCCAGCAATGCCGACTGGATAAATTTTGAAGCTACGGTGAGTACATCGGAAGATCAGATCGCTATTGCGCCGGGTTATCTCCAAAAAGAATGGGTAGAAAACGGCAGGAAGTATTTCCATTACAAAATGGACAAGCCTATCCTAAACTTCTATGCTTTCAATTCGGCACGGTACGATGTGAGAAAGGAGGAATACAAAGACGTAAGCCTGGAAATCTATTACCAGAAAGGACACGAGTACAACCTCGGCCGGATGATCACTTCCCTGAAACACTCTCTCGACTACTACACGGAGAATTTCAGCCCCTACCAGCACCGCCAGGTAAGAATTGTGGAGTTTCCGCGTACAGCCGGTAGCTTCGCCCAGTCGTTCCCCAATACCATACCCTATTCAGAAGGGGTGGGTTTTATAGCCTGGGTAGATGAAGATAAACCCAATGCGGTAGATTATCCGTATTCTATTACTGCGCATGAGCTGGCCCATCAGTGGTGGGCACACCAGGTAATCGGTGCCAATGTCAAAGGCGCCACGCTGATGTCGGAGTCGCTCTCCGAATACAGCTCTTTACGGGTATTGGAAAAACGTTACGGCAAATTTCAGATGCGGAAATTCCTGAAAGATGCGCTGGATAACTACCTGCTGGGCCGGGCTGCGGAATGGAAAAGCGAAAACCCGCTGATGTATAATGAGAAGCAGCAGTATATTCATTACCAGAAAGGCTCGCTGGTGCTGTATGCCATGAGTGATTTCTTGGGCGAGAAGTATTTTAACGATATTCTGAAAGGATACATCCGGGAAGTGGCCTTCCAGGAACCGCCCTACACTACCTCTCTGGAATTTGTGGAGCATATTCGCCGGGCCACGCCTGACAGCCTGCAATACCTTATTCATGACATGTTCGAGACCATCACGCTCTACAACAACAAGATAGAGAAAGTGACGTCTACTGAACTGACCGGCGGAAAATATCAGGTAGACATTGAGTTTAAAGTGGCCAAATACCGCACCGATCAGAAAGGAAAACGGATCTACGAAGACGCGACCGGCAAAACACTTAGTGAGGGTACGGGCAAAAAGGACCTCAAGTCTTTGCCCCTTGCTGATTACGTGGAAGTAGGGGTGTTTGGAGAGAAACAGAAAAAGGGCAATTACGAATACGATAACGAAATTTACCTGAAGCGGTACAAAATCGATAAGATTTCCAACAAAGTTTCAGTAATTGTCAACGAAAAACCGGTGGAAGTAGGGGTAGACCCTTACAACAAACTCATAGATACCGATTCCAACGATAATCGGCGGGGAATCTAAATCTGTGCTGATTTGGGGGATCTGTGAGGTAAAATAAATGCCCGCATTTCTCTCACAGATCCCACAGATCAACACAGATGATAATATTTAACTTCTATAAATCCCCCGTAGAGGCTGAACGATAGGCTCTTGCAGAACCCCTTCTCCTGCATCAGTGTTTCTATAGGCGGTAATGCGTTTACCGGTACATTGGCTGTGATACGGAAGAACAGATACATGGATTTTAGTAAGATTTTCTGCCAGGAAACGGGCCTTTCAGGGTAATCGATGATAATTACCTGTGAGTTATTCGCAAGAAACGAAGGGATACGAACAATAAGTAATTCTGCCTCTTTCGGGATAAAATTATCCAATAAAAAGGGAATTAATACAATGTCATAAACACGGTCTGGTTGAAAATCAAAAATATCCTGCTGAAACCATCGGATATTTCCCGGGCTTTTGGTTTTTGCCACCGCTATCATTTCCGCCGAAATTTCTACGAAATCTATAGGGCCATTCCAATGCGCAAGGTGACGAAGAATTTCCCCGTCGCCCCCGCCGGCAATCAGTAAACTACAGTCGGGAGAGAGCCCGTCCAGCGCTTTTCGCTGGGCTTCTATCAAAGCGTTTCCAAAAACCAGTCGACTCAGAAACTGGTACGATCGGGCAAATCTTCCGTAATTCATAAAGAATAAAAAAAACCGCTTAAAAATAAGCGGCTATTGACTATGGATGGGGTTTTGGAATATTCTCTCCCGCCGCCGCAGATCGCCATTGTTCACTTATAGCGATATCTCCAGCACTTCCACTTCCACAATTCCTCCCGGAGCATTGATCTCCGCCTTTTCCCCGGGCGCCTTTCCCAGCAGGCCTTTGGCGAAAGGAGAATTGATGGAAATTTTCCCTTGTTTCAGGTCGGCTTCTTCTTCCGCCACCAGCGTATAACGCATGGTCGCCTTATTTTTAAGGTTTTTGATCTTTACCGTAGTCATCAAAGACACCTTGGAGGTGTCAATCGTGTCTTCGTCCAGTATGCGGGCTTTGGCAAATAACTCTTCCAGTTTCGCGATTTCACTTTCCAGCAGGCCCTGAGCATCTTTGGCTGCATCATATTCTGCGTTTTCAGATAAATCACCCTTGTCTTTGGCTTCCGCGAGGGCTTTTGAAACTTCTCTCCGTCCTTTTGTCTTCAGGTCGTTAAGTTTGTTTTTTAAATTATCATATCCCTCCTGGGTATAATATTGGTATGACATGATCATTCGTATTTTAGATGGTTAACGTTGTAAAAAAAATTACCCGCCGCTTGCCGGGGGTAGAAAAAAAAAGAACGGTTAAAAACCGTTCCTGAAAATGAATTTCATTTCAGAAACTGCTCCCTAAGTTTGACCAGATTTTTTAATATCGTTTCTTCTCATTTAGCGAAAAACTTTAATGCAAAGATATAAAAGATTCCTTACGTGTCAAGTAAAACCGTACAAATCGCGGAACCCCGTGATATTTATAATAACAAAATAGGAAAAGTTTAGTTCAAGTACCCCGGTGCTTTCACCGTATTGTTAATTATATTACGTAAATTTGTCTTCATTTTTTAAAACTTAAAAGTCAGAAATGTATGGCACAATATGATGTGGTGATTGTAGGTAGCGGTCCCGGCGGATATGTAACGGCTATCCGGGCGTCACAGTTGGGTTTAAAGGTTGCGATAGTGGAGAAAGAGAATTTAGGAGGAGTTTGCCTTAACTGGGGATGTATCCCTACCAAAGCATTGTTAAAGTCGGCCCAGGTGTTTCAATATATTCAGCACGCGGAAGATTACGGTATCAAAGTAGGCAAGGCCGACGCAGACTTCTCTGCGGTAATTGCCCGCTCCCGCGGCGTAGCCGACGGTATGAGCAAGGGCGTGCAGTTCCTGATGAAAAAGAATAAGATCGATGTGATCAACGGGTTCGGAACCGTAAAGCCCGGGAAAAAAGTAGAGGTGAAAGACCAGGACGGTAAAACCACCACCGTAGAAGGTAAGCATATCATTATCGCCACCGGCGCCCGCGCCCGTCAGCTCCCCAATGTGCCGATAGACGGCGAAAAGGTGATCGACTACCGCAAGGCCCTGGTCATGGAAAAGCAGCCGAAATCTCTCGTGGTGATCGGGTCCGGCGCCATCGGGGTGGAACTGGCCTACGTATATGCCAGCATGGGAACCGAGGTGACCATCGTGGAGTTTATGCCGAATATTGTGCCGGTAGAAGACGAAGACGTGTCGAAAGAACTGGCCAAGCAATATAAAAAACTGGGGGTAACGCTGCATACCAACTCCAGCGTAGAGAAAGTGGACATCTCCGGTAAAGGCTGCGTTTCCACCGTGAAAACACCCAAGGGCGAGATCACCATTGAGTCCGACATTGTGCTTTCAGCCGCCGGCATTCAGGCCAATATTGAAGGAATTGGCCTGGAAGAAACCGGTATTGCTACCGACAAAGGAAAGATTGTAGTAGATGCCTATTACCAGACCAATGTACCCGGTTATTACGCCATTGGCGACGTGGTGCCCGGACAAGCCCTGGCGCACGTAGCTTCAGCGGAAGGAATCATCTGCGTAGAAAAGATCGCCGGGCATCATCCCCAGCCCTTGAATTACGGCAATATCCCGGGATGTACCTATTGTACGCCGGAAGTAGCCTCCGTAGGACTTACCGAGAAAGCGGCCAAAGAAAAAGGGTATGAAATCAAAGTAGGGAAGTTCCCCTTCTCGGCTTCCGGGAAAGCCAAAGCCGCCGGTGCACCCGAAGGTTTCGTGAAGGTGATCTTTGACGCTAAATACGGGGAGTGGCTGGGTTGTCACATGATCGGTACCAACGTCACCGAGATGATCGCAGAAGCCGTAGTGGCCCGCAACCTGGAAACCACGGGAATGGAAATTCTGAAGTCGGTGCACCCGCACCCCACCATGTCAGAAGCCATCATGGAGGCTACCGCCGCCGCTTATGGTGAGGTGATCCATTTGTAAGGGAAATTGGAGATTTTTATAGAGGCTTCCGGGAGACCGGAAGCCTTTTTTTATCTGGGGGATAGCGGTTTTAATCATGCGTTTTCTATCGGTATTTAATCCCTACCGATATGTAATCCCTGACGGGATATTTCGGTTTTGATCATACGTTTTCTATCGGTATTTAATCCCTACCGATATGTAATCCCTGACGGGATATTATCGGTTTTGATCATACGTTTTCTACCGATATGTAATCCCGTCAGTTTTCTTTACCCCGTAGGGGTTAAATATCGGTAGATTAAATGTCGGTAACGCGTCTTTACCCCGTAGGGGTTAAATGTCGGTAGATTAAATTCGGTAGCGCGTCCTTACCCCGTAGGGGTTAAATATCGGTAATACCGGTCTTCCATCTCGTGTGCAAAAACACGCAGCACTCGTGCCAGTACCAATAAAACCAGGGTTTTAGAGGCCTGTTTAAGCGAAATGCCTGCAATTCGCGAAAACTCATTGAGCGTAATGCTCTGGTTTTCATCCAGGTATTTCATCAGAATATCTTCTTTCTCCCCGTACCGGAAACGGTAACTCTTTTCCTTGAGCCGCTCTTTCAGAATTTCCCGGACCTCCCGGCTGGCCTGTATGGAACGGTCGGCGTTTCTTACGTACACTTTCCGGTCTTCCTCCTTTCCGGTGGGGTTGAAATACACCAGGCTGTCAGTGCTTTTTGGGATATGATACACCAGTACCGGTCGGCCGTTTTCCAGCATTACCTCTTCCAGGGTATAGTTCACACGGGGGAAAATATAGCGGGCAAAGCCCTTTTCCATTACGAAACTGTCTTCGTCGGGGAATTTTAAACCCGAAAGGTCGCCGTTATCGGCTACCCCGAGAAGAAGCATTCCCCCCGAAGTGTTGGCAAACGCCACCACTTCCCGCATGATCTTGTCGGGGTGGGTGCTTTTGAGCTTAAACTCCAGCTCCTTTCCCTCTCCGTCTTTGACCAGTCTTTTCAAGTCTCGTAACGCTAAACCTTTGAAAGCTGTCATCTCGAAACTTTTTATTCAATCCCCGTTGTCTATTGTCCAGGGCTGTATGAACAAAAAATGCACCGTTAAGGGTGCATTTTCTTTCCTGCCTGTTTAGTATTCATCCTCATTAAAGAAGAAGTCTTCTTTGGTGGGATAATCCGGCCAGATCTCTTCTATATTTTCGTACGGTTGCCCGTCGTCTTCCAATTCAGATAAATTTTCTATCACCTCATTAGGGGCGCCCGAACGAATCGAGAAATCAATGAGTTCATCTTTAGTTGCTGGCCATGGGGCATCTTCCAGGTAGGAAACAAGTTCTAGCGTCCAATACATATTCCCATTTAAATTTAAATTAAACAATTCATTTTGAAATCGGCTGCAAAAGTAAAAAAAACTTTAATCTAAAAACGTATTAAAGGGAAAAAATTGCTTTCTTGAAAAAGTTAATTCATGCGTCTTAAGCAGGGCGCTTTCTTTCAGTTAATTACATAAAAAATGATGAGACAAAATAGTTCCGTGAAACTGGAGATTTGTTGTTACAGCGTGCTTTCCTGCCAAAATGCCCAAGAAGGGGGGGCAGACCGCATTGAACTTTGCGGCGGACGGCCCGAAGGCGGGGTCACGCCGAGCTACGGTACGCTGAAAGCGGTTTTGGACCGGGTAACGATCCCCGTGTATGTGATGATCCGGTCCAGGGGTGGAGATTTCTGCTTCAACGAGGCTGAACGGGCCGCCATGCTGGAAGACATACGTATACTCAAAACATTGCAGCCGGGGGGCTTTGTCATCGGTGCGCTCCGCCCTGACGGGTCGCTGGACCTCGACGTGATCCGGGAGCAGCTGGAGGCCATCGGAAGCTTCCCCGTTACTTTTCACCGCGCGTTTGATATGTGTAAAAATCCGGAAGAAGCCATTCTGCTTCTGGCAGACCTGGGCATAGAGAATATCCTGACTTCCGGACTTTACCAGACGGCCTGGGAAGGGCGGGAAAACCTGGCCCGTTTTAAAAAGATAGCGGAAGGCAAAATCAATATTATGGCGGGAAGCGGGGTTACGCCTGCCAATATACGGGAGATTGCGGAAACCGGGGTAGATGCCCTGCACAGTGCGGCCAAAAAGACCTTTGCCAGTCCCATGGTTTTCCGGAACGAAAGAATCAATATGGGGGGCGACAGCTCGGTAGATGAATTTGCGACCTATGAGGCAGACCTGGAGACCATCCGGGAACTCATTGAAATAAGATCAGCAGGCTAACCGAATGGGTTTTCAGGCTTTTGACATCATTCAGAAAAACCAGGTTGTTGTTTTTTCGGGTCATGTCAAAAAGTCCGTGAGAAAAATGCAGTTCGGGGGTCACTTTAAAATAGGCCCTGAAAATCTCCAGGCCCATGCCGTACTCCAGCATGAGGTCATTGGTACGCAGTGAGGCGTTGATCACGTTGGTGCTTGACCCTTTGCGGCCTATGGTATTTGTTTCAAAGGCCCAGCGGGCGCCACCGAACACGTACATCCGGGTGTTGTTCCGCCTTTCCGATTTGTATTTCACATGGAAAGGGATTTCCAGCCAGGCTTTGTCTACCTGGGTTTCTTCTTTGGTGACGTACGCACCCGGCGCACCGGTCACATACACCAGGTTTCTTTTCTGCACAGTAATGTTCAGGGGCGAAAAGCGTATGTCAAAAAAATCATCAATGAAATAATTGATCATGGCGCCCGCCCGTATGGCCGTGGTAGTGGGGGAGGTCAGGGAAAAAACCTGGGTGTTGTCTACGAAAGAAGACCGGAACTTTACATCGTAATGCGTAGCGCCAAAACCAATGTAGTAACCGAAACGCAAGGGTTTCGCGTCATAATTGGGTTGGTGCTTGGGTTTCACCTGGGCTTCCACCCCTAAGGTGGAAAGAATAAAAAGAAAGCACGTTATTTCTTTCCGATATAAACTGAACATATACCAAATGTAAGCGGAACGGCCCGGGTCTCCTTAAATCCGGCTTCACGATACACCTTCAGGAAGTCATCCCCGTCTGGAAAAGCCTTCACCGATTCAGGCAGATACGTATAAGCCGATTGATCTTTAGAGATCAGCTTGCCGATCAAGGGTAAAATTTTTGTAGAGTAGAACCAATAGGCTTGTTTGAAAAAATAATTCCTGGGTTTGGAAAATTCTACCACCATACAGGTACCTCCCGGTTTCAGTACCCTGTGCATGTCAGAAAGTCCTTTCAGGAGGTTTTCGAAATTCCTTACACCGAACGAAACGATCACCGTGTCGAAAGTATTGTCATTAAAGCCCAGTTTTTCTGAATCGCCGAGCTGCATTTCGATCTTTTCTTCCAGGCCGAGGCGCTTTATTTTGGCCCGGCCTTCGTCCAGCATCCCCTGGGAAATGTCTACCCCGATGATTTTTCCGGGTTTGAGGATACGGTGGGCTTCAATGGCCAGGTCGCCGGTGCCCGTGGCGATGTCCAGCATCAGGTCGTTCCGGTTATTTTTCAGCATAGACAGGGCCTTTTTGCGCCAGTAGATGTCTACTCCGCCGCTCAAAACGTGGTTCAGCAAGTCATATTTTCCTGCTACATTGTCAAACATTTCCGTCACCTGCTCTTTTTTGGAGCCGGAATTCTCTTTATAGGGAAGTACGCTACTCATGATAGAAAACTTTTATGGATGGTTTTGATCAGGCCGGGGCCTTCGTAAATAAACCCGGAATAGAGCTGGATAAGGCCCGCGCCCGCGTCGAGCTTTTCTCTGGCGTCTGCGGCCGAATGAATGCCGCCTACGCCGATTACCGGGATGTCGCTCCGGCTCCGGATATAGCGAATTACCTCAGTGGAACGCTCGCGCAGAGGCCGCCCGGAGAGCCCGCCCGCGCCGATGTCTTCCACCGCCCGCGTCCCCGTCTTCAGGTTCTCCCGCGACAACGTGGTATTGGTGGCGATAATGCCCGCGATACCCGACAACGTCACGATCTCTATGATATCGTCTAACTGGGAATCGGTCAGGTCCGGCGCTATTTTCAGAAAAATCGGTTTTTTTACCGCCTGGTTTTCCGCCTGAAGGCCGGTGAGAATCTCCAGCAGCGGCCCTTTCTCTTGGAGGTCGCGCAAGCCGGGGGTGTTGGGCGACGACACGTTGACCACAAAGTAATCTACGAGGTCGCGCAAGGCCCGGAAAGTGGTCAGGTAGTCGTTCAGGGCCAGGGCATTGTCTGTTACCTTGTTTTTGCCCAGGTTCCCGCCCACCATGATGTCCGATTTGCGTTTACGCAGGTTTTCGGCCAGCTGTTCAATTCCCCGGTTATTGAAGCCCATGCGGTTAATCAGGGCCGAATCTTTTTTCAGACGAAACAGGCGCTTTTTCGGGTTCCCGTCCTGGGCTTTCGGCGTTACCGTACCTACTTCCACAAACCCGAAACCCAGGGCCGCCAGTTCGTCTATCCATTGGCCGTTTTTATCGAAACCCGCGGCCAGCCCTACCGGATTTTTAAAGGTCAGTCCCGCAAATGTGGTGGTCAGCCGGGCGTCGTTCACCTGGAAAAGTGCGCGAAGAAGGGACTTTCCCCCCGGGAAACGGTAAAGCAATCTCAGGCAGCCCATGGTAAAATAATGGACTTTTTCCGGGTCAAACCGGGAGAGTACAGGGAAGAGGAGCGTTTTGTACAAAATTCCTAAATTTTCGCAAAATTACGTCGAATATTCAGCTTTGCCAAGTAAATCACTCCTCGTCTTCGGTAGGTTTGGGCAGATAGAAAGCCGGCAGACGAATGTTGTATTTCACCGCGAGAATCCGGATCAGCACAATAATGCCGATACAGATAAAGGGGGTTAGCTGGGAGTGGAGGAACGACGACTTGAGGGGGAAATACACGCTGGCGCCCAGTATGCAGGAGGTAGCATACAACTCTTTCCGGAAAATAAGCGGCACGCTGTTCAGCAGCACGTCACGAATCACGCCCCCGAAACAGGCCGTGATGGTGCCGAGAGTAATGCACAGGGGGGCGTTGAATCCTTTGAGTTCGGCGATTTCAATCCCCGCTATCGTAAACAGGCCCAGGCCCATGGCGTCAAACAGGAACAGGGTGGTAGGCAGTTTCATAATGTACTTGTGAAAGAACATGGTGCAAGTGGCTGTAAGGAGAATCACCAGCAAAAGACGCTCGCTGGAGAGCCATCCCACCGGAAGGTTGCCGATCAGGATATCGCGCAGGGTTCCCCCGCCTATAGCCGTCACAAAAGCGATAACCAGTACGCCAAACGCATCCAGCTTTTTGTTCATGGCCATGGTAGCGCCGGAAACGGCGAAAGCAATGGTTCCCAGAATATTAATGACCTTCAGTAGCTCTACTTCAATCATGTGTTCCCTGTTTACAACACAAATAAACCGTACGCGAACCGATATTACAAGAGAAAGTTCAGACCATCAGTTTAAACCCTTCTCCGTGGAGGTTCAGTATGCGCACCCGTTCGTCGGTTTTAAGGTACTTCCGGAGCTTGGTGATGTACACATCCATGCTGCGGGCGTTGAAGTAGGAGTCGTCGCCCCAGATGAGTTTCAGGGCGTAACTGCGGCTAACCGGCTGGTGAAGGTGCTGGCTGAACAGCTTCAGGAGGGCGGCCTCTTTGGTGGTGAGGGAAATCACTCCCTCTTCAGAAGACA
This sequence comes from uncultured Lacihabitans sp., assembly GCA_964423865.1. Classification (GTDB taxonomy): domain Bacteria; phylum Bacteroidota; class Bacteroidia; order Cytophagales; family Spirosomataceae; genus Leadbetterella. The sequence continues at coordinate 84,348 of CAYRGN010000007.1, forward strand.
GGGTACGCTGATCGGCGTCTAAAGTAAATTTTCCAATATTAAAAATGCTTTTTTCTGGCGAAATTTCTCCTGTAGTGGTGCGTTTGAGTATGGCCTTGATTCGGAAAAGCAGCTCTTCCATCACAAAGGGTTTGGTGAGGTAGTCGTCGGCTCCCAGCGCAAACCCCTTCAGGGTATCTTCCTTCATGGATTTGGCCGTCAGAAAAATAATGGGTACCGAAGGGTCTTTCAGGCGGATTTCCGACGCCAGCGTGAACCCGTCTTTTTTGGGCATCATCACGTCCAGGATACACAGGGAAAAGCGGCCGTGGAGGAAGAGGCGCAGGGCTTCTTCTCCGTTCACCGCCAGGTGTACCTCGTATCCTTTCGCCTCCAGGTAATCTTTCAGGAGGGCGCCCAGGTTGGGGTCGTCTTCGGCAAGTAAAAGAGGTGTCATACGTATTTTAGCTATCCACCGGCAGGTAAATCGTGAAAACAGAACCTTCTCCCGGAGTAGATTTCAGATGCACGGAACCCGCATGCATCTCCACCATATTTTGAACATAACTTAAGCCCAGTCCGAAACCTTTCACATCGTGTACATCCCCGGTAGATACCCGGTAGAATTTCTCAAAAACACGGGAAATCTCCGATGGCGGAATGCCGATACCGTTGTCCGTGATATCGATGCGGATACGGCGAGGGTCCGGATTGGAGGTTTCTACTTTTAAAAGTACGGTTTCTTTGGAATATTTTAGAGCATTGTCCAACAGGTTATGGAAAATATTCGTCAGGTGGAGGCGGTCTCCCTTCACCCGGTTTTGTTCCGCGCCGGGGAGCAGGGTGAAATCTACTCCCTCCTGGGTCAGCTGTATTTCCATATTCTGGACTACATTTTCCAGCAGCCCGTGCAGGTCGATGGTTTCTTCTTGCAGGGTAATCTGCCCTTGTTCCAGCCGGGCCATCTGCAATACTTTGTCGATCTGCGAAGCCAGCCTTTGGTTCTCCTCCCCGATAATGCCCAAGTAGCGGTTGGTTTTCTCTTCGGTTTTCGGTACGTCTTTGTCGCGGATCACCTCCAACGCCAGGGAAATGCTGGAAACGGGGGTTTTGAGTTCGTGCGTCATGTTATTGATGAAGTCATTTTTGACTTTGGCCAGGCGGCGTTCCGAAATCAGGCTGTTGGCCGAGTAGTAAAAGATGCCGCCCACCAGCATGACCAGCAGGGTAGATACCCCGAAAAGCCCCACCAGGTTTTTGTAGATATAGTTGCCCCTTTCCGGGAAGCTGACGTATAAAAACTGGTTATTCCGGAAAGAATCCCCCGGAAAGAGGCGAATTTTATAGCTGTCGGAAAGCAGAGGACTGTTCACGGAGGTCAGTACCATGCGGCCTTTGTCTTCCACGGCATACTGGAAAGGTACACGTATACCCATGTTTTGCAGTTCGGCGTTCAGGAGGGTGTCCAGCATCAGGTGGCCCATGCGGTCGGGAATCCCCCTTTCGCCCAGCACCAGGTCCTGAATCAGCCCTTTAAGCAGGTCCAGATTAATGGTTCCGGCTTCAAACTCATCAGAAAAAACATCCTGCCAGCCCGAAGAATCCAGCCATCCGTTGATCTCCCTGATTTCATCGTAACGGGATTCCAGGGGGTCGGTGCGCTGAATGAAATTTTTGAGATTTTCGTTTTCCTGCCTTAATTTTTCGTTGATATATTCTGTGGCTTTATTCCTGTTTTCAGGAATTTTTTCGCCCATATTGTCGATTTTCTTGCTGTATTCACGGAAGAAGGTTTCGTTGTAAATACGGTTCAGGAGGATGTCGTGTTCCAGTATTTTTTTCCGGAGGAGGGCGCTGTTGAGTTGCCGGGCCTCTTCGGATAGGGTGAGCAGGCGGTTCTGTTCGTGGCGGGCCAGGCGCTGGTGGGCTACATAGAACATTTCTTCCTGTTCTATTTTTCGCACCGTCTCCATCAGCGCGGCTTTGACGTTCCGGTCAAACTGTTCCTTTTGAACCTCCACGGCATTCTTTATCCAATACCCCTGAAGGGCCACAAGCGCACTCATGGCCAAAATCATAAAAAGAATAAGTGAACTGTTCTTTTTCAAACTCCCCCAAACGTTGATCATTCAAAATTAAGGGGTAATCGGGGGAAACCGTACGGGTTTAACTTTTTTTAACGGCGTTCAGAGTCCGGTAGCCAGCAGCTCCGCCAGGTCCAAAACCCGGATTTCGTGTTCTTTTTCCTTAAATTTTACCCCGTCTGCCAGCATGGTCATGCAAAACGGACACGCCACGGCAATGGTTTCTGCGCCCGTCTCAAGGGCCTCTTCCGCGCGCTCTACGTTGATATCTTTTTTCCCTTTTTCCGGCTCTTTAAACATTTGCGCACCGCCCGCGCCACAGCACAATCCTTTGGTCCGGCACCGCTTCATCTCTACCAACTCGGCATCGAGCGCCTGGATCACCTCCCGGGGTGCCTCGTAAATATCGTTGCCACGGCCCAGGTAGCAGGAGTCGTGGTAGGTAATCTTCTGCCCTCTAAAAGCGCCGCCCGTTATCTTCAACCGTCCCGAGTTAATCAGTTGCTGCAGGTACTCTGAATGATGGATGACCTCGTAATTCCCGCCCAGCTCGGGATACTCGTTTTTGAGGGTGTTGAAGCAGTGCGGACAAGCCGTTACAATCTTTTGGATTTCGTAACCGTTCAACACCTGTATGTTTTGCTGGGCCAGCATCTGGAACGTAAACTCATTGCCCGCCCGCCGGGCCGGGTCGCCTGTACACGATTCCTCGGTACCCAATACCGCGAAACGGATGTCAAGATGCTGCAGGATTTTCACAAACGCCCGGGTCACCTTCTTGTAACGTTCGTCAAATGAACCCGCACAGCCCACCCAGAAAAGAATCTCGGGTTGCTCGCCGTTCATGGCCATTTCTGCCATCGTTTTTATAGGATACTCCATGCGCTTGGCTTTGATACTCAAAAATAGTATGCACGCATAATATTAGCAAGCAGAAATAGTAAAATTCAACTATCCGGTATGAATTATTCGTGATTTTTATTCTTTAAAGTATTTTTAATCAAGTGATAACGCGAAATTTTGAATTCTGTTTAGACGAGTTCTAAATTTATGATTAATGAGGGTTTCGGGGCAGGAGTGACCTATTTCTCTCTAAGTTTCACCAGGATCGTCCTTTGGTGCCGGGTGTTATGGTTGTCGTCAGAAATCATATAAAGGATGCGTTTCCCATTTTCCGCTTCTCCCCAGGTTATGCCTTCCATATTATCCGGCCGGAGAGGGCGGCCATTAAACCGGGTTTCAGGATCCCAGCTGAAAAGTTCGGTTTTCCCGAATGTCCTTCCGGAAATTTGCGCTTCAAACACTTTGATATACGTGTGGCGACCGTTAAAACAACGTTCCAGCACCAGCAGCTTGTCCTGTTCTCCCGGAATAGCCAGGATTTCTGACACGCCATTGCCCAGGGAAGAACCGGCCGGTTGGCCCGCGCTCAGGCAGCTGTTTTTATCCAGAGGATACGTATACACTTCCTCCCTTTCTTTCTTTTTGAGGGGCCATCGCATCATCACGGTAGAATCCGGACCGGCCTCGAAGCTGTACCAAAGGTCTTCTCCCACGGCCAGGCCCTCGATGCCCCGGTTGAGGGCGACAAACGGACTGGTGATCATGCTGTGTTCTGCCAGGGTAACCGGTGCGCCGTTTGCCTCCATATACCCGATCCCCGTGCTTTCCTCGGTTTCAAACGAATACCACGTGACTCCGCCGTGAAGCCTCAGGGCCTCCGCGTTTTTAACTCCCCCAAAGCGTTCCGTAGAAAAAACATGGCCCAGGGTATCCAAACGGAAAAGCCAGGAATATTGGTGCTCGTCAGCTGCGCTGGGTGCCTGGCGGTCAGAGACCAGCAGGAACTCGTTCGGTCCCGCCATTTCCAGTCCCGAGATTCCTCCGAAATGAAGATTATCCCCAGGCCAGCGGGTGGAATCTATCACAAAAACCGAGTCGGCCCTGACGATTTCAAATCCGCTGAACAATTGCCCGTAACCCGCGAAGGGCAGGAAAAAGAGAATGAGATATTTCATCTTTATAAAAATTTAGCTTTCAGCTTTCAGCCTTCAGCTATCAGCGGTCAGCTTATTCATTGGTGGGCGCCTAGCCGCTGGTTGGTGTGCCGGTTTTCTGATAGCTGAATGCTCATGACTATTTCATCTGTATAAAATTTTAGCCGGGCGGCGAACCGCTTTCAGCCTTCAGCTTTCAGCAGTCAGCTTATACATTGGTCGGTTGGTGTGCCGGTTTTCTGATAGCTGAATGCTTATGGCTATTTCATGTGTAAATTTTTAGCTGCTAGATATTAGAAGTTAGAAATTAGCTGATAGCTGATAGCTGATAGCTCACAGCTCACAGCTCACAACTCCTTCTTCAAAAACTGCCCCGTATAGCTCCCTTTTACTGTAGCTACTTTTTCCGGAGTGCCTTCTGCGATGACTCTTCCGCCTCCGTTTCCACCTTCCGGACCCATATCTACAATATGGTCGGCCACTTTAATCACATCCATATTATGTTCAATAATCAGGATTGTGTTGCCCTTGTCGGCCAACTTCTGAAGCACGTCAAGCAGCTTACGGATGTCCTGGAAGTGCAGCCCGGTGGTGGGTTCATCCAGGATATACAGGGTTTTGCCCGTGTCTTTTTTAGATAATTCTTCGGATAGCTTCACCCGTTGGGCTTCGCCGCCCGAGAGGGTGGTAGCGTGCTGTCCGAGTGTGATATAGCCCAGGCCCACGTCGTTCAGAATCTGTACTTTCCGGTTGATTTTGGGTTGATGCTCAAAGAAAGGGATGGCCTCTGCCACGGTCATGTCCAGCACGTCGGAAATGGATTTCCCTTTGAAGCGGATTTCGAGGGTTTCCCGGTTGAAGCGTTTGCCTTTGCAGGTTTCGCAGGGTACATGCACGTCAGGCAGAAATTCCATTTCAATTTTCTTCATACCGGCGCCTTCGCAGGTCTCACATCGACCACCTTTGACGTTGAAGGAGAAGCGGCCCGGCTTGTAGCCCCGGATTTTCGATTCCGGTAATTCAGCAAATAGCGTCCGGATGTCCGAAAACATACCCGTGTAGGTGGCGGGGTTGCTTCGGGGTGTACGTCCGATAGGCGACTGGTCTACTTCAATCACCTTGTCGATGTGTTCCAGTCCGCTGACCTCTTTGTAAGCCAGGGGTTCGCGCTTGGCCCGGAAGAAATGGCGGTTGAGCAAAGGGAAAAGCGTCTCGTGAATCAGGGAGCTTTTCCCGCTTCCGCTTACACCGGTCACGCAGGTGATGGTGCCGAGGGGCACTTTGAGCGTCACATTTTTCAGGTTATGTCCTTTCGCGCCTTTGATGATCAGGCTTTCTCCCGACCCCGTCCGGCGCTTCTGCGGCACTTCTATTTTAATTCTTTCGCTCAGGTAATCGGCGGTAATGCCCCCATTGGCAATAAACTGCTGTGGTGTGCCCTGGCTCACGATTCGTCCGCCGTGGCGCCCCGCGCCCGGGCCGATATCCAGGATATAATCCGATTCCAGCATCATGTCTTTGTCGTGCTCCACAATCAGCACCGTATTCCCCAGGTCGCGAAGGTCTTTCAGGGCCTGAATCAGCTTGACGTTGTCGCGTTGGTGCAACCCGATAGAAGGCTCGTCCATGATATACAATACGCCCACCAGTTGGGTGCCGATCTGGGTGGCCAGGCGGATGCGCTGGGCTTCGCCTCCTGAAAGCGTTTTAAGGGGGCGGTCCAGGGTCAGGTAATTGAGCCCGATGCCGTAAAGGAAACCGAGTCTTTTGCGTATTTCCTTCAGGATTTCCACCGCTATCAGGCGCTGCTTCTCGCTGATGCGCTCTTCCACATTCTCAAACCAGGCCGTCAGCTCCGAAATGTCCATTTTCGATAGCTCTGCGATGTTCTTTCCCGCAATATGGAAATGCAGAGATTCTTTTTTGAGGCGCTGACCGTGGCATTCCGGACATTCCTTAATGATCAGGAAATCTTTGATCCAGTCCTGTATTTTATCGCTTTCCGACTCCTGCTGATTTTTCAGGAAGGTAATAATTCCTTCAAATTTCGTGTTCCAGTCGGTGCCGGGATATTTCTTGGAAGCCACCGCCACCGGCTCTTCACTGCCGTAAAGAATAATCTCCAGCACATCGCGCGGTATCTTTTCGATAGGAATACTCAGGGAAGATTTATAGGCTTTCAGCAGGGCTTCGATCTGCTTGAATATCCAAAGGTCACGGTACTCGCCCAGGGGGGCAATCCCCCCGCGGAGGATAGAGAGGGAGGGGTCAGGGATAATGGATTCTTCCGTAATTTCTTCAATTTGCCCCATGCCTTTGCAGACCGGACAAGCCCCGTAAGGGGTATTGAAAGAAAAAGAATTGGGCGAAGGCTCTTCGTAGCTGATGCCGGATTCCGGATCCATCAGGTTTTGAGAGAAATACTGCACCTGCCCCTTCTCATCCAGGAGGAGCAAGGATCCGCCGCCCAGTTTCAGAGCGGTGCCCACCGACTGGCTGATGCGGTAACGGTCTTCTTTTTTAGGGACAATCCGGTCTACCACTACCTCGATATCGTGGATCTTGTACCGGTCTACCTGCATCTTCGGTACGATATCCTGCACCTCTCCGTCTATCCGTACTTTGGCGTATCCCATCTTGGAAATCTGGACGAAAAGTTCGCGATAGTGGCCTTTTCGTCCCTTCACCATAGGGGCTAGGATGCTCAGTTTTTTGCCTTCGTGGTGGGTAAGTATCTGTTCAATGATCTGATCCTGGGTCTGTTTCACCATGGGTTTCCCGGTGATGTAACTTACCGCTTCGCCCGCCCGCGCAAACAGGAGGCGCAGGAAGTCGTAGATTTCGGTGGTGGTTCCCACGGTTGAGCGCGGATTTTTGGAGGTGGTTTTCTGCTCAATGCTGATCACCGGCGAGAGGCCGTTGATCTTGTCCACGTCCGGCCGTTCCATATCGCCGATAAAACTCCGGGCGTAAGACGAGAAGCTCTCCATGTAGCGCCGTTGTCCTTCGGCATAAATCGTGTCAAATGCCAGAGATGATTTCCCGCTGCCGCTGATGCCGGTAATGACCACCAGCTGGTTTCGGGGGATGGTGACGTCAATGTTTTTCAGGTTGTGTTCCCGTGCGCCGAATACCTCAATCTGCTCGTGCCCGGTCAGCTCTATATCGTTCAATACCACTAAGATTTTGATTAATCTGCGAAGTTACGAAAAATATAAAATTTCGAGTTGTCCGGATCAAATAAATGCGGGTCAGACCCTTCGTCCACTTTATAATTATTGCTTAACTCGGGAATTGACCCGTAGTATTCTTTCGTAAACTATTTTCATCGGCACGTCGTTATGTTTACTTAAATGCTACTTACGCTTTATGCGCTATTTTCTGACGTGCTTTGCGCTTGTTATTTTGTCTGTTTCCAGCTTTGCCCAGAACACCATCAGCGGTACGGTCAAAGACGCTTCTGACGGCGAAGCACTGATTGGCGTGAATATCTATGCCCGCGAGCAGAAGGTGGGTGTGAGTACCAACGTGTACGGCTTTTATTCCATTACCCTGCCCCAGGGTACACATACCTTGGTGATCACCTACCTGGGGTACCGAAAAATTGAAAAGGAAGTAGTGCTGAACGCCAACACCTCCCTTAACCTGGAACTCCAGGCCGAAGGAAACGTGCTGCAGGAGGTGGTAGTGACCGCCGAGCCGGAAGACCGCAACGTCAAAAGTGTGGAGATGTCGGTCAACAAGGTGGAAATGCGTACCATCAGGAAAATGCCGGCCCTGCTGGGCGAGGTAGATGTGATCCGCAGTATCCAGTTTCTGCCCGGCGTGAGTTCGGTAGGCGAGGGTTCGTCAGGCTTTAATGTGCGGGGCGGAGCCATTGACCAAAACCTGGTACTGTTAGACGAGGCCCCCGTCTATAATTCGTCTCACCTGATGGGCTTTTTCTCCATTTTTAACCCGGATGTAGTGAAAGACGTGAAGCTCATCAAAGGCGGTATACCCTCGGTTTACGGGGGGAGGGTGTCTTCTATCCTCGATGTGCGGATGAAAGAAGGGAACAGCAAGAAAACGGAATTTTCCGGTGGAATCGGCTCCATATTTTCCCGGTTTACCCTCGAAGGCCCTGTCCTGAAAGAGAAAGGCTCCTTCGTAGTGGCCCTGAGGCGGTCGTATATCGATATCCTGGCCAAACCTTTCCTGAAAGACGACCTGAAAGGGGTGAAATTCTATTTTTATGATTTTACGGCCAAAGGAAATTACAAGATTAACGATAAAAACACCATTTACCTCTCCGGGTATTTCGGAAGAGACCTCTTCGGTGCCGATTTCGGTTTCGACTGGGGCAACGCCACCACCACTTTCCGGTGGAACCACGTATTCAATAATAAGCTGTTTCTGAATACCACGCTTTTCTATTCCAATTATGACTATTCTCTGGATTCAGACCTCAAAAATGAGAATAAGGAAGACGTTTTTCGTTGGAATTCGAATATCCTGAATTACAGTATCAAACCCGATTTTACCTGGTACCTGAATACACGAAACACCATTACATTCGGAGGGCAGAGCATTCTCTATAATTTTAACCCGGGTACGGCCCTGGTGGTGTCGGGCGGAGAATCCCAGAACATCGGCCTGCATACCAAAAAGGCTCTGGAGTCTGCGGTGTACATCGGGAACGAGCAGAAAATCAACGATCGTCTGACCCTGAATTACGGACTCCGGTATTCGTTCTATTCCTACTTCGGTACGCCCGTGGCTTATGTTTTTGATGAGTCGGCCCCGGCCGGAGAGCGCAAGCCCCTGACCGATACCCTGGCCTATTCGGGAAATGAAAGTATCAGCCGCTACGGGTATTTTGAACCCCGGTTTGCCGCAAATATCAGCCTGAACCGTACCACCTCCCTGAAAATAGGATATAACCGACTGGCCCAGTACATCCACTTGCTATCGAATACCACGGCGTCTTCTCCCCTCGACGTGTGGACCCCCAGCACGAACAACATCAGGCCCCAGGTTTCCAACCAGTTGGCGGTGGGCGTTTTTAAGAATTTCCGGGATAATATGTACGAGACTTCGGTAGAAGTGTATTACAAAACCCTGGAGAACCAGATCGATTATATCCGGAACGCCGATCTTCTGCTAAACCCCTATGTGGAAGGTGATCTGATGTACGGGAAAGGCCGGGCCTACGGGGCGGAATTTTTTGTAAAGAAAAACAAAGGAAGCCTGAACGGGTGGATCAGCTATACCCTCTCCCGGACAGAGCGCAAGGTAGAGGGACTGAACAACGACGAATGGTTCTTAAGCCGGATCGATAAGCTCCATAATCTTTCGGTGGTATCCATCTACGATATTTCCAAGCGGTGGAACATGGGCGCTACGTTTACGTTTATGACGGGTACGCCGGCCAGTTTTCCCACCAGTAAATATGTCTGGCAGGGGGTGGCCGTGCCGCATAATTATTACGACGAACGGAATACCTACCGGATCCCGGCCAGCCACCGCCTGGATTTGTCGGCCACCCGAAAAAACAAGCACGCGCTTTTCGGGAAAGGGGAAAGCGAATGGGTATTTTCGGTGTACAATGTGTATAACCGCCGGAATCCGTTTTCGGTCTATGTAAGGCAGAATCCGGATGATCCTTCGAAGACCGAAGCGGTTCGTTACTCCGTATTCGCATCCGTTTTGCCTTCCATTACGTACAACTTTAAATTTTAAAGGATGAAAAATTTACTCCTGCTTCCCGTGGTCCTCCTGCTCTTCAGTTGTGAAGATGTGATCAATATTGATGTGAAAGAAGGGAAACAACAACTGGTGGTAGACGCCTGGCTCACAGACGAGATCGGGGAGCAAAAAGTGACGCTCACCTTGTCTCAGCCTTACTTTGACCAAACTGAACCCTTGCCCGCCCTGGGCGCCGAGGTGTACGTGGTGAGGGAAGACAGCACCCGCTTCCGGTTTGTAGACCATGATAATGACGGGGTCTATACTTTTTCACCCCGCAACCGGAATTTTTTGCGGCTTAACGAGAATGTGGCTCTGTATATCCAGTATGCCGGGGAAGAGTATTATTCCATTTCCCAGTTAAAACGGGTTCCGCCCATTGATTCATTGAAATACCAACCCATTACTTTGCCCATCAAGCCCGATGATAGTCCGCAGTCGGGGTTCCTGGCCCAGTTTTTTGCCAATGATTTTGAAGGAGAAGGCGATACCTACCTGATTCGGTCGTACAAAAACGACGTACTCAGAGGCCGGTCGGGAGAGTATACGTTGTCGTACGACGGCGGACTTTCACCGGGAAATGGTTCAGACGGTATGCTCTTCCTGCAGCCTGTGCGGATGGGCATTAATTCAGGTCTCTTTGTCGACCAGGACAAAGTAACCGTGGAGTTGTATTCCATTCCCCTCGATGCCTATTATTTCCTGTACCAGGTGCAGGCTGAAACCAATAACGGGGGCATATTCGCTACGCCTCCGGCCAATATTCCTTCCAACGTGTTTAACCTGAATCCTGAATCCAAGGAAAAGGCAGTGGGATTGTTTTTCGTTTCCCGGATGAGCCGCTACTCGGCCGTTATTGACAAGAACAATGTGCGCCCGGCCGAATAACCTCAGGAAGCCAGTACCAGTTCGTTTCCTCTCAGTACGGGTACCACGTCATAGAGGTCTTTCTGAAGGCAGTATTTGATGTCTTTGTTGATTCCTAAACGCTGCAAACGCCGGATGTGGGAGGAATTGGACAGGTAAAGCAGCATATTGTCTTTGGAGGCTTCGTAGGCCCGCATGGCCAGGATGGCCGCGTCTTCCGCTACAAAATAATCGTCTCTAAGCGCTTCTACTACAGCTCCGGCGAAGAGGGTGTCTTCCAGGTTGGGCCGACCTTTCCAACCTGCGCAGAGTACCAGCACATCGTAAGGCTGGTTTTTCAGGTAATCGATTACAGCCTGGAGATTCAGGAAAGCTCCCACAATTACTTTAACCGCATTTTTTTTGCTTTTTGAAATGGAAAGGGTGCCGTTGGTGGTGGTCATGGCGATTTTTTCGCCCACCAGGCGTTCGTCCATAAAACTAAAAGGAGAGTTGTCGAGGTCAAAGCCTTCCACTTTTTCGGCGTTACGTTCGGCCGCGGCAATATATCCCCGCTTGCGGTAATCGGCGCATTCTTCTACGGAGGCTACGGGGATAATGCTTTTTACGCCGTAGGCGAAGCCCGTTACCATACATGACGTAGCCCGGAAAATGTCGGTCACCACCACGATGGTGTTGTGGATATTATGGTGGTGAAGCAGGTCGGGGGTCAGGCAGACGTCGATGTTTTTCATTAGGTATATTTTTTAGCTGTCAGCTTTCAGCAATCAGCTTTCAGCCGTCCCTTTTCTCATGAGTTAGGCATACAGATCTTCTGTAAGCTGATAGCTATTTCTTAGATTTAAAAAATTTGCGCAAAAATAGGGAATAATGTTCAATAAGGAAACCTTCTTTGTCCTTCTCAAAGGTGTAATCCCTCCAGTAGCGCGATATATTTTTCCACGCCGTTTTGAATTTCCTCTACATAGATAAACTCATCGGCGGTGTGTGAGCGCGCCGAATCTCCCGGGCCGATTTTTATGCTGGGGTAAGGAATCAGGGCCTGGTCAGACAGGGTGGGTGATCCGTAGGGCTTCATGCCCAGGGAAATGCCCCGCTGCACGATGGGGTGATGTAGGGAGATGCCCGATGGGTGGAGGCGGACCGACCGGGGCGTCACCTCTGACTGCACGTTTTCCCGGATGATGTCGAGGGTTTCGGCGAGGGTATAGGCGTCGGTGGCCCGCACGTCTACCACGAAATTGCAGGTGTCAGGCACTACGTTATGCTGGGTGCCGGCCTGGATGACCGAGACCGTCATTTTTACTTTTCCGAGGGTTTCGGAGACTTTCGGAAAAGTGTAAGTACGAAACCATTCGATGTCACGAAAGGCCTCGTAGATGGCATTGATGCCTTCTTCCCGGGCCGCATGGCCGGCTACGCCGCGGGCGGTGCAGTCCAGTACCATCAATCCTTTTTCCGCCACAGCCATGTCCATGAGCGTGGGTTCGCCCACGATAGCCAGGTCAAGGCGCGGGAGGTGGGGGAGGAGAAGCTCGATACCGTTTCGGCCTGAAATCTCCTCTTCTGCCGTAGTGGCAAAAATGAGGTTAAAAGGCAGGTCTTTGCGCGTATAGAAATGGAGGAAAGTGGCCAGTAATGCCACGAGCGGTCCGCCGGCGTCGTTGCTGCCCAGTCCGTACAGCCGGCCGTCTTCGATTTCCGCTTTAAACGGATCACGGGTATATGAGACGTTTGGCTTCACCGTATCATGATGCGAGTTTAACAGGATAACCGGTTTGCTATCCGAGTAATGAAGATTTTTACACCAGATATTGTTTTCCAGTACCTCAAAAGGAATGCCGTAACCGGCCAAAAGCGAAGCGAACCGCCGGCGCGTGCCGTCTTCTTCCCGGCTCAGGGACGGAATTTTAATGAGTTCCTTCAGGAAATCAATGGGTGAAAAGTCTTTCATCATGGTGAGACAAAGGTAAAAAAAATGCGGGGTACCTTACAACCTTTTTGCCAGGAAGCTGGTCTGTAGTAGTATGAAAAAGCTATTATTCTTTTTAATGATCTCAGGTTTCATGGCCTGTGAAAAAAGCGAAGCGGTCAAAAGCAACGACCTGACCGGCACCTGGAAGTGGGTGCGAAAAACCGGAGGCATAGCCGGTGTAAACGAAACACCTAAAGAGGGTGAAGTAACCCGTTTGAAACTGAATGCCGACAAAACCTATTCCACCACGCTCAACGATTCCTTAGTGACCAGCGGTGTATATACGCTTTCTAAGGGAGAGTCTATGCTGTTGAATAAAGAAGTGAATTTCATTGTTTTCGGCGAAGGCCTGCCCATGATATACGAAGTGAGAAATGATGGGCTTTACCTGGCAGAGGATGTGTATGACGGGTTCAATTATGAATATGTAAGGGAATAAAGTGGATTATATTTTTTGTATCTTTGTGAATGGTATAAATAGTTAAAATATGAAAAGCACGGATGCAAATATAAACTTGGTTGACAGCTACTTTATGTTGTTGAAAAACCTCAGTCCTAACAATAAATTAGAACTTATCGCCCGACTTTCAAAGTCATTGAAGACTACATCAAGCAGGAAAGAAGATACTTCCTGGGAAGCGTTATTTGGCTCTTGGGAGCTTGACCAAACGGCTGAGGAATTTATGACCGAGTTAAAAAAAGATAGAAATTTCAGTCGTAAATCTATAGACTTGTGAAAAAGTATCTTTTAGACACCAATATTTGTGCATACTTCTTTAATGGGAAGTTCAATCTTAATGAAAAGATACGCAAGATTGGATTTGAAAATTGCGTTGAGTCTGAAATTACGATTGCTGAACTGAAATATGGAATCGCAAAAAGTACAAAAAAGGAAAAGAATCAGCAAGCACTTGACACATTCCAATCAAAAATAGATATTCTGCCTATTTTTCCTGCACTTGATATCTACGCAACCGAAAAAGCTCGATTAAAAACCAAAGGAAAAATGTTAGATGACTTCGATTTACTTATAGGAACAACAGCCATTCACAACAATTTGATCTTGGTAACGCGAAACGTTAGTGATTTTAACCGATTAGACGGAATTGTTATTGAAGATTGGACAATATCCTGATTACATACAGTAGCCCTACTACTTCCCCACTCTCCTATAGTCTACAGGATTATTCCACGGAAAAGTTGTACATGAAAATTATATTGTGTATGTTTGACACAAAATAAATTTCAACCTGTAACTTTAGCTGATGAAATCACAGTTGATTTGTCTTTTGTTGGTCGTGGCGGGCTATTTTCAGAATGCCTTCGCGGTGAAACCCGACTCGGTGTACATTTTTGCCTACGGTACCGAAAAAAATCAAAACCATAACGGACTACATTTTGCCTGGAGTGCGGACCGCATCAGTTGGCATGCCATTGGCCCGGAACACAGTTTCCTGAAATCGGATTACGGGCGATGGGGCTCTCAGAAAAAGATGTACGATCCTTTTCTTTTCCTGGATGCGCAAGGAAAATGGCATTGTATCTGGGGACTGAACGAAACAGACGGCGCCCTGGGGCATGCTTCTTCAGACGACCTGGTCTACTGGGGGCGGCAGTCGTATCCACTGCTGTCAGCAGCAGGCCCTCTGCTCAGGCCTGAAGTGAGGGTCTCGGCCTCCGGTCTGAAAGTAACCTGGGTGACCGGTACGGGCGAAATTCGGGAGGCGGCTTCGCGGGATCTTAAACAGTTTACTTCTTCCCAAAAAGCGGGGAATTTTACCTCCGCCCGCCAAACGGTTCGTGTTTCGGGGGAAGAACGCCAGGGGACCGTCCACCGCGTATCCCGCACCCTCCTGGAGGGATTGCTGACCGCCCGCAAGCTGGCGGAGGCCAAAGTAGCCGCCAATAACGAACGCCTGGCCATGGACAAAGCGTTTTTTAAAGACCCGGTTTCGGTACGCATTGGCACAGACCTGAAAAACCGTAAGGCCATCAGCGATATGTTGATGGGGGTTTTCTTTGAAGATATCAACTACGCGGCCGACGGGGGCCTATACGCAGAACTGGTGCAAAACCGCGACTTTGAGTACGCGCTCAGCGATAAGGAAGGACGGGATACCTCCTGGAACAGCTACAAGGCCTGGTCTGGCCATAACCTTTCGTTTACGGTAGATTCCGTACAGCCCATTCATGAGAATAACCTTCACTACACCCGGTTGGAGGTTAAGAAACAAGGCGGCCGCCTGGTGAATGAGGGCTTCGACGGCATCTCACTCAGGGAAGGAGAAAAATATGATTTTTCCGTTTTCGCCCGCAGCTCTGCCGCCCGTCGGGGAGCGTTGAAAGTCCGTTTAACCGGGCCCGCCGGCGAAGTGTACGGGGAGGCCGTCACCGGAAAAGTAGCGGGCAAATGGCAAAAACTTGCTGCCGTGATCACCGCCAGCCAAACTACCGCCAACGCTCGCCTGGAGGTCATTCCTTTGCAAACGGGAGTGGTAGATCTGGATATGATTTCTCTTTTCCCTCAAAATACATTCAAAGGAAGAAAGAACGGTTTACGGGCGGATCTGGCCCAGGCCATTGCCGACCTGAAACCCCGGTTTGTGCGTTTCCCCGGAGGATGCGTGGCTCATGGAGACGGTATCGGAAATATCTATCGCTGGGAAAATACCATCGGTACCCTGGAAGCCCGGAAACCTATGCGCAACCTGTGGGGCTACCACCAGACGGCCGGACTGGGATACTTCGAGTACTTCCAGTTCTGTGAAGACATTGGAGCCGCCCCCGTGCCTATCGTGGCGGCAGGAGTACCCTGCCAGAACTCGGCTCACCACGGCTGCGCTATCGGCGGACAGCAAGGCGGAATTCCCATGGAACACATGGACGAATACGTGCAGTCGGTGCTGAACCTGATTGAATACGCCAATGGAGACGCCCGCTCGGAGTGGGGAAGCAAACGTGTGGCGGCGGGGCACCCTGAGCCGTTCGGACTGAAATACCTGGGAGTGGGCAATGAAGACCTGATTACCGACGTATTTGAAGAGCGTTTTATGCTTATTTTTAACGCAGTAAAGGCAAAATATCCGGAAATTACGGTCATTGGTACGGTGGGACCGTTTAATGAAGGTACCGACTATGTGGAGGGATGGAAGCTGGCCGACAGGGAGCGTATCCCGGTGGTAGATGAACACTATTACCAGACTCCGGGGTGGTTCCTGAATAACCAGGATTTTTACGATATGTATGACCGGTCTGCTTCAAAAGTGTACCTCGGCGAGTACGCGGCGCACATTCCCGGACGGCATAATAACATAGAAACAGCCCTGAGCGAAGCCCTGCACCTGATCAATGTGGAGCGAAATGCAGACGTGGTGACCATGACCTCTTACGCCCCCCTGCTGGCGAAAGAAGGCCGCACCCAGTGGTCGCCCGACCTGATTTACTTCAATAATTCGGAAGTCAAGCCCACCGTAGGGTATTATGTGCAGAAGCTTTTCGGTGAAAATTCCGGAACTGCCTATATTCCGGTTTTTATCCGGGGGAATCACGACCAGCGGAAAGTAGCCGTATCTTTGGTAGAAGATGAAAGCCATTTGATTCTTAAACTGGTTAACTTGCTGCCGGTTTCGGTAGATGCCCAAATAGACCTTACCGAAATGGGGGTGTCTGTGGGTATGGGGGAGGTAACGGTACTTCAGGGTGACCTGGAAGACCGCGTCGCCAAACCCCGGGCGGGTACACTGCAAGTGACCCCAGATCTCGGCTACACGCTGCCGGCCTATTCTTTGTCTGTTATCAAAATCAAAAAAATTAACCAATAGCTCACAGCTCAAACCAACCCATCATGAAAAACCTCTTTTTATTTGTTCTGGCCTTGTTTATTGCCGGGAGCGGCCAAGCCCAGGACTACGTGTACGGACCGGTAGAAAAAGATTTTACCGCTTACCTTTTCGCTTATTTTAAAGGGAATAAAGTGGAAGATGAAGCCATCTGTTTTGCAGTGAGTACAGACGGGTATAATTACAAAGCCCTGAACGGCAATCAACCGGTGCTGGATTCAAAGCAAATCAGTTCTACCGGCGGGGTGCGTGACCCGCACGTACTGCGTGCGCAAGACGGGATGCATTTTTATATGGTGGTGACTGACATGACCTCGTCTAAAGGGTGGGACTCTAACCGGGCCATGGTGCTGATGAAGTCGACTGACCTCGTGAACTGGACCTCTTCCGTAGTCAATATCCAGGAAAAATATGCCGGACAGGCGGATCTCAAGCGGGTGTGGGCACCCCAGACCATCTATGACGCGTCTGTGGGCAAGTACATGGTGTACTGGTCTATGAAACACGGCGACGGGCCCGATATTATCTATTATGCCTACGCCAACAAGGAATTTACCGGCCTGGAAAGCGAGCCAAAGGTATTTTTCCGTCCGAAAAACGGAAAATCGTGTATTGACAGCGATATCGTCCATAAAAACGGACTGTTTTATATGTTTTATAAGACGGAAGGAGACGGAAACGGCCTGCGTCTGGCCATCACCGACTCCCTGGCTTCGGGCAAGTGGATAGAACAACCCGGCTATAAGCAACAGACCCGCGAGGCCGTGGAGGGATCCAGCACGTTTAAACTGATTAATTCGGATACCTACATCCTGATGTATGACGTGTACATGAAAGGGAAATACCAGTTTACGGAAAGCAAAGACCTGGACGTGTTCCGGGTGATTGATGAAGAAGTGACCATGGATTTTCACCCCCGCCACGGTTCGGTGATCCCCATTACTACCCGTGAACTGAAACGACTTACCGATCGCTGGGGGCTTCCCAAGGGCATTACCATTTCCCAAAGAAATAATCCGGTGCTGGAGGGCTATTATGCGGATCCGGATATCCTGTATTCGGAAAAGAACAGGAAATATTATCTTTACCCTACCAGCGATGGATTTGATTCCTGGTCGGGCTACTATTTTAAAACTTTCTCTTCCGATAACCTGAAAGACTGGAAAGACGAGGGGGTGATCCTCGATTTGAAAAAAGACGTGACCTGGGCGAACCGCAATGCGTGGGCGCCAGCCATTATCGAAAAGAAGGTGAAAGGAAAATACCGCTATTATTACTATTTCTCCGCTGCTCAGAAAATCGGGGTGGCGGTGGCCGATGAACCTACCGGTCCGTTCAAAGATTCGGGCAAAGCGCTGATTGATTTCCGTCCGGAAGGCATTAAAGGCGGACAGGAAATAGATCCCGATGTATTCACGGATCCGAAAACCGGGAAAAGTTATTTGTATTGGGGGAACAGCTATCTGGCGGTGGCCGAGCTGAATGAAGACATGGTTTCCCTCAAAAAGAATACCCTGAAAGTCATGACGCCCGATGCCAGTTTCCGGGAAGGAATCTACGTGTTTTACCGCAACGGCCTGTATTATTTCCTGTGGTCAGAAGACGACACCCGCAGCGAAAACTACCGGGTGCGGTATGCCACATCCAAATCCCCCACCGGGCCCCTGGATATACCCAAAGACAATCTCATTCTGGTGAAGGATCCCGCTCAGGGAATCTACGGTACCGGCCATAACTCGGTTCTCCAGGTACCCGGGAAAGACGAGTGGTATATCGTGTACCACCGCTTCAGTAAACCCAACGGCATTAAGATGGGCAGTCCCGCAGGCTTCCATCGTGAAATTGCCATAGACCGCATGGAGTTTAATGCAGACGGAAGCATTAAGCCGGTGGTGGTGACCGATTGAGTCAGTTGTGTTCGATTCTCGGCTGTGCCGGAACTGCCGGGGGCGTTCCCATTGCCACCCCGAGCGTAGTCGAGGGGTTCGCACTCTCGTGCTTGTTTGTGCTCGGTTCTCGGAGCTTCGCTCGCAAACTTCGCACACTCGTGCTTGTTTGTGCTCGAACTACCAAAAGGGTTGCCATTGTCACCCCGAGCGTAGTCGAGGGGCATTATATATTAGGCATTTTTAGTCGTGAAGTAATTTTTTGCTTGATATATCTCCTTTACTGTTTTGAGTATAGGAGTATCTACGATATTTAAACAACTGATTTTAATATGATGGAGTAATGGTTGATTACGGGTCGGCTCTGACTGTACGACAAAAGAGGGGAAACTGGCTCGCCGCTCTCAATCTGCCAGGGTGGCTCTCCGTATATTTAATTTTTCGGCTAATTTTGCCTGGCTAAGGCGGTGAGATATGCGGTATTGCCGGAGGAGGTCATCTAGGTTATTCATTGTAGTTTTGTTATGAGATTAATAAACCGATGCACAAGTATAAACTATAAGATTAGTAAACACAAAAAGACAAGCCCCTGAAATCTCATAGAAAACGAATTTTGTACGGTGTGCCGTACCAAAACTGTACGGTAATGCGCTTGGTTTTAGTTTAAGGTAATGTTTTGTTTGTGATGTCAAGCCGAATCTGTATCATGGTGGTGCGGGAGGGGAGTTTGATGAATGCGGAAGCCGAAAAGCAAACTAGAGCATGCATTAGCTATTTTAATTTTATTAAAAGGATGTAATGACATTGCAAAAGCCAGCTAGCTCCATAAATTGCAAACAAAAAACTAAGTTTGTAGTTTAATGAAAGAAATGAAAATATCCATTGGGATTGGCCTAATGCTTACGCTTTTGGATGCGATAATAAGAGGTGTACATGTAGGTCTCACAACTAACATGCATACTAATCGGTTTGATTCTTTGATTTCATCGGTAATATTTAGTTTACTAGTGATGCTGGTATATTTCGGTGTTTTGTATATTATTTTGGTTTTCGTATTTATTAAAACAATGGCTACATTTAAAGCCACTATGTCTATATATATTATCGGAGGCATTATCTATACAAGTGCCTTGTTTATAATTTCCTATTTGTTCCTAGGGCTTACTGATGCAAAGGGCGCAAGTCCTATAATTTCATCAATATTTTATCCAATTTCAGGATTGATTCTGGGTTATTTAGTATTTAGATATAAAACGAAGAATTCAATGATATAAAGTTTCTTTAGAAAGTAATTTAGGCTGGGTTGCTGCCCAATCTGCTCTTTATGCCGCAGCGAGAACTACCGGGTGCGGTATGCCACATCAAAATCCCCCACCGGGCCCCTGGATATTCCCAAAGACAATCTCATTCTGGTGAAGGACCCCGCTCAGGGAATCTACGGTACCGGCCATAACTCGGTTCTCCAGGTACCCGGGAAAGACGAGTGGTATATCGTGTACCACCGCTTCAGTAAACCCAACGGCATTAAGATGGGCAGTCCCGCAGGCTTCCATCGTGAAATTGCCATA
Organism: uncultured Lacihabitans sp.; assembly: GCA_964423865.1. Lineage (GTDB taxonomy): Bacteria > Bacteroidota > Bacteroidia > Cytophagales > Spirosomataceae > Leadbetterella. The sequence goes on from CAYRGN010000007.1 coordinate 104,270, forward strand.
GACCGCATGGAGTTTAATGCAGACGGAAGCATTAAGCCGGTGGTGGTGACCGATTGAGTCAGTTGTGTTCGATTCTCGGCTGTGCCGGAACTGCCGGGGGCGTTCCCATTGCCACCCCGAGCGTAGTCGAGGGGTTCGCACTCTCGTGCTTGTTTGTGCTCGGTTCTCGGAGCTTCGCTCGCAAACTTCGCACACTCGTGCTTGTTTGTGCTCGAACTACCAAAAGGGTTGCCATTGTCACCCCGAGCGTAGTCGAGGGGCATTATATATTAGGCATTTTTAGTCGTGAAGTAATTTTTTGCTTCACGACTAAAAGGAGCCTTCCTTACTTGCTCAAGACCTTAAAAATTGAGAAGAACAACTCCACGAACACCAACGGATTAGCTGACGGCAAAGGGTGGGCCATTATAATATCTTAATAGTAAGTTTTTGACGAATTGTCAAGTATGAATATATTTGCGTCAACTCGTCATGAATATTTAATTTAAAATTCAACCCTAATGGTTTAAAAATAGGGGTGGAATAATTTTCAATAAATTACAGACTCAGTTTGGCTTAAAAAGAAAAAAATGACCCATTCAGAACTACATTCCATTCTCAGAAATCTGCGGAACCTCACTGCGGAGAATGAAATTGTGGAGTTTAAAGAAGCTAAAAACGCATACGATTTCAATAAATTAGGTAAGTACTTCTCGGCTTTGAGCAATGAGGCCAATCTGAAAGGTAAACTTTATGCCTGGCTGGTATTTGGTGTAGAAAATAAAAGGCATTCTATAGTGGGTACGAAATTTCGTTCGGAGCGAAAAGATTTGGATAGTCTGAAAAGTGAAATCGCCAACAAAACTACCAACCGGATCACCTTTATGGAGATATATGAGCTGAATGAGCCTGAGGGTAGGGTGGTTTTATTCCAGATTCCGGCTGCTCCCAAAGGTTT
>CAYRGN010000008.1:0-34633 GCA_964423865.1 uncultured Lacihabitans sp.
CTCCCAGCTTGCTTAATGGCTAGTAACGCACCCTTCGACAGGCTCAGGGTGACAGTAGTAACGCCTTTGGTCCAAGCAGAGTCTTCGTAATTCGTAATTTTTAATTCGTAATTGATTTCTGTAATTGATTTCTGTAATTGTCAATTCAGAAAATCCTGCGCAATCCAAAATACCCCGTAGGGGTTATATATCGCTAGAATTTGGTTAATGCATAGACCCCAATACCCCGTAGGGGTTACATATTTGCCCTTCGACCCTTAGTTATCTCAGGGTGCCCTTCGACAGGCTCAGGGTGACAGTAGCACCGGTGTTCCCATTGTCAGTTCGAGTGTAGCTCCTTGTCACCTCGGGCTTCCGCCTTGTCACCTCGCGCACAAACAAGCACGAGAGTGCGAAGTTTGCGAGCGAAGCTCTCGAGAGGAAGGTTGGGTGTAAACCGAAATTCCCTTACAAATACTCCGCCATTTCCTTTTGGATGGCCGCCGCCTCTTCCTTTGCCCGGTTGGCGAAATCTTCTCCCGAAGAAGCGTAGATGATGCCCCTTGACGAGTTCACCAGTAAACCGCAGTCTTTATTCATGCCGTAACGGGATACGTCTGCCAGGCTCCCGCCCTGGGCACCTACTCCGGGAATGAGCAGGAAATGGTCCGGGACGATCTTCCGGATCTCCTCCAGGCGGCTGGCCCGTGTGGCGCCCACCACGTACATGAGGTTCTGGTCCGATCCCCATTCCCGGGAGGTTTGCAGTACTTTTTCGAACAGTTGCCCGCCCCCGCTCAATTCAAGGTTTTGAAAATCACCTGCGCCGGTGTTGGAGGTCAGGGCCAGGAGGATCACCCACTTTCCGGGATATTCCAGGAAAGGAAGTACGGAGTCATGGCCCATGTAGGGGGCTACCGTGACCGAATCAAAATCGAGGCCGGACGCATGCTTATCAAAAAAAGCCCGGGCGTAGAGCCCTGACGTATTTCCGATGTCTCCCCGCTTGGCATCAGCGATGGTAAAGCACTCTTTCGGGATATAGGCCAGGGTTTTCTCCAGGCTTTCCCATCCTTTCCTGCCCCCCGCTTCATAAAAAGCAATGTTGGGTTTGTAAGCCACGCAAAAGTCGCGGGTAGCGTCAATGATTTGCCGGTTAAACTCGAAAACCGGGTCGGGAAAATCGAGCAGATGCCGGGGTATTTTCCGGATATCGGTGTCAAGACCTACGCAGAGGTAGGATTTTTTTTGAAAAATCTGTTGAATAAGGTCTTGTTTTGTCATAGAAGTCCGAACTTTACGGTAAAGTTAAGGATGGAAATTGGCTTTTAAGTAATTTTAAGCATGAAAAGGCGGTAAGCCGCTTTACAAATGCTTGGGTTTTACGTTAAATACATAGAATAAGAACAGACAGGAAAATTAATGCAATTTACACCGACTACCTTAGCCGGGGTCATCGAGATCACCCCCCGCGTCTTTGAAGATGAAAGAGGATATTTCTTTGAATCCTATAATATCGACCAGTTTCGTGCCCACGGTATCCAGGAAGATTTTCTCCAGGATAACCAGTCCTTTTCCAGGAAGGGTGTGGTACGGGGACTGCACTTTCAGCGCGAACCCTTTGCCCAGGGCAAACTGGTGCGGGTGATTCGCGGAGCCGTACTGGACGTGGTGGTGGATATCCGGCCCGGCTCGCCCACGTTTGGTCAGCATGAATCCTTTCTTCTGACCGAAAAGAACCAGAAAATGGTGTATCTTCCTGCCGGATTCGCCCACGGCTTCTCGGCCCTGGAAGACGCTATTTTCTCCTATAAATGTACGAACGTGTATCATAAGACTTCCGAAGGAGGGATTTTGTACAATGACCCTTCACTGGCCATCGACTGGCAGGTGAAGCACCCCATTGTTTCTGAAAAAGACCTGGAACTGCCCGCGTTCAGTACGCTCAGTAAATAATAATTCTCTTGATGCATGACTGTCCGTTCGGGTTGCGTGTCGTAAGATAATAGGTGCCCTGTGTTAGCGGATTCACCGGAATTATGCGGTGGTGATCTCCCTGTTTACCGATCTCTCGCAGCGGGATGTCCCGTCCCTCGAGAGACACCAGACGGGTGTACTCTTCCTGAAGTCCGGGGAAGTAGAGGCGTATATTCCGGCCCTCCGTTGCCGGGTTCTCCAGCAGGAGGCACAGGGGGTGCTCTCCCTGGAAATGGGCTTTCACCGTATCCAGAACCGCCCGGATATTCTTTCCGAAATCAAATTCCAGCCGATAGTAGGTTTCCGGTGTGTAAGGAACCTCGTCCCGTATTTTTTCACGGCCCGTGATCCCCCGCCAGGCGTCGTGCCAGGAGATTCCGTCGGGACTTTTCCAGAGCACATATTCTCCTTCCGGCATAGGAAGGAGGTTCTCAGCCAGGAGCAGGGGAAATGCTTGCGCGTCTGTTCCCACCCTAAGACGGCCAGAGGGAACCCTGTTTTTCCAAAAGAAGTAGTCTCCCGTATCGACGGTTTCAAACTCCGTATAGAGGTATTTTCCTCCGGCCACACTTTGCCAGGCGAGGGTGTCTTGTAACCACAGGGTGGAATCCGTACCGACCTCGGAACGATTCGTACGGTGAAGCAGTAACAACGTGTAGTTTACATTTTCGGGATACATTTGGTTCTCCTCCAGGCTCAGGTAATAACGTATTTTGATAGGGGAGAGCAGCTCCCGCGCCGCGGCCACGGCCAGACTTCGCGGGTAAAACCGATTCCCCGAAGAGTCGGTAAGAACCGGCCGCACCGTAGAGATAAGGTGTATCAGCAGTGTACCGGGATCGTTTTCTCCGGGATGCACAGCGGCAAATATTTCCCCGTTTTCCATGTAAAGATAGTTCCACTCATCGGGATGCAAGGCTGGAACCGAGAGGCTCACGGTGGTGTCTTTTTGCCCGGCGAAATAACAGGGTGCCACCACCAGGGTCATGCGGACCGGCTCGGAAAAGCAACCTCCTTCTCCTTCGGTTTTATAGGCCAGGACGTACTCGCCTTCTTCCTCTGTAGGTATACCGGGTTCCGTTACCCATTTCTCTTCTCCCGGGCGTTGCCACCAGGTTTTGGCAAGGCCGCTTCCGTTTACGGGAAGAGAAAACCGGCAGAGCTGCACGAGGGTGTCCCGGGGCGCTGGGGGAGGCAAAGCATGGTGCCGGACCGGAATGGCGCCGGAGTTTCTGACGCAGGTTCCACCTGAACTTCCGAAGGTCACCCGTAACCGGAAAGTGCCGCTTTCGGGCAGGTAAGTTTCTGTCGTGCCGGAGGGTTCAAAGACCGTGGTATAGGTAGTGCCGCTTCGGATTTGCCATTCCCACTTGACGGGGTTTCCGCTTATACTGTCTTGAAATTGGGAGAAATCAAGGGCTTCGCCGGGGCAGAGCGTTAGCGCGGGGAAAGAAGAAGCCAGGCGGTTGACACGAAGGGTGACAGGTTCCGAGACCAGTTCTTTTGATCCCGAACGCACAATGCACCGGTAACGGGTGCCATCGGTATCCGGTGCCGTGCCCGCGTCTGAAATTTTATAATCGCGGGCGATGGCACCCGCGATATCAGCAAACTGGCCATAATACTCCCTTTGCCACTGGTACGTGACCTCCGTGCCGCCGGTAATTCGTATACCGAAAGTGACGGTGTTGCCCTCGCAGTTGGTCTGATCCTGAGGTGGGGTGCTGATGCGAAATACAGGCCGGATCTCCGACTGGATAAGAAGACGCTCGCTTTCGCAACCTGCTGCGCTGGTTTGGGTCACGTAGTAGCTTTTTTTACCGGTAGAAGTAAAAACCGGAGGGTATGATTCGAAAGATTTGAGGGTTCTGGTCCGGTACCATCTCAGGTTTTCTCCTTCCGCAGAAAAAACCAGGGTTTCCGTTTCGTCATACACCTCCGGCGTACTGTTGTCGGGCGTGGGCGGCGTAGGGTGTACGGTCACCCGCACCAGGGCCCGGGAGCTTTCGCATTTTTGGTTTGTCACGTACGTGTATTGCATAAAGTAGTCGCCTGGGGTATCGGTACTGATATCGGGTTGCCTACTCAGCGTCTCGGTTTGATAGAGACGGTACCAGTTCACTTTCAGGCTTTCGGGAGGATAGAGGGTGATTCTCTCCATTTTTTCGTTCTGGCAGATTTCGATGTGTAGACCGCTGGGCGTTTCAGGATATCCCCCGACTTTAAGCGTCATCAGGTCGGTTGTCTCCACGCAGGAACCGTTCGAAGAAGAGAAAGTGACGGCGCAGCGGTACTGCACCTGTTCAAGTTCGGGCAGACCGGTGATTTTCAGGTAAGGAGTAGCGCTTCCCGTCACTTGTCCCGTATCGCTTAACGGTACCCAGGGGTGGCCGGTACCCGGTCGGTGTTGCCACTCATACAGGAGAGGGTTTCCGCTGATCGAGAAGGCGCTACCCAGGTCGGCGCTAAGGTCATTGCCCGCGCAAAGGGTCTGGTTGGGTAAGTTGCCCAGCAGGCGGTTGACTGTCAGAGGGATCTCTCCGCTGAACCCGGTTTCGGAGGTGTCACTGACTGCACACCGGAATACCGCTTTGTGCGGACTTTCGGCATTTCCCGTACTTCCTATTCTCAGGGTGGGAGATTCCACTCCGGTCAGGTAGTTATTTTCGGTGAGGTCGGTAAATGCGGAATCGCCGGGAAGGCGGCGCTGCCACCGGTAGCGGAGCGGACCCGTGCCTTCGGCCTCTACCCGGAGGGAGGAAACACTTCCGTAGCAATGGGTCATTTCGGGGGTTTGAGACAGGATGTGGAGGGGCTTCAACACGGGCGGCTGAAGGAAACGCACCGACCGCACACCGGAAGTGCTGAGGTTGCAGGAACTGAGGTTGCAGCTTACCCTGGCCCGGAAGTGGAGCAGTCCTTCGTGTCCGGAATAATGCAGCTCCGGTCCGCTGCCCGCGTCGGTCCAGTTGGGGTTGGAGGCGGCCGCGGAAACGGGGTTAACCTGCCAGAGTATGGTACAGGTTCCGGCTCCGCCCTGTAGCAGGGCGTGCAGTCTCAAGGTATCTCCGGCCCAAACCGTGTCTTTGTCGGCCGAAAGGGTCAGGGTAGGGTCGGGGGAAATTTCTATGCGCACCTGGTTGGAGTAAAGGGTATCACAAGTGTTCCACACTTTCCTGCGGTAGCAGGTGCTGACCTGCAGTACACCCGGGTTGTAACTCAGGGCTGTGGCGCCCGGGATGTCCTCCCACAGGGGATTTTCGCAATTTTCGGTCTGTTGCCACTGGATATGGGTGCTGTTCACCGGGGCTTGCGTACTATTGATCTGTGGCGGGTTATACCCGGAGCAATTCACCAGGTGGTTTTCGGTAATGCGACCGGGCAACAAGGAAGGGAATGCCCGCACGACCGCCTTACTTCGGGGCGATTCGCAGAAGGTGCCGTCAGTCAGGATGCCGTAAGAAACATAGAAAACCGTATCCGACACGTGTACGGGGTTACCGCTGGCAAAGGCGTGATTATTCTCGGGATGGGTCCACCAGTAAAACGCTCCTCCTTCGTAAGGGGAAGAAGCTTCGACCGAAACCGAAGCGCCCGGACAGTCCTCGGTGTCGGCTACGGAAGGCGAAAAGGACAGGTCAGGTCCGGCCGCCAGAATACGGAGGCTGTCGCGGGCCGAACAATGCTCCTGGAATCCTTCTACGTAATACAGACCGGGTTCTTCGATAAGGAAATTACCTGTCCTATTACTTGCCAGGACCTGCCCGTTCAGCACAAGACGGAAAGAAACGGAATCCGGGGTGCTGGTGAAGGTGCCCAGGTGTGCGCTGCGGTTGAAATTGCCGTTCAGGCAGAGCTGCTCCCTGTCGGCTATCGCGCTGAGCGTAAAGGCCGGATGCACCCGGGTCAGGAAGGGCTTTAAACGACTTTCGCATCCGTGAATATCGGTCTGAGATACGAAGAATACCCGGTCCTCAATAGCGTTGACTTTCACTTCGGGCGCAGGCAGAAGATGGCCGTGGTCATCATACCAATGCAGCCCCTCTTCAAGGCGGACGATATCGGAGGAAGTACAGAAAAGCAGGGTGTCACTAACTGCGGGTGGGGGCGGCAGGGGATGAACCCGGAGGATCGCCGTATCCGAAAAAACTTCCCGGGCGCAGGCGGAGATTACCCGGCAAAAGATCGCGGCCCCGTCCAGGTGGGAAGTCACTCCCCGAACCGAAAGGGTGTCTGCATTTCCCGGAACCGACTGCCCGTTGATAAACCACTCGTAATGCAGGGTGCCACTTCCTGTGGCCTGTATACGAAACAGGGCGTCTTGGTTTTCACACAGGGCCGTATCGCGGGGTGGAGTGAGAATGAGCGTGGCGGGGCGAACGGACAGGGCAAAAGGTTCCGACATATCTTCTCCACACCTTCCTTCCACCTCTACCGTATAGCTACCTTCGTGTACGGGTTGGGCGGAGGAAATCAGGAGGGTGTCTGTGTCTCCCACGGCGAGGCCGTTACGATACCAGGTGATTCGCACCGGCTCCCGTGCTATAAAATCGGCTTGTATATGAACGGGTTCTCCCTCGCATACACCGATATCGCCCAAGGTGGGGTGGATACGGGTTTCCGGGAAAACTTCCAGGCGGAGTTCCGTAGTATCGGAGGCGCAGTAGGCATTTTTGCTGTGGATGCGGAGGGCCAGATGATCGGAATTTTTATAGAGAGGTAAGGGAATGTCGGAATGCACCGGAAGGCTGTCGACCGCCGTGAAATGCGGGCTTTCTATGAACCAATACAAGGGATCATGGAGGGCCTGGCTTACATTCAGAGGCACGCGGGTCTCGCCTGGGCAGACTCCTTCCGGTAGAGAAAATACCTGGGCGGGTACAGGCCGCACCCACACCGCTACGGACATGCGGTAGCTTTCGCAGCCTTTTTCGTCTCGGAGGGCATAGTAGTAGACCCGTGAGCTGTCGAGCTCCGGCGTTTCATAGAAAGAAGAATTAAGTTTGACGGGGGCGGAGAGGGTGTCTTCGTACCAGGAATAAGGTTCGGTTCCGGAAATCAGGAAAGTAGACGGGCCGCAGCTTTGCAGGGAATCCAGGGGGGATGGCAATGTAGGCCGGGGACGAACGATGTAGTTGGCCCGGGTACTCTCCAGGTAGCAGACGGCGCTGTCGGCCTGGCCCGAGGGCTTTTGATTGAGGGACACAAATCCTACCCGAACCCGGTAACTGTTTTCTTCCGGAAGAATGCCGTTCACCTTCAGGGCGACGGTGGCGGTGCCGTGGAAACGTTCGTCTTCTTCCAGGGGAGAATAAGAAGACACGCCGGTTTTTCGTATCCACCATTGATAAGAAACTACGGTACCTACCGCCGAGGCGGGAAAGAAGCGGGCGGTATCTCCTTCGCAAAAAGAAGTGGAAGTAGTGGGTGAAACCGCGGAACTGAGCTGGTTGACAGACAGTACAGCGGGGTTACTGAGGGCTTCGCATTGGTAGGCGTCAGTGACCCGGCAGCGGAAAGCCAGGCCGTGGTGGCTGTTGATGATGCCGGTGACTTTCAGCCCGGGCGTTTGCACATCTTTGAATTTGGTAGTGACGGAGAGCGGACTGAAATGGAGCCCGTCGCTGCTGCTTTCCCACTGGTAAGACATGGCCTCCGGCGACATGGCCTGGAACGTAACTTCCCCGCCGTTACATTGGAGGAGGTCACGGGGTTGAACGTCAAAAGTCGGGCGGTGGACTGCCACATCATACCCCTCTCCGGTAATTTCAGAATAGGAATTCCGGAGAAGAACACGTACCCGAAAGGAAGAATGTACAGAATGAAACAGGTGCTGGATTTCCGACGCGGTCGTATCCGTATTTCCCGAAGAAAGGTAGATCCATTCGTTCCCGTTGTCCAGTAGCTGGAACTCATAATACGTGGCCCGGGCCACCCGGGCGGATAGCGTGACCGTTTCTCCGTAACAGGGGTGGGCATTTTCGGCGTGGACAGGTTGTGTAAAATAGGGATCCTGTGCCGTAACGTGGCGGAAGGCGACTATGCCCGCCACCCAAAGAGTGAATTTTAATAATTTCATGCGCGTGCGGTTTGAGGAAGTGAATTTCCGCAGCGCTTCATTTGTATGCAAGCTTTGGGACTTATTTTTGATTTTTTCTTATCTGTAGTTAAGAAATAGCCCCCAAAGCAGTCGGCCTGTAACCAAAAAAGGCCGGAAGAGACAAATCTTCCGGCCTTTAGACTAAACGGTTTTTCGCTTAGAGTTTAATGATTTTTTTGGCTACCTTCTCTTTTCCGTCGGAGAGGGTCATGTGATAGGCGCCGGGAACCAGGGAGCGTATACTCACACTGGCGGTGTTTTCTTCTCCGAAAGTGACCTGCTTATCCACTACCAGGTGGTTATTGGAATCAAAGATCCGCAGGTGATACGCTGCTCCTGCTTTCACCCCTTCCGCTTTGATGTTCAGGGTTTCCGAAACCGGGTTTGGATAAACGGTAGCGTCGAACACAAAACCGGAAGTCGCCGCCGGGATCTCTATAACGGCCGGTTTAGAATAAGGCGAGTATTGAAAAGCGGCGTTCCAGGCTCTTACCCGATAGTAGTAGGTCTGGCCGGCCGTTACATTCTCATCACGCGTTTTCGTGGCGTCTCTACCCAGTTCGCTCATGACGATATAACTCTGGCCTCCGTCGGTAGATTTTTCCACGTAGTATTTCTCTTCTTTAATGGTATCGTCTACCCAGCTCAGGTCTACGCCGTTGCCGTTTCTCTTGGCCACCAGGCCATAAGGCGCGTTAGGAGCGGAAGTATAGGAAATATAGAATGGTCCTCTGGTCAGGTATCCGGATTCTCCCACCCAGTTCACCGCCTTAATGCGGTAGAAATAGCTCACTCCTTCTTCCAGTTGGGTATCGGTCAGTTTGGTTACATCCTCTTTCAGGACGGCGAAAGGTGCGGGGCCACTGTTTTCACTGGGGGACCACTGTGAGCCAATGAAAGTTACGCCATTGTCATACGATTTCTCTATAATATACCAGTCTTCGTCTGCGGTATCCGTCCAGGAAAGGTAAAGCACCTTGTTCCCGAAGTTATCTACTCCATCTACCCCGGTAAAGTTTTGAGGAACGGAAGGAGGTCCGTAGGTATTGTCTGTGGTGTTCACCCAGTCAGACAGGTGGCCTTTGTCACTGTGGCTTCTGATCGAAAACTCTACCACGTCACCGGGATTCAGACCTTCGAGCCGGTATTGCCGAATATATTCAGGAAAATTTTCGATGGTTTGCCAATCGCCCCCGTTGATGGAAATCCTAAGTTCGGTATTCACTGTTATATTGGTATAACAGGTCAGATCCTGATCGCCGTGATCCCAGGCTACGGTTAACCAGGTGCTGGATTTGTTTATATCGTCTTGTAATGACTGGAAGTTTTTAGGCTCATTTGGGGCGACATATCTTTGCGTAAAGATAGCATACGGACCTGAGCGGGTGGTGCCGGTGGCGTTATGGGTAACTACACGGTAATAATATACCTGACCGGGCTCCGCTCCTGAAAAATAGAAATACCTGTCGCTCGGCGATACGCTACCTACGGTTTCAAAATTCCACCCGTCGGTGCCTGCTTCAATATCCACATACACGATATCTTCCTGGCGCTCGGCGTAGTCCCAGGAGAAGACTACTCCGTAAGGGCAGTCCTTTTCCGTTTTGAACGCGATGGCTTCCGGAGGAAGGGCTACTTTGGTGGTTTCGTATTTCGCATCGGAAGGGTCACTCGCCGGGAAAGTGCCGACTGCCCGTACGGCTTTGGCGGTAATGGTGTAGGAGGTTTTGGGCTTCAGATTCTGGGCCGTAATAATTCTTTCTCCATCTACAGGGTCTGTAGTCAGGGTAACGGTATGTCCTATCGCTTCCAGGGTAATCTCGTATCCTGTTTCATACACATTGGTGGTATCCACGAGATGGAAGGTAATACTTGTATCCGTAGTAAAAGTGGTTTCTATGGAAATGGAAGGTTTTACCAGGGGACTGGAAATCACCACTATTACCGAGTCGGTATTGGTAGAATAGGTGGTGTCTGGCGGGCTAGTCGTTACCGTGAAGGCTTTTACCTTCACCACATAGGCAGTATCCAGGGTGAGATTGGTCAGATGGACACTTGAAGTGGTGGTCTGGATTGTATCCTGCGTGGACACGGGCGCCCCCTTAACTTTATAAAAAACTTTGTAGCCAGCTACCCCCGAAGCGGCTGTCCATTCAATGATCGCCTTGTTATCGGTGCCGTCTTGCCGGGCTGTTATAGCGGTAGGCGGATTGACCTGGGCATAGCTGGAAATGGTAGTGAGAACCAGTAAAAAGAGAAATAGTATTTTTTTCATGGAGAGTTTGTTTATTCCATTGATAATATTATTACTGCAAAAATACATAGGAATTCATATTTAAAGAAATAAGTTTTATAAATTTATAGGGATTTAGTGGTAAAATTCGGACGGATTTTTTTGCATTCCTGTGTTTTGGAATGCGAGGCTTATGGTTATTTTTGCAGAAAGTGTTAATAAAGAGAGAAAATGGAGAGTTACGCAAATATTTTACTGATAGCGGCGCCGGTTTTCCTGGTGATGGTGCTTTCAGAAAAGTTATACGGATACCTGAAATTCAGGCACGAATTCAGGTTGATGGATACTATTTCCAGCCTTAGTTCGGGGTATACGAATGCTTTAAAAGACGTGCTGGGGCTGAGTGTGACGATACTCGGGTACGAGTGGTTTTACCGCCATGTGGCTCTTTATGAGATAAAGTCTACGTTCTGGGTGTACCTGACGGCGTTCATGGCCCTTGATTTCGCGGGATATTGGGTCCATCGCCTGTCGCACAGTATTAATTTCCTGTGGAACCGCCATGTGATCCACCACAGCAGCGAGGAGTTTAACCTGGCCTGCGCCCTGCGCCAGAGTATTTCCATTTTTGTGAATATTTTTTCGTTCTTTCTCATTCCGGCGGCTATCCTGGGTGTCAAACCCGAAGTGATCGCGGTGGTGGCGCCCCTGCACCTCTTTGCCCAGTTCTGGTATCATACGGTGTATATCGGTAAAATGGGTTTCCTGGAGAAAGTTATTGTGACCCCTTCCCATCACCGGGTCCACCATGCCATTAACCCGGAATATCTGGATAAAAACCACGGCCAGATTTTTATTTTCTGGGATAAACTATTCGGTACTTTTCAGGAGGAACTCCCCGGCACTCCGCCCGTTTACGGAGTAACCCGCCCTATGAGTACCTGGAATCCCATGAAAATTAATTTTAAACACCTCGCCTTGCTGATCGGCGACGCCTGGAGGGCCGAAAGCTGGAAAGACAAACTGAGAATCTGGTTTATGCCCACCGGCTGGCGTCCCGAAGGTTTCGAAGAAAAATACCCCGTAAAGAAGATTGAAGATCCCTATGGTTTTGAGAAGTATCAGACGGTATTTTCCGTAGGAGGGAGGGCCTTTATCTGGATACAGTTCCTGTTCACCCTCTTTCTCCTGATCTGGTTTTTCGGGCATGTGGCCGCCCTGGATATTTACGGACTGATGAGTTTCGGGGGGCTGATCTTCCTGACGGTATACGCCTACACCGACTTTATGGACAAAAGCCGGTCTTTTCCTGTGTTTGAGTTGTTGAAAAACGCTTTCGGACTCTACTTTCTTTACGCCACCGCATTCTGGGAGCCTCTGTTTGCCGGGTATCCGGTAGTGAAAGCCATACTGACGGCCTACTTTATAGGCTCAATGCTGTTTTCCCTCTTGTTTTTCAGAAAGGAAGTGAGGGCGGTTCAGTCTTCCAGGTAATCCAGGTCTTTGTTATGGGTTTCCGTGATGGTCAGGGTGGAGTAAAACCCTATGCCGTAACAAATAAGGGCCACCAACGCGCCGGCCATGATGGTGCCGGCGGAAGGTTTGAAGAGGGTAAACAAGGTGGTCATCAGCACCACGGCCCCCCTGACCATGTTGGGAATGGTAGTAGCGGCCGTAGCACGTAGATTCGTACCGAACTGCTCGGCACCCACCGTCACAAACATGGCCCAGTAACCGGTCCAGAACCCCAGCCAGACACATACTATATAGAGGGTGGTGATTGACTTTATTCCCCCAAAGAGAAAATAGAGTACCCCCAGTAAAGACATTCCCATCATCAAAGCGATGGCTTTTTTGCGCGATTGCATCCAGTGGCTGATGAACCCGCTCAGGAGATCGCCGGCGGAAATACCCACATAAGCCCACATGATGGCCATGCCCGGAATGACTTTTTCCGGAATACCCAGGGCCTCGCCGAACTGGTTGCTGAGGTATACCAGTATGCCAATACAAAACCAGGTGGGTAGCCCTATGCCGATACACTTCATGTATTTAAAGAAACGTTCCCGGCTGGTAAAAAAAGCGAAGAAATTTCCCTTGATTACATCGTCTTTATGCTTCATGGATTTAAACATGCCCGATTCCAGCACGCCCACCCGCAGTAAGAGCAAAAGTACGCCCATGGCTCCGCCTACAAAATACGCGATGGTCCAGTCGCCGGACCACTGCACCGTATAGTTGGCCACCACGGCGCCTAACAAACCCACGCCCGCGACCAGGGAGGTGCCTTTGGCCCGTAAGCGGGCCGGTAAAACCTCGGACACCAGAGTAATGCCCGCTCCCAGTTCTCCCGCCAGGCCTACACCGGCTATAAAACGGAGCCATTTGTAGGCTTCTACCTGGTCCATAAACTCGATGTGGGGAATGAACCCACAGGCGATATTGGCCAGGGAGTAGGTGATGATAGAGCCGAAGAGTACCGACAAGCGCCCTTTTTTGTCGCCGAGTGAACCCCACAGGATACCGCCGAGCAACAGACCGGTCATCTGGAAGTTGATAATTTTTACCCCCACGGAATCTACTTCGGCAGGGCTTAAGCCCAGACTTTCCAGGCTGGGAATACGCACAATGCCGAAGAGCTGGAGATCATAAATGTCTACAAAATAGCCCAGGGCCGCGATGATCACCGGCATACTGAAGAGGTATTGGAGGTCGGTTTTTTCGGATTTCATGGGAGTGATGGGTAGTGAGTAATGAGTAATGAGTAATGAGTAGTGAGTAATGAGCCTGATTATCCGTAATTCGTAATTTTTAATTCGTAATTGAACTCACGAGTAGTGAGTTCTGAGTAGTGCCCCTCGAGAGCTTCGCTCGCAAACCTCGCACTCTCGTGCTTGTTTGTGCTCGGGGTGCCCCTCGACTACGCTCGGGGTGACAAACGCGATTGCTACCTGTCAGTTCGAGCGTAGTCGAGAACCGAGTAGTGAGCCAGATTATCCGTAATTCATAATTTTTAATTCGTAATTGATTTCGTAATCGTCCTCACTACTCACTACTCATTACCCACTACTCCCTTACAATTTACAGCCAAAAGCCAGGTCTCCGGCATCGCCAAGCCCCGGTACAATATAATATTTATCGTTTAAGCGATTGTCTACATCACCCACCCACAGCCGGCATTCCGGCAGACGGGTACGGATATAATTCATGCCTTCTATACTGGCAATGACGCAGACAATGTGCGTAATTTTGGGTTGCCCGTAGCGTGTCAGGCTTCGGTAGGCCTTTTCAAGTGACTTTCCGGTGGCCAGGATGGGGTCGCAGAGAATCAGGGTCTTGTTTTCTACGGAAGGACTGGTGATGTAGTCGAGTTCTACCTCAAAGGCCTCCTTTTCCGCGTGCGCTCCACGGTAAGCGCCAATAAATGCGCTTTCCGCCCGGTCAAAATAATTAATTACTCCCTGGAAGAGCGGGAGAGATGCCCGGAGAACGGTAGCCACCACCGGCTCGTCCGCGGTCTTTTCCGTAGATTTTACTCCGAGAACGGTTTCCGTTTCAATGGGGGTGAAATCCATGGTCTTGGAGATTTCGTAGGCGAAGATCTCGCCCATACGTTCCAGGTTACGCCGGAAACGCATGGAGTCTTTCTGTATACTTTTATCACGGATTTCCGCCAGGAAGTTCTTGGCAATGGAATTTTTTTCTGAGAGTATCAAGGGCTTTCGGGATAATTAAAATTGAACAAATGTAGTAAACAGTAAGATTATTTTCCAAAAACACAGGAAATAAATGAAAATGATTCGGGGGTATGAGTTTTGTTTTTTTATATTCGCTTTCGGGCAGTTGACAATGGGTATAGACAGTTGGCGGCCTTTGCGTAACGATTAACCGTTTACATAGATGTTATCAAGAGTGGCGAATTCGGTGTATTGGATGGGGCGCTACATAGAGCGGGTAGAAAACTACGCCCGGTTTATGAGCGTGAACATCAATCTTTCTTACGATTTACCCGGGGTGATCACAGATCACTGGAAGGTACTGCTGGAGGCCACGTACGACAAGCCTGTATACGACTCCCTGTACGGCGATGATTCGGAGGAAAAAATCATTGATTTTATTACGTTTGATCCGCGGAATCCCAATTCCATTTATTCCATGCTGGGCAATGCCCGCGAGAACGTGCGTACCGTGAAGGAAGTGGTGCCCAAAGAGTTCTGGGAGTCGATCAATACCTTCTATCTCCGGTTTAAGAACTACACCATTCATCACGACATGGAGGGCCTGATGGAATTTTACGACGGAATCAAGCAGCAATGCCAGTTTCTGACCGGAATGCTGGACGCCTGCCTGACCCGCAATGAAGCCTACTATTTCTTTATCATGGGGAAGTTCATTGAGCGGGCAGACAAGACTTCCCGCTTCCTGGATATCGGCTATTTTAACTTCCAGACCGTTTCCGATCCGAAAAACGTGAACTCCCAGGACCTCCTGATCTGGGCGGCGGTGCTGAAGTCGGCCAGCGCATTTAACATGTACCGCCAGCAATACCGGCGCCTGCAACAGGACCACATCATTGAATTCCTGATCAAAGATCGGTATTTTCCGAGGGCCATTTGCCATTCGGTGAAAAAGGCGGAATACGCCCTTTACCGGATCTCCGGATCAAGGCCCCAGAACGGCTACCGGAACCCGGCCGAAAAATGCATTTCGGAACTGAACCACCGGATTGACTTTACCGAGACTTCCGAGATTATCCGGATAGGACTTCATCCTTTCCTGAACGACTTCCAGGTTAAAAATAACGAAGTAGACCATGAGATTTTCAAAGTGTATTTTGATCTCAGTGCGATCGGGCAGTCGTGATAAAAATAATTACTTTTGTATTTGAACATATAGGGATAAAACCATGACATTTTGCCTGGGAATCAAGACAGCCGACGGGCTGATAGGGCTGGCCGACAGGAGAATAACTTCGGGGAGTGAGGTATCCAGTGAACGAAAACTTTCTGTTCACCAGGTGCAAAACCACTCGATGTTTATTATGACCGCGGGGCTGAGGTCGGTACGAGACAAGGCCCTGACCTATTTTGAAGAGGTGCTGGAAAATGAAGATTCGGGCTTTGACAAGCTTTACCAGGCGGTGAATTCTTTCGGACAGAAATTGAAAAAAGTGCGGGAAGAAGACGAGGCCATCCTACAGAAAGCCGGGTTGTCTTTTAATCTTTCGGCTATAGTAGGCGGGCAGCTGGAGAAAGACAAGGAACACAAGCTGTTTCTGCTGTATCCGGAAGGCAACTGGATCGAGGTGTCGGAAGGGTCTCCTTTTATCATGATAGGAAATTCGGGTTACGGGAAGCCTATCCTGTACCGGAACATACGGTACAATACCCCCCTGGATGAGGTACTGAGACTGGCTTTCCTGGCCTTTGACTCTACCCGGGTGAGCGTGAACGATGTGGATTTTCCCATCGATGTACTGCTGTATGAGAAAGACAGCTTCCAGATCATTGACCATACCTACGAAAAGCATGACCTGGAACACATTTCGTACCAGTGGAACGCGTTGCTGAAGCATTCGGTGCAAAAGCTGCCTGTAGACTGGATTGATCCATTATTCAGAAAGCGGCCTCTATGATACTGGACGTAGAACACCGACTCAGTTACCGGTATAGCGGTTTCGTACACCTGAACCCGCATTATTTCTATCTTACGCCTAATCTTACGCCTTTTCAGCGTCTCGTTTCATTTGAAATGCGTGTGCTGCCCCAGGCCGACAAACTGATCCGGAACATTGACCAGGAAGGCAATATCCAGCATGTGTGTTTTGTGAATACGGAGAGCCGTATCTTCGAGATTAAAACGGCATTCACCATTGAAAGCAGCGAATTTAATACCTACGATTTTATTTTTTTTCCGTTCGAAACCGCGAAACTACCCTTTCGCTACCCCGAAAAACTGGCCCGTTATACCGATATGTATTTTGCGGTGAACCCTATGGGTCCGGAAGTGCAAGAGCTGAGCGGAAGGCTTGCCCGGGAAGCGGATTACAGCACCTTGGATTTTCTCTCGGGGGTCACCACATATATTCACCGGAATTTTCGTTATATAGCCAGAGAGAGAGGAGAGGCGGTAACGGCGGAAGAAACGCTTCGTTTGGGCAGTGGCTCCTGTCGCGATTTTTCGGTACTGATGATGGCGTTGTGTACCGCTCAGGGCCTGGTGGCCCGCTTTGTGAGCGGGTATCTTTTCGGCAATCACCGGCATGAACATGATCTGCATGCCTGGGTGGAGGTTTTTCTTCCCGGGGGCGGGTGGCGGGGCTTTGATCCCACCGAGGGGAAGTCGGTAGACCTGAATTATATCACCCTGGCCAATTCGCTTGAGCCTACGGGAGTTAGTCCTGTACGGGGCACTTTCAGGGGGGAGCCCGGCGTGACGTCAGAACTGGAAACCTATGTTTCCATTCGGAAAAGATGAGTAATGAAACAGATTTTTAACTAATTTTGAACCCTTAATCTAGCAATTCGTGACATTAATTAAGTCGATATCCGGCATCAGAGGCACCATAGGTGGAAGGAGTGGGGAAGCGCTTACTCCCTTAGACATAGTGAAATTCACCGCGGCGTTTGCGGGAATGACAGGACCTGAGGGAAACCGGAAAGTGGTGGTGGGGCGTGATGCCCGGCCTTCAGGCAAAATGGTTTCCGACCTGGTCTGCGCTACCCTGAACGGTATGGGCATTGATGTGCTTGACCTGGGGTTGTCTACCACCCCCACGGTGGAGATGGCCGTTCCTATGGAAAACGCGGCAGGCGGAATCATTATTACGGCCAGTCATAACCCGGTGCAGTGGAATGCCCTGAAGCTGCTGAACGAGAAAGGAGAGTTTATTTCTGCCGCGGAGGGTGAGCGTCTGCTGGCCCTGGCCGAAGCGGAAGATTTTCACTTTGTGGAAGTGAAGCAGTTGGGGAAATATACGCAAGACGATACGTATGTCGACAAGCATATTGAAGCCATTCTGGCGCTTCCGTCGGTCAACGCGGAGGCGGTCAGGAAGGCCGGTTTTAAGGTGGTGGTAGACGCGGTCAACTCTTCGGGAGGTATAGCGGTGCCGAAACTGCTGCGGGCTTTGGGTGTAGAGGAAATCAAAGAATTGAACTGCGAGCCTACCGGGCATTTCACCCATAATCCTGAGCCGCTTCCCGAAAACCTGAGAGGGATTTCGTCGGAAATGCAAAAGGGCGATTACGACCTGGGCATCGTGGTGGATCCGGATGTAGACCGCCTGGCCCTGATCTGCGAAGACGGGGAGCCTTTCGGGGAAGAATACACCCTTGTGGCTGTAGCCGACTATATTTTAAGCATTAATAAGAAGCAAAAGAATACTACGGTTTCCAATCTTTCTTCTTCCCTGGCATTAAAAGATATGACCGTGCATCACGGAGGAGAGTATTTTTCCGCCGCGGTAGGTGAAGTAAATGTGGTGGAAAAGATGAAGGAAGTAAACGCCATTATAGGGGGGGAAGGAAACGGTGGAATTATCTTTCCCGAGCTGCACTATGGCCGCGACGCGCTGGTGGGAATCGCCCTCTTCCTGTCTCACCTGGCCAAATTCGATAAGCCGGTAGGCTTCCTCCGTAAAAAATATCCCTCTTATTTTATCGCGAAGAAAAAAATAGAGCTGGAAAACGGTATCGATGTAGACCTGATCCTGGAGAAGGTGAGGCGCAAATATGTGAAATATGAAATTGACACCCGTGACGGGGTGAAAATCTATTTCGATAAGGAATGGGTACACCTGAGAAAATCGAATACCGAGCCGATTATCCGGATTTATGCAGAAAGTGATTTTGAAACCACCGCCGGGTACCTGGCAGACAAGATTATTAAGGATATCAAGGAGTTGATGAAGAGCTGAGGCCAGATAACGTATTAAAGGCTGTAAAAGTGAGAGATTTTTTACCTGACTTTTATACAGCGATTTATTTATTTTAGAGAAGATATGATCCATCCGCTGGTAAGTGTACATTTGCTGACCTACAATCATGTAAAGTTTATACGGCAGGCGGTGGAAAGTGTGATCGCCCAGAAAACCACTTTCCCGTTTGAAATCATTATTGGAGACGACTGCTCTACCGACGGTACTTCGGCTGTGGTAGACGAATATGCCGCCCGTTACCCGGAACTGGTGCGGGTGGTGAGGGGAGAAAAGAACGGAGGCCCTCAGCCGAACTCTATCCGTATCCTGGAAAATTGCCGGGGAAAATACATGGCGGCTCTGGAAGGCGACGACTACTGGATTGATCCGCTAAAATTACAGAAGCAGGTAGATTTCATGGAAGCGAATCCCAATTTTTCGGTTTGCTTCACCAATACCCGGGTCGAGTTTTTTGAAGGCAACGAAGCGCCGTACCTACTGAATACCGACCTGGAAAAAGACGTATTTGAGCTGAAAGACCTGATCGGAGAGAAGGAAATCTGGTTCATGGGTACGGCCACCCTCTTTTATACGATGAAATCGATTTTCCCGGTAGAACCCTGGTTTCCCAAGACCAAGAGCGGGGATATTCCGATGATTATGCTGGCGGCCCGTCGCGGGAAAATCAAGTTCCTGCCGGATGTTACCGCCGCTTACCGCCGGCATGCCGCCGGCGCCAGCAATACCGATCATAAAGACGATGCGGTATTCCTCGAAAACCGGATTATGATGTACACCAATCTGAATCGGGATACCGGCTACCAATTCAACCGGCTTTTTAAGCGAAATTTGGGCGGCTGGTATTATCTGCTCCTGAATTCAAAGCAATTGAAAGGCAGGTATTTTCGGAAACTGGGGTTAGCGATCCGTTATATCACCTTCATGTACCCCGATATCCCCCACCTGAAAGAAGTGGTGCGTGATCATGTGATCCCGGCATGGGTAATGAGCTTCACCCGCTGGGTACGGTGGAAGATGGGATGGATCAAGTAGGTTTCAGTTGATACGCTTTGTATTTCCTGGTCCAGTCGAGGGCGCCGAAGGTAGCGATGAAACAGAACACCAGATACAGCAGGGCGTACAATTTGATGTCTTTCTGGTAGTACAGCACCGTACTGATGAGGTCAATCACGAGCCACATCCACCAGGTTTCCACCTTCTTTTTCATCATCAGGAAAGTGGTACCAATGCTGGCAGTCAGAATAAAG
Organism: uncultured Lacihabitans sp.; assembly: GCA_964423865.1. GTDB lineage: Bacteria > Bacteroidota > Bacteroidia > Cytophagales > Spirosomataceae > Leadbetterella. The sequence goes on from CAYRGN010000008.1 coordinate 19,476, forward strand.
GAATCAACGTAAGGGAAGGCGCTGGGTAAATGGAACAATCGGGGAAAAATTTCGTGGAGATTTTCGGCAAAATAGCCGAAGGCTGCCGTAGCCAGTATTACACCGCCTATAAACAGCAGATAATTCCGGCCGGAAAGGCGGGTGATGCGTAGCTCCTGCTTTTGGTTGGCATCTTCCGCTTTCGGGAACTTCCACATCCAAAACCCGATGATGTTGGTGGCAAAAAAGAAGGTTTGCAGGAACATATCGGGATAAAGCTGAGCCTGATAGAACATGATAAAAGCAAGGCTGACATTGAATAAGCCAATAATCCACGACCACACATTTTCTTTGGCGGAAAGCCACACGGCCAGTCCACCCGTGAGGGTAGCCCAGAACTCCAGGTGGCTCATTTCGTAACCGAAAACGGTGAAGAAAGTAGTTTTCAGGTGAAAGAAATCAGCCACGGGCCGGGAGTTTTTGTTTGTAAAGCGGTACGGTACTGCACGGTTCTCCGAACATCAGGCTTTTTACGATGGGCCTGAGGCGGCGGGTGATTTCCACGTACACATCTGCCGGAATTTGTTTGTCGCTACAGCCCTTTACTACCACGCGGGCGTCACGGTATTGTTCCCAGTCGAAGCGGGTGAGCAACTGATCGAACAATTTTTTCTCCAGATCTTCCGCGTTTCCGAATACTACCGTGCTGGCGTAGGGTTCCAGGTGTACAGCCAGGAGCATGTACGCCCACAGGGGCACAACCGCCTCTTCACTGCATGTGATGGCTACGTGTTTCCCGGTGTATTGCTCCCAGTCATGTGTTTTGATAAAAGCCCGGAAGTCTTTTTCTTTCAGGATAAGCCCCATAAAGAGGTTGTCTTTGATATCATAAATGACCCGCTCGCCGGAAGGGTAATGCTCTTCTATGTCGAGGGTGATGAGTCCGCTGAGTGCTACTTTATTAATGATCTGTTCTTCCAAGGCAATTCTTTTCAGGTATAACAAAAACGGAGGGGAACGGGTTCTTTATCCTTACAGTTTGGGGTTTTGGCGGTGACGGAGGGCATCACGTATGCTCTTCTTTTCCAGGTTTTTATGGAATTCTTCGGTCAGGTTGATGCCGGTTTGGTTGGCCAGGCAAATGAGTACGAAAAGCACATCGGCCAGTTCTTCGCCCAGGTCTTTGGCTTTGTCCGATTCCTTTTCCGACTGCTCGCCGTAGCGCCGGGCCATGATGCGGGCCACCTCGCCCACTTCTTCCATTAAAATGGCGGTATTGGTCAGTTCACTGAAGTAACGAACGCCCACGGTGTTGATCCATTGGTCTACGATTTCCTGGGCTTGTGAGAGTTTCATGAGGGGGGAGATGTTAGATATTAGATGTTATATTTTAGAGGGGGCCGGACCAGTAGGTCAGGGAAGGGAAGAGGTGTTTCAGGCCGGTCTCTTTTTCCCAGATACCGTAAACGGTGGAGCCGCTGCCCGTCATAGAGGCGTAGAGTGCGCCGTGGCGGTACAAAGTTTCTTTGATCTGTCCGATGAGGGGATGACGGCGGATAATGGGCGCTTCGAAGTCATTTACGAGTTGATTTTTCCACGTTTCTACCGGTTGTTTGACAATATCCCGGATAGAGATCTGCGGTTTGCGGGGGGTAATTCCGGCATAGGCTTCCGCAGTGGAAATGTGAATTCCGGGATGGATCATCACAATGTACTTTCCCTTGAGTGATACCGTAGTGGGTTTTAGTTCAGTGCCTTTTCCGGTGCAAAACGCGGCCTGGTTGTCAATGAAAAAGGGACAGTCGCTGCCCAGTTTTTCGGCCTCGGTACTTAACTGCCTGGAAGTGAGGTTTAGATCAAGAGTGCGGTTGATCAGTTGGAGGGCCATGGCGCCGTTAGAGGAGCCCCCGCCGATGCCCGCCCCCATAGGCAGAATCTTATGGAGATGGATTTTCACCTTTTTCTGAGCGGGCGCAATCAGGTTCCAGGCCTTTACTACCAGGTTTTGGCCGGGCTCTCCCGGTATGGGGAGCCCGGAAGAAGTAAAAGAAAAGGTGTCGGAGGGAAGTACTTCCAGGATGTCGGCCCACGGTACGGGATAAAAGACCGACTCAATATTATGGTAACCGTCTGGGCGTTTCTCCGTGATATTCAGGCCCAAATTTATTTTCGCGTTGGAAAAACCGAGCATTCGGAAAGTTTTTTGTCAAAATTCCGTAAAGTTTTTACATTAAGCAAAATAATCTCTAATTTTGTGGCCCCGTACGGAGTGAATGGTTCTTTCGTGCGGTAATATTCACTTAAAATATCAGAACCAAATGTCACAAAAAATCAGAATCAAGCTGAAGTCATTTGACCACAGCCTGGTAGACAACTCAGCAGAGAAGATCGTTAAGGCGGTTAAATCTACCGGTGCTACAGTGAGCGGTCCTATTCCGCTTCCTACACGTATCGAGAAATTTACGGTGTTACGTTCTCCCCACGTTTCGAAGAAGTCAAGAGAGCAATTTCAATTAAGTACTTACAAAAGGCTTATTGATATTTTCTCGGCCAGTCCTAAGACGGTAGACGCCCTGATGAAACTGGAACTCCCTGCGGGTGTTGACGTTGAAATCAAAGTGTAACGAAAGTGTGCACCAGAAGGGAAGGGTATCCGGGTTCGGGTACCCTTTTTTATTTCCCGATATTGGGTTCGGTTTTGATCAGCTCCAGGTTCTTCTCGTCGCGTACGCCCGGCTCATATTTAGTTAGCGCGGCGAGCCAGAGAGAGCGCGACCAGCGGAAAATCACGCCGGTGAGCAGAAAGGTGATCAACAGGTAGCCTACGGCGAAGTACTCCCAGCCGTAGTGAGATTTGAACACATAGAGGTAAACCAGGAGACAAACCACAAACAGGGCCACGTTCAGGGCGTAGGAGACAAACATGGATCCGTAAAAGTAGCCGAGTTCTTTTTCGTATTTGAGGCCGCACTCCGGACAGTATTTTTTCATCTGGAAGGGCTTTTTGGAGAAGGGTAACCTTTGGTGATATACATAGAGGTCGCCTTGGGCGCAACGGGGACATTTTTCTTTTAAAGCAGGACTTATTTTACCCATTATTTACTGTTTAGTTTATAGGCGCAAAGGTACCGTTTTTCGGGCAGGTATTCTTTATACTTTTGTCTCATTATGATGTAAAATTATCGTGGTAGATGGCGAGCTCATCGATAGGTTTCTGAATGGTTTTGGAGATGCTGAGGCCATATCCGGCAGCCACTTCCCGGAGGATGTTTTGGAAATGGAAGGCGATGGATCCTACACATCCGGTGGGTACCTGGTGAATCTGGGGGTATTTCAGGAGATATTTTTCAAAAAAGAGACGGAAGGCGTCACGGATGAGGTGGGCCACCCAGGGATCTTGCCCGTTTTCCAGCAGGAAAGGACAGAAGGATGCGAAATATTGGTTGGGCCGTTCTTTCCGGTAGGCATGTTCCAGGATTTCGAGGCGGTCTTTGGCGCCATAGGCCTCTTCAAACCTCTCACGGACATGGGCGGGCATTTCGCGGTGGAGGTACGCCAGGAGAAGAGATTTGCCCAGGTGGCCGCCCGAACCCTCGTCGCCCAGCCAGAAGCCCAGCGGCGGTACCTGGAAAGCGATTTCCCGGCCGTTCCAGTAACAGGTGTTGGAACCGGTGCCCAGGATGCAGGCAATGCCCGCGGTGTCTCCAAAGAGGGCGCGGGCGGCGGCAATAACGTCAGAATAAGTATATATTGGCGTAGAATAACCCAAAGCGCGGAGGATTCCCCGGGAAATGATATCGCCTTTGGCCGGATCGGTGATTCCTGTGCCGTAAAAATGAACTTCCTTGATAGTAAATGGTGTTTCATCTTGTAAGTGGATCAGCAGCTCTCTGGCTACGGTGTCACTGTCAACAAAATAGGGATTAAGACCTATGGTCTCAAACGAACGGGTATTTTTACCGAGGAGCCGCCAGTCTGTTTTGGTGGATCCGCTTTCTGCGAGGAGAATCATAGGAGAATACATTTGTAAGTTAATTTATGTCTGAATACCGCATTTACACGCTTCCCAACGGAATACGTATCGCGCACAAGCAGGTCAGCGGCACCCAGGTGGCGCATTGCGGCATCATGTTCGATATCGGCAGCCGCGATGAGTTGCCCGAACAGGCCGGACTGGCCCATTTCTGGGAGCACATGGCGTTTAAAGGAACAAAAAAACGGAAATCTTATCACATTATCAATAGCCTGGAGTCGGTAGGAGGGGAGTTGAATGCCTATACCACCAAGGAAAAGATCTGTTTTTACGCTTCGGTGCTGGATGAGCATTTTGTAAAGGCGGTGGATTTGCTGACGGATATTGCGTTTCACAGTATTTTCCCGGAGAAGCAGCTGGAACTGGAGCGGGGCGTGATCCTGGAGGAGATGGCGATGTACCTCGATTCACCGGAAGACGCCATACAGGACGAGTTTGACGGAATTCTTTTTCCCGGCCATTCCCTGGGCGTAAATATCCTGGGTACCCAGGAAAGTGTGAAGAGTTTTACGCGGGAAGACTTCCACCGCTTTATCTACGAAAACCTGGATACCGACCGCACGGTGCTGTCGGTGGTAGGAAACCTGGATTTTAAAAAAGTGGTGAAAGTGGCGGAGAAATTTCTGAAAGACATTCCGGCGAAGAAGAGCGGGCGGGTACGGATCCGGCCCAGCGGCTATGTGAAGCAGGAACAGCAAGTTAAAAAAGAGAATAACCAGGCCCAGGTGGCCATTGGGCGCCCGTCATTCTCCTTGTCAAGCCCTGACCGTCTGCCTTTCTTCGCCCTGGTGAATTTATTGGGCGGGCCGGGCATGAACAGCCGGTTTAATCTTAGTCTGAGAGAGAAATATGGCTTGGTGTACCACATTGAGGCCAGCCTGCTTTCTTATTCCGATACGGGTATGTTTACCATCTTTTTCGGTACGGATGCCCGTAACCTGGACAAGGCGTTCCGGCTGATAGGGAAAGAGCTGGATTTGCTGAAGAGCAAGCCTTTGGGCGATATCCAGCTGAAGACCCTGAAAGATCAGCTGAAAGGCCAGCTGGCCATGGCGGAAGAGAGCAAGCAGGGTTATATGCTGATGATGGCCAAGAGTATCCTGGATCTGGGCTACGTAGAGCCACTGCAAGACATTTTTAGGGAGATTGACGGCATTCCGGGCAAGAAGCTGCAGGAGCTGGCGGAAGAGATGTTTGAGGAAAGGGAGTTAAGCCGGCTGGTGTATGAATAGAGAATCTTCGAAGAAGTACAGTTAAATAAACAACAATTTTTTTATAGCCTATTCCGGAAAGAACCCCAACTTAGATATTTAGGAAATAAGATTTAAATCGGACGTTGAATGGTTTATTGGCGGCCGATTTTTGTTTATATAGGGGTTTTTAGAGAAATCCCAACAAGTTCATAGAGAACAAGTTGGGATTTCTTCGAAATCCAAAGCTAGCCAAATCTAGGTTTTATAAAGGAGAGCAAAAGATTCAGGGTATTACAGTAAAACAGCAGAACATCCTGATTGAATACCTATGGAGCTATGATAAGAGAGTCGCAATCACTACATCCCGGTCCTTGTCCCGGAATAGTATATGGTAAGTATGGTGGTAACGGAATGCCATCGGGTACGGAATACCCTGGTGCAGGAGTTAAACCGTTGTTATTTGTGCCACCCCCACCAGGGCCGCTATGACCACCTTCGGGACATATTTTAGGACCTGAGGCCGTCCAATCTACACTTATGTTAGTAACCATCCCATTTTCACTATATACTGTAACGTAATAAAAGGCCCCTTGGGTGCAACCTTGACTGTCCACGGTTACTATGTATCCACTGTCTCCGTTATATAGGTTAGCGCTTTCTCCTTTTAAATTTTCTTTGGCAGAGTAATTTTTAATTTTTTTTGGAGAGGAAAAAGCTTGATTTAGACTACTAGGCTCTCCCATCTTTGTCTCTAACATAGACTTTTCACAGCCTAGTCCAAGGCCAAAAATTAATAGAAATAAAGTGATAATTTTGAATTTTTTCATTTGCTGTTTTAGCTTAAAAATATTTATGATTTGTTTAGTTTGCGGAACAGAATATCCTCAGATTTTGTAATATGTAGTTAAAACTTAATTAAAACCCGTGTGTTCACAGATCCATGGGTCGCCTTCCATCATTGGTATACTAGGATCCATACAAATTCCCGCAGGACACTCGGTATAATGACTACCACCACCGTCATCATCCCCCCCGTTACCACCAGGCGGAGTACATGGATTTTCACAACTAAGTTCATATATATTTATAAAGAAAGAATTTGGATCTACTTCAGGGGGACAGCTGATACTCAAAGCAAATGGGTCATTACACTGGAAAGTGACTATACACCCATTGGGGTAGGTTTTAATGCCAGTACAATTGTTATTTGTAGTTAAATAGGTGTCGGAGGCTTTAATAATTGTACTTGATGGTTTTAATATTTTCTTCTTTAAGGATGTAGCAGGAATTTCAGTGAAAGGCAGAACATGAGAATCTGATACGCAGCTAAGGATAGAAAATACTACTAATAGATTAGTAGATACTTTGAGAAGTAGAGATTTCTTTTTCATTTTTAAATTCAACTATTGTTTATTTTGATTGCAATATAGTACTATTTTGTTATACAACATAAGAAATACTATACTGTTGGTGCTGAGTAACGATTCCCGGAGTAATGATTTCTCGTTAGATTTTTAGCATTAATAAAAGGTAATAGGTCACAAGAAACTTAGACAAAAAGCAAAAGGAAGTTATTAATTTAACTGTCTCTAAAGATCGATAAAATATTTAACTGATAGTATTTAGGGGCTGCTGAAAAAGTCTTACTGGATTTATTATCAGATATTTATTTTCTATATTAGCTTATGAAATGTAAGGAATATGGCTAAAGCGCGTCAGAAACGTGCATCTAAGCAAGCCTATCAGCCGATTTCTCAGCTTCGTATAGAGGGATTTGTGACTCCGTTTGAGCAACAACTTGATCTCACCAACCGCTGGGTTGTGTTAGCTTTGCAGAAAGCCATGTACGATAGCAAAAGTCACCAGTGTGCAGACCGGATAGTGTCAATTCACCAACCTTATGTTCGACCTATTGTAAGAGGTAAATTGAATTCAAAAGTAGAATTTGGGTCAAAGATTCAAGTCACATTAATGGATGGCTTTGCTTTTCTGGATGAATTCTCCTGGGATGCATTTAATGAAGGGAAGTACCCTTTAAGCAGCGTGGAGAAGTATAAGGACAGGTTCGGATATTATCCGGAAACTGTATTAGCAGACAAGATCTATTGCAACCGGGAGAACCGAAAAGCCTTAAAGGAGCTCAAGATAGTCCCGAGAGCCAAACCACTAGGGAGACCGAAGGCAGGGGAACAGAGCCCCGTGAGTCCGGGGGAACGCAATCCGATAGAAGTGGATGGCCACCCCGAAAAGTTTGGACAAGCCAAAGTGAAATACGGATTAAATCGTATTATGGCTCGTCTTGACTTAACCAGCAAATCGTGGGTTGCCTGCATCATCATGGTGCTGAACCTGGTCAAGTTGACCGGGCAAAGCCCCCTATTGCTTATAGTCAAAGTTAAAATACATCGGCCTAATTCGAAAAATTACTCTCACACGCCCCTACCCAGCCTAAAATGGGCATCATGAATGAGTGACTTTTTCAGCAGACCCTAAGTAAAATTGATATAGACTTCAAATTATAGGATATATTCATTTAGATGGCAATAGTTTGCTTGGCAAATATTTGTTTATTCATAATTAATAATAGGAATTTAATCAATTTTTAATACAAAAAGAGGCTATTTCATTAGAAAACGTTTTAGGAGATAGACTTAACCCTCTACGGCATACTGGACCACTTTGAGTTTCCACATGATGGAGCAAGGTATGGTATTTTTACACCAAAAATGATACTCACAAATTGTCATAATCAATGCTATTATAGTCAAACAGACCTGTTAATTGGTCTTCCTGTGATTACGCCAAGATTTTACGGAATCTTTTGCCCTCTACAGGGGTTAATCATGTATATACATAAAATTGAATATGACGGTAGAAATATGGAGTGATGTGATGTGCCCGTTCTGTTATCTCGGGAAGAAGAATTACGAAGAGGCTATAGCGCAGTTCGGGGGAGAGGTGAAAACCGAATGGAAGAGTTTTCAGTTGAATCCGGGTCTGGGAACGGAGGGGATGAGTACCTACACGTATTTGTCAGAGACGAAAGGTTTGCCCGAAGCGCAGTTGAAGGCGTCTTTTGAGGGAATCCGAAAAGCGGGAGAAGAAAAGGGAATCCGGTTTGACTTTGAAAGGTCGGTAATTGTGAATACGGCTGCTGCACACCGGGTGATCCAGTTGGCCAAAGAGAAAGGCAAGGGTGACGAAGCGGAGGAACTGCTATTTAAAGCCCATTTTTCGGAAGGAAGGGATGTGTCTTCTCCGGTACTGTTGGGCGAGGTAGGTGCCGCTTTGGGTTTCACCCCCGCGGAAGTGGAAAGCGCTCAGACGGATCCCCGTTATGGTGAAGGACTGGAAAAGGATTTGTACGAAGCGCGTCAGCTGGGCGTGAGGGGAGTGCCGTTTTTTGTGATTGACCGCAAATACGCGGTTTCCGGGGCGCAGCCGGTGGAGGTTTTTGTGCAGACCCTGGAAAAGGCGGGAGCGCGGAGAAAGCTGGAAAACCTGACGCCGGACGGGGAAGTATGTGATATCAACGGAAACTGCTAAATATGAACTGGATAGGAACCGCCTTGGGGCGACTACGACTTTTGGGCATGGTGGAAGGGCTTAGTATGCTTTTGCTTGTTTTTGTGGCTATGCCATTAAAGTACCTGGTCGGGAAGCCGGAAATGGTTCGGCTGGTAGGGTCTGTACACGGAGGCTTGTTTATTCTGCTGGTGCTGTACGCCTTGTATGTAGGCTATGAGAAAGGATGGAGTTTTTGGAAAGTGACCGTCTGGGTTTTAGCAGGTAGTATTTTCCCTTTCGGCCCGTTTGTGGTCGACCATAAGATACTGAAAAAACTTCACTGAGGGTTTCGAATCACCTCGGCGCCGATAGACATGATGCCGGTGAGCGGATCGGGGCGCATCCCGTGACTGAGAATCCACCGGTATTTGCCGGCTTTGGTGAATTTCATGGCCTGCAAGCCCGGAGCTTGTATGCGGCAGTCAAAGATGTCGCCCATACCATCACCGTACGGTTTCCCTGATTTTTCATCAAAAAGAATCACCTCGTCCAATGAAGCCGACAGGGTGTTTCCGGTGCTGTCGGTTAGTTTTTGTTGGAGGTAGAGGTTATAGAACGGATAACTGACGCTGTTTCTGACCAGGTAATTGAACCGGTAGGTAGCGGTAGTATCGCGGATAATGAATTCAAAGGTTTGTTTGTGGGCCACCCACCATTCTTTTTTCGGAAAATCCCGTATTTCCTTGAAGTCGTTACTTTTTGTGCAGGCTAAAAACACAGTTAAGCAGAAAGCTACAAGGGCAATGGGAGTAAAACAGGTCGTTTTCTCCAGGGATTTCTTTGATTGAAAGAGGTTTAAAGCTGAAGTTAAGAACTTCATGGGTACCGGTTGCAATTTCAGACGCATAAATTTATGATTTCGGGCCTTCGTTTCCGGGTTTTCTGAACTTCCGGCGTTTCTTATTTTTATTACCTGCATCGGCATTTTCCGGTTTTTCAGGGCGGGGTTTAGCCGCGGCCTGGCTTTCCGGTCTGGGGCGTTGCGGTTGCTGTTTTGGTTTTGCTTCCTGCCGTGCAATCGGTTGCGCAGGTTTAGGGGCGCCTGAGCGACCCTTTTTCTTATTTTTCTTGTATTTTTTATCCAGTTGCTCCAGGTCGCTGTTGATGGCGGTTACCTTCACTTCCGGCACTTCGGTCAGCTCCATGAGGTTTTCAAGACCCAGGGGTTTCTTGCCTTCGGCGTTCATTTTCTGAATTTCGGCCACCTGGCTACACGGAATGGGGTACCAGTTGGTTTCTTCGGGGTAGCTGAACCACATGATGCGCCGGAAGATATCGGTTTTTTGAAGGGAAGCATTCCCTTTTTCCGTTTTCAGGGGCCTGTCTACCGCAGGTATGCCCCGGATGGCGTCGATATAGGTTTCCAGCTCGTAATTGAGGCAACATTTCAGGCGACCGCATTGCCCGGAGAGCTTGGCCGGGTTGAGAGACAGGTTCTGGTACCTGGCCGCGGCGGTGGGAATAGTCTTGAAGTCGGTAAGCCAGGTGGAGCAGCAAAGTTCGCGGCCGCAAGAGCCTATTCCGCCTAGTCTGCCGGCCTCCTGGCGCAGGCTGATCTGGCGCATTTCGATTCTTACTTTAAATTCCGACGCCAGCATTTTAATAAGTTCCCGGAAATCTACCCGGTCATCGGCCGAATAATAGAAGGTGGCCTTGGTATTATCCGACTGGAATTCTACCTCCGAGAGTTTCAGGTTTAGTTTGAGTTCTTTGCAGATCTCCCGGGTCCGGTACATGGTGGGGAGGTCGCGATTAATGGCCTGGGTATGTTTCTCCAGGTCTTTTTCAGAGGCGAGGCGGTGAATTATCCGCAGCTCGGAGGTGTCATGTATCCCTTTTTTCAGTAACTGAAGCCTCACCAGCTCGCCCTGTAACGATACATGCCCGATATGGTAACCGGAAGGCATTTCGCATACCACGAAGTCGCCGGTGTGCAGTTCTATATCCTGTTTGTTGATAAAATATTCCTTCCTGCCGCCTTTGAATTTAATTTCTACTACTTTATACTGAGGCTTTCCGAAGCTCATTCCCGAGAGCCAGTCGAAAGAATTTATCTTGTTGCAACCGGACGATGCGCAGCCACCGCTACCGCATCCCGGCACTGATGCACCTATACTACCATAGCTTCCTGAAGAACACTGTCCACATGCCATACCATCTATATTTTTACTGTTTTCCAGGAGTTTATCCCTGTAAACAGGTCAGATTCAATACTCAATAAATAACAAAATTAATTATTTATTTACATATTCCTGTAAATCGCGGCCAATATCTTTTCGGTAGTACCGGTTTTTGAACTTGACGTTTCGTGCCATTTTTTGCGATTTACGGATGGCGGAGGCCATGGTGCGGCCCATACCGGTGAGTGCAATGACGCGTCCGCCATTGGTGACGGTCTCCTCTCCGCGGGGGGTGGTGCCGGCGTGGAAAATGAGGGTATCGGGTTCGGCTTCGGGGATCTGCATTACCTCTCCTTTTTTGTAATCGCCGGGATATCCGCCCGCCACTACCATAGACGTAACCGCGTATTTGGGGCTAAGGGTAAGTCGTATTTTGTCGAGGGTGCCTTTGGCCGCGGCGCGGAAAATCCGCACGAGGTCTGTTTTGATCCGGGGCAATACCACCTCGGTTTCGGGGTCGCCCATTCTTACATTGTATTCAATGACGGACGGGTTGCCGTTGTCGTTCATCAATCCTATAAACAGGAAACCCACATAATGGATCTGTTCTTCCTGAAGTCCTTTAAGGGTAGGCAGTACTACCTGCTCTTCTACTTTACGGAGAAAGGCGGCGTCAGCGAAAGGCACAGGGGAAACCGCACCCATGCCGCCCGTATTCAAACCGGTGTCTCCTTCTCCGATACGTTTATAGTCTTTGGCTTCGGGTAAGATCAGGTAGTTCTTTCCGTCGGTCAGTACAAAAACAGACAGTTCAATACCCCGGAGAAATTGCTCAATCAACACCTTACTTCCGGCTTGACCAAATTTTCCGCCCTGTAACATGTCTTTGAGGGTCTCAGAGGCTTCGCCCGCGTCCGCGGTAATAATTACGCCCTTGCCCGCGGCGAGGCCATCGGCTTTCAGTACATAAGGCCCCGGGTTTCCGGCGATATATTGCAGGCCTTCTTCCAGAGTTTCCGGCGTGAAAGTATGGGAGAAAGCGGTAGGGATACCGTATTTATTCATGAAGGCTTTGGAAAAGTCTTTGCTGCCCTCCAGGCGGGCCCCAGCTGCATCGGGACCAATGATCATGACTTTTTTCAGGGAGCGGTCGTTCCGGAAAAAGTCGGTGATGCCGTTCACCAGGGGGTCTTCCGGGCCTACCACCACCAGTTCAATATTTTGCTCCAGAACCAGCTTTTTTATGCCTTCGAAGTCATTTACCCCCAGGTCTACGTTGGTGGCTATCCGGGCGGTACCGGCATTGCCGGGAGCCACAAAGAGACGGGTACATCGCGGACTTTGGGCTAATTTCCAGGCAAACGCGTGCTCTCTGCCTCCTGAGCCTAAAACGAGGATATTCATAGATATATAGTTTAGTACCGAGTTCATTTGTGGAAACGGTTCGAAAGTGCAAAAATAAGGAAGGGAGGCCGTAGATTTGTGATTCTTTCGCAATTTTACAAAAGGATGCAACTTTTTGGCGTAGTTCATGTCTATAGGGTAAAAACGTATTTTTTATGAAAAAGTTAATGGTGATCATGGCGCTGGCCTGTTTTGGTGTGACGGAAAGCAAGGCGCAAAAAGAAAAGAAAGTGGTTCGGAAGTATAAAGTGGAAGAAAGGGTGAGTCCGGATAACCCGGAAAAAAAGATTATACGGATAGAGCGGAATGTAGACGGAAAGGTAGAAGTGACCGAAGAGGAGGTGGATATTAAAGCGCCTCGCGCTAGAGTATACTCTTTTCATTCTTCGGCCGATACGCTCCGGGAAAAAGTATTGAAATACGGAGACGGGTTCTCCTGGGAAGAAGACTTCCCCCGTTTGTCTGAGCGTTACCGGAAAAACCTGGATGGCTTAAAACTGAATATGGAAGACCTGACCGGGCGGGTCAACCGCGACTTCGGAAGTTTTAGGTGGGACTACGCGGCGGCTACGGAAGGATTTACGCAGGTTAATGTGTTTACGAATAAACCCGCTACGCATATTCTGAACCTGAGGTTTAAGTCTTCGGGGGAAGGACCCGTGAGTATTTCCGTAGTAGATACGCAGGGGGAACGCGTGGCCAGTGAATATGTAGAAGATTTTTCGGGAGAATATATAGGCCAGCTCCAACTGAAGGAAGGTACGCAAGGCACTTTCTTTGTGATCCTGTCGCAAGGCGAGAAGGCGGTTAGCCGGAAAGTGAGGGTGGAGTAGGCCCTTCGCACTTCGCCCTTCGACAGGCTCAGGGTGACAATGGTGACGCCAGGGTGGCGAGGGGTACAAGGTGGCTATGTCAGGCTGAGCTTGTCGAAGCCCGATTATCCCCCAAGGTACCCTTTTCCCTTCGTCAAGTCAGGATGCCCATCGTCAAGCTCAGGGTGACAGTGTGGTGGCGCCAGAGTGACAAGTTTGAAAAAAACCTCGAAAGGTCGGGTGACTTTCGAGGTTTTTTTATGGATTACTTTTCTGTGTCTTATTTTTTTCCAAAAAGCCGGGCGAAGAAACCACGGGTTTTCTGGCTTACTTCCTGAGCCGTTTCTTCCGCTTCTTTGGCCAGGGCCGCAGCTTTGATTTTTGCCTTTTCAAGGGCTTCGCTGGTGTCTTCCGCCAGGTCGGCCAGTTTCTCGGCTGCGGCTTCTTTTACCTCCGCGGCCTTCTCGGCCACCCGGGAAGCTACTTCGGAAGCGTCTTCTTTGAGTTCCGAGAACTTTTCACTGGCGGCTTCCTTGAATTCACTTGCTTTTTCGGCTACATCCGAGGCGATTTCCGCGGCTTTTTCTTTCGCATCACCTATTTTTTCCGCCGCGGCGTCTTTCAGCTCACCGGCTTTTTCCGCTGCGCCCGCGGCAATTCCACCCGCCGCTTCTTTGGCTTCGGCCAGCTTTTCCGCGGCCGCGTCTTTCAGCGAGGCGGCTTTGGCAGCTATGGTTTCTTTTGCTTCTTCCACTTTCGCTTCCGCGTTTTCCTGTACCTCTTCCACTTTTGCCTCCGCCGTATCGGCTGCGGCCTCTTCTACCTTTTCGGCAGCGGCCGCTTTCAGTTCTTCCGCCTTGGTTTCCGCGGTTTCATCTATGCCTTTTTTTTCGTTTTCTGTCATGATCTTGGTTTGTTTTTGACAAAAATAACGAAAATCAGATCATATATTTTAATCTAATGACTTCTTTTTCAGTTAAAAAACGCCAGTTCCCCCGGGGTAAATCCTTTTTCGTGAGCCCCGCGTAGGTGGTGCGGTCGAGTTGGGTGACTTCATAACCGAGATGTTCAAAGATACGGCGGACCACCCGGTTTTTGCCGCTGTGTATCTGTATGCCAATGACTTGCTGGTCTGGGGTTACCACCGATACCTCGTCGGGACGGATAAAACCGTCTTCCAGTTCCACACCCTGGGTCAGCTGCTCAAAGTGCTCTTTGCTCAAAGGTTTGTCAATTTCTACCTGGTAGATCTTGCGGATCTCGTTTGACGGGTGGGCTAATTTATCGGCCAGTTCACCGTCATTGGTAAACAGCAGAAGACCTGTAGTGGCCCGGTCAAGTCTTCCTACAGGGTAGATTCTTTCCGGCCCCGCTTTGGCTACCAGTTCCATTACGGTTCTCCTTCCTTCAGGATCTTCCGTGGTGGTAATAAAATCTTTGGGCTTGTTCAGAAGTACGTATACCAGTTTTTCCGGGTTGAGTATTTTTCGTCCGTATTTGACCACGTCAGTCACCTGTACCTGGTACCCCATTTCGGTAATGGTTTGCCCGTTCACCGTGATTTGCCCGCTCTCAATGAGATCGTCGGCCTCCCGACGTGAACAAAGGCCGGAGTTGGCGATATACCGGTTGAGCCGGATGCGGTCGGTCGGTCCCTTTTCGGCGGAAGCGAAGTTTTTTCTTTGTTTTTCCGGCAGGTTTTTGACCAGGTTTTCTTCCGAGTAATCGGGCCTGCGCTGAGGTTTGGCGCCTTTGCCGTATTCAAATGGCTCGTCTTTACCGCGACTAAAGGTTTTGAAAGGCTTGCGTTCTTCGGAACCGCGGCGATCTGCGCCAAAACGATCTCTGTCGGAGGAGAAGCCACGGGATTCTCTGTCGGACTCGCGTTCTCTCCGGTAAGGGGAATCCTCTCTTGAAGGGCGTCCTGGCCTTCTTTCGGAATCGCGGTCCCTGTTCCACCGGGGGCTGTCAAATCCGCGGGTACCTGACTGTTCTTTTTTGAAATCGGAATCTTCCCGGGAGCGACGTGGGGAGCTGTCTCCTTTAAAAT
>CAYRGN010000008.1:34733-97990 GCA_964423865.1 uncultured Lacihabitans sp.
TGCCTTCCTTTCTGAAACCACGGTCTGCTTTGAAACCGGAATCTTCCCGGGAGCGACGTGGGGCGTTGGTTCCTTTAAAACCGTCTTCCTTTCTGAAACCACGGTCTGCTTTGAAATCGGAATCTTCCCGGGAGCGACGTGGGGAGCTGTCTCCTTTAAAATTGCCTTCCTTTCTGAAACCACGGTCTGCTTTGAAACCGGAATCTTCCCGGGAGCGTCGCGGTGCGCCTTCTTTTCTGAAGTCGTTGTCCTCCCGGTTTCCGGAGAAACGGCGTGAGGATTCTCCTCGAAATGCGCTTTTTTCCTTGGAGAAACCGCCGGTTCTTCCTTTCGGTGCGCGTTCCGCATCAAACCGTCTTTCGGAAGGCACTTCTTTTTTGAAGCGGCTCGGTCTCTCCGCCGAATTGCTTTCCTCTCTATAGCGGTTAAAGCTCCGCTTGTCTTCGGGCTTGTTATAATGGGAATCGGAATTCCCGCTTTTCCGGGGCCGACCCGGTCTTCTTTCCTCTTTTTCTTTCATTTCAATATCACTACTGTAAAAACGGATGCAAAAATAGTTGATTCAGAGTGAATTGGTTCCGAAAGGAGCAAGAATAAATGAGATTACCAGATATTTTCCAGATCTTCGGCCTGATAGGTGTGGTTTCGGGTATGGTAAACGGTATTTTCCTTGTCTTTGAGCGTAAGAAAGTTTTTCCGCACAAATAATTTCTGCAACCAGGCAAAAGGGGTCAGAAATACAAAAAATACCAGGCCGAGAATAATGCGGGTATTGATAAACCCGAGTATCAGCGCTATTTTAAACCATACTTTCAGTACCAGCCCTTCCAGGGTGGAAGAAAGTAAAGACAATATACCTACCCCCAAAGAGATGTAAAGGAAGTAGTCGGTCTTGAATTTCCCCCAGAGAATCACTTCCCTGTGGTTAAATTTAAAGATGGAGTATAAGACCAGGAACCCCACTACTATCACAAGAATAGACTTGGTTTTGTCCTGGCTTTTCAAGGTTTCTTCTGTCATACTGTATTATATAAGGTATAACGGTGTTAGAAAAGTGTATAGATGAAGGGAGCAATGGCCGAGCTTCCGCCGATCACAATCAGTACACCTACCAGCAGGAGGATAATGATCAGAGGCGCGAGCCAGAATTTTTTTCGGGCGGCCATGAATCCCCAGAGGTCTTTAAGAAATTCCATAGTTTTTGATATTTAATCGAGTACAAATTCTTCTTTCCAGTTGTCTTTTTCTTCCCATTGAGGCTGATCCTTCTTGCTGAAGAGGAAATTTCCCACCACGAGGTAGTCCATTTCTGTACGCATGAAACAGCGATAAGCGTCGTTGGGGGTCATGACGATAGGCTCGCCCCGTACGTTAAAGGAGGTATTGATCACTACTCCCGTACCGGTCAGTTTCTTGAAACTGGAAATCAGTTCGTGGTACCGGGGGTTGGTTTCGGGGTGTACGGTCTGAATCCGGGCCGAATAATCAATATGGGTAATGGAAGGTAAGTCTGAGCGCAGATGATAGAGTTTATCTCTGAGGTTCATGTCGTCGTAGCCTTCCGGAAGTTCTTTTTTGATGGCATCCGCTACGGGATGCACGAGGAGCATGTAGGGAGAAATGCCATCGTAATCAAAATATTCTTTCACATCTTCGGCGAGTACGGAAGGCGCAAAAGGACGGAAGGATTCCCTGTATTTGATTTTAAGATTGAGTTTTTTCTGCATTTCAGAACTGCGGGGATCGCCCAGGATACTGCGGCCACCCAGGGCCCTGGGGCCGAACTCCATTTTTCCCTGTACCCAGCCAATCACGTTCTCCGAAGCCAGCAGTTGAGCGGTTTCTTCGGCCAGAGGACCAAAATCGCGAAAATACGTGTAGCGGGCATTGTATTTTTTGGCCATCAATTCTACTTCCAGGTCGCTGAAGGAAGGTCCGAGGTACGAACCTTTCATGGCATCGCCGGTGTAATTGACTTCGCGGGGCTGCTTATAGTAGATATAATTCGCTGCGAGGGCCGCGCCGAGGGCGCCGCCGGCATCTCCGGCCGCAGGCTGTATGAAAACATTTTCGAAGATGCCTGATTTCTGCAATTTACCGTTGGACACGCAATTCAGCGCTACCCCTCCGGCAAGGCAAAGGTTTTTGCTGCCGGTAAGTTTTTTGGCTTCTTCCGCCATTAAGAGTACCGCTTCTTCTGTAATATGCTGAATGGCGAGCCCCAGGTTACAGTGGTGCTGTAACAGTTCGTCTTCGGGTTTGCGGGTTTTAAAACCGAAAAGGGCTTCCCATTTTTTCTCATTGACCATTTTAAGCCCGGTAGCATAATCGAAATAATCCTGGTTAAGCCAAACCGAGCCGTCTTCTTTGAGGGAAATGAGATGGGTTTTGATAATATCGAGGTACTTTGCAATATCCGGTGATTTCGGATTGCCGTAAGGGGCCAGTCCCATCAGTTTGTATTCGCCTGAATTTACCCGGAAACCCAGGAAATAGGTGAAAGCCGAATACAACAACCCGAGGGAATGGGGAAACCGGAGTTCTTTGAGGATGGTAATATTTTCCTTTTTGCCGTGGCAGAGAGATACCGTAGCCCATTCGCCCACACCGTCAATGGTGAGGATAGCGGCATCTTCAAAAGGAGACGGGTAATACGCGCTGGCCGCATGGGAAAGATGGTGTTCAGGGAAAAGAAGTTTCGTCTTTTTGGTGTCGTACGGACCAATGGCCGCCAGCTCCTGGCGAATCAGCCTTTTCAGAAACATTTTCTCCTTGATCCAGACGGGAATAGAGGTAATAAAGGAACGGAAACCCGAAGGGGCAAAAGCATAGTAAGTTTCCAGGAGGCGCTCAAACTTCAACAGAGGTTTATCGTAAAATACGATGGCGTCCATGTCCTTTAGCTCCATTCCGCTGTATTCCAGGCAGAACTTTATGGCATTGGCAGGAAAACCCGCGTCATGTTTTTTGCGGGTAAATCTTTCTTCTTGTGCGGCGGCCACTATTTCGCCGTTGATTATCACGGAGGCCGCCGAATCATGATAGAAAGCTGATATTCCGAGAATTTTCATAGTTCTGTGTTAACCTTTTTCGTCAAAGAGGTGCAAATATCCTGATAAATATTCGAAAAAAAAAACGCTGGTTTACCGTAAATCAGGCTGGGAAAGCAGGAAATTTCAAGGAGAAATTACGCCCAGGTATCTTCCCAGCCAATAGGGTAGCAGCCAGATGTCGCCCGCGCTCAGCTCTGCAACCCCGTTTCCCCTGTCTCTTTCGAGGATGAACATATTGGCATTATGGCGTTGTACCGGGCGCTCATCTGGGGGGAGAACGGTTTTTAAGGTTTGTTTCCGGAAATTGTCTTCTATCTTTTCAATATCGTTCCGGTGACTGTTGCGGATATCCCACTGTATGAGATCGAGAGGGTGCGTCGTCCATCAATTCGGCCAGTACCCCGAATACGAAGTGGTGGCCTTCAAATCCCGGGCATTCATCGATATGCCCGCTTCAATAAATGAGGCCACGCGCGGATTGTTGTAAAACTGCCCTATGATTTGACTTACCAAATATACATCGGAAAACAGGCTTGCCGAAGTTTTGGGGGAAAGATTAACGGGTGCCATTTTCCAAAAGGCGGACTTCCGAACGCATTAGAGGGCCCCGGGTAGGAAGAACTTCATGTACTTTCGTGTTCAACTCTTAAATTACTCGGGTATATGAAGTATTTTTTCGCCTTTCTTTTATGGATGAACATGCCGGCGTTGACGGCTCAGGAAACCCTTACCTCTCCTGACGGGGATCTGGAATTGCGGTTCTCACTGGATCAGCAGGGAACCCCACGGTATGCCCTGACTTTCAAAGGCCGGAGCGTGCTGGAACCGGGCAAACTTGGGATGGAGCTGGTGGGAGACCGTATTTCCCTGCGTGAAGGGTTCCAGATCCGTGATACCAAAATAAGTTCGGTCAATGATTCCTGGGTACCTGTGTGGGGCGAGTCTTCCCGGATCAGGAACCAGTATAACGAACTCGAAATTACCCTGTACCAGGCCCGGAGAGATACGGAACTGGTGCTGCGTTTCCGGCTTTTTGACGACGGACTGGGCTTTCGGTACGAGTTCCCTAAACAAAAAAACCTCCAGTATTTTGTGGTGAAAGACGAGCTGACGGAGTTCCGCATGGCAGGAGACCATAAGGCATTCTGGTTGCCGGGCGACTACAATACGGAGGAATACCGGACCAGCACCACCCTTATTTCCGAGATTATCCCGAAACTGAAAAGCCGATCCCTTTCGGTAGGGGAGAACTATCCTTTGTATGAAAACAAAGGGATCTTTTCGGTGCAAAGTCCGCTGATGATGAAAAGTGCGGATCATCTCTATATCAATATTCATGAAGCGGCCCTTGTAGATTACCCGGCCATGATGCTGGAGGTAGACGGTCACACGTTCAGAACCCACCTGACCCCTGATGCGGTAGGAAACAAGGCCTATATACAGACCGATTTTACTACGCCCTGGAGAACCGTGCTGGTGAGCGATGACGCGCGCGATATCCTGGCATCCAATACCATACTGAACCTGAATGAACCTTGTGCCCTGGAAGATACCGACTGGATTAAGCCGGTGAAATACGTGGGCGTGTGGTGGGAAATGTTTGTCAAAGGTTCCAGCTGGGCGTATACCAACGAAACCAACACCAAACTGGGACAAACGGATTATTCCCTGCTGAAACCCAACGGAACCCATGGAGCTACCACGGAGAATGTTAGGAAATATATTGATTTTGCGGCGAAGCACGGATTTGACCAGGTATTGGTAGAAGGCTGGAACGAGGGCTGGGAAGACTGGTACGGACTGTGGAAGGAGGAGGTATTTGATTTTGTAACGTCTTATCCTGATTTTGATCTGCCTTATCTCCGCGATTACGCGAAAAGCAAGGGCGTGCGGCTGATGATGCACCACGAAACCTCGGCTTCGGCCACCAATTATGAGCGAAGGCTGGACCAGGCGTTTCGTTTTATGGAAGCAAATCACTATAACGCGGTGAAGACCGGTTATGTGGGGTATCCCATTCCCCGCGGAGAGTGGAGAAGCGGGCAATGGATGACCTCCCATTACCTGAGGGTGGCCAGGGAGGCGGCCAGGCACCGCATCATGGTCAACTCGCACGAGGCGGTGCGGCCTACCGGGTTAAGCCGCACGTATCCGAACTGGTTGGCCCAGGAGTCGGCCCGGGGAACGGAGTTCGAAGCCCTCGGAGGGTCTGACCCGGACCACACCACCATTCTGCCATTTACCCGCCTGGTGGGCGGTCCCATGGATTACACTCCGGGCATTTTCCAGATTACATTTGACCATTATAATCCCGACAATAAAAACCGGGTGCATACCACCCTGGTAAAACAGCTGGCCTTGTACGTGACCATGTATAGCCCTCTGCAGATGGCGGCCGACCTGGTAGAAAACTATGAGCGTTTTCCTGACGCGTTCCAGTTCATTAAGGATGTGGCCGTAGACTGGGACGAGAGTTATATCCTGGAAGCCGAACCCGGAGATTACATCACCATTGCACGGAAGGCCAAGGGGAAAAATGAGTGGTTTGTCGGGGGAATTACGGATGAAAACAGCCGAACCGCGACCATTGACTTTGGCTTTCTACCTACAGGGAGAAAATTTACCGCCACCATTTACGAAGACGCTCCAGACACCCATTGGGAAACGCGCCCGATGACCTACCGGATCAGAACCGTGGAGGTTACCTCTCAAACGGTACTGAAACAGGCGCAGGCACCGGGTGGGGGTGTGGCCATCAGTATACGATAAGGTTAAAACGGTATGAAAAAAATTAGCCTTAAAAATTTTTAAGGCCAATCCGATTTCAAGTGAATCTATACAACTTAATGTTTTTCGTTCGGGGCAATGCACCCCTTCATGTGGGGATGCTGCCTGAATTTCGCGCCCCGCATTTTGCGTATGGGCATGTTGAGACAGGAAAGCACGTAAATCGTTTACCAATTTTTAATACGATTCACTTTGGCGATACAAGTTTAATTTATTGAAAATTTATTTCCAAATAAAAAGACAGAAAATTTTATATTTTCAGTAAAAATTGAAAATTTTGGATGAAAAATCACAAATTCCAATGTCTACCTGTCAACAATATGTAATCCCTGCGGGATATTTTGGGAAAACCTATTGCATCATCAATCGACGCGTAACCCTTCCGGCGTAAGAGGTATTTATGGTCCTTGTGTTTCTCTTGTTTGGATAATATGCCTCTTTGGTTTTGTGTATCCCTTCATTGTCCCGTAGGGACATAAATATTGGTAGAAATTGCGATACACCCCACCTCCTTTACCCCGTAGGGGTTATATAAAATGACGTGGGAAACCTATGTGTATATGAATTGCGCAATCGATTGCGCAATTTGTATTTTGACCGTTATTTGCTACCGATATGTAATCCCTACGGGATATTTTGGAAAACTCCATTGCATCATCTACCGATATGTAATCCCTACGGGATATTTTGGGGAAACCTATTGCATCATCTACCGATATGTAATCCCTACGGGATATTTTGGGAAAACCTATTGCATCATCTACCGATATGTAATCCCTACGGGATATTTGGGGAAATCGCATTGCATGATTTACCGATATGTAATCCCTACGGGATATTTTGGAACATCGCATTGCATTATCTACCGATATGTAATCCCTACGGGATATTTTGGAAAACCCCATTACATCGTCTACCGATATGTAATCCCTACGGGATATTTTGGGAACATCGTATTGCATCATCTACCGATATGTAATCCCTACGGGATATTTTGGGAACATCGTATTGCATCATCTAGCGATATGTAATCCCTACGGGTATGAATGACTTTGGGTGGTACGGAAATATCGGAAAAATAATCAAATGCAAGGCCTTGAGGATGAGGTCGAAGGAGCATACTAAAGGTATGTGACTGAGACCGAATTCCGAAAACAACGCAGCAGTTGATTATTTTTCTAATTCCTTTATTTTCGCCACTTTTTGTAGGTATTGATCAGGTTATTGGTGGAGCTGTCGTGCGAGGTCACCACCGCATCGTCCTGTAATTCCGGGTAGATTTTGTTGGCCAGTTGCTTGCCCAGTTCCACTCCCCACTGATCAAAAGAAAAGATATTCCAGATTACCCCCTGTACAAAGATTTTGTGTTCATACATGGCAATAAGGCTGCCCAATACCTTAGGGGTGAGTTTTTTGAACAGGAAAGAGTTGGTGGGTCGGTTGCCTCCAAATACCTTGAAGGGTACCAGGAAATCGATCTCGGCCTGGGTTTTCCCCGAGGCGATAAGTTCGGCCCGGGCCTCTTCTTCCGATTTTCCGTTCATGAGGGCTTCGGTCTGGGCGAAGAAATTCGCCAGGAGCATCTTGTGGTGCTCACCCAATGGATTTTGGCTGATGGCCGGCGCCAGAAAATCGCAGGGGATAAGTTTAGTGCCCTGGTGAATAAGCTGATAGAAAGCGTGCTGTCCGTTGGTGCCGGGTTCGCCCCAGATCACGGGCCCCGTTTGGTAAGCCGCTTTTTCTCCGTTTCGGGTGACACTTTTTCCGTTAGACTCCATGTCGCCCTGCTGGAAATAGGCTGCGAAACGGTGCATATACTGATCGTAGGGCAGAATGGCATGCGATTGGGCATGGTAGAAATTGTTGTACCAGATACCCAGTAGACCCAGGATGACCGGGATATTCTTCCGGAATGTACTGTACCGGAAATGATTATCCATATCGTGGGCGCCCGTCAATAGCTGTTCAAAATTGCTAAACCCGATATAACAGGCAATAGAAAGGCCAATGGCGCTCCAAAGGGAATAGCGGCCGCCTACCCAATCCCAGAACTCAAACATATTCCGGGTGTCTATCCCGAAACCGGCTACGCCCTGGGCATTGGTGGAAATGGCCACAAAATGTTTTTTAATATACACTTCTTCCCCCGCGCTTTCCAGGAACCAGCTCCGGGCCGAGTGGGCGTTGGCCATGGTTTCCTGGGTAGTAAAGGTTTTGGAAGCAATCATAAATAGGGTGGTCTCGGGGTTAACTAACCGCAAGGTTTCGGCAATATGCGTGCCGTCTACATTGGAAACAAAATGTACTTTCAACCCCTTCTTTCCGTAGGGTTTCAGGGCTTCGGTCACCATCACGGGGCCCAGGTCTGACCCCCCGATGCCAATATTGACGATGTCGGTAATCTTTTTTCCGGTGAAACCCTTCCATTCTCCGGAGCGTACGCTATTGGAAAATATTTTCATTTGTTCAAGTACCCGGTTGACATCCGGCATGACATCCTTTCCATTGACGAACACAGGTTCATTGCTCCGGTTGCGCAGGGCGGTGTGTAACACGGCGCGGTTTTCGGTGGCGTTGATGGCTTCTCCGCTAAACATTTTGTTGATGGCTTCGCTCAGTCCGCACTCGTTGGCCAGGTCAATCAGGTAAGAAAGGGTGCGGCCATTGATCTGGTTTTTTGAAAAATCAACCAGGGTATCCTGGAACCGTAATGTAAACTTCGAAGCTCGTTTAGGGTCTGCTTCAAACAGGTTTTTTACAGGTACTTTTGAAATGGTTTTGTAATGGCTTTTCAGTTTTCTGTAGGCCGTAGTCTGATCAAATTTTACAGATGCGAGCATAAAATCGGAGGGTTATTTAAACAAGTATTTCTGGAATTTATGAGGAGACCCGTAAAAAATATTCAGGTCTGCATTTTCTTTTGTTCCGGACGATCATCCCCGTGAGGGCAACCAGGTAGCCCGTCATCAGGTTTTGTCTCAGTATCTTCTTGAATTTCATCTGTTTTAGGAAAGAAGTGATATGCAAAAGTAATTATTTCCGATTAAATTATAGCGAGTTTGCCGTGAATTGAAAAAATGAAAGTAAATTAGCTCATAGCTCCAGGCTTATCACTAAAATTTAACCTTATGAAAAAAATTGTTTTTCTTGCACTCTTCTTGTGTACAGGTGCCGTTTTGCACGCTCAAAAATACACTCCGGGTCCTCAGGTACTGAGTTTCCATTCTCTGGTAGACGGCACGGATCAGCCCTACGGACTCTACCTTCCTCCTGATTTTGATGAAAACAAGGCGTATCCCCTGGTGGTAATGCTGCACGGGGCGGGTTCGAATCACCGCCTGGCCCTCCGTCGGGTTTTCGGGAAGAGCAATAAGGCGGGAGAAAACGATGCGGACGCCAGCCTGTATTTTCCGGATTGGGAAGATGTGCCGTATATCGTGGCCACACCACTGGCCCGGGGTACCATGGGGTACCAGGGAGTAGCTGAAAAAGATGTTTGGGATATGATTGCCGATGTAAAGCGCAGGTTTAAGACCGACGAGAACCGGGCCTACCTGACCGGTCTTTCCATGGGCGGAGGCGGAACCCTCTGGGTCGGACTGACCCGCCCCGACTTCTGGGCCGCTATCGCACCCGTATGCCCCGCTCCCCCCGAAGGCACCGAAATTTACCTGCCTAACGCGTCTCACCTGCCCACCCGCTTCTTTCACGGAGATGCAGACCCCGTGGTGCCCATCGCCTCCGTTAACCGCTGGGTAGAAGGATTCAAAAAGTCAGGAACACACGTGGAATACGACGTGTATCCCGGGGTAATGCACGACAGCTGGGTCAATGCCTATGCCGATGGGCGCATTTTCCAGTGGTTTGATCAGTATAAACGTGATCCGGACCCGGAAAAAGTAATTTTTGCTACCGGGCAGATGAAGTATTCCAGGTCTTTCTGGGTAGAGATTGTGGCCCTCTCTCCGGGGAAAGCCGGGCGCGTGGAGGCTACTATCCAGGGAAATAATACCGTCAGTGTGACCACCGAAAACGTGGAGGCCTTCCGGATTTTACCTTCTTCCCGCCTTAAAGGAGGTGCCAATATTACTCTGGTGGTGAACGGGTCTGCCCTGAAAGTGGGAAATTATAAAGGTACCGAAATAGTAGTGGTGAAGGGAAATCGACCCACTATCTGGAGTGAAGTGAACTATACCCGTACTCCCCGACAGGCCGGCCCCATGACGGAAATTACCTCTGACCGGCATATTTACGTGTACGGTACCCTCGACTCTCCCGATCGGGAAGAGACGGAAAGAAGACGGAAGATGGCCGAAGCGGCCGCCGACTGGAGCTTTTACCGGGGGGAATTCCTGGGCCGGGTAATGGTATTCCCACGGGTGCTGGCTGACAAGGAGTTGAGCGCGAAAGATTACGATAATTCAAACCTGATCTTATTCGGAACGGAAAAGAGCAACGTGGCGATCGCGCGTTATGCCGACCGTCTCCCTTTCCGGCTTTCCGCCGATACCACCCAGCTCCTGGCGTTTATTTATCCCACCGAAAAAAACCTCCTGCTGATCAATTCCGGCATACCCTACTGGCAGTTGTCTGACGCAGTAAAAGGCGAAGCCCACCTGAGAATCTTGCGGAACCCTTCCCGGGCCGCCCTCTTGTCGGGTTACGGAGACTGGGTGTGGCAGCGGAACGGCAAGGTAGTTTCCGGCTGGTTCGGAAACCGTTGGGAAGTCAGAGAGGAAGATAAAGCGGCGTTGAAAGATATCCTGAAATAATTCAATGGTTTACCTGAACGAAAGCATAGAAAAATACCGGCCTTGTAATCGGGTCAGAATACCGCTTTCGTCCATTCGCTGATCATGTCGGCGTTGAGAAAGAGGTAAAGTAAAGTGAAGCTGAAATACGATAAGACCAGCATCACCAGGAGACTGTAGGAAAAGTCGCTACTTTTTTCTGCCGGATCGCGGACAATCATCATGTAAGCCGGTTTCAGGTAATAATACAGGGCGATAGCCGCGTTAAACAAACCGAACACCAGTAAGCCGTATAAAAGGTAACCCGAAGTAGCGGCGGCCGCATCTGCCAGGGAGCTGAACACCACCAGCTTGGCCAGAAAACCTACGGTAGGGGGGAGTCCGACCAGAGAAATCAGGATCACCATGGCGTTTAGGCCCAGAAGAGGATATTTTTTTCCCAGGCCTGCCATGGCGGGGATCGCGTAAGTTCCGGTCTTGGAATGAATAAAATCAGCGAGGAAAAATGAACCCATGGTCATGGGCAGGTAAGCCACCAGGTAAAAGAAAG
Source organism: uncultured Lacihabitans sp. (assembly GCA_964423865.1). GTDB lineage: Bacteria > Bacteroidota > Bacteroidia > Cytophagales > Spirosomataceae > Leadbetterella. The sequence goes on from CAYRGN010000008.1 coordinate 45,875, forward strand.
TGCCGTACACATCTCCTTTGTCTGCCGTAATCAGTCCGGTTAAGATAAATGCCGAATGCGCGATGCCGGAGTAGCCCAGCATGCGTTTAAAGTTACCCTGCCAGAGGGCCGCGAAATTGCCCGTGACCAGTGACAGTGCGATCACCAGGGCCAGAAGGTAGTTCAGGTGGGCGAAATCAGCGGTAACCAGGCGGGAAAGGAAGATGAAACCGGCGGCTTTAGGTGCGAAAGACAGAAAGGCGATAACCGGGGTAGAGGTGCTTTCGTATACGTCCGGCACCCAGTGATGAAAAGGGGCGGCCGCAATCTTAAAGAGAAATCCTCCCAGTGCCAGGAAGGATACGATCTGCACAGGCACCGCAGGCTGAAGCGACAGGGCGGCGGCGAATTCGGGCAGGGTGAACTCCAGGCTATGAGTGAGGCCGTAAAAGAGGGAGATGCCAAAAAGCATAATGGCTGAAGCCGTAGCGCCGAAAATCAGGTATTTGATACCCGCCTCAAAATTCTCTTTCATTTTTCCGGAAGCCACCAGGGCGTAAGAGGCCAGGGAGATCAGCTCCAGGGAAACGTAAGCCGTCAGGAAATGGGTGGTCATGCTTAAAAAGCTGATGCCGAAAAGCACAAACAATACCAGCAGGTACACCTCCCCGGCAAGCTTGTAGGAAAAGAGCCGGGCATGCACCATAAATATAAGCGCGGCAATACCGGAAAGTTGCTTGATGAGCAGGGCCTTCTTGTCGGAAAAAAGTAGTCCTCCGTACAGAGATTCTCCCTCTATGGTCACCTGCGGGGCCGAGAGTACCAGGCTGTAAAGGTAGAGCAGGGTGGTTAACCCGAAAAGATAAAACGGCAATTTGTGTCCTTCCCGCGTGAAAGCCAGGCCCAGGGAAGTGGCCAGGATACCCGTGAAGAGGGCCCATTCCGGCAGTATCCGGGCAGAGCTTTGGAATATTTCTTCTAAAATACTCATCTCAGGATCTCCGTCAGGGTAGAATTAATGTAGCGAATGACCAGGTTGGGCCACACCCCTGTTAAAATGGTCATCACGGCCAGGGAACTCAGCATGAATATTTCCGTTTTGTTCAGGTCTTTCAGTAAAGTCCTGTATTCTTCTTTGGTATGGAATTCTCCGAAAAACATCCGCTGGAATGTGAGCAGGAAATAAATGGCAGACAGCACAATGCCGACAATGCCCAGGGCCGGGATGATTTTGGGAAGAAAGTCGGACTGAAACCCACCATGAAGGGTGAGAAACTCACCTATAAAACCCGAAAGGGAGGGCAGGCCCAGAGATCCGAAAAAAGCAACGGCCACCAGGAGGGTGTACAGGGGCATTTTTTTGGCCAGTCCCTGGAAAGACCCGATGTTCCGGTCGTGGGTTCGTTCATAAATCACCCCTGCAATCAGGAAGAGCATGGAGGAAAGAATGCCGTGGCTGAACATCTGGAAAACCGCTCCGTTAAAACCTATACTGTTCACCGCACCTATTCCTATCAGTACGAAACCCATGTGGGAGACTGAAGAATAGGCAATCATCTTTTTTAGGTCGGTTTGGTTGAGGGCGTTCAAGGCCCCGTAAATAATAGACACCAAGCCTAGCATGGCAATCAGTACGGCGTATTTTTCGGTAGCGTCAGGGAGGATTTGGTAGGCCACCCTCAGGATACCGTAGCCCCCGATTTTAAGCAGAATACCGGCCAGGATAACCGAAACCGGCGTGGGCGCTTCCACGTGGGCGTCGGGTAACCAGGTATGGAAAGGCACTACCGGCATTTTGATTCCGAAACCGATCAGCAACAGCAGGAACATGAATTCCCGGGCCGGTAAACCGAAGACGGAAACGGGGTTTTCCATGCTGAGGATAGAATGACTGATGAGGTTGGTGGGGTCTTTCAATATCCTGAAATCAAAGCTGTAGACCAGGCGGGCGTATTCGCTGGTAAAAAACTCGTCGTGGTGGGAAATGGCCATGCAGATCATGACCACCAGGATCAGCACCGATCCCGCAAAAGTATAAATAAAGAACTTTAAAGACGCGTACGCCCGGTTTTCTCCGCCCCATATTCCGATCAGGAAATACATGGGCAGCAGCATAAATTCGAAAAAGACAAAGAAAAGGAAGAAGTCTACCGCCAGAAAACAGCCCAGCACCGAGGCGGTCAGCAGAAGAAACAGGCTGAAATAGGTTTTAGGACGGTGACTGATGCGGAAAGAAGCCACCGAAGCGATCAGGAAAACGATACTGCTGAGCAGCACCAGGGAGACGGACAACCCGTCTATTCCCAGGATATAGTCTATTGATAAAATAGAGCGGGATCCCAGGGCGATCCGGAACCATTCCGAGTGTTCGATCAGTTGGTAATCGGGGTTTGCCCGGTCAAACAGGCCCAGAATGGTCAGTACATTGATCAGCAGCAGAATCTGGATGATCAGGCAAATCCATTTATAGAAGTTTTTATAAACCGGGGGCAGAATCATGATCAGCAGAGATCCGACCAGGGGCAATATAATTAAAGAACTGAGTATTCCTGATTCCATATTCAGAGCAGTATTAGAATGAATACCAGGGTGACCAGGCTCAGCATCAGGCCCAGGAGATAGAGCTGAATGTTCCCGTTACCCCATTTTCGTATTGTATTTCCAAGTGATTTTACATTGCTGAAAAAGCCCATCACAGAGGCATCTATGACTTCCTTTTCGAGTTTCCCGGCCAGCCTGGCAAAAAACAGGGCGCTTTTTCCGATGTTGACCGCCGTTCGGTCTATCCACTGCGTTTCCACGTAGCTCACGGGCTTCAGGATATTTCTTTCCCCCGTAAATATTTTCCGGAAAAGGCGCTCATAGAGATTGTCCATATAAAACTGGCGTCGGGCCAGGAGAGAGAATCTTTTTTCCGTATCGGTTTCTTTGAAATAATACCGCCGGATTTCTTCCAGGGTATTGTTGTAGCTGATCAGCAGCCCGGCCACGAAGAGGAACCCCACCAGCCAGGGCAGCCAGTCGTACATCTCGCGAAAGCCTCCGAACTCCCTGAAAAACCAGGCTTCTTCGGCGTGCAGAGGATGTGCGCTGTAAAAAAACCATAATGAGCAGAAGGCCAGAGACAGGGTGGTGATATCAAAAATGCCGAGGTGGCGGATAAACTGAAGAATACGGTCTTCTCCCGACCCCTTATTGTCGGCCGTAAGCAGGTCTTTGAACGTTTTAAAGGCTTCGTCCACGGTTTTTTTGGTGGTGTCGAGAATGATTTCCACCGGACTGTCTTCCCTTTGAAAAAATACCATTACCACCATCCTGATCACGTAACAGGTAGTGAGGAAAGTGGTGAGGGTGAGTAAGACGGGAATCAGCAGGCGGTGGTCGGCCGTTTCCAGTCCGTAGGCCCAGGCGGCGTTTAGAACCGACTCTTTGGAAAGGTAGCCTGCCGAAAAGGGCAGGCCGGCAAGTCCGGCCGAGCAAATCACAAAAGCCCCGAAAACGGCCGGCATTTTACGGATCAGATCGCCCATTTTGCGCATGTCTTGTTCGTGGTGGAGGAAGGAGATCACGGCTCCGGCGCAGAGGAAAAGCCCTGCTTTAAAGAAAGCGTGGGTAGTGAGGTGAAAGAAAGAGGCGGCGGTTTCTCCCATGCCCATGGCGGCGACCATGAACCCCAGTTGGGAGATGGTGGAAAAGGCCAGTACTTTTTTGATGTCGTATTGATAAAGGGCGGAGATGGCCGCGACGACGCTGGTGAGGGCGGCGGTGAGGCCGATGACAAATCCGGCGGCGGGGGTGATCAAAGTGGCTATCCGACCCAACAGGAAAACGCCGGCTACCACCATGGTAGCGGCATGGATAAGGGCGGAAGCGGGGGTAGGTCCTTCCATGGCGTCAGGTAGCCACACTTGCAAGGGCAGTTGGGCCGATTTCGCCATCACACCTCCAAAAAGTAAGAGTACAGCCAGGGTTTGGAGTTGCCGGCCGTCAAGGTAAAGGTAATCCCGTTCCAGGATATGCGTCTGCTCTCCGAAATTAAAGGTGCCGTAGAGATAAAAAAGGAGGAAAATACCTGCCAGGAAAAAGGCGTCTCCAATGCGGTTGAGTAAGAAGGCCTTGATAGCGGCTGCGTTGGCGGATTTCCGGGTGTACCAGAAACCGATCAGCAGGTAGGAGCAAAAACCCACCAGTTCCCAGAAAAAATACAGTTGGAGGAGATTGCCGGCCAGTACCAGACCCAGCATGGAAAATACGAACAGGTTCAGGTAAGCGAAAAAGCGGTTGGCTCCGGGGTCATCGCCCATGTATTTCAGGGAGAACAGGTTCACGAAACAGGCTATAATCTGCACCAGGAACAACATAAAGCGGGTCTGGGCGTCGATCATGATAATAAAGTGGATCGGGTTTTCACTGATGGGAATCCAGTCGTATGCCACTTTTACCGGCCCCGGGTTATTCATCAACAGGCTGGAAGTGACAATGACGCCGAGTATGCTGATGACCAGGGAAACGAATCCTGTAGTTTTAACAAACAGCGAATTGTTGAGACTTAAAAGAAGTATAAATCCCAACAAATAGATCTGTAAATTAAAAAATACGAGTGATTCCGGGCTCATCCCTGCGGTTTTCTGGGGACAAATCTAATTATATTAAATTTAAATAGCATTACTTTTTTAGCGGGAATAGCGCCTAAAACCTTTTTAAAGCCAGTTCCGCTACCGTTTGTCCGATAGACAGAGACGAGGTAGCAGCCGGAGAAGGCGCATTGCATACGTTGATGGCCTGGGTGTTTTCGAGTATGGCGAAATCATCCAATAGCCCCCCGCTGTAGTCGCAGGCCTGGGCCCGCACGCCCGCACCACCGGGTACCAGGTCTTCCTTCCTGAGCTCCGGGATCAGGGCCTGGAGGGCGGTAGTGAAAGCGGCCTTGGAGAAAGACCGGTAGTATTCGCCCATGCCCGTCTTCCAGTAGCGGGCAGCTACCTTCCGGAAACCCGGCCAGGAAAGGGTATCTTTCAGCTCTCCGAAATGGAAGTCGGTTTTCCGGTAGCCCTCCCGTTTGAAAGCCAGCACCGCGTTGGGTCCCGCTTCAATTCCGCCCCCGATCATGCGGGTGAAATGTACCCCCAGGAAAGGAAAGTTAGGGTCGGGAACCGGGTAAATCAGGTGCTTGACCAGGTATTGGCGTTCGGGTTTGATTTCGTAATATTCGCCCCGGAACGGAATAATTCTCAGCTTGATTTCTTCTTTTTCGGTCAGCTGGGCTACTTTGTCGGAATACAGACCGGCGCAGTTGATAACCAGCATGGTGTCGTAACTGCCTTTTTCGGTGACCACATTCGATACGCCCCCATTTTCAGAAACGGACAATACTTTTTCACCGAGACAGATTTCACCTCCTTTTTCCCAGATCAGGTCCGCGTATTTTTCGGCCACCTGTTTATAATTGATAATACCGGTCTGCGGCACTTTGATGCCCCGGATACCCGCAACATGGGGTTCAATTTCCCGCATTTGCTCAGGGGAAAGAATCTCCAGGCCGGTAAGGCCATTCTGTAGGCCCCTTTCGTAGAGATTTTGCATCAGCGGAACCTGTTCGGCGGTGGTAGCTACCACAATTTTCCCGCAGATATCGTGTGCTATCCCGTATTCCTGGCAGAAATTCAATAGTTTGTGGTAGCCCTCAATACAGTTTCGGGCTTTCAGGCTACCCGGTTTATAATATAGTCCGGAATGGATCACCCCGCTATTATGCCCCGTCTGGTGGGCTGCCACCGAGTTTTCCTTTTCAATAAGTAACAGGCGGGTCTGGGGCCTTTTCTCCAGGAGGTTCAGGGCCGTGGCCAATCCTACTATCCCGCCGCCGATGATTACGGTATCGTATCGCATTCTGAAAAATAAAAGCGTAAAGCTAAATCGGCCGGGGCAGGATCGCAAATATTATCGTGTATTTTGGTAGAGCCTATCAGTTCGGTAAGCGGTAATTTGTAGCCAGACTTCACATTCCCCTCAAAAGCAGAGGCGCGAAAACCGCGCCCCTGCGAGAAGTTATTAGAGTTAAATTGGTTTAGAGCTTGATGCGGTAATTCAGGCCAATGACCGGCCCGTATTTTTCGTTTCCTACCAGATCAATGTCTTTGAACACGCTGAGATCGATTTTGTGTTTTTTATTGAACTTGTATTCCACCCCCGCTTTCGGCCTGAGCTGGTCGCTTCCTGTGCCTATCTGGTAGAACAGGTCGGCCGAGAGATAGGGAGTGAATTTGCCCAGGTTCAGAGCTTGTACTTCCAGCTTATTTCTTAAATAGCTATGGTCAAATTCCGCCTGGCCCAGGTCATTATCTTTGAACTGGTGTTGGTAACGGAGACGGTATTCCAGCTTGACCGGCCCCGTTTTGCGCCCGTACGACAGGTCACCATAATAGCGGTGCCTTGTCTTAAACGCTTTGGTCTCGTTTTTTCGGCGGTTCGTATACCGGTAATATACCGAAGCTTCCAGTCCTTTGACAATCTTGTACGATAAACCCAGCTCCCCCATATAGGTTTGAAGATAGGAAATATTATCGTTAAAGCGGGTCTGAAATTCGGCGCTCAAATCCCACTTTTTAGCGAGATCTTTTTTGAGCGTAATGCCCGTACGTAGTCCTGCGCCGTCTTGGGCCATCAGGGTCACGGGAGCAAGGAGGAGGAAAAGGAGGAATGTCTTCTTCATCGGTATAGGATTTAGCTTTGCGTTTTGAGTAATGAGCTCTCGGGCGTTACCTCTTCGTGATAGTAGAAGGTCATGGTGGCCGCGTCTTTCAGGAAATCGTATTCTTCAATTTCTACCCGGTGTACACTCAGGCCCGTGCGTTCGCGGAGGTCGTGCAGCAGTTCCGGTCTCTTTTCCGGGGTAAGAAGAGAAACGTTGTCGTAAATGATTCTTTTGGCGTGTTCTTTCCGGGCAATAAAACCGCTTTCGAGCAGGGAGATCAGGGCAATGAGAATGAGAGACATCAGCAGGAGGTCGTCCCAGCTGCCTTTGGAGATGGCCGTGATCAGTCCCAGGGCGATGACCAGGAAAAGGTAGGTCATGTCTTTTGCCGAAATGTTCTCGGTGCGATAGCGCAGCATGGAAAATACCGCGAAAAGCCCGAAAGCGGCCCCCATGCTCATCTCTACCTTATTCAAAAGATAGGTTATGAGGAAAATGATGATATTGAACCCGAAATAGGTCAGAAAGAGGTCGGTGCGTTTATAATTCCGATAATATACAAAACGGATCAGTATAAAGACGGAAACCAGGTTAACCAGGAACCGGGAAATAAACTTGAAAGAAATTTTGTCGAACCACTCGTAAGGTTCCGCTGCGGCTATGATTTGCAAAAGGGTCATATTGACTGATTGAGTTTTATGATTTGTTGGAACTTGCTTTTAAACCGGTTAAATTTGATTTGCTCCCGGGTACTGATGATTCCCAGGCAATATTTGCTGATGGAGCCGGGCCGGAGATGATACTTCTTCAGGATTTCGCTCATGTCCGATCCCCGGAGTTTTTCCTGCTTGATTTCAAAAATGGCCATGTTCGGGAAATGGGTCTGGCGGTTTTCGTGCGTGAAATTCAGGTCGATGTCCAGGGTAACCCGCTCCGGTGTATGCCGGTTTATCAGAGTAAGTCGCCGGTATCCGACTCTCAGGCTGCCGTGCAGTTCGTCTGAGGAAAGCGGAGTGGCCTGGGCGAGGAACTCACGCATTGGCGCAGTGAGACGGGAATTAAAGGCTGTGGGCAGGGCAATTCTCGACTTGTAGGTCTTGCCTTTGTTGTTGCGGTGCTTGATCTCAAAAAACGAAAGATCAGACTCTACGTAGTTCCGGAAACGGATCTTGTAACGGTTGCCTTTGCCCGCATGGTGACTGCTGTACAGGGCCAGTTCGGGCGTGTCGTAATAAAGTGTGTCGTAGTGGAAAACTCTTTTTTCGTCTATTTCCAGGATACGGTAATGCGATTCGGCTGCTTTCAGAATTGCGGGAAGGAGATCTACCGGAACCAGGTACTTCACATCAAACCGGTTCATCAGGCTGACGTGATTCATTTCGGCAAGGGTAAGAGTCGCGAAACGGGACGCTATGTTTTCTATTTGCGGTTGGCCCGGACGGATAAGCACGGGGTGATCCTCAAGGCCGCTGGGAAAATTTAACATATGGGTAATCTATTCAAGAGCTAATACGAAAGAGGACCGTATTTTCGCTGCCTGTGGAAGGCTTCGGACCACGATTTTGACCACTTAATAAATAATCGACCTGAAATCGCCGGGTAACCTGCGTTCTTCTGGGATATTTATTTAATTTTGGTGAAATCAACTTATTAGCTATATGTCACATGTCAATTTTACGGTTTTTGATACCGTAGGCGGATTAAGAGAGCTGCCGTCTTCCGGGTTTCTGGGAGTGCTTTCTACTTCGATCAACCCGGAGGCCAAAGCCAATATCGAGGCGTTCAACACGTTTATCCGTCGCACGGATCAGCCTTCCTTTTTTATTTCGGAAAAACAATGGGAAATGCTTCGTAACGGGGAGAACCACAGGGAGCGGTGGTTGCCGGATGGATACGAAGTGTACGGTTTTGTATTCTGCCTGGCCCTGAAACGCCAGGTAAGGCCGGGGAAAGAAGGGAACGAGAAAGAAGACAGGAAGTATTTCGGTTACGCCTATTTCCGTATCCGGACCATCCTGAAAAAAACCGCACTCTCATTGGCAGGAATTACAGAATTTGATGCTTACGTAGAAAAAAAATGTATTGCTTATGCCGATGTGGTGGAAGCCTTGTCGGATAATTCCGAAACCAATTCCGCCCAGATCAAATTTTTAACGTCTGACCCGGCCGATGATGCCATGCGGGACCTGGTGAATAGCGAAGTCATCCAAAAAGGAGACGACGCGAACCTGATCCACACCTTTTTCCAGGGAGTGGATACCTCGCTGGACGAAGGTTCCAAAGAGCGGAAGGTCCTGGGCGTGTTTTCTAATGAAGGCGGTATTTTCGGGAAAGGGAGAGTAGAGGAAATCAGGAAAGAAAAGGGTTCGCGGATCAGCATTGCCCGCCGTATCCGTCCTTTCGACGAGGAAAGAGACAAAGAGGAGGGTATGCCGGACTTATTACGACGGGAAACCTACTACCATTTCAAAATTAATCCGGAATATGAGACGGTGGTGCCTTGTCCTATGCCGAGGATTTGCAGCGGAGCGACGAGCTAAATGGAACTCCTGAGATTTTATAAATTGTTCGGCCCCCTGGTGGAATACCTTTTTATTGTTCCCCTGGTATCGGGTTTTTTGAAATGGAAGAAGCTCGATACGGCTTTACGGTGGATAGTCTTGTACCTGTTCCTGGATTTTACTATCGGTCTGGTGTCGAATTATATTTATAAGGTATTGGGTGCCAATAATCTATTTTTATTTTATTTCTATTCTTTTTTCTGGAACATCACGGTATGCGCTTTCTTTTACCGCATTTCAGGCGCCAGACGGAGTATTTTATTCTTACTGGTGCTGGGCTGTGCTTTGGTAGTGCTGGATTATATGCTTACCGCCGGAGACCAGGGAATGAATTACGGGTCAGGGCTGTTTCTTAATCTTGCACTTTTCGGATTAAGCACCTATTATTTATTCACTAAGATGGATAATATGGAAGCAGACTCCCCCTTGCTGCTGGTTCTTCTGGCGTTGACCATCCAGTTTTTTATTCGTTCCCTGGATATTTTTTCTAAAAAGTATTTGTTGCAGAGTGCATATTATGGGGTATTCTGGTTTTATGAAGCCATTATTTACGGTTACGTGATGCTCCTGGCCAACGCGATTTTTACGTATGCGTTCTACCTGGTGAAAGTGAAAAGATAAAATGTCTGATTGACTAAAAAAATAGCTCAAAGCTCGTAGCTCAAATCTATACTCATGAAATAGCCATGAGCATTCAGCTATCAGCCGGGTGGCGCACCACTATTAGAAAAACGGCACACCAGCGAAGCGTCGCCCGACCGCCGGCTAGGCGCGCCCCAATGAATAAGCGAAGCGTCGCCCGGCTGACTGCTGATAGCTGAAGGCTGAAAGCAAAAATTTTATACCCATGAGAAAGGCGTTTCTACTGATACTGGTATATTCTTCGGTTCTGGGCCAGGAGGAGCCCATGAAGATCGTGGATTTTCAGGCCCGTTTCTGGAATGTAGTGCAGACAGACTCCGTGTTAAATCCGGCGATCAGAAATGTACTGCCTGCACCTCCGGTTTTTGTCTCTTTCTCAGTTAATGAACGGGAGGGACAGGAATTGGTTTGTTACCTTACGGATGGGCTGATGACCTTTGACACGCTGCGCATGGGGCATAATCCGACTATCAATTTTTTCAACTTACCGGGAGGAGAATACACAGCCACATTTATTGATCTGAAATCCGACCGCACAGTGGATACGCATTTTATCATACAATCTGAATTTTGGGAAAGGTGGTGGTTTCCCCCGTTTGTATTGTTGGTATTTACTGTGATGATCGCTATTGTGTTTTACTACATTTACAAAATACGTCTTCGCCAGCAGCTTCAAACCCAGTCTATCCGGGATAACATCGCACGGGATCTGCACGACGATATCGGCAGTTACCTTGGGAGTATAAGTATTCTGAGTCAGAGTGTTGACACGCTGATCGTCAAAAACCCGGAGAAGGCCAGGCTTTCCGTGGAAAAAATAGGAGATACGGCGCGGCAGGTGATGGATACCATGGGCGATATTGTATGGAGCATCAACTCCAACCACGACTCCATGCCTATGGTGGTGCAGCGAATGCGGGACCTGGCCTCGGAACTCTTATCCGAGCAGGGTATAGCAACTACGTTTAGTGTGGATGAATCCATTGAAAAGCTCAGCCTTACCCTGGATAAAAGGAGAGACTTTTACCTGATTTACAAGGAGGCCGTAACCAATATTCAGAAATACGCAAAGGCCTCCAAAGTGGCTATAGCGTTAAGGACGGACGGCGATGAGGTCAGTATAACCGTAGCCGATGACGGGGTGGGTTTTGACCCCTTAGATCCTAACCTGAGGAAAAGTAACGGGGGAAACGGGCTGATCAATATGAAAGCGCGCGCGGAAAGGCTGGGTGGTGCGCTCACGATAGTCAGCGAAGCCGGGGCAGGTACCCGCGTTCGCTTTGTTTTTGTACTTTAGAATACCCTTTTTGGGGTATAGGTAATGATTTCTGGATTTTATATTTTTGTAGTATGGCAGACATCCGGGTTTTAATATACGAAGACAATCCGTCGCTGAGAGAAGCGCTCTGCGTGATGCTGGAAGCCAACGAGGGTTTCGTAGTGGCTGGCGCATACGAAGATTGTACGGCCATATTGGCTCAGGTGAAAGAGCATGAACCCGATGTTTTGTTAATGGACATCGATATGCCGCATTTAACTGGTATTGAGGCAGTAAAGCTGATCAAACCTAAATTCCCCCAGGTCAATATCCTGATGCTGACTGTCTTTGATGATGACGAGCGGGTGTTTGAGGCCATCAAGTCGGGTGCCACCGGCTACCTTTTGAAGAAAACCCCGCCGGCCCGCATCCTGGAAGCGCTCCGGGAAATTTACGAGGGGGGCGCGCCCATGAGTCCTTCCATTGCCCGCAAAGTAATATTGAACCTGCACACCGCGCCGCTTCATGTGGAAGAAATCGCCCGTTTAACTTCCCGGGAGTTGGAAATTCTGCAATGTCTTTCCGAAGGGAAAAGCTCCAAGATGATTGCGGATACCTGTTTCATAGCGGTAGATACGGTCAGAACCCACGTGAAGCGTATCTACGAAAAACTACAGGTGCATTCGGCCACCGAAGCCATCGCCAAATACAACAAACGGTAAAGACCATCACGCTGTCGCTTTCAGAGAGCGGTCCCCCGGCTCACAGCTCACAGCTCACAGCTCACAGCTCGCGGCTCACAGCTCACAGCTCATAGCTCACAGCTCACTCCATAAATATCCCCTTTTTTGGGTATTTTCCCGGCTTATTTTCCTCCCGATCTTTGTCATGAAAACGTACCGGACCTAATGTCCGGACGTACCAAACGGAATAAGAGCTTCATATAGGTTATATAGGGTAGAACTAGGTTCACATAACTTTTTATTCCTTTCCTTCTTTTGAAAATCAGCAGAAAACAGGCAAGTGTGGGGGGATTTTAATATTTTTACCCCGTATTCATCACATCAGTGTATGATTTTAGAAAATAAGAATATCCTGGTGGGGGTAACCGGGAGCATTGCGGCGTACAAAATCGCTTCCCTGATCCGCCTCCTGGTGAAGGAAAAAGCCAGGGTCAAGGTTATTATGACCCCGGCGGCTACCGGATTCATTACGCCTTTAACCCTTTCTACCTTGTCTAAACAGCCGGTATACACCCGGTGGGAAGAGGAGGGGGTATGGACCAACCATGTGGAGCTGGGCCTCTGGGCCGATCTTTTTCTGATTGCGCCGGCCTCCGCCAATACCCTCGCCAAATGTGTGACCGGCGTTTGCGATAACCTGCTCCAGGCGGTTTACCTCTCGGCGCGTTGCCCCGTGATGTTCGCGCCGGCCATGGACCTAGACATGTACGCGCATCCGTCTACCCAGGCGAACCTGGCCATCCTGAAAAGTTACGATAACCGCATCATTGAACCCAATACGGGAGAGTTGGCCTCGGGACTGGAAGGGAAAGGGCGTATGGCCGAACCTGAAGAGTTGGTAGAGGCCATACGGAAAGAATTTTCGGCGGAACCTCTGCTCAAGGGAAAGACGGTGGTAGTAACCGCCGGCCCTACCCAGGAAGACGTAGACCCCGTGCGCTTTATCAGCAACCACTCTTCCGGGAAAATGGGTTTTGAAATTGCCCGGGCTTTTGCCCTGGGAGGGGCGGATGTTCACCTGGTGGCGGGCCCCGTTGGACTTACCGAAACCGATGGGGTGAGTCGGGTGAACGTAAGAACCGCCGCGGAAATGTTTGAAGCGGTGCGTGAGCTGCACGACAAAGCCGATATCGTGATCTTTTCCGCCGCCGTGGCCGATTACCGTCCGGCAACTACTGCCCTGCAAAAAATAAAGAAGCAAGACCACGAGATGTTTATCGAACTCGAGAAAACGGTAGATATCGCGGCCGAGCTGGGTCAGATCAAACGCGCAAACCAGGTGCATGTGGGGTTTGCCCTCGAGACCGACAACGAATTTCAAAACGCCAGGGGAAAGCTGGAAAGGAAAAATTTTGACCTGATCGTACTCAATTCCCTGCAAGATAAAGGAGCCGGATTTCGTTATGATACCAACAAAATTACTATTTTTGAACGGGATGGCGGGGAAAGGTCTTTTGAACTGAAATCAAAGGAGGCCGTAGCGGAAGATATTAAAAACGCCGTCCTGGACTATTACCAACGCATGCAATTATGAGAATACTGTTAGTGCTGTTTGTGCTTTCTTTCGGACGGGCGACGGCCCAGGAGCTTCAATGCCAGGTGCGCGTCAACTACTCCCAGCTGAGTACCAATACCTCGGGCGACCGGGAGGTGTTTGCCGAGTTGGAGAGCGCTATCAGCGACTTCATGAATAACCATAAATGGACGAACGACCTTTACGGTTCAGGTGAAAAAATACGTTGTAATCTCAACATCAACCTGATCCGCAGTTCGGCCCAGTACAGCTATTCCGGCACGGCCCAGTTTCAGGTGATCCGCCCGGTGTACGGTACTACCTACGAAAGCATTTCCTTCAGTTTCTTTGACCGGAATTTTGAGTTTTCTTTTGCACCTGAAAGTCGGCAGATGCTCTTCAATGACCAGGCGTTTACCAGCAATCTCACCAGCATGCTGGCCTTTTATTCTCTTACCGCCCTGGCCGTTGACTACGACTCGTTTTCCCGCCTGGGAGGGAACCCCTTTGTAGACCGTCTGTACAATATCGTAAGCCTGGCCGGTACGGCCGTGGGCGGCCCATGGAGCAGCACGGCTGACGTACGCGACCGCTACTGGGTGATGGAAAACCTCCGTAACCAGCAATTCGCCGGGTTCCGGGAAGGCTTTTATAATTACCATCGCCTGGCCCTGGATAACCTCACCATCCAGCCCGCCGAAAGTCGGAAAATCATCAGTGAATACCTGGAGTCTATCCGCACGTTGAATACGCTTCGCCCGGGTGCGACCCTGGTGAACCTGTTTTTTGACGCCAAAAGCGAGGAGCTCGTCAACGTGTTTTCTGACGCTTCCAAAAAAGAAAAAGAAGCTGTTTACAAGATTTGTTCCGGAATAAGTCCGGATAAAACGGAGGTGCTGCGACGGTTATTGCAGTAAGTTTCAAATAGATTAGAACGTATCATGAGCAGAACGGCATTGATTACAGGCGCAAGTTCGGGAATTGGGGCAGCCACCGCCCGGGCCCTGGCAGCCACCGGAATTGACCTGGTGATTTGTGGAAGAAGAACCGAAAGGCTGGAAGCCCTCAAGCAGGAACTGTCGCCCCGGGTGAAAGTCTTTGTTTTGACCTTTGATGTGGGAGATTACGCGCAGGTGAAAGCAGCTATTGACTCCCTGCCTCCGGAATTCGCGGGGATTGATATCCTGGTGAATAACGCCGGCAACGCCCACGGACTTGGGGCCATTCAGGACGGAGACCTGGACGACTGGACCCGGATGATAAACAGCAATGTGCTGGGCCTCTTGCACGTATCTAAATGTCTGATGAAGCGCATGACCGAGCGGGGTAGCGGACATATTGTGAACATCAGTTCGGTGGCCGGAAAGCATGTGTATGAAAACGGAGGGGTATACTGTGCCACCAAACACAGTGTGGAAGCCATTAGCGAAGCCATGCGGAAAGACCTCACCGCCTTCGGTGTGAAAGTGACCAACATAGCGCCCGGGGCGGTAGAAACTGAATTTTCCCTGGTGCGATTCAAAGGAGACGAAGAGCGTGCCGAAAAAGTGTACGAAGGCTTTGAACCCCTGAAGGCGGAAGATATTGCCGACGCCATCGCTTACTGTGTGAATGCCCCAGACCATGTGACCATTGCCGATATGACCCTCTACGCTAAAACCCAGTCATCTCCTACCACCATTTACCGTAAACCCAGGTGATACGCGCTTTACACCAGATTATCAATCCGGACAGGGTAAAAGATCAGTACATCGACCGGGTGTCGTATGCCTCCGACGCCGGTTTTTATTACCTGGTGCCGAAAGCCGTGGTGCAGCCCGACTGTGAAGAAGAAATCATCCGTTTGTTTGCGTTTTCCCGGGAGTTGAAAGTTCCCCTCGTTTTCAGGGGCGGGGGTACCAGCTTGTCGGGACAAGCCGTGACCGACGGCATACTGGTGGATCTTTCCCGCTTCTGGAAGCAGGTGGAAGTGGAAGAAGGCGGTACGCGGGTGCGGGTGCAGCCGGGCATTACCGGTGCTATGGTGAACGCCCGTCTGAGGAAATTCGCCCGCAAGATCGGGCCGGACCCCTCCAGCATAGGCGCCGCCATGATGGGCGGGATTCTCTCGAACAACGCCAGCGGCATGTGTTGCGGGGTGGCACAGAATTCCTACCATACCCTGCGGTATATCCGTTTTATTTTGCCCGACGGTAAAGTGTTTTCTACCGAAAATCGGGACGATTATCCCCGTTTCGAGCAGGAATGTGCCGAATTGTGCGATACTTTACGGCATTTAAAGCGGCAGGTTACCGAAAATACGGCTTTGAATCGCCGGATCCGGGACAAGTACCGCATCAAAAATACGGTAGGCTACGGCTTGAATTCCTTTATTGATTTTGATGAGCCTCTCGATATTTTCGCTCACCTGCTGATAGGGGGGGAAGGCACCCTGGCGTTTATTTCGGAGGCGATACTCGATACCGTACCCGATCAGCCCTTTAAGTCGACCGGTCTCCTGTATTTTACCGATATTTTTTCCGCCTGCCAGGCCATTCAACCTCTGATTGAGACTGGTGCGGCCATGGTGGAGCTGATGGACCGGGCCTCTCTCCGCTCGGTGGAAGATCTGGAAGGTATGCCGGCAGCAGTAAAAACCCTGCCACCGGGCGCCTCGGCCCTCCTGGTAGAGTTCCAGGAAGATACACCCGAAAGCCTGGAGGATACGGTAAGTCGTTTTGAAAGTCTTCTCGGTACATTCAGCCTGCTTGAAATGCCTGAATTTACACGTAATCCCGCTACCCAGGCTTTTTATTGGAAAGTCAGGAAAGGATTGTTTCCGGCGGTGGGCGCGGTGAGGGCAAGCGGCACCACGGTGATCCTGGAAGACGTGGCTTTCCCCCTTCCTCGCCTGGGGCACGCCATAATCGATATCCAGGCGCTTTTTGTGAAGCACGGGTACGACAACGGGATCATCTTCGGCCATGCGAAAGACGGCAATATCCATTTTGTGGTGACCCAGACGTTCGCTACCGGGCAGGAGATCGCCCGCTACGACGCCTTCATTCGTGAAGTGGTGGAGCTTGTGGTGAAAAAATACGACGGCGCACTGAAGGCCGAACACGGCACGGGCCGGAATATGTCGCCTTTTGTGGAAACCGAATGGGGAGGGGAGGCGTACACCATCATGAAGAGCCTGAAGCAGGCAGCTGACCCGCTTAACCTGCTTAACCCCGGCGTGATTATCAATGCGCATGCTGATGCCCACCTGCGCGACCTGAAACGAATGCCTACCGTAGAAGAAGAGGTGGATAAATGCATTGAATGCGGATTCTGTGAGCCCAGTTGTCCGTCGCGCCAGCTCACCACTTCTCCCCGCCGACGCATTGTGGTGCGCCGCGTGCTGGAAAATCTCAGGGTAGAGGGCAAAAACGAAGAATACCGGGAGCTGACCCGGCAGTTTCAGTACGAGGGAATCGACACCTGCGCCCTGGACGGCCTCTGCGCGGTAAACTGCCCCGTAGACATCAACACCGGCGATCTGGTCAAGCGCCTGCGGGTAGACGCCCATTCGGCCCTGGCCAACCGCGTGGCCCTGCAAACGGCCCGAAACTTTGGGGGCCTGGTCAGCCTGTTACGGTGGGGAATCGGCGCCGGCCATGCCGCCAACCGCTGGTTCGGTACCCAAACCATGCGAAACCTGACCGGTGGCATCCGTCGGTTTGTGCCGGCTATGCCGCTTTGGTCTGCACAGATAGCACATCCGCCACGCCTGAATTTCAGGGAAGATCCAGATCCCGATATCGTCTATTTTCCATCCTGCATTACCCGCATGATGGGTACCTACCCGGGGAAATCCCGCAATCTTATCGATACGTTCTATAGTGTTTGCGATAAAGCCGGAGTAAAAACACGCGTAATCAAGCAGGTAGAAAGCAGCTGCTGCAGCCAGATGTATTCTTCCAAGGGATACAAAGACGCCTATCATTTCAAGGCCAATGAAGTAATGGAACGCATGTGGGTGTCTTCCGAAGAAGGAAAGCTGCCGGTGGTGATGGATGTGACCTCATGCGAATATACCCTGAAGCATATTTACCCTGTACTTTCCCCCGAAAATAAAAAACGATACCCCCGGCTTATCGTTTGGGACAGTGTGGAATTCCTCCATAAAATAGTACTCCCCCGTGTAGAGGCAGACGTGCTAAAAGACAAAGTGGTACTGCACCCCGTGTGTTCTCTCGAAAAGATGAAGACCGGGTCGCTTTTTGCCGATATCGCCCGGAAATTTGCCCGGGAAGTGGTGGTGCCGCTCCAGGCAGGCTGCTGCGGTATGGCGGGTGACCGCGGCTTTTTATTTCCTGAACTTACGGCTTCGGCCACCCTTCCGGAAGCCACCGAAGTGTGCGGGCATACAGGGGTAGACGGGTATTACTCTTCTACCAAAACCTGCGAAATGGCCATGACTGAGGCTGTTGGCAAAGACTATGAGGCCATACTCTACCTGGTAGACGAGTGTGTAGGGGGAAAGTGAATGGATCCGCACCTTTAAAATTTCTTTCTATTTCGTATGGTTTTCACCTTTTAATGCAGGTTTTTATTTGAACACGCTGTTAACCAGCGGGTAAGATTTTTTTTTAACTCCGGGCAACCCATTGGCCTCAGAAAGCATCTCTGTAATAACACAAAGCCATTTATACTTTCATACTTACCGTCTGTAAAATAGAAGTGGCGAAGCGTTCCGGACGAATATAATTTTGAAAACAAATAAGGCCGAAAGGCTGAGCTATTACTTATTAATGTGGTGAAACGTTCAAAGCGTGGTGCTTTGAACGTGGAGCTAAACCGTATACCAATGAAAAAGCTATTACTAACAATTGCAGGCGTATTTACGCTGATGTCCTCCGTTTTTGCTCAGAATTCCGGTAAGATCCGGGGTACCGTATGGGATGAAAATAACCAGGTACTTTCTTTTTCCAATGTTTTTCTGCTGGCAGGCGCCGACTCCTCCCTGGTCAAGGCCGCCCTGGCGGATGAACAGGGGAACTTTATGTTTGATGAACTGGCCTTTGGAGCGTATTTTGTGTCGGCCTCTATGGTGGGTTATGAAAAAAACCTGACGCCCCGCCTGGTGCTTTCCGCAGAAAACCAAGTGGTGAGCCTCGACAGGCTGGTATTGAAATCCAGCGCTACCGTATTGAAAGACGTGACGGTGACGGCCAAAAAACCCCTGCTGGAACAACACGCCGATAAGTTGGTCATGAACGTGGAAAGCAGCATTGTCAGTGCCGGAAGTACCGCCATGGAAGTGCTGCAAAGAGCGCCGGGAGTTTCTATTGACCAGAACGATAACATCAGCCTGAAAGGAAAGCAGGGCGTGCAGATCTATATGGACGGGAAACCCACCTATATGACCCAGGAACAACTGGCCAATCTCCTGAAAAACATGGCCAGCGATCAGATTGAGAAAATCGAAATTATCACCAACCCTTCTTCCCGCTATGACGCGGCCGGTAATTCGGGCATTATCAACCTGGTGATTAAAAAGAACAAGAACTTCGGTACCAACGGAAGCCTGACCCTGGGCGGCGGACTGAGCCTTCCCCCGGCCATCGCGGAAGGAATAGAAGGGAATATGCCCAAATATAACCTCAGCCTCAACCTGAATAACCGCCAGGGAAAATTCAATACCTTCGGGAACGTCAGTTATCGGGCCGGACAAAATTACGGCGTTAATAAGTTCTTCCGTACACTGGATAACCGTACTTTTGACCAGTATTCTCTTCGTTATACCCAGTCGAACGGGCTTTCTGCCCGGGTAGGAACCGACTTTTTTGCTACCAAAAAGACGACCATCGGGGTATTGTTGAACGCCAACCTGGGGAAATGGGAATCGTCAGAGCCCATGGAGAATAATACCATTATCCGTGACAATGAGCAGCTTACTTCTTCCCTTTTTACCCATTCCAGTCCGAGTATAGCCTGGTCGAATATTACGTTCAATACCAACTTCAGGCATATATTCAACGACAAAGGACAGGAAATTACCGCGGACCTGGACTATTCTGTGTACGATAATAAAAGTAAGGAAAGAGGAATGATTACCGAATTCTTTGACCAGGAAGGTCTGGCCGTGGGCGATAAACTTACGGTAACTAGTAACATTCCGAATAAATTCAATATCATAGCGGCGAAGGCAGACTATAGCTTGCCGCTCTCTGAATCGAACGCCAAAGTGGAAGCCGGGGTGAAGTCCAGCTTCGTAAAGTCAGACAACGATATTCGTTTTTTCAATGACGGGGCCATCGATATGGGGCGGAGTAACCACTTTATCTATACCGAAAATATCAACGCGGCCTATGCCAATTTCAATAAGAAACTGAACGACAAATGGAGTCTTCAGGGGGGCGTGAGAATGGAACATACCGTTTCCAAAGGGGAGTCTCTTACTCTGAAAGAGCAGAAAGACCGGAAGTATCTGAACGTTTTTCCGAGCCTGTATATCACCCATATCCTTAACAAAGACAATACCCTGAATTTCAATTACAGCAGGCGGATAGACCGGCCCGATTACAAGAGCCTGAATCCCTTCATTTTCTTCCTGGATCCGTATACATACGAATTAGGGAATGAATACCTGCGGCCCCAGCTTACTGACGCAGTAGAGGTCTCCCATACGCTTAAACAAGCCATAGTGACTTCCATAGGCTACAGTTATACCAATGATTACTTCTCCCAGATTGTGAAAAATGCGCGCAATGAACCTGAAATCCTGGAGAAACTGATTCAGTATAATCCTAACGTGGAGATTGACCCGAACAATGTGTCGTTTGCTATCCGGGAGAACATCGGTTCACGCCAGAATTTCAATGCCGGGGTGAGTTTTCCGGTGAAAGTGAGCAAGTGGTGGAACATGAACAATAACCTGTCTGCGTTTTATGCCATTTACAAGGGAGAACTGCTGGGCGATGTGTTGCACGTGACGAATTTCGGCTATAATTTGTTTACCAGCCAGAATTTCGTGCTGGGCAAGGGATGGAATGCAGAGGCTTCTATGTGGTACAATTCACCCCAGATTGAGGGTACATTTTCAGGCCGGGAGATTTATGCCATTAATGCCGGGGTTTCCCGCTCGCTCTGGAAAAACAAAGGGAGCCTTCGTTTGAATGTGAACGATATCTTCGCTACGGCCCGCTGGAGAGGCGAAACCAACTTCGGCGGGGTGCAGATGAATATCAGTAACGTTTGGGACAGCCGTGCGGTGAGGGCTACCCTTGTGTACCGTTTCGGTAACCAGAATGTAAAAAGCGCCCGCAACCGCCAAACCGCCACCAGCGCAGAACAGAAGCGCGTAGGCAGCGAGGGAAATTAAGGCATGAGTTCCCGGGGGCGCCGCTCCCGGGAACTTACCCCATTCTCTTCTGCTCCACTATTTCCCTTACCGCTTTCTTATAGCTATCGCTCACCGGTAGGAAAATATCGCCTATCTGTACCTTCTCCTTGTCCAGGGCGTCAATGGCCTGAAGGGCTACAATGTACGAATTATGAATACGGATAAAGCGGCTTTGAGGTAGCTGAGCTTCCAGTGATTTCATGGTTTGAAGACTCACGATCTTCCGTCCCGGTACGTGGATAGCCACATAATCTTTCAGGCCTTCGATATACCGGATATCCGAGAGGTCTACCCGGATGTAGCGGGTGCCGTCTTTGACAAAGATATAATCCTCCCGGGCTTCGCCCGCGGAAGGAGGGGGCGTGGCTTCCGTTTTGTGAAGTCGCTGGGCCGCTTTTTCCACCCCTTTTAAAAACCTTTCGAAACTGATGGGTTTAATGAGGTAATCTACCACGTCAAGGTCGTATCCTTCCAGGGCGTATTCTGAATAGGCGGTGGTGAAAATGACCAGGGGGAGGTTCTGTACAATTTTCAGGAGGGAAATGCCCGTTACCCCCGGCATCTGTATATCGGAGAACATCAGGTCTACCGCGTTTTCCCGCAAATATTCTATGGCTTTCACGGGGTCTGCGAAACTCCCTTTCAGTTCGAGGTAGGGTACCTTTCCTACATGATTTTGCATCAGGTTCATCCCCAGGGGCTCGTCTTCTACGATAATGCAGGTAATTTTCATGTCAGATCAAGGGTTAAGTAGACCTTATAGGTATGCGGGTCTTCCGTAATTTTCAGGGTATGTTTCCCCGGGTAGCTAAGTTCCAGCCTTCTTTTTACGTTTTGTAGACCGATACCTGACTTTTCTTTGGCATCCGGGTTCTCCGGTTTGCTGTTTTCCGCTGTAAAAGTAAGCAAAGTAGGTGTAGTGTCTATCTTCACCCGGATAAAACCGTCGGAACTGTGATTGTTCAGGCCGTGCTTAAAGGCGTTTTCCAGGAAAGTATTCAGGATGAGGGGGACAATCCGGATAGACGCCACAGGGCCGCTGGTTTCATAGCTGATGGGTATTTGTTTGTCTATCCGCATCTTTTCCAGTTCAATAAAATTCTGCATGTATTCGATTTCCTGCTGCAAAGAAACCTTGGGCCGGTTGGAGTCGTAGAGCATATACCGCATCATCCGGGAGAGTTTGACAATGACTTCGGGGGTGTTGGGCGACTGCACCGTGGCCAGGTAATAAAGACTGTTCAGGGTATTGAACAGGAAATGAGGGTTGATCTGTTCTTTCAGGAAACGGAGTTCGCTGTTGAGTTTTTCGTTTTCTACCTCCTGCTTCCGGGCCTCAATACCAAACCATTCTTCCACAAACCGGAACATGCTGATAAATACTACAATGAACAGCACGGTCACCGAATAATGAATCATAAACCGAACCGACGAAAACATTTCGTGTATGCGGGTACCTTCCGAGCCGGCTCTCTTGATAAAAATATAGGTGCCGGTTACGAGGAAAAAGAAGAAAAGGAAAGTCAGGAGATACTTCATGAACCAGTGGTCTTTCAGGAAGCGGGGAAGGAGAAAACTGTAGTTGATGTATACGATAAGCGCTACAAACAGGATATGTACGGCGGTTTCTACGAGCGACTCCGCCGTGGGGCGCTCCTTGCCCGCTCCAAAACTCACTTGGTAAAAAAAGAAAGAAAAATACGCCGCCCAAAAGGTCAGATGAATAAGGGGGATCTTATGTTTATTAAAAAAGTCTTGCATTTTCGTCTGAAATTATATCGAAAGTAACACTTTTAAAATGAAAATATTTCTGATAATCAAGGTATTATTTATAAATGCCCTTAAACATTCGACACTTGGGCGCTTTTGATCTACCGATGCCCGCTTTTCCCGAAATGCCCAACCGTAGAGAATTTCAGGGCAGGGGTCTAAAACAAAATTCTGGTGTTTTTTTTCTCTTTTCCTTTGTGTCGAAATTAAAAGGACAAAAAAATGAAAAACCTGATTTTATTCATGACCCTGATATCACTTCCCGCTTTTACGCAAGGACCGCCTCCGGGGGGTGGGCAGTCAGGTACACGTAACCGGGAGAGCGTCTTGACTACTCTCAATGACAACCAGCCGAAAGGAAATGCAAAGATTACAGGAACCGTAACCGATAGCCTGACCGGTGAGGCCGTGTCGTATGCTACCGTTTCCCTGGTGAACAAAGAGACCGGGAAAGTGGTAGACGGTACCATGGCAGATGACGAAGGGAAATTTACCTTGTCGCAGATTGCGGCCGGAGAGTATCACCTGGTGATCTCTTTTGTGGGTTACGAAGACAAACGCCTGGAGAATATTAGCGTTCAGAAAGGGAAAACTACTGAGGTGGGCAATATCCTGCTGCTGGTGAATGCCCATATACTGGAAGAAGTGAAAATTACCGGAGTGAAGGCCCTGATTGAAGAGAAAGTAGACCGGTTGGTATACAATGCGGAAGGCGATATTACGGCCAAGGGCGGTGACGCTTCCGACATCCTGAAGAAAGTGCCCATGCTGACCGTAGACCTGGACGGCAACGTTTCGCTCCGTGGGTCTTCGAATATCAAGGTGCTGATCAATAACAAGCCTTCTACCATTGTGGCCAGCAGTATCGCCGACGCGCTGAAAATGATACCGGCAGATCTCATCAAAACCGTGGAAGTGATTACTTCGCCCTCGGCCAAATACGATGCCGAAGGCACAGGCGGAATTATCAACATCATTACGAAGAAATCGGATATACAGGGCCTTACCCTCAATATCGATTCGGGGGTGGGGCTGAGAGCCTCTAATTTGGGACTGAACGGCAGCTACCGCAACGGTAAGTTTGGTATGACCCTGGGTGGATTTGGTAGAATGTTTTATAACAAATCGGGCGGTACACTGAACCAGACCACCTTGGGCAGTCCTACGGTAAGCACACAACAAAGCAACAGCGGAAACGATAACGGGATGTTTGGCCGGTATAACCTCGGTTTTGACTATGACATCAGCGAAAACCAGTCGATTTCCGCGGGCGTAGCTTTCGGTACGAGAAACCTCCGCAGAGACCTGGAGTATACCACCCAATTGTTTACCGACAATACGCTGACCTCTACTTCACTTCGTGACGTAGACGGGAAAGACAATTCGAATAACGTAGACGTAAACCTCGATTATATCAAGATTTTCAAGCCCCAGCAAGAACTGTATATCTCTACATATTACAGCCAGAATAACCTGATTAACAATTTCGATGCCGATATTCTGAACAGCGCCGGGGAGATTCTGAGCCGGATGCAAAACCGGAACGACAATACGAACAAGGAATTTACCGCACAGGCCGACTTTGTCACCCCGGTGAGTACCCGTCAGTCTTTTGAGGTAGGTCTGAAAGGAATTTTCAGAAATGTAAACAGCGATTATAAATATCTTTCGGCTACCGGTTCCGGTGCTTTCGCAGTAGATCCGTTTAACCCGTCCGGGTTCCTGGATTATGCCCAGAATATCGCCTCAGGGTATGCCTCCTATACGTATTCTACGGCCAATAAACTGACTTTCAAAGTAGGCACGAGGTATGAATATACCACCATTGATGCCCTGGACCAGCAAAGTGCCGTCACCATCCCGTCTTACGGAAACCTGGTACCCAGCGTCAATATTTCGAAAACCCTGGGCAACGGCTCTACGGTGAAACTGGCGTATAACAAAAGGATTCAGCGGCCCGGACTTCAGCAGCTGAACCCCAACTTCAACGCGTCTAATCCTCAGAACATCAGCATAGGGAATCCGAACCTGAAACCGGAGATTACCGATAACGTGGAACTGGCTTTGAGTACGTTTTCCGGGAAAAATTACTTCAATTTCTCGGTGTTCGGACGCCAGACCAACAATGCCGTAACCCGGATCACTACACCTTCTGACACCCTGGCCGGGGCGATGGTGACCACCTTCGAAAACATAGGTAACCAGAAGTCTTTGGGTGGAAACCTGTTCGGGAATATCTACCTGACTTCCAAGTGGACCCTGAACGGTGGGTTGGATCTGTACTATACCTATATGGAAGGACAAATCACCAATGCCGACGGTACCTTTAGTATGGCCGACAACTCCGGTGTTGTACTTGGTGGAAGGTTGCAAAGTCAGGCGTCTTTACCCAACAACTGGACCGTACAGGCGTTCGGAGGTTTCCGGGGCAAGCAGGTGCAGCTTCAGGGAACCATGGGAAGTTTCTATATGTACTCCCTGGGTGTAAGGAAAGAATTCAATAACAAGAAAGGAAGCATAGGTGTAGCAGCGGAGAACTTCCTGGGAGGTATGAAGATGAACAGTACTATTGTTTCGCCTCTGTACGAGCAGACGAGCCTGAACAATATCTACAACCAGAACATTAAAGTCACTTTTAGCTACAAATTAGGAAAAATGGCCTTTGTTCAGAAAAAGACCCGTTCGGTGAAGAACGATGACGTGATTGGGGGCGGATCATCGGAAACAGGGCAGCAGTAATGATGAATATGGAAGTGTGAGTAAATATATGTGGGAAATGGCGGCGCCCGGATGCGAGGTGCCGCCAATTTTTTGGTGTATTACTCCGCAGTTTTACCGGTATGTAATCCCTACGGGATAATGGACGTTTTCGTTGATTTTGTTTTTTACCGCTATGTAATCCCTACGGGATAATGGATTTTCGTTGGTCGTATTTTTACCGGTATGGAATCCCTACGGGATAGGGGTGTTTTGTTGATTGAATTCTCTAACGATATTAAATCCCTAACGGGATAGGTGTTTTGCCCGCTTTGGCTATAACCCGTAGGGTTTATATAGCGGTAGAATTGTATACCCCACCTGCATATCTTACCCCGTAGGGGTTTTATCGATATGGAATCCCTACGGGATAATGGATTTTCGTTTGTTGTATTTCTACCGATATGTAATCCCTACGGGATAAGGGATTTTCGTTGGTCGTATTTTTACCGATATGAAATCCCTAACGGGATAGGTGTTTTGCTCGCTTCGGTTATAACCCGTAGGGTTTATATAACGGTAGAATCGCATCATCCACGCACATATCTTACCCCGTAGGGGTTTTACCGGTATGGAATCCCTACGGGATAATGGATTTTCGTTGGTCGAATTTTTACCGATATGTAATCCCTACGGGCTATGATCTCCCTCGCCTGTTTACCTGTTCATTGTCGCCAAGAACTCCAGGTTACTCCT
The DNA here is from genome assembly GCA_964423865.1 of uncultured Lacihabitans sp. Classification (GTDB taxonomy): domain Bacteria; phylum Bacteroidota; class Bacteroidia; order Cytophagales; family Spirosomataceae; genus Leadbetterella. The sequence goes on from CAYRGN010000008.1 coordinate 71,857, forward strand.
GGTACCTTTCATTTTCGAAAGAAGGAATTCCATGGTTTCCATCGGGTTCATGTCGGCCATATACTTTCTAAGCAGCCATACCCGCTGGAGCTCGTCTTTCTCCATGAGGAGGTCTTCTTTCCGGGTTCCGGAAGTCAGGATATCGATAGAAGGGAACACCCGCTTGTTGGCCAGGCGGCGATCCAGCTGAAGTTCCATGTTACCCGTGCCTTTAAATTCTTCGAAGATCACCTCGTCCATTTTCGAACCTGTATCAATCAGGGCCGTAGCGATGATAGTCAGGGATCCGCCATTCTCAATTTTCCGTGCGGCTCCGAAGAAACGTTTGGGCTTGTGCAACGCGTTGGCGTCTACCCCTCCGGAGAGGATCTTGCCCGAAGAAGGCTGGGTGGTGTTATAGGCCCTCGCCAGTCGGGTGATGGAGTCGAGGAGAATCACCACATCGTGGCCTGATTCTACCAGTCGTTTGGCTTTTTCCAGTACCATTCCCGAAACCTTTACGTGCTTTTCGGCGGTTTCATCGAAGGTAGAGGAGATTACCTCGGCCTTTACACTTCTCTGCATATCGGTTACCTCTTCCGGTCTTTCATCAATCAGCAGGATGATGAGGTAAATTTCCGGGTGATTGACGGTAATGGCATTGGCAATTTCTTTCAGCAATACGGTCTTACCGGTTTTGGGCTGGGCCACAATCATTCCCCTTTGTCCTTTTCCGATAGGCGAGAAGAGGTCAAGTACCCGGGTAGACATGATCTCCGGACGGGTGCTGAGGTTGATTTTTTCCTGAGGGAAAAGAGGCGTGAGGTATTCAAAGGGAATCCGGTCACGGATCTCTTCGGTGGTTTTGCCGTTTACGGTGATCACTTTCAGCAGGGCGAAATACTTTTCTCCGTCTTTCGGGGGGCGAATGGTGCCGTGGATGGTGTCGCCGGTTTTCAATCCGAAAAGCTTGATCTGGGAAGGGGAGACGTAGATGTCGTCCGGACTGGCCAGGTAGTTATAATCGGCTGAACGCAGGAAGCCGTAACTTCCTTCACTCATGATTTCCAGTACCCCGGTATTGTCGATCAGCCCGTCGAATTCCTTCACCAGGGTATTGAATTGTTTCTTTATATTTCGGCTGTAGTCTTCTTTGCGTTTGGCTTCCTGAGCCTGTTCTTTAGTCACTTCGTCTACAATACCCAGGTCTTCGTCCGTAATATCCGGAACTTCTTCCAGGAGATCAGACATGTCTATTTCCTCATCAGACACCACCGGAATAGAGATTTCGGTGGCGATAAGGGGTTCCAGTGCGGGAGTTTCGGATTCCTCGAATGAGGGAACCGGATCAAGATTGGGAGTTTGTGAGGTGTCGTCGGAAACCACCCGGGTAATTCTTTTTCTTACGCGGGGTGTTTTCGGAGCTTCAGCTTTTTCGTCAGTAGTAGCGGCCTTGGCTTTACTTCTTGTAGCTTTGGCCGGTTTTTTTTCTTCTTCTTCCACTTAATTGAAATTAATGTTCTGTTCAAAGTCTAAACCTTAGGCGGGGTAATATAGTGACAGCATGGGGAAAATATCGGATACGTGATGCATTCACGAATATCACACACTATAGTTAAAGGTATATCTAAAATCGAGAAAAATTGGTTTGATGGATAGGGCGGTTGTTGGTTGTCCGCCCGGATTTCCGGAAGTGATTTGAAATCGTCTGCAAGATACGACAGAAATAAGCTTTCTTCCAAAAAAAGTTGTTATTTATTCTACAATTCACCCCTGAAAACCTGTTTTGCGGGGCCGGAAAGGATGATTTCGGAAATTTTTTCGCCAGGCCGGAAAGATACGTTCAGATCTCCTCCCAGGGTCAGGATCTGTACGTCAGTGCCGGCAGATTGGCGGAAATGGCTTGCAATCGCCGCGGCGGTCACACCGGTTCCGCAGGAGTAGGTTTCATCTTCCACACCTCTTTCGTAGGTCCGCACTTTCAGGTGTGTGGGGTCTGCTACCTGTACAAAATTAACGTTCACGCCGCCCCGGCTTTTCCAGTAATCGCTGTAGCGGATGGCCGCGCCCCGCTCTTTGACATCCATGCGGTCTACCTCATCGGTGAAAATAACCAGGTGGGGGGAGCCTGTATTAAGGAAATGCCCTTCTTTCAGGTCTTCTATGCCGTTTACGTCAATCATCTGGAGGAATACCCGGTCTTTGTGGATATGGGCGTGATGCTCTCCATCTACCGCAATGAAGCGGGTCTGGTCTTGAAACAGGCCGAGGTCGGCGGCGAACTGTACCGCGCAGCGCCCCCCGTTACCGCACATGCTGCCTTCGGCACCGTCTGCGTTAAAATACCGCATCCGGAAGTCGTATCCGTCTGCATTTTCAATCAGAATGAGGCCGTCTGCCCCTACCCCAAACCTGCGGTGGCAGATATGGGCAATATACTCCTGCGTGTGGTTAAACTCCTGCCCGCGGTTGTCTACCATCACGAAGTCATTGCCTGTTCCCTGGTATTTAAAAAAATCCATGTGCGTTTGTGCATTGTGAAAAAAAAAGTCACCTCAAAGAGATGACGTTTTTCTACAAATTATGAAAAAGCTATTACTTAAAATCTTTAAAGCAATCGCTGCTTATTTTTTCAACTCTTTGATTCTGGCCGCTTTTCCGTGTTTACCTCTCAGGTAATACAATTTGGCTCTGCGTACCTTTCCTTTTCTGATTACTTCAATTCTGTCAATTGAAGGCGACAGTACAGGGAAAATTCTTTCTACACCTACACCGTTAGAGATTTTACGAACGGTAAAAGACTCTCCCGGTGTTCCGTAATTCTTTCTCTGAATTACTACTCCCTGGTATAACTGAATACGCTCTTTGTTACCTTCGATAATCTTAACGTACACGTTTACAGTGTCTCCAGCCTTAAAGTCAGGAACGTTCGCGTTGGTTCCGTTTACCTCTGACTCTACAAATTTAATTAAGTCCATTTAATAAAAAAAATTAAAGATAAATTTTATATCTCAAAGCGGCTTCCCTCAGGCAAGAAAGGAGGCATTTGATAAAAAGTGTGGCAAAGATAATGTTTTTTTATCATAGTACAAGCCCAGGTTTTAAAAAAAGCGAAATAGTGGCTTACAGGAGAGTGGGTTATCGGAAATTTCCGACGTATTTGCGCTCCTAAGGCTTCTCAAGATTACTTCACTTTCACTTTTCCGATACCCAGGGCGCTGATCATCCAGTCTGGCAGGCGCTTCCGGATTCCTCTTTTTTTAAGATCGATATACCAGCCCAGCTTTTTCATTACCGGTACCCGGTGCGTTTCCACAAATTCAAGCAGTATGCCGTCGGGGTCTTCAATGTAGGTAAAACGGCCCGCGGCTTCCCCCATATCAAAAGAGTTGGCGCTGTCTACCGTGAAGGGGTAACTTATGGTATTCAGGCGGCTGGCCAGTGCGTCCATATCCAGGGTGTCAAAGCACAGGTGGATATACCCCAGGTCGCCCCAGGTTCTCCCCTCCATGATTTTCCGGGGGGTATTGTCAAGCGCCTGCACCAGCTCGATTTCCACATTCCCGATAAGGCGGGTAAAGGCACCCTCGCTGTTTTCCTTTTTGCGGAGAAGCACCCGGCGGAAGGTCGACCGGCTTTGGTCGCCCAGGTCTTCGAAGAAACCGGTTTTATCGTACACTACCTCGTTCAGACCCAGTGCTTCGTACAGGGGCAGTACCTTTTCCACATCGCTGACACCAATCACCGCGCCCAGTATTCCCCCTGTATTGGATGCTTTAGGTTTAAACCAGGAGTCATCTTCCACCACCACAATGGAATTGCGGTAGGGGTCTTTCATCCAGACCACGGGTTTGCCGTCGGGACCAGACACTGCCTTCAGATTATGCGAATGTGCGAAGTCGCCCAAATTCTGGCATTTAATACGGGAAGCAAAAATGCCCAGGTCGCCAAAAACCGGCTCGAAATCCGCAGCCAGTGGCAGAGGGCGTTTCGATTCCCAGATTTCCGCGCCACCGCCGCCGGCAATGTTCAGGGCCATGATGGCCCGCCGCCGCCGGATATTTCCACCGGTGTACTTCACCATTAATTTGGCATCTGCCACATCGTCAAAGAGGGGGATGTTCAGGTTAAATGTCTTATTGTACCACTGGAAGGCTTCCTCCGCGTTTACTACGCCTATTCCTATTTGTTGAATTCCGGTGATGAGATTTTCCATTGTTTGTCTGTTATTAGCTGTATCAAAGTTAAGGAGAGTTTTTAAGCAGGACAAATCCCTGTAAAAAATGAGGCTTCAGATAAAGGCGAAATGCGGAAATGAGACTAATATTGTAGACCCAAACCCAATATTCATGCTGGAAGCTGTGCACCATATTGCCGTCATCGTTTCGGATTACCGGCGTTCCCGCGATTTTTATACCCGGGTACTCGGGCTGGAGGTCGTGCGGGAAGTATACCGGGAGGAACGGGATTCATGGAAACTCGACCTGGCGCTTCACGGGCAATACGTGCTGGAGCTCTTTTCCTTTCCCGGTCCACCGCCCCGGGTGAGTCGCCCGGAAGCCTGCGGACTGCGCCACCTGGCCTTTGGGGTGGAAAACCTGGACGCGGCTATCCAAAACCTGGAGGCAGAAGGAGTTTCCTGTGAGCCTGTGCGGGTAGACGAATGGACGGGGAAGCGTTTTACCTTCTTCGAAGATCCGGATCATCTGCCCCTGGAGCTATACGAAACCTGAACATCTAATATCTAACATCTAACCCCCAAACCCATCATGTCCCTTTCTGATCTTGATTCCCCCGCCCTGCTCATTTACCAGGACCGGGTAGAAAAAAATATCGACGAGATGATTCGCCTGGCGGGCGGTACGGAGAGGCTGATGCCCCACGTGAAAACCCACAAGATGCCGGAAGTCATGCGCCTCATGCTGGGCAAAGGCATTGCCCGGTTTAAAGCAGCTACCGTAGCCGAAGCCGAACTGGCGGCGGAAGCGGGAGCGCGAAGCGTGCTGATCGCCCACCAATTGGTAGGGCCGAAGATCCGCCGGCTCCGAAACCTCACGGACGCTTTTCCCCGCACCGCCTTTTCCACCCTGATAGATTGCCGGGAAGTGGTGGATGAGCTGGCTGCGGAAATGGGGGAGGTGTCGGTCTATCTCGATATCAACAACGGAATGAACCGGTCAGGTCACGAAGTAGACGATGATCTATGGCCTTTCCTGGAATACGTGCTTTCCCGTGGAAACATTCGTGTGAAAGGCTTACACATCTATGACGGCCACATTACCGACGCCGATTTTTCAGAACGCGAAAGAAGGGTAGGGGCAGGCATGGCTCTCCTCGAAGATTTTATCTGTCGGGCCAGGGAAAAGGTGGGCGACCTGGAACTGGTTTGTGGAGGCTCCCCCGCCTTTACGGCCCATTTGAAAGTAGAAAACCGTACGCTTTCTCCGGGTACCGGCGTGTTTTGGGACTGGGGTTATGGCGATAAATTCGAGGAGCAACATTTTTTACCGGCGGCATTTGTACTCACCCGGGTGATTTCCCGGCCGACCCGGGGCATTATTACCGTAGATATGGGGCATAAGGCTGTGTCTGCCGAAAACCCGGTGGACTTCCGGATACGTTTCCCAGAAAACCCGGATTTGCGATTAAAAAGTCAGAGCGAAGAGCACGGTGTGCTGGAAACCGACCGCTGGGACAGTTACAAAGTGGGAGATGTTTTGCTCGGAATTCCCTACCATGTTTGTCCTACCGTGAATTTATACGACGAAGCGTACGTTTTTGAAGAAGAAAGGTATGCCGGCACGTGGAAGGTGACCGGCCGAAGAAGGCGGATTACGGTGTAAATAGCTCTGGCCGCTTCTCATTCGTCAATGAAATGTTAATTTTTGTTATTTGACCCCTTTCTAATTTTTTAAGGGTATTTTTGCAGATTAAACAAAAAATCAAAGCGCTAATGCTTCGTTCTTATCTTGGGCAAATTGGGCATGCCTCGGTAATCCTGGCTTTTCTCACTTCTATCATTTCGGCATACGTATATGTGTTGGCATCCCGGAAAGACAGCGATGGTTTCTGGAAAAAGCTGGCCCCCAAACTCTTTCTTACCCACGGCATTTTTGTGCTGGGTATAGTGGCCGCGCTCTTCACCATCATCCTGAATAAATATTTTGAATACCATTACGCCTGGGACAACACCTCCCTGAGCCTTCCGGTAGGATACGCCATTTCTACTTTCTGGCAAGACCAGGAGGGGAGTTTCCTGTTGTGGATGTTCTGGAATGTACTGGTAGGCTTTGTGCTGATCACCTGGTTCCGGAGCAAAGGGAAACAATACCAGGGATATGAAAACCCCATGATGGCGGTTTTTGCGGCGGTACAGACTTTTCTGACCAGTATGATTGTGGGGGCCGTGCTTTTTGGTGACTTTAAGCTGGGAAGTACTCCTTTTCTCCTGCTTAAAGAATCTATGCCGCATCTGCCTTTATGGGCTACCAACCCCGACTTTGTACCCAAAGACGGAAACGGTCTGAACCCCCTGTTGCAGAACTACTGGATGGTGATTCACCCGCCGACCACCTTTTTAGGATTCTCCATGACCACGGTACCCTTCGCTTTTGCGGTGGCGGCTTTGTGGAAAGGCGATTACAAAGGCTGGATAAAAGTAGCCCAGCCCTGGACCCTCGCCGCGGCCATCCTCCTCGGTATAGGCATTATGATGGGGGCAATATGGGCGTATGAAACCCTGAATTTCGGTGGGTACTGGAACTGGGATCCCGTGGAAAACGGGGTGTATATCCCCTGGCTGGTGATGGTGGGAGCGCTCCACACCATGATGATCTCCAACAAGAGTTCATCGGCCTTAAAAACTACTTTTGTGTTGACCATTACCCAGTTTATCCTGATTCTGTACAGTACATTCTTAACCCGTAGCGGGGTGCTGGGCTCGGCTTCCGTGCATTCCTTTACTGACCTGGGCCTTTCCGGGCAGTTACTGCTCTATCTCTTTTTCTTTATTGTAGTGGCCCTGGTTTTGCTGGCCTACCGCTGGAAAGACCTGCCAAGAGACGAGAAGGAAGTATCTACCTATTCTTCCGACTTCTGGATATTTATCGGGGTAACCGTACTGATGCTGGCCGCTTTTCAGCTGATTGTGACCACGTCTATCCCCGTCTACAATAAAATAGGCGAATTTTTCGGACTGAAACTCAATATGGCCATGCCTACCGACCCGGTAGAACACTTTACTGCGGTGCAGATGTGGCTGTTTATCGTGATTGTCTCCCTGACGGGTGTGGCCCAGTATTTTTACTGGAAAAATGAAGGAAAACAAACTTTTTCCAAGCTGGTGAATCCTTTGGTGGTGAGTTTGCTGCTTACAGCAGGAATTATTTCCCTGACCGGCGTAAACAAGTGGCAGTATATTTTGCTGGGGGCTTCCGGAATGTTCTGTATTACAGCCAATTTCCGGATCCTTCTACAGTTCCGGAAAGGAAAAATTGCCGGGGGAGCGGTAGCGCATATCGGCGTAGCCATGATGCTGGTAGGGGCCATGTATTCTTCGGCTTATGAAAAGGTCATATCCCTTAATTTTGAAGGAAACCAATTGTTCCGGAACGAAAAAGACAACCAGGAAAGTACCCTGCTTTACGTGAAGCGCCCCACCCGTATTCAGGATTTCAACCTGACTTTCGGCGGGGAATTTGTGAAGATCCGGAATATGCCCGGGTACGTGGAAAAACGTTTTGTGCAACAAGTGCTGGACAGCGACTACAAAGGTACCCTGCGTGCCGACCTGATGGATGGCGATAAATTGCTGGCGCAGAAAGGGGATACCGTGGAATACAATGCCGAGAATACTTATTACCAGGTCAATTTTAAGCGGGGAGAGAAGGAAGACTTTAACCTTTACCCCCGGTACCAGATTAACCGGCAGATGGGCAATGTGGTTTCTCCGGATATCAAGCATTATTGGAACAAAGACATATATTCGCATGTCAACTATGTGACTACAGGGGAAGAGAAACAATGGACCCCCACGGAAGAATATGCCGTAGCCCTGAGAGATACCTTTTTTCTCAATGACCATATCGCTATCCTGGATGAGGTGAACCAGTTAACTGAGCTGGACGGCCTGCCCCTGAACGAAGGCGATGTAGCCGCGGAGGCCACACTGCGGATACTGGAACGCGACGGGGAACGGATTCTGAAACCGGTTTTTGCCATCAAAAACCGGGAGATCTGGAGTATTCCCGTGGTCAGTAATGAACTGGGTATACGGGCACAGTTGTTGCGTATTGACCCTACCACCGGTATGTTTACCTTCGGGATTAACCGGGGAGAGAAAGAATATATCATCCTGAAAGCGATAGAAAAGCCTTTTATGAATATCTTGTGGATAGGTACAGCCCTGGTCTTCGTAGGTTTGGGGATCAGTTCATTCAGAAGGTTTAAGATGATTACTCGTCACTAATCTATGAAAAAATGGATTTCCATAGGGTTTTATGCGGTCATCGCCGCTCTCCTGATTCTGATCTGGGAGAGCGTGAAATCGTTTAAGATCTTCAAGGATACGGAGGTGATCACTTCCCATAATATTGTGTTGAAAGAGATTTCGGAGCTGGGAAAACTGGAGCTGGTCAAATATGCCTACCGCGATGTGGTGGAGCAGAGTATAACCCGGCAGTTTCTGCCTGATCCCAAGGCTATTCTCATCATACAGGGAGAAGCGGTGGGCTGTATTGACCTCCGGAAGGTGAAAGCGGAAGATATCCTTACCGTAGGCGATACCCTGGTGGTGAACCTGCCCAAGCCCGAGATCTGCTACCACAAAATTGACCATAGCCGCTCTAAAGTCTACCACACCGAATACGCATTTATGAACGAGGGGTTGCTGCTGGAAGAAGCCTGGAAAAGGGCGGAGCAGCAGATATTGCAGTCGGCCCTGGATTCCGATATTCTCACACAAACCCGTCAGAACGCCGCCCTGGTGCTTCGGCCTCTCCTGGAAAACGCTACGGGTAAAAAGGTAGTGCTGAAATATCCGCTTGATGGGGAGCTGAGGCGTTTGAAGTGATTATTTCTTTTATAAAGGAGAGCGCGCATCGGGTCTAAGCCCATTCCAAAACCGGAAAAGAGCAGATTCAAAGATTCATCAGGGTTCTTCAGGCAGGTAGAGAGCTTACGGCGGTGAGTTTTGGAGTAGCTTAAATTACCACAAATTCTACCCTTCTGTTCCTGCTTCGGTTCTCTTCGGAGTTGTTTGGCGCTATGGGGTCAAGTGGCCCTCTGCCCACGGCTGTCATTCGGGAAGCACTTATGCCTTTAGAAATAAGGTAATGGATCACGGCCTGGCATCGGTCTTTCGAAAGCTGAACATTTTTATTGAAGTCGCCCTGATTATCCGTATAACCTCTTACTTCAATTCTTATATTCGCATTGTCAAATAAAACGCTGGCGAGATTATCCAGCTCAGCATTCGATTCAGGCTTCAATACCGGACTACTCTGGTCAAAATAGATATTATTGAGCTGAACTGAAACCCCTGTTCTAATCACACCAAATTCTTTGGTCTCAATGGTTTGTGTACCTATGGTTTCTTTTGCCACCGACACTTCCTGTGGCTTCAGGAATACAGCTCTTTCTCTCGTATTGTCATATAGTGCCTGTAGGGTTTCGAATAGTAGCTGTACATTGGAATAGCCCGTGGCTGTCGCTGAAATCATATAGTTCTTTTCCGGACTTAATAGTGCCGTAACGATACCGTCATGTAGCTCAAACTGCGCCTTTTCTTTGGTTTTCTCATCCACCAGGTTTACTCGTGCGTCATCCAGCAATCTACGTGTGGTTTCAGAAACTATTCTAAACCGGAAAGGGTAGAGGTCCCTTTTTAGTTTAAACTCCTGGTTTTGAACGGAGTTATAATCCAGGTCTGCGGTAAGAACCGGGTATCCGGATATAGATGCCTCAATGTGGGCTGAACTCCCCTGCTCTATCTGAACGGTTGGTGGATTACTCTTTACCAACAGCTTATTGGTCTTTACGTCAGCGTTAAGAGACTCTTTTGTAAACTCATCGATAAAAGCCAGTACAAAATCTTTCGTGGGAACAGCCTTTTTAACCATTTCAAAAACCACATCCGTAATATTATTAACAACAGCAAGATCGAGTACCTGATCCTGGTAACCGGGGGCTGTGCTGGTCACCATGTAATGGCCGGTGCCTTCTATTGAGTATTGTGTTTTTCCGGTGAGTTCAGCATTTTTTGATACATCTTGCCCTGAACCCGAAACCAGCGAAAAGTTTGCACCGGAAACAGGGGTCCGGGTTTCTTTGTCCAGGGCAGATATATAGACCATATAGCTGATCTTTTCCAGTCTGGCGTCAAGCTGGTACAGATTCCCTTCAGGAATAACCTCTATGTCGAGCTGTTTTCTCAAAGTGGTATAACCCGAAGCATGGATGATAAGGTCTACTTTCTGGCTTCTGGAAAACTCGATGACCGTTTTGCCAGAAGTGTTATCCAACGTATAGTTTTTCCCTTCGCTGGTAGTGACTTCAATGCTCGAAGCCACCAGGTTCCCACTGGTCAGGTCGGTCACTGTAATATTCAGGTTGGAAGGGAGCTCCGCAAACAACTGTACCACCACTCTTTTCGAAGCGGTGACGTCCCTTATACTGTATTGTTCAGTCTGATAGCCGGGGGCAGACAGGAGCAGATCATACTTGTCGGTTGATGACACTTTAATATCAAAAGAATTTCTTTCGGCGTCAAAGTCATATTTCAGGTTATCTGATTGTAAGTCCACATTCTTCACTACCCCGTTATTCTCTCCATCTCTGACCAGCAATGTGATCGTAAATAGCTCCGTTTTTTTTATTTCCGGCGCTTTTTGATGGATTTCCTGAAGGGAATCTACCACTACTTTGGTATCTTTGGTGAGATTTACCCGCTCTTCTTCTACTATACTTACCACTTTGGGCGCATTTCTACGGGTACTTACTATCTCTGTTTCTATGATTTCAGCGGTGTTTTTAACCACAGCAGTTTCTTCAATGAAGATGTCATCTCTTTTAGACAGGGTTTGAGATTTTTCTAATTTGAAATCACTTTTGATGATTTCGCAGTGATTAACATGGGTAAGGTCATGGTTGGAAGATGCCGGCTTATAATTTCTATCATTTATTTCTACTTGGTATTTACCTCCCTGAGGAGCCAGTAGAGTGTATCTTCCGTCGGCAGAGTTCGTTTCAATCGATGCAATTACTTTTCCGTTGGTTTTATCTTTCAGGATCACGATAGTGGAAATAGGAGCCTGGCTTTCGGCATCCACCACAAAACCCTGGAGAGTCATCATTTTTTGCGGACGCAGGGCCTCGGGAATAGCTATCGTGTAAATGTCGCCGTCGCTGATATAAAACATTTCGTCGCCGCAGGCACTGATGGCTACGGCCTGGTCGGCATGTTTAGAATTGACAAAATCCAGAGCCTGAGGCTCTGACCAGGTTCCATTTTCGTTCAACCGGCTTATATAAAGGTCAAAATTGCCTTTCCCGCCTTTTTTTATGGAAGAAAATACCAGTGTTTTATTATCGGCCATTATTCGCGGAGCCTTTTCGCAGTCCATATTGACGGGTGCCGCCAGCTCGATCGGTCTCTTCCATTTTCCGTTCAGGTCTTTTTCCGACCGCATGATCCGGTAGCATTGCTCCTCCCCCAGCGCTTTCTTAGTAAGATCTTCCCGGATAAAATACAGGTGTCTTCCATCAGATGAGATACTTGGAAAGCCCTCATAGCCAGACGTATTGATCTCCGGACCCAGGTTTATGGGAGCGCTCCAGCCGTATTTTTCCCGAACGGAATAATACAGGTCTTCTTTACCAAGTGCCGATTTATCGTCAGGGAAATTGGCAAAGAAAAATAAATAATTCCCGTCGTAGCTGATGCTCGGTCCGCCTACCACCGGCGTCATGGCCTCGCTGAACCGGTTGATAGCATCTATCGGTTCCGGCTTGCTCCATTGGCCTCCGGGGTGCAGTGTGGCCTGGTAAATGCCAAAGAAAGAGGCTGTTTTCCGGTTCAACGTGCGGTTTTTGTGTCCCTCGGAATTAATTTCAGGTACGCGGTTAATGCCGCTTACCAGAACTCCATAGCGTTCAGACTGAAAAATCAGCGTTTTGCCGTCGGCACTTATCGATGGGGAATATTCTTCATAATCCCATAGGTTCAAAGGCTCCGGAAGCCGGGTTTTTTTTTGTGAAAATGCCGTAGCAGAAACGGTCAGAAATAATATAAAAGCGAGTGATCTCATTTTTCTTCCACCGATAATGAATACTTTTTACCAGGCTCAGGCCTGGCCGTAAAATGGATAAACGACTCTAACGCAGTCGGCATATTGTCTTTACAGGTTCCTGCCAGTTCCAACAGAACCGCCCGGCTTTCTCCCGAAAACACCAGGTTAAGTGTTTTGGAAGGATGGTTCGCGTTCCAAGCTTTTAGCTGTTCAGTGAGCTCATCCGAAAAATGTAGATCAGAAGAAAGCCGGGTCTTCAACAGGCTTTTTAATTCCGGGTTGAAGAGCAGCTTATCATCCATTTGAATAACCAAAGCACAACCGTTTAGCAGCAGTAAGCCTTTCTCGTTTGGGCATTCATCGTCGGCATCCCGGATTCCGTCACCGTCGGCATCCGGACACCCCCCGTTTTCGGGAAGGCCGGGCTGGTCCGGGCATTTATCTTCTGTATCTGGAATCCCGTCCCCGTCTGCATCGGGGCATCCGTTCGTTTTTTCGGGTCCGGCTGCTTGCGGGCAGGCATCGTTTTTGTCAAAAATCCCGTCACCGTCAGAATCCGGGCAGCCTCTGGTTTCGCTGGGACCTGCCTCATTCGGGCAGGCGTCCAACCGGTCTTCTATTCCGTCTCCATCGGTATCCGGGCAGCCCCTGAATGTCCAATAACCCGCAATATCCGGGCATTGGTCTTTGTTGTCCGACACCATGTCGCCATCGCGGTCATTGATTTTTTCGGCTTTTTTAAGCGCAAAAGACAGTCCGAAGTAAGCCTGGGCCGAGGGAGACCCCTTTTTGAAGAAGCCCTCTATATTTTCCGTTCCCAAAGTAAAAATTCCAGCCCTTAGGTTAATTCCCCATCCCAACTCTTTGGTCAGCGAATTGTAAATGCCCGTCAGGCCGAACCCGCCGCCGTAATTTTCATGCCGCACACCCAGGTAGGTTTTAGCGAAATCGGGTTGTGAAATATGGGTTACACCGCCATACCAGCGCTTATAAAAATTTACATCCACCTGCGCAGTGATATTCCGTGGAAGGGTATAGCTCACGGGGCCGGACGACCTTTCCGGGTTAAATCTTGTGTTGAAAAGGCTTACCAGGTCTCCTGTATTTTCCGCGTCGGCCATTTCAGCCCGGAGAATGGTTCCACTGGCTTCACTAGACACCATAGTTTCCGCATCATACCTGATTTTGCCGATATGGTTAGCTGCAAACGCTACTTTTACAAGGTAAGCAAGCTCCGAGGGATCTGAACGGACCTTCCCGTTCATGGTGTAATGATACCGTTCTTTCGATTTTCGGAACTCATAAGTAACTCCGGCGGAAAAAGCATTTCCTTTTCCTGCCTCTACTTTCCCCAGCAGATAATTACTGACAGGCAGGTCAGAGGGATGTAAAAGAGACGAAGTGCGTATGTTTATATCGGAATGGGTTATGTCTAATTGCTCCCCGTCATAAGATAAAGGGCCGCTTATAGAATAATCGGAGAATAAAACACCTCTAATAATAGTGTACCCGGCACCTGCTTTGAGGTAATGTCTGTCTATATCCAACACTTTTCCTGCATAATTGAAGCTGTATTCCAGATAGGAAGTTTGGGAGCCGGAAAATTGAGACAGCTGACCCGAACCCGAAGATGCCTCATGATTTAGCCAGGAATTAAATTCCGGAGTTGTGGAAACACGTTGAACACCCGTATACCGCGTATTCACGGAGAATGCGTGTTCGTTTTTAAACTGCATCATGTATGCAGGTCCTACTATCGATACGTCTGAAACTCTATGATGGTTTCCTCCGAATTTTAAGTTTTTACCCGAATAGGGTATGGTCTCGTTTCCAAAAGCCGGAGAGGCGGTGGTAAAACTCGTCATACCCAGATTGAAGTAGGAGTTCCATTTTGATCCGACCAGGGATGACGGATTCAGATAGACCTGGTGGGTACCCGAAAAGTTATCAATTTGAGGTAAAACCTGAGAAAATAAGGAACTTGAAACAAATAAAGAAGCAAATAGAATTCTTTTCATATTAATGGTTTATTTATAGTGTATCATGAACTATGTCACAGTTATTTTTCTGTACACTATCGTGATCCAACTTTAATCTGTCTACAAATATAATATTTAGTTGGGAGATTATCAACCCCCAGTTTTGGATAGGTATTGTCTGCGTGACCTCGTCTATTTTTTAGCTATCTCTATAATAATCAGGTAGAGCTGTCTGTTCGGAGGTAAAGGTATCTTTACTTTTGGAGCCAGTTTTTGGAAGTCAGAGGATATTTTTACCCTATTTTCTTCAAATTCAAGCAAGTGCTCATACCCCTGTTCGGCATTAGCCGCTATATAAACCAGCTTCAGATCATCCAAAGTAGCCTTTTTTTTCTTTGTCCGAAACGTATTTCAAATTGATTTTCAACGATATTTACAACAAGGCGGTTTTTATCAACAAGCCTTCTGACCTGGTTGTGAATTGCTTTCAAATTGATTTTCAACGATATTTACAACAAGTAGCGACAGATGCAACCATCCAACGCTTTAGTTGTGAATTGCTTTCAAATTGATTTTCAACGATATTTACAACAAGATACAAAGGCTTCAAGTTTCTTGCAAATAGTTGTGAATTGCTTTCAAATTGATTTTCAACGATATTTACAACAAGTTATTGGCAAAAAGAAAACCCAGCCCAAGCGTTGTGAATTGCTTTCAAATTGATTTTCAACGATATTTACAACAAGCAGATCATTCAGGGTTATGCTCGACCTGTCGTTGTGAATTGCTTTCAAATTGATTTTCAACGATATTTACAACAAGATGCCCGTTCTCTTAATTCGATCTGCCGGGGTTGTGAATTGCTTTCAAATTGATTTTCAACGATATTTACAACAAGGTACCTTCTTTTAGACTCTTTAATCTTGTAGTTGTGAATTGCTTTCAAATTGATTTTCAACGATATTTACAACAAGTTACCCTGGCTGCATAATCACTATTTGGGCGTTGTGAATTGCTTTCAAATTGATTTTCAACGATATTTACAACAAGACTACCAAAAGGCAAAAAGAATAGCAAAAAGTTGTGAATTGCTTTCAAATTGATTTTCAACGATATTTACAACAAGAAGGTCAAGAAACTGATTGAAGAATCTCAAGTTGTGAATTGCTTTCAAATTGATTTTCAACGATATTTACAACAAGAATATTTCAATGTATATCTAAAGTAGGGGGGTTGTGAATTGCTTTCAAATTGATTTTCAACGATATTTACAACAAGTGATGAAGGGGTTTTTCTTTACCCAAACCGTTGTGAATTGCTTTCAAATTGATTTTCAACGATATTTACAACAAGGAGTGTCCCAAATAAGATGAAAAGCAAGAAGTTGTGAATTGCTTTCAAATTGATTTTCAACGATATTTACAACAAGTGTGTACAATAAGATGCTTCTTATTGATGCGTTGTGAATTGCTTTCAAATTGATTTTCAACGATATTTACAACAAGTCATGGTCTTGGTGGTGGGTTTTATCCCCGGTTGTGAATTGCTTTCAAATTGATTTTCAACGATATTTACAACAAGCCCTTTCGGCTGGACGTTGAAACGCTCTGCGTTGTGAATTGCTTTCAAATTGATTTTCAACGATATTTACAACAAGTTCGTGATGAGGTAGTAAACATAGTGGTAGGTTGTGAATTGCTTTCAAATTGATTTTCAACGATATTTACAACAAGGTCCACGGAGGTTACTACAATAACGGTTCCGTTGTGAATTGCTTTCAAATTGATTTTCAACGATATTTACAACAAGTATTAATTTTGTATTATATATATAATAAAAGTTGTGAATTGCTTTCAAATTGATTTTCAACGATATTTACAACAAGGTTATCATTTCTATTCGTTTTTTGTGTCAGTTGTGAATTGCTTTCAAATTGATTTTCAACGATATTTACAACAAGCGGATTCGACGAAGATATAGACCACGTTTTGTTGTGAATTGCTTTCAAATTGATTTTCAACGATATTTACAACAAGTCAGAACTTTCGCTTTCGGCGACCGATATCGTTGTGAATTGCTTTCAAATTGATTTTCAACGATATTTACAACAAGTGGCCATGCCGGCATCGCCCACCCGAATGTGTTGTGAATTGCTTTCAAATTGATTTTCAACGATATTTACAACAAGTGCACCGTCGCCACACCCTCATGTCAAGTCGTTGTGAATTGCTTTCAAATTGATTTTCAACGATATTTACAACAAGCTGAAGTGTTTTGCAGGGGCGTGCCGCCCTGTTGTGAATTGCTTTCAAATTGATTTTCAACGATATTTACAACAAGTTACCACCTGAAAATATAAATATATTCTTGTTGTGAATTGCTTTCAAATTGATTTTCAACGATATTTACAACAAGGACGCAATAGTTAGCCGGAAAGTACGAACTGTTGTGAATTGCTTTCAAATTGATTTTCAACGATATTTACAACAAGCTACTCATAGATTATTTTGGCGCAGAGGAGTTGTGAATTGCTTTCAAATTGATTTTCAACGATATTTACAACAAGGATGAAAAGCAATAACGTTTCCACCCTTCAGTTGTGAATTGCTTTCAAATTGATTTTCAACGATATTTACAACAAGATCCCCGCGGGTGCATGTTGTATTTTAAGCGTTGTGAATTGCTTTCAAATTGATTTTCAACGATATTTACAACAAGGTATGTTGTTGTAATTGATTGTTAGTCATTGATTTATCGTTGAAATTGTAAAGAAAAAATCTGAATGTTAAACGGTCGGATTTTTTCTTTTTTCGGTGATTTTGTTCATTCTGATTTTTTAAAAAAGTTCGAGTTGCTGGGCCACCTGAGGTTTTTGGGCTTCATCCTTTCCGATAAAAAGCTCGATGTCGCCAAACTGTTTATCGGTAATGCATAAAATTCCGACATGCCCTTTAGGAGGTAGAAGCCGTTTAATCCTTTTCATGTGTACCTCCGCATTTTCGCGACTGTTACAATGGCGCAGATAGATGGAGAACTGAAACATGGCGAAGCCGTCTTGCAAGAGATCTTTACGGAACTTTCCGGCCGCTTTCCGGTCTTTTTTGGTTTCCGTAGGCAGGTCAAAGAATACTAATAACCACAAAATTCTGTATTGGTTTAACCGGGTGATCATTCCAAAACCGGATAGTTGATCTTTCTTTGGGTACCTTCAAAACAACGGGCCAATGAGGCAGTGGTACGCTGAATACCTACCAATAGAGGGCTGGTGAAATTCTCGAATTTTACGTCTACCTGAGCGATTTTAAGCAAATGGGCTTTGGCTTCTTTGCTAAGGACTTCTTGTTCTGGGTTTTGTTCCACCCATTCGCACACCAATTTGTCTACAAACGGGCGGTAAGGCTCCATGATGTCATCGGCAAGGCAATAAGCGTTATACTTGTTTTTGTGGAAAATGCCTAAGGTAGGAAGGAGGCCGGAGGCTACCAGGCTTCTGGCCACAATAGCCCTTAAAATGGCATACCCATAGTTTAAGTGGTGATTAGGAAACTCCCCGAAACGTTCCCGGGTGAAATCTTCCACGTCGGGGAAAAGCTTACTCCAATAATATACTGCGGCTCGGGCTTCGTGGTTTTCCGTATCGCCTGATTTCACACTTTTCATCCAATACAGCAGATTTTCATGCGGTATATCAAAGTAATCCAGAAGCTTTGCCTGATTATAAATCTTGGATTGGACCGTCTGCTGCCACAATTGTTTTTTTAGGGGTAGTGTAGCATCTATTTGGTATCGGAAGCGCTCGGTTTGGGTATTTCCACCGTCTAAAGGCAACATAAGCCCATTAGGCATGTGGGTCGCATCGCAAGTGATAATGGCGGCATTGTTTTCCAGCAGAGCCGTCATGAGGCCATTGGTCAGTGTGATCTGTCGGTTTTCCAGAACCACCACTCCGATATCTTCCACCGGTACAGTCAGCGGTTTATCTGAATTGGGGTAACTAACAGAAAGCTGCCTGTTCTTAAGACTTAAATAGGCCGGATTGGAGAAAAATAAACTTCGTTTAATCATGGGTAATACACTTAAAGGTTGATTTTAAGTGTATTACAATTAAGGTGCCAAAGTTATTTATCTTTATTTCTTAATAACATTATTTTTTCTAAATATTCAACATCTGCCAGGTCTTTTAGACGACCGCTGGCTTTTTTATTTTCAATAAGATCGTTAATATGAATGATTGGCAAATTAAGTCCTTCGATATCAGCCACGATTTTGAGTTCATCTGCCAAAGTGAACTGCACGCCTGAAATATGTGTCACAAATTCTGTTTTGTCGGGCTCCAGCTCGCTGCCAATATGAAATTTTTGCATTTTAGTAAAATTCCATTGACTAATTGTTGCCAATCCATCTTCATCAAATCCTAAGGATTCTAGAGCCTGAATAAGTAATTCTTTGTTTTCATTATCCGGCTTTATCCAAACGTCCATATCCCCAGTACTTCGGTGGTAACCGTAATAATTTACCGCGTAGCCCCCAATCAGAATAAAGCTCACTTTATGTTTTATCAAAGCTTTCAGGATTTCTCTATGCTCATCAAAAAAAATATTCATTAGTTAAAACTTTATAATACGTTCTTTTTTTTTTATTTGAGCTTCATCTGAAAATCCAAAAGCTGCCAATGTTAATTTTTTTAATTTTAGGAGACCTTCTATAGGGCTGAGAGAAATCGCTTGTTTCAGTTGATCCATTTCCATTTCCTCGAATGTATCAAACTTTTTTAAAGTCCATTTTTTTTTAGGAGTTTTAACCGATTCAGGAAACATGGAGGTATTTGTTTTTAGTTTTGACATAATGTTATGCTTTTGGAATTCTCCCTAATCTACTCACGTTTAATTTAATATAAACTTTTTTTGAAACATTAAAGGTAATAATATATTTAATATTCTCCCTTTTTAACAATATCCCCCAAGTGATCGATGCGAACTTTGACTATTTCTTTCAGGAGATTACAACTTTGGATGTGAATAAAAGCAATGTTCTTCAGTTCTTTTTTATCATCCACATTAGTTTCCAAATGATGTCTAAACATGTAATTCTTTGTGGCTAACTTTTGTACTCTAAACAAATTCGGGCTAATCATTTTCTTATTTTTAGGGTCAAGTAAATCTACTTCGCCGGGATTGAAACCTGTGTGTTCGTTCGGAAATACAAAGTATTCGTTCTGTTTCATTGTAAACAAGAACTGCCAACCTAAGCCCTGATTATAACTTTTGTCTATTACCGGTTCACCTGCATTTACCAACTGAACGGCATCAAATAGCGAAACTACCCGCTCTTGTAAATTGCCATTACCATCTCTGTAAATAGCTACGTGGTGGTTATTGCCCGTACTCACAAAATCTACCGGAATGCGTTTGCCTTCTTTGTCCAAAATCTCATTTCCCAGATGATCTTTTTTATAGTGTAAAAATTCTGCATTTTTCACTCCACTAATGGTGACCCTTTTGATAGCAATACCTTTGGCTTCGTTAAGCCAGATTGGGTTTTTATCCAGATCGGAAAAAGCTTTCCGGGCATCACCATATTGTTTTAAACGATCAGACAAAATTTGTTTTATTTTCTTGTCCAAAACCTTTTCAATAGTCTTTTCATCTTTAAAGTTTTCCGGTGTAACATCTTTTCTGATAGAGTAATCCTCTTCGAGCCATGTCAATTTCACCGTTTCCGGTAGCATTTCTGTTTTGGCTTCGTCTAAATAAATCGGATTTTTACTTAAGGAGTTTTTGCCGCCAAAGGCTGTTTTAGGGTCATTCCCGTTTTCTTGTAAGCGTTGCAGTAAAAGGCTTCTGTAAAGCGGGTTGCTGACTTTTTGAATGAGGGCTTCATTAAATTTTATCCCTACTTTTTCTTCTTTGTTGACATAATATAGATAGCGGCCATAAACAGTTTCTTTGTGGAACTGTCCTCTTGGAGTTAATTCCGTTCTTGTCATTTCGCCGTTTTTGGTTTTAATAGTATTTTTGTTTTTAGTTACCACTTTATTCTTGGCTTTATGGGAGACCAAAACATTTTCCAAATGCTCTTTAGCTTGCTGACGGAAGTCAAAAACAGGTGATTTGAAAACACGTTTTTTATTCCCCTCATCATCTACTCTGATTTCTGTCTCTTTGTTTTCAATGCCGATGATATTGTGATGCAGCCTGTGGCTTTCATCTTTACGAGCATTCAGATAATTGAGATAGTTGATGTAATTGAGTTTGGTAAAGGCTACAGTTAGTGCGTCCATGGCGTGATGGCGATGGTCGTTACGCTTGGTCCAGTCAATAATTCGTTCTTTGAAGTTACCGTCTTTTTTTTCCACTCGTTCGGTTAAGCCCAGAGCTTTGAATTTATCGAAGTTCAATTCCTGCATAATGTTGACCAATCCCCAATCTTCACGGAGTCTGTCGGTAATACTACCGGATGTTGATACCACCGAGCGGGTAATGTCGTACAACATATTTTTGGCTTTCTTTGCGATATACTGACTATCTCTCAAGTCTCGTTCTATAAAACCGTCGTCTATTTCACTTTCTTTTTTTTGCAGTTTTTGAAATTTGGCTTTGGAGATTCCTTCCTCTTTATTTTTCTGCCCCAAGTCAAATAACATCTTTGCTCTCAAGACGTATTGATCCGCAGCATTGCTTCCGTATTTGTTTAGGATATAGTCATAGGCTGTCTTGTTGCTTTTATCCAAATTGTCTTTTCTGAAAACCACCGTTTTATTGGAAAAGCTATCATCAAATAATTTTGCCTGTGGAATGATATGGTCTATGTCGATCTGTTTGCTAAACAAAATGTCTCTTTGAATATAGGTGTTGGTATAAAGGTCTTTGTAGCCGTTATTCTTCAGTTCTTCATACAGTTTGTAGCGGATAATGTCATTACGACTTGGATTTTTTACTCCAAATTCGGTTTGCAGAATTTTTATAATTTTCTCGTGTTGCAGTTTGGCAGCGTTGATATTCGTAGTCATTTCTGCTCTTTCTTTGGCGTTCTTTTTCAACTCCCGGGCCAGCTCAATACGTATCTCATTAAAATGAAAATCAGGATTATTCGCTCTGTTCTTTTCCAGCAAAGCGTTGACCACATTCACCATTTGATTAAGGATTTTCTCCACCACGGGATTGCGCAGACTGTTTTTCTTCAACAGGTTTAATTTTTCTTTTAAAGGTCTATTGGCAATTTCCTCTTTGGTCAATGAAGAAGCAGAATGCCGGTAGCCTGCATATTCGCAGGCGGTACTGTATTGGTTCTCTTTGATGTAAGGAAAAATCTTACGTATGGCTTTGCTACTCAGGTTTCCGTAATCATCCGAAAAACTGACCCCGGCCAATATTTTAGAATGCTCGTTTTTGAAACCATATTTCCTCTTTAAAAGCTCATATAGTTTTTCATTGCCGCTAGGGGAGTCGTCACCTTCATAGGAATATAACAAATGCCATAATTGGTATGACGCCTGCTGTTCAAAAGCCTTGCCTTCCAACTCTGCATCAAATTCTAAAATGGCGGTATCAATTCCCAGGGTTTCAAAAACAGACTGTACCATTTTTTTGATTTCAAAAGCAGGTACATCTAAATCATTTAATTCAACTTCATCTTTATTGCTTTTTACTTTGAGTAAATCTTTTATATCATAGCCTTCTACCTCTAATATCTTCAAATAGGTGCTGTATAAAATTTCGTTGGTACGATTGCCTTCCAGCACAGTATGGTTAACTTCCCATTCGGAGGGTTTATACCCTAAAGTTTCGATGATTTTTGCCGCAGATAAATTGCCTTTGAGGTTGAGTTCGTTAAATAATGTTTGTTTAGCGTCTAAGTCGAAAAAGAATGCTTTGGTATCGGTTAATTTCGCAGTAGATTTTTTACTTCCTTTTTTTCGAATTAATACATTGTTCAGTATCTGCCAAATCTTAAATTCCTGGAATAAAGGGGAAGATTTTGGAGCTACTTTCAGGCCAATTTTTTTTTTCGTTTTCCGGCCATTTTTTTCTGTATCAATTTCCTTACTTTCAAATTCACAAAAACTCACCAGGCCTTTTTGAGATTTCAACTTCCGTTGATAGAAAATCACAATGTCACGGATTTGGGTTTTTAATTCATCTGTCAGTTCCGGGTGATGTTTGGATTGCTCTTTCCAAATGGTTTCGAATTCATCCAAATAATCCTGGCGGTAAAATACCTGGTTTTTCAACCGGATATGTGAATTAGCCTGTAGTTGTTTATAGAGGTATTGGCCTACGGTTTCTTTATTGAAATATAACTCTTTACTTCTATCGGAGATGGCACCAAGATAACCACTCGAATTATTAAGGTTGTTGTTGATTTCGGTAATCACATAAGCCGCTTCTTCTTTGGAGAGTTGTTTGCTCAAAGCGCTACTACGCCATTGATAGGCTTGTATTTTTTTCTCCTCCCG
This sequence comes from uncultured Lacihabitans sp., assembly GCA_964423865.1. Lineage (GTDB taxonomy): Bacteria > Bacteroidota > Bacteroidia > Cytophagales > Spirosomataceae > Leadbetterella. Next base: position 94,557 of record CAYRGN010000008.1, read on the forward strand.
GGTTCCTTTGTTTTCTGCTGTATTAAAACCGTATGTTCCCCAAAATGCTGCTGAAGTAGCCCGTAGCCCTTTTCCTTGCAGGTTTTTGTAAAACCCATCCGTAAAAACTTCAGGGTAAAACGACTTTTGTACATCCCATACTTTATCAAACTCCGCCTGTAAATCAGAGCGGTAAAAATCGGGGATATGTTTTTTGCCTTCTTTTAATAGCTGAAACACCAGCTGTCCGGGTGTAAGATTTTCGTCGTACAACCTTTTGGCTATCGCCATTCCGTCTATCGCCTGTCCTTCATCTTCGTTTCTCGCTTTACGGCTGCTTTTATAACCTCTTTTTTTGTTAATAGCGAGGAATACCCGGGCCAGTTCAACCTTTTCTATTTTTGATGTAGCTGCCTTAGATCGCAGTTGCCACGTTTCATGTGTGGTCTGTTTGCCATCTTCTGCCAGTATACTATCCTGGGTGATGATGTGGTTTTTTTTCAAAACTTCTATAAGGTTATTTCTTCGTAACTGGTATCGGTCGAGGTTGCGACGCATACCCCGTTTTAAAGTACGGTCTGCATTGACAGAAACAGGTTTGCCTTTTTCGAAATTGGTTTGTTCATCTGTAGTCAAGGGGTTGACACGAACTCCTATTTGGATCATTTCAGATAGCTCCGGTGTATCTCCTTCAATAACATGGGCGAACCCTATTGAAGTGGTTCCAAGATCGAGACCGAGGATATGTTTATTTTTGGGCATACTTAAAATGATTTTTATAGCAGAAAGATAAGAGATATCTTTCTGCTATAAAAATTTAAAAGCAATTCACAACTAATTCATTTATTATGATATCCATTTGGGACAGTCGAATAAATAAATTATCTTTGTGGTGGAGCGGACGGGATTCGAACCCGCAGTCATTGATTTGTCACACCATTGCATTAGCCATTGTGCTACCGCCCCTAATAAAATCGTTTCGGCGATTTTATTTTTTACTCCTGCAAATATAGGATATTATAATTATGAATTACAGTTTTTTTATATATCTTTGAGGGAATAAATGAGAAACGCCTCAGTATTACTGAGGCGTCAATCCCAAGATGCTATCTCGGGAGCTGTTCTTGTGCCACAAAATTACATAATAAAAATGGAAATTACAAACACAACAGAAAGGGTGATTGCTTATGTAGATGGTTTTAATCTTTATTTTGGAATGAAACAGAGCTTTGGGGGAAAGATGCTCTGGTTAAATTTGCAGAATCTTGTTTTGTCATTACTGAAGCCTAATCAGGAGTTGATTTGCGTAAAATATTTTACTTCGAGAGTTAAGAATAAGCCGGATAAAGAGAGGAGGCAAAAAATGTATATTGAAGCATTAGAAACACTATCCAACTTTGAGATTACTTATGGTCACTATCAGTCTCATACTGAAACGTGCCGTAGATGTGGTCACAGTTATCCCTATTCCAATGAAAAAATGACCGATGTCAATATTGCTGTGGCTATGATGGAAGATGCTCATAAAGATCTGTATGATGTCGCTTTCCTGGTGACAGGAGATAGTGACTTGGTGCCTCCCATTAAATCAATACACCAAATTTTTACTAACAAAAGAGTTTTTGTTGGGTTTCCTCCCCAAAGAGAGAATGTAAGTGTGAAAAATGTAGCAAGGGGTTGCTTAACTATAGGACGAAAGAAACTATTGGATGCCCAATTCCCGATGGAAGTTGTAAAAAAAGATGGGTATATTCTAAAAAGGCCTAATTCGTGGCAGTAGTCAAAAACAAAGCCGGATTGCTCCGGCTTCATTCCGATTGGGGACATCCCGATCCAAATATCTTTATGTCATGTAATGCAAATATAAACCAAATAGTTTACTTTTTGATATAAATAACAACTCTTTGGTTTATCTTTGTTCCTGAAAGCAATTCACAATAAGGATTATTCCGTTGTGAAAACATCTAAGGCGGGGAAACTCGCCTTTTTTTATTGCCATTCTTTGAGGTGTTCCCTAAGGGGTCTCAGTGTCCTGTACCTATTTGAAAATTCTTTTTTTGAGCCAAACATTGGATGGTGATAGTAAAAATACTATCTTTGTCTAAGTCGATACACAGCTAATTTAAACACACAACAAATTTTATGAAGTCAAGCGAGTTTCACCGATGGATAAGGAAAGAAGGTTGGGTGTTGAAGCGTATAAAGGGAAGTCATTACATCTATGAAAAAGAAGGAAAGACAATTCCTGTTCCTTATCACGGAGGTAAAGAGATGGGAGAGGGTTTAAGAAAGAGTATAGTTAAACAAATGGGGCTTTCATGATCCTATATATGGTTATGAATACAGTAAAGATAATAGTGGAACGAGCGGCAGACGGAACTTATTCAGCGTATGGTGAAAGTGTGCCTGCCTATGGAATGGGAGATACGGCTGATGTCGCAAAAACAGAGGCTTTGAAGGGGCTGGAAATATACCTGCAGGAGAATAAAGCAGAAAATATACCCGATGTGTTGAAGGGCTCGTATGAGGTGGTTTATCAAATGGATGTTCAAAGCTTATTGGACTATTACAAAGGGATATTTACCAATGCAGCTTTTGAAAGAATTACCGGGGTAAACCAACGCCAGATGCAACACTATGCCAGCGGGTACCGTAATCCGGGGCCAGTAACCAAAAAGAAGATTGAAAATGCCCTCCACCGCCTGGGCAGTGAGCTGTTGTCACTGGAGCTTTAACCTCCCACCCCGCTTATGACCTCCTTCATATACTAACCTGCTTCCGGTCATTTTCTACTTCGTGCCAGTCAGGTAGCTTTAACCTATTAATTGCTATCGATTATGGACAAGAACAGAACTCCCGTCTCCGCCATCATGGCCCGAAACCTGATTACAGCCGATGTGAACGACAGCCTCCGGCACGTCAATACGTTGCTGAAAGATCACGGCATACGGCACCTGCCCGTGGTGTCAGGGAACCGATTGCTGGGCATCATCAGTAAAACGGATATCCTCCGGCTGAGTTTCGGCGATATGTTGGAAGGACCTGCCCAAGCCGATGATACCTTTTTTGACCTCCTGAAGCTGGAAGATGTGATGGTGCGCAAACCCATGGTGGTGTCGGAAGACGAAAGTATTGAAGAAGTTGCGCGAAAACTGACACAGGTAGAGTTTCATGCCATGCCCGTGGTGAAGGCAGAGGAAGTGGTGGGTATGGTGTCTACTACGGATGTGATCCGGTATCTGTTGGAGCAGGAAAGGTGAGTTCCGGGTTCTGAGTTACCCCGAAAAGTGGTTAATTTGAGGTAGAACCTGAGAAAATAAGGGATTGAAACAAATAAAGAAACAAAAAGAATTCTTTTCATGTGTATAAATTTTAGCTTTCAGCCTTCAGCTATCAGCAGTCGCTTATTCATCGGCCGGTTGGTGTGCCGAATTTCTGAAAGCTGATAGCTGAAA
>CAYRGN010000009.1:0-89922 GCA_964423865.1 uncultured Lacihabitans sp.
CACCAACCGGCCAATGTATAAGCGAAGCGTCGCCCGGCTGACTGCTGATAGCTGAAGGCTGAAAGCAAATTTTTATACAGATGAGAATATCACTTCTTCAGGAAGACCTGGTGTGGGAAGACCCTTCCGCTAACCACCGCCTGCTGGAAAGTTATTTCACCACGGATTCTCCCCCTACCGATCTCATCGTACTCCCGGAAATGTTTTCTTCGGGCTTTACCCGTGATTTTTCGGAAAAGGAACCCTATCCTTCTCTCGCCTGGATGAAGAGGCTGGCATCGGCCCAAAACAGCGCTGTTTACGGCAGCGTGGCGGTAACCGACGGCGCGGCGGCTTACAACCGGGGTTTTTGGGTGAATACCGGGGGGCATTTTGAATTTTACGATAAAAAACACCTGTTTACCTATGGCAAAGAGCACCTGACGTTTCAGCCGGGAAATGCCCTTCTGCATACCACCATAGATAACTGGATCTTCCGCCCCCTGATCTGTTACGACCTGCGTTTCCCCGTTTGGAGCCGAAACACAGCGCCTTTTTACGATGTACTGATTTACATTGCCTCCTGGCCGGCCGTCAGGAAAGAAGCCTGGAAAACCCTCCTCAAAGCCCGGGCCATTGAAAACCAGTGCTACGTTATTGGCGTGAACCGAGTGGGTACCGACGGCTACGGACTTAACTATTCAGGTGATTCCTGCGTCATCGACTTCAAGGGAGAGGTTCTCCTGGACGCCGCCGATCAGAAAGGCCGTTTTGACATCACCCCCTCCTGGCAAGACCTTCATGATTTCCGCCAAAAATTTCCGTTCCTGGAAGATGCGGATAAGTGGGAGTTACACAATAAAACTACCAGATAATAAAAACGGGTTCACCTTAAAATCTTCTCCATTTTTCGTCCTTTTGCCAGCTCATCCACCAGCTTATCCAAATACCGGGCCTGCCGGGTCAGGGGATATTCAATTTCTTCTACCCGGTAACCGCAGATCACTCCCGTGATCAGGTGCGCGTTCGGGTGCAGGCGGGCTTCCTTAAAAAAGGTCTCAAACGTAGCCTTCTCTGCAATCAGGGCCTGTAGTTTCACCTCATCAAAGCCGGTCAGCCACTCAATCACCTCGTGCAGTTCTTCCACGGTTCGGCCCTTCTTCTCCACCTTGGTCACATAATGCGGATAGACCGACGCAAAGATCATTTTGCCAATCCGCTCATCTTGTTCAGCTGTTACTTTCATAGGTATTCATTTTAACTTTGAGCTGTCTATGTATGACTGATTTCTGAAGTAAAAATAAACTTATTTTTTTAATTCATTCGGCAAGTACAAGAAATCCAAGGGGGAAGCGCGGGCTTTGTATGGAATGATCACTTCAAAGACAAATGATTGTAGTCGTTCAGTAATTTCCTCAAAAATGCGGAATCGGGTTCTTTTGAACTGATTTCCAGAAGTTCTTTGATGCGGCGAGCCAGTTTATCCAGGAGTTCGGCGTCGTAATTCCGTTCTGATTTTTCCAGCACATTTTTAACCAGGGTCATGTCTTTGTCAGAAAACCGCAGCACTTCAGGGTAGGTCACCACATAATCCTGTGTAAAGTCCATGTAGGAATAGATGGTATCCTGCTCGGTGGAATACGCATCCCGGGTATTGACTACAAAGGTACCGGCTGCCAGGTCTCCAAAACGCTGGCGGTAGGGCGACCGCTCTATCCGGGCAATTCCCACCATAGGTCCGAAAGGGGCCAGCACCACCACCCAGGTATTCATGAAGGCCAGTAAAACCGTACTGTAGGCATCCAAAAAAAGAAAAAGCCACCGCACCAGGCATTGTCCCGCCGAAGGCGGATTTCCGTCTTCCCCCACCACCCGCACCCGCATGATCGCCTTCCCCGGCGTTTGTCCACGAAGCAGCCACTCCCACCAAAAAGTATAAAAAACCACAGGGAAAAACAAAATACGGGTGAGATAGCCCGGCAAAGGCAGGTCTCTCGCCGCATGGAAAAGCAACAGGAGATAGCCCCCTTTCAAAACCCAGTCTATCGCAAACGCAAAGTACCTCCTCCAGGTAGCGGCCAGAGGAATGCTCAGTTCTACATTCAGAAAAGTAGGAATCTTTAGTGTCTCCATGCAATGATGCAAAACTAAAGGTATTTTTATATCTTTCGCTAAATTTAAACCTCCTCTTGTGAGAGAAAGTACATTTATAGACCGTAACCGATCCAAATGGAAAGCTATAGAGGATTTGCCCAAGACCGATCCCGACGAAACGGCATCTGATTTTATAGAGGTGGTCAGTGACCTTTCTTACGCCCAGACGCGTTACCCTCACAGCAGGATCAACAGCTACCTGAACCACCTGGCCGTAAACGCCTACCGGTCGGTATACCGCCATAGAAAGTCGCAACCATTCCTTGATTTCTGGAGAACTACTTTCCCCCTGCTCCTGGGGAAAAACAGGAAAACTTTGCTCCTGTCTTCCGCCCTGTTTATGGTATTTTGCATACTCGGCGCCGTTTGCGCTCACCTCGAACCCGAGTTTGTAGAATCGGTCATGGGAAGCGAATATATTGCCATGACCGAAGAAAACATTGCCAAAGGAGAACCTTTTGGCGTGTATGCCACCGAAAATCCGCTAAAGATGTTTTTCAGTATTTTGTCGAATAACCTCTTTGTGGGCCTGATCGTATTTATTTCCGGGATTTTTATGGGCCTGGGATCACTATACCATACTTTCCGGAACGCCATCATGGTGGGGAGCTTCTTTCACCTCTTTTTCCGCGCGGAACAGGGCCTGAATGCCCTGGTGGTGGTAGGACTGCACGGAACGCTCGAACTCATGAGCCTGGTGCTACAGTGCATGGCCGGCCTTATCCTGGGCTTAAGCATGCTCTTCCCCGGTACCTTAACCCGGCCCCAGGCGTTTCGTAAAGGACTGAGTGAGTCGGCACGGATTTATCTGGGCACCCTTCCTTTCACCTTTATAGCGGCGTTTATAGAGAGTTATATCACCCGTTACGGTATCTATGGCCTGGGTGCCGACCAAATTTTTCTGAACGTACTACTTCTGCTGGTCTTGCTTATCAGCTGGGTGATCCTGATCTGGTACTTTTTCATTTACAGCCGCCGCGTAGCCCGGTGGGCATACAGAACTCGCGTATGGTAAAGCGCATCTTCTTCCTCCTGCTCATGATCGCCTACCCGGCCTTCTCTCAAGACGTGAAAGCAGACGCCACCGCGCTCAAGAAACGCCGCGCCGAACTCTGGTATGCCGACAGCAGCTTCGTATCCGTTTCTCAACGCGTTTCTACGGAGACCGACCCCGGCCGTACCCGGGCAAGAGTGAAAGACAACGGTCTGTTACAAAAAATTACTACCCCCCTGGGCTATCTTCTGGGTGCGCTGATCCTTGGCGGCGTTACTTACGCTTTCTACGATTTCGCGAAGACCTCTAAAAAGAAAGGGAGGAAGAGGTTACAACGGAAATCTACCGGCAAAGAAAATCCTGAAGACCTGCACGAAACCGATTACATTTCCCTGGTTCGGGAAGCGGAAGCCGCAGGTGATTTTCGCCTGGCCCTTCGCTACCATTACCAGGCCCTTTTGCAGGAACTTTCCCGGCAGAGCCTGATCCGGTACGAGAAAAACAAAACCAATCAGCAATACGCCGAAGAAATAAAGCGGCATAAATGGGGAAAGGCTTTTCTCCAGGCTACCCGCTATTACAATTTTGTTTGGTACGGAGACCACCCCCTGAACGAAGAAAGTTACGGGCTGATGGCCGCTCATTTCCAAAAAATGCCGCCTTACACCACGGCCGGAGCGGATAGCGGTTCGCCACGGGAAAGCCTCTCACCAGGCTGATTGCTGATTGCTGATTGCTGATAGCTGATAGCTGATAGCTGATAGCTGATAGCTGATAGCTGATAGCTAAATTTACAAAAATGAACAAATGGTTCCTTTCCATAGCGGGTCTTGTGCTGGTGTCGGTTATCCTACTGAACACCAGGCTTTCGCGTGAAAGAAAGTTTGACCGTACGGTGAGTTACAGTCCTCAGACTTTCCGGCCTTACGACACCCGTTTTTTCTTTCTTACCCTCAAAAAACACCGAAAACTGGAAAGAACCGCCCGCGCCCCAGGAGGTACCACCTTCTCCGGCACAGGCAAAACCTACGTGGTATGCAGCCCCTATTTCCTCCCCGACCGAAGAGAACGCGCCGCCATTCTCCGCTTTGTAGCCCAAGGCAACACCCTCCTTTTAAGCAGCTTTGAAATAGAACCGCGCTTCCTTCGCACCTTAACCCTCTCTTCCCGCGCTTTCACCAAACCCCGGGAGGCCACAGACGACTCCCTCCAAATTACCTGGAAAAACGGGAAAACCTGGACCTACCCCGGCTCCGCCGCGGCGCCCCGCCTCCTTCTTTCCTCCTCACACCCGGCCGAAATCACCGCATCTGACGGACACGGTTTCCCCGCCCTCATCAAAATGAAATACGGAGAGGGTACTGTGCTCATCCAGGTACAACCCATGGCCCTGTCGAATTACTTCCTCCTCCATAAAAACAATGCCACTTACCTGGATCACCTCCTCGAAGAAATGGAGGGAACCGGCGTGATCTGGGACGACTACTATACTACCCTGGGACAGTCCTCCGACCGCAGCGCCCGCAGAGACCCGCCTCCGCCCCAGGGGAAGACCTTTTTTTCGGATCTTGTCAAAAAGCATCCTCCACTACAATGGGCCGTTTTCACCGCCCTGGCCGGCACCCTCCTGTTTGTAATCAATTACGCCCGCAGGATGCGTCAGCCGGTAGAGCAGCTCCCTAAAACGCGAAATGATTCCATGGCTTTTTCCGCCGCCATCGCAGACCTGCACCGCAGGCGGAAAGACAACACCGCCATCGCCCGCAAAATCCGCCTTCACCTGCTTGACCACCTTTACCACACCTACCGCATACAAGCCCGGGAGCTGATCCCGGAAAATGTATCGGCCATCAGTCAGAAAACGGGCAAATCTCCGGACGAAGTCCTGCGCCTCACCGAGACGCTCCCCCTCCTCCGGGAAAAAGTTTCCGACCGCACCTTAACCGAATTTTACAGACTTGTTTATACATTTATATATCAATGACAGAACCAACATTTAACAACCGCCTGGAACTCACGGAGCTGAACCAAGCGGTAAGCGACATCAAAACCCAGGTAGGAAAGGTGATTGTAGGACAGGAGCAAAACCTCGAACTCCTCGTCATCTGCCTGCTATGCCATGGGCATGCGCTTCTGGAAGGCGTACCTGGCGTAGCCAAAACCCTCACTGCCAAATTACTCTCCAAAACCATTGACGGCTCATTTAAACGCCTCCAGTTTACCCCCGACCTGATGCCTTCTGACATCCTCGGCACCTCGGTATTCAACCCGAAAACTCTGGAATTTGAGTACAAACCCGGTCCGGTTTTCTGCAACCTTATCCTGGTGGATGAAATCAACCGTTCACCGGCCAAAACCCAGGCGGCCCTCTTTGAGCTGATGGAAGAAAGACAGGTGACCATAGACGGGAATACCCGTTTCATGCCCGATCCCTTCGTGGTGATCGCCACCCAAAACCCGGTAGAACACGAAGGCACCTACCGCCTTCCCGAAGCCCAACTCGACCGCTTCCTGATGAAAATACAGGTAGGATACCCCGGCCCTGAAGAAGAGCTGGACCTGCTCCGCCGGTTCAATACCCACCTCCAGGCCGACCTTTCCGCTACTGTGGAACCGGTTATTTCTACGGAAAAACTGGTACGCCTGCGGAAACTGATACACCAGGTCATTCTGGAAGAGCCCCTCCTGAAATGGATTGCCGACCTCACCCAGGCCAGCCGGCATCACAAAATGATTACCCTGGGGGCTTCGCCCCGGGCTTCCCTCGCCCTGATGAATGCCTCCAAGGCCCTGGCCGCCATCTCCGGCCGTGATTTCGTGATCCCGGAAGACATCAAAGCCGTGGTGCTGCCCGTGCTGGGGCATCGCATCGTGCTGACACCCGAAGCCGAAATGGAAGGAATCACCGAAGAAGAAGTACTCCACAGCCTGATGGCAGGCATTGAAATTCCCCGGTGATGTTCCGAAAAATTCACTTTACCGCCCTCACTTTCTATCTCCTGGCCCTGGCTTCCCTGCTCTTTATGTTTGGCTTGCTGTCTGAGGTAGCCTATCGACTTGCCTTCGGGGTGTTGATCGCCACTATAATTCTCATTATTCGCGATTTTTTTCTCCTGTTCATTGTAAAATCACCACTTAATTTTACCCGAAACTTGCCACCCAGACTGAGCCATGGAGACGTCAATTCCATCCCGGTCACCTTTCACAATACGGGCAGGCTTTCCCTTCGCGTACAGCTCATCGAAAACCTCCCTTACCAGCTGCAACTCTACCATTTTCAGGAAAACTACCTCCTGGCTCCCTGGGAGGAACTCCACACCGCCTACCCTATTACCCCCGTTTTGCGGGGCGAGTATACCTGGGGCCCCGCCGTGCTGCTGATCCGCCCGCGCTACGGCGGACTACTGGCCCGGAAAGAAGAGATAGCGTCTGTGCAGACCACGGCTTGCTACCCTTCCTTTCTCCGGTTTCCCACCATGCGCCTCCGTACCGCAGCCGAAAACCGGTCACCCGGTAATATCCGGAGAATAGGGCAGAGCCTGGAATTTGAGCAGATCAAAGAATATGCGCCCGGAGATGATCACCGGCATATCAACTGGAAAGCGACCGCCCGCCGCGGGCAGCTCATGCTGAACCGCTACCAGGACGAGAGAAGCCAGGACATCTATTGTGCCATAGACATGGGCCGCACCATGAAAATGCCCTTCCACCAACGCACTTTACTCGATTACGCAATCAATGCAGCCCTTTCTCTGAGCCGAACCGTTATCGCCACCCACGACAAAGCGGGCATCCTGGCCTTCGCCCACCAGCAAAGTGAATTTCTGCCCGCGGCGAAAGAATGGCGGCAATTCGGAAAAATTAATGAGTTTCTCTACAAACTCGACACCGGCTTCCTGGAGTCTGATTTTGAACACCTTTACAAATTTATCCGGGCGAATATACAGCGGCGTAGCCTGATTTTCCTCTTCACAAACTTCGACTCGGAAAACGCTTTAAGGCGAAATTTTCGTTATATAAAAGATATGGCCCGGCATCACCTCCTGGTAGTGGTTTTCTTTGAAGACTCCCAGGCCCGGGAGCTGCTTGAAACCGAAGCCCGGGATTTGCCCGCCATCTATGAGCGGGCCGTAAACGCCGACAAGTTATACAAAGGCAGGCTACTGGCCCGGGAGCTTGAAAAAGCGGGCATACGCGCCGTAGTTACACCGCCCGAAAAACTCGGCATGCACATCGCCCGGGAATACATCGATATAAAAAAACAACAGATCTTATGATTAAAATCGATATTTTTGCACAAAAACAAGTCAATATGGTTCTTAAAACACTTGCTTTCCTTCTTATCGCTACACTCTCTTTTGCTCAAACACCTATCGGCATCGACACCCTGATGCAATCGTATCACATCAAAATCCAAACCCAGCTGACCTGTGACGCGGATGGACAAAATTGCAAACCCTTTATCATTTCGCATTACGACACCACCGGGTGTCTCCTGCGCAAAGAAATATTTTCAGGCGACACCCTGGCCGAAACCAATCGCTACGAATACACTACCGCCCACCTGGCTCGTTTGGTGTACACCACCTACGGCAACGGCACCGAATTCCTGAATATCCGGTACATTTACGACACCAAAAATAACCTCATCAGCTACCGGGCCTGCTATCCGGGCGGCAAATGCGAACCCTTTGAAAAATACCGGTACCGGCCTGACGGAAAACTGCTCTCCCTCACACGGTACCGTGACGGCCAGTATTTCTGCGAATACCAGCACAAATACAACAACCAGGACAATAACACCGAAATACTCATCCTGTCTAATGATTCCGACTCCGGGGAAAGGGAAGTCAAAACCTACGACAGCCAAAACCGGCATATCCATTCCAAATGGGTCGATTACCTGGGAAAAGAAATTGACCAGGCGGAATACACCTACGACGAAGCCGGGCGCATGCTGAAAAACGAATGGATAGGCGAATTAAGCACAAAGAAGCTCTACGAATACGACTCCCTGGGCAATAACACAAAATATACGTCTATTGATTACCACGGACAGGTAGACGACCTGAGATTAATGACCTATGAAGGCCGTTTGATTACCGTGCGGAAACAATACGAAGGAGAAAAACTGCTAAATTACTGGAAATTCGAATACGAAAAATGGTGATTAGCTGTGCAGCTCGAACGCCTCCCCGTTTTTGTCGAGGAAATGGTATTCCATCAGTCCAAGAGTAGAGTCTTTGATCAAGTTCACCCATTTCTTGTATTTGAAGAACCACTTCATCTGTCTGGAGATCAGCCCTTCTTTATAGTACGCATACACGAAAGGATGTACCATGATGGTCACTTTGGCCTCATTTTGCTTCAGTAACAGGTGTTCCAGGTGATTTTCAATCTGGTCTGTCACGGAAATACTGGCCTGTATGGTACCCGTACCTCCACAGGTGGGGCAGGTTTCACGGGTATCTACATTAATTTCGGGTCTTACCCTCTGCCGTGTAATCTGCGACAGGCCGAACTTGGAAATGGGCAGAATGGTGTATTTAGAACGGTCACCTTTCATCTCCTCACGGAGAACTTCGTGGATGGCCTTCTTGTTCTCCACCTTCTTCATATCAATGAAGTCTATCACCACTATACCTCCCATATCGCGCAAACGCAGCTGGCGGGCGATCTCTGCCGCGGCTTCCTTGTTCACATTCAGGGCGGTGGCTTCCTGGTTGGGTTCGGAACTGGCCTTATTGCCGCTGTTCACGTCAATTACGTGGAGGGCCTCGGTATGTTCAATCACCAGGTATCCGCCCCCGGGCAGGGTAACGGTTCGACCGAAAAGCGACTTCATTTGCTTCTCAATACCGTAGTGTTCAAAAATCTTGGATTTCCCCTGATGAAGTTTAAGAATTTTTTCTTTCTGGGGAGCAATGGCATGCAGCAGGTTCTTGATCTTATCGAAAGACTCCCGGGTGTCTACTACAATCGAGTCAAAATCATCATTGAGCATATCCCTGAGTATAGAGGCCGCCCGGTCCATTTCCGAAACCACCCGATCACGCGGGGCCGCGTTTCTCAGGGCCCGCACACCGCTTTCCCATTTTTCAATACAATGCTCCAGGTCGCGCTGTAGATCTTCCACGTCCATATTCTCCGCCACCGTACGCACAATCACCCCAAAGTTTTCGGGCTTTACGGAAGATATCAGCTTGTGCAGGCGCTGACGCTCCTGCTTGCTGGTAATCTTTTTCGAAATATTAATGGAATTACTGAACGGCACCAGCACAATATACCTTCCGGCAATAGAGATATCGCAGGAAAGGCGTGGACCTTTAGACGAAATCGGCTCCTTCACCACCTGGGCGAGGATAGGCATATTTTTGTTCAGTACATCGCTGATCTTACCCTGCTTTTCTATCTGGGTTTCCGCTTTGAAACCTTTCAGTCTCGGACTTACCGGCCGTTTGGCGATAACGTCTTTCGTAAACTTGATTAAAGAGAGGATATGCGGACTCAGATCATGGTAATGCAGGAAAGCATCTTTCTCATGGCCGATATCAATAAAGGCCGCGTTATTCCCCGAAACCACCTTCTTTACAGTACCAAAATAGATATCCCCTACTGCAAAATGATGCTCCGTCTCATCAACATGGTATTCAATGAGCCGCTTATTACGGACTAAAGCTATTCTGTCTCCCTTGGGGGTGGCGGATATGTATAATTCGTTACTCAAGTAAAAGGTACGGGGCTATAGAAGTAAAGATACTACTATCTGATCAAAAACCGATACTAGTACTGAAAATTTTAACAAAAAAAGTAAGCAGACCAAAGCTGCTTACCTCCTACTTTTATCGTAGTATATACCTTAAGACCTGCTTATTTCTTCTTATGACGGTTCTTTCTCAGACGTTTCTTTCTCTTGTGAGTCGCCATCTTATGTCTTTTTCTTTTCTTTCCGCAAGGCATAATCGTAATATTTTAAATGTCTCAAATCTTTTTGGGACTGCAAAAGTAATAATTTATTTTAAATTATTCAAAGTTTTTCTTACTTCATCTTTTACAATCGGGTCAATATTCTCTTCCAGCAGCTCATTCAGTAGGGCTTTGGCGTCTTCCGTTTTACTTAATTCAATATAGCTATATGCCAGCCCGATCTTGCCGTCAATATTATTTTTGTCAATACGCAGAACCTCCTTAAAGCGCTCGGCCGCCTTATCAAACTGCCCCGACTGCATGGAAAGTTTTCCCAGGCTGATGATGGCCGGCAGGTAATTGGGCTGCTGGTCCAGCACCTCCCGCAGGATGTTAATGGCCCGCATAGGGTTAGCGGAGTTCACGTAGGTTAACGCCGTGTTGGTCCGGGCATGCAGGTTGGCCGGATCAAATTTCAAAGCCTGTGAATAAGATGCCCTGGTTTTTTCAGCCAGATCTTCTGCTTTAGCAGCATTTAAGGTCAGTGTGTAGGCCTGGAGATAAGCGTCTCCTGATCTCAGCCAGTTTTCTGTGCCGGGATTGCTGATGGCGATCTGCTCAAAGTAATAGGCTGAGCTGTCAAAAACAGATGCTTTGTAAAACATCTCGCCCAGTTCCCTGTAAGCATTTAAAGGATTGGCGTCTGTGGCATACTTCCGCCGGATCTCAACGGCCATCTGAGCGGCCTGCGGGTTCATCATGTGTGTATTCTCTCCCCCTTTTGCCTCGGGGGTATCAGAAGAAACGGCCTTAACCTCATCTTTCACTACCGTCTTGGGCCTGCTTATCAAAAAAGCAAAGCACAGCAGCGCCACCCCTAAAAGGATCAGGAAATGCAATCCGGGACTAAGGCCGTTTTTCATCATTAAATCTTCACATTCTTTTTAACTTCCTCCACAAACTCCTTGGAAGGTTTGAAGCTCGGAATAAAATGAGCAGGTACGGTAACCGTGGTTTTCTTGGAAATGTTACGCGCCTTTTTCTCTGCCCTTTTCTTATTGACGAAACTACCGAATCCTCTTACATAAATAGCCTCGCCTCCTGATAATTGTTCTTTTACTGTTTCGAAAAACGCCTCTATCGTCGCTGATGTGGCAGCTTTATCTACTCCCGTTTTTTCCGAAATAATTGAAATTACCTCTGCTTTCGTCACGATTAAAATTATTTAAAAGTTAAAAAAAATACGATTACTTTTACCGTTTGATTATGAATAAGATTGCAAAGATAATTTATTGGCATTAATAAGCACAATATTTATTATCTTTTTTAAAATAAATATTTAATTATAAAGCAGTTAAGCAGGTATTCCCTGAAAATGCCCTTACAGCCGGAGAATGGTACAAAATAAAATAATATCGTGGTATCTTAAAAACAAGCGAACTTTACCATGGCGAAACACCCGAAATCCGTATTTTATTTGGCTTTCTGAGATTCTGTTGCAGCAGACGCGGGTAGCCCAGGGACTGCCTTACTATGAAAAATTTACCGAAAAATATCCTACCGTATTTGACCTGGCCCGGGCGCCGGAAGAGGAAGTCCTGAGGTTATGGCAGGGACTCGGTTATTACTCCCGGGGCAGAAACCTGCACGCTACCGCCCGTTATATCACGGAGGAACTCCACGGAATATTTCCGGACACCCACCGGGGGCTTATTCGCCTGAAAGGGGTAGGAGATTACACCGCCGCGGCCATCGCTTCTTTCGCCTTTAAAGAAAAGGTACCGGCCATTGACGGCAACGCCATTCGGGTGATCAGTCGACTGTACGCCATCGATAAGCCGGTAGATCTGCCTTCCACCCTCCAGGAAATCCGTCAGCTCTCCCTTGAACTGATTTCCGAAGTGGAGCCAGACCTTTACAACCAGGCCATAATGGAGTTCGGCGCCATGCTCTGCACACCCAAAAACCCGAAGTGCGACATTTGCCCCGTACAGGCGGAATGCCTTTCGTATCCCGGAAAAGACTACCTCCGTATTCCCTATAAATCCAGGAAGACCAAAGTGCAGGAACGCGCCCTGCATTATCTCGTATTCGAACATCAGGGAAGTTTCTTCATGAAGCAAAGAACCGCATCCGATATATGGCAAAATCTCTTTGACTTCCCGGAAACGGGACCCGAAGAACTTCCGACCCTACTCCGGCGCCTGAATACCGTACCGGAACGGGTATTCCCGCCGGTCACCCACCTCCTGTCGCACCGAAAACTGACCATATACTTTACGCATTGCCTGCTTCCGGACAAAGACATCCCCCTGGAAGGAACCTGGTTTACGGTAGAAGAAGCGGAAGAGTTGGCGAAACCGAAGGTGGTTGTGGATTTTCTCTCTCGGATCAACACAGATAAAAAGTGAATTACCCAGCATCCGCCTTAAACGCTACCCTGCCCGGAAAGCAAAGATGTCGCCCTCACATTTCCCCGTTCTCCTACCCTTCCCTATCTTTTTTTACCGATATTTGCCAAAAAATACGACAATCTTGAAACTTTGGCATAAAGACGGCGCCCAGCCTACCCATAAGCTCATTGAATCTTTCACGGTAGGAAAAGACAGGGAACTGGATGTTCTCCTGGCGCCTTTTGATGTTCTGGGCTCCATGGCCCATTCCATTATGCTGGAAAAGGCCGGGCTATTGGAAAGCGGAGAACTCCGGCAGATCCTGGAAGAATGTACCCGGATTTTCAGGGAGGAAATAGAAACGGGTCGCTTCAGAATAGAAGACGGGATAGAAGACGTCCATTCTCAGGTAGAGTTTATGCTGACGGAGCGTATAGGCGACACCGGCAAAAAAATCCACAGCGGAAGATCGCGGAACGACCAGGTACTGGTAGACCTGAAAATGTATTTCCGTAACCGCATTGAGGATATCGTTTCCCGGGTGACCCAACTCTTTACTACGCTTCAGCAAAGAAGCGAGGAACACAAGAACGATCTCCTGCCCGGCTACACCCACCTCCAGATCGCGATGCCGTCTTCATTCGGACTGTGGTTTGGAGCTTATGCCGAAAGCCTGGTGGACGATCTCACCGTATTGCAGGGAGTATACCGTATAGTCAACAAAAACCCTCTGGGTTCAGGAGCGGGATACGGGTCGAGCTTCCCTCTCGACAGGCCCTATACCACAGAACTGCTGGGCTTTGACGACCTGAATTACAACGTAGTATATGCCCAGATGACCCGGGGGAAAACCGAATTCGCGCTGGCTCAGGCGCTCGGTATGCTGGCCGGAACACTTTCACGTCTGGCCATGGACGTTTGCCTGTACAACAGCCAGAATTTCGGATTTTTATTGCTGCCCGCAGAAATGACCACCGGTTCCAGCATCATGCCCCATAAGAAAAACCCCGACGTGGCCGAAATCCTGAGGGGCAAAACCAACCGCCTCAAAGGCCTGTCCACTGAAATCGCCTTTGTGCAGTCTAATCTTCCTTCCGGCTACCACCGCGAATTCCAGATTATTAAGGAAGTCTTGCTGCCCGCCCTTGATGAATTTTGTGAATGCCTGGAAATAGCCGACTTCATGGTCACCCATCTGCGTGTAAAACCTGATCTGTTAAACGACCCAAAATTTGACCTGCTGTTCAGCGTAGAAAATGTAAACCGCAAGGTAGTGGAAGGCATGCCTTTCCGCGATGCCTACCGCAGCGTGGGAAATGAGATTGAGAACGGCACATATAGCCCGTTACGGACCCTGAATCATACTTTACTGGGAAGTATCGGCAACCCGGCAAACGGGGAAATCAGGGCGGCAATGGATCAGGTTATCTCCGGCTTCCAATTTGACAAAACGCATACGGCATATCAGAAGTTACTGAATTGGGAGTAGGCTGGTGATTCTAAACGAAGTATTGCGGTTCTCGACTTCTCCGGGCGGCTGCACTTTTACTTTTTCCGGTCAATGGTAAACTGCACCAGCCCTCTGAGCGAGGTCTTGTAGGCGCTTTCCGGGAAGCCGTCCATAATTTCAAAGGCTTCGCTGACATACCTTTGCATCACCTGCGTGGCATATTCCAGTCCGCCCGACTGCTTCACAAAATCAATCACTTCCGTTACCTTCTCCGGTTTATTGGAATGATTTTTAATAAGATTAATGATATGCCTTTTGGTATTCCAGGCGGCTTTATTTAAGGCGAATATCAGGGGCAGGGTCATCTTCTTCTCTTTGATGTCAATACCCGTGGGTTTGCCGATTTCATCGGTTCCGAAGTCAAAAAGATCGTCTTTAATCTGGAAAGCCATACCGATTTTCTCCCCCAGGAGGCGGGCTTTTTCCACGTCCTCCGGCGTGCGCTCGGCCGATGCCGCCCCTACCGCGCAGCAGGCCGCAATCAGGGTGGCGGTCTTCTGGCGAATGACCTCGTAATATACTTCCTCCGTAATATCGAGTTTGCGGGCTTTCTCAATCTGAAGCAGTTCTCCCTCGCTCATTTCCCTTACCGCGGTAGAAACAATTTTCAGCAGTCCGAAATCTTCATTATCCACACTCAAAAGCAGCCCTTTCGCCAGGAGGTAGTCGCCCACCAGCACGGCTATCTTATTCTTCCATAAAGCGTTTACAGAGAAAAAACCCCGGCGATAATTGGCTTCGTCCACTACATCGTCATGCACCAGCGTGGCCGTATGAAGCAGTTCAATCAGCGCGGCTCCCCGGTAGGTAGATTCACGGATGCCGCCCAATGCCCCCGCGGTAAGAAACACGAACATGGGCCGGATCTGCTTCCCCTTCCTGTGGATGATATACTTCATGATCTGATCAAGAAGCATCACATGCGTTTTCATGGATTTCCGGAACTTCTTCTCAAAACTTTTCATCTCCTCCACTATGGGAGCCTGAATCGCATCAATGGTCATGGGCATAAGCACCTGCATACGTAAGGTTTTCGTGAAAATGCAGGGACAAATCTATTGATTTATTGTTCAAATACCTAATACGCAAGGAAATCTACTGCCGGTTCTTCAGGGAGATTCCCGGCAAAAACACTGTATTTTTTTTGTCTCTTCCTCCCAAAACCCGTATCTTAGCATCAAATATCAATACGTTTTGGTATTTTAAAGATTTTTCCTGACAAACTTAACGATCAAAATATACCCGGCTTTTCGTCGGGTTTTATTTTTGTTCTTTTGAAATACAAGATGACAGCTCCTGAAGTAGCAATTATCAAGTACAACGCGGGCAACATCCGCTCGGTGATGATCGCCCTGGAAAGACTGGGTGTAAACAGTGTACTGACCGATGACCCCGATGCGCTGAGCGCCGCGAAACGAATTATTTTCCCGGGTGTGGGAGAGGCGGGAACCGCCATGAAGAGCCTTAGAGATAAAGGACTGGACACCCTTATCCCCACGCTTACCCAACCCTTTCTCGGCACCTGCGTAGGCATGCAGCTGCTTTGCCGGTACTCGGAAGAAAGCGACACCTCCTGCCTGGGCGTTTTTGATATCGATGTAAAACGGTTTATTGCTTCTTCGGGAGAGAAGATCCCGCAGACGGGCTGGAATCAGATATCGGGCTACCGAACCGGCCTCTGCCAGGGGCTGAAGGAGGGAGCTTTCGTGTACTACAACCACGGCTATTATGCCCCGTTAAGCCTATACACGGTAGCCGAAACCGACTATATCCACCCCTACTCGGCCATTCTGCAAAAAGACAACTTCTACGCCTGCCAGTTTCATTCCGAAATCAGCGGTGCAGTAGGTGAACAAATCTTCAAAAATTTCCTCCAACTCTAACTCATTAACCATCCATCATTAACCATTCATCATTAACCATTAACCATTAAAATGATCCAGATTATCCCCGCTATAGACCTGATTGACGGCAAGTGTGTTCGGCTGACCCAGGGCGACTATGCCCGGAAAAAGATTTACAACGAGAACCCGCTGGAAGTGGCGCGGAGTTTCGAAGATGCCGGCATTCAGCGCCTTCACCTGGTAGACCTCGACGGCGCCAGGGAGAAACGGATTATCAACTACAAAGTGCTGGAGAATATTGCCACCCATACCGGCCTGTCTATTGACTTCGGCGGAGGATTACAGTCAGACGAAGACCTTCGCGTGGCGTTTGACTCCGGCGCCGCCCAGGTGACGGGCGGGAGCATAGCCGTGAAAGCGCCGGAGGTTTTCCTGAGCTGGCTGGAGAAATTCGGCAGTGAGCGGATTATCCTGGGCGCCGACGCCCGCGACGGAAAAATCGCGGTTTCGGGGTGGCAGGAAACTACAGGTATTTCCCTTTTCACTTTCCTGGAAGATTACATTGCCAAAGGCATTCGGTACACCATCAGCACCGATGTCGCCAAAGACGGCCTCCTCCAGGGGCCTTCTACCGAACTTTACCAACAAATAGGCGAAAAATTTCCTGAATTAAGCCTGATTGCCAGCGGCGGAATCAGTACAATGGCCGATATCCAAACCCTTGATGCTTTGGGAATTTACGGGGTTA
This sequence comes from uncultured Lacihabitans sp., assembly GCA_964423865.1. Classification (GTDB taxonomy): domain Bacteria; phylum Bacteroidota; class Bacteroidia; order Cytophagales; family Spirosomataceae; genus Leadbetterella. The sequence continues at coordinate 16,529 of CAYRGN010000009.1, forward strand.
TTGTAGGCAAAGCCATTTACGAAAACCGGATTTCTCTCCAAGAAATAGAACAATTTTATGCTCACTAAACGAATCATCCCCTGCCTGGATATCAAAGACGGACGAACCGTCAAAGGAACCAATTTCGTCAACCTGAAAGATGCCGGCGACCCCGTGGAACTGGCGCGGATCTATGCGAACGAAGGCGCGGATGAGCTGGTTTTTCTCGATATCACCGCCACCGTTGAAAACCGAAAAACCCTGCTTCACCTGGTAGACCGGGTAGCCCATGCCATCAACATTCCTTTCACCGTAGGCGGAGGCATTGGCAGCGTAGCTGACGTATCCGCCCTGCTACAGGCGGGCGCCGACAAGATTTCCGTCAATTCCTCTGCCGTGAAAAACCCGGAGCTGGTGGCGGAACTTTCCCGGGAATTCGGCAGTCAGTGTATTGTAGTGGCCATTGATACGCGTGAGGTAGACGGCGTACACCGTGTGCATACCCACGGCGGGCGGAAAGCCACCGACCTGGAAACCGTAGCCTGGGCCAAAAAAGTCAACGCGCTGGGCGCAGGCGAAATCCTCCTGACCTCCATGGATGCCGACGGCACCAAAAACGGCTTTGCCCTGGACATCACAGCGGCCGTTTCCCGGTCAGTCACCATTCCTGTGATCGCTTCCGGAGGCGCGGGTACCCTGCCCCACTTCCTGGATGTTTTTACGGAAGGACACGCAGATGCCGCCCTGGCCGCCAGCATTTTTCACTTTAAGGAAATCTCCATTCCCGAATTAAAAAACTACCTCCTGGAAAAAAAACTACCGGTAAGATTCTAAAAATCTGCCATTTTGCCATTATATTTATACATGGCACAACGTTTGACCGTTATGTTACCCAGTTGAGCCCGAATTAGAATGGCCAATATGGCAGAAAACAAAAAAAGTAAATGCTAGACTTTGATCAAATAGGATTATCCGGGAAGAATATTGAAAGTGTAGAAATGATTGAGATCAGCTCTCCGGAAGAGGTGATCAATGACGACAAAAATCTTCCTGCCGTACTGTCTATACTCCCTTTACGCAATACCGTACTTTTCCCGGGCATTGTGATTCCCGTAACCGTGACGCGTACCAAAGGCATCAGGCTGGTCAAGAAAGCCTATAAGGGCAACAAAACCCTGGGTATTCTTTCCCAGGTAAAACAAACCAGTGAAGAGCCTACCGGAGAAGACCTTTACAAAGTAGGTACCATTGCCCATATTCTGAAAATGCTGGTGTTGCCTGACGGTAATGTGACCATCATCCTCCAGGGGCGCAGGCGTTTCCGGGTAGAAGAATACACCCAGACCGAACCTCATCTTCAGGCCCGGGTAGAATACCTGCCCGATAATTTCCCCAATCCCCGGAAAAAGGAAACCAAGGCCCTGACCCAGAGCCTGAAAGAGGCGGCCACGAACCTGACCAACCTCAATCCGGAAATCCCGCGCGATGCCCAGATTGCCATCAACAATATCGACTCCCTGGTCTTCCTTACCCATTTCCTGTCTTCTAACCTGAACGTGGCGCTATCCGAAAAGCAGGTACTGCTGGAAACCATAGACGGGTACGAGCATGCTACCCGCCTTCTGGAGCACATGCACAAGGAAATAGAAGTACTGGAAATCAAAAGAGATATCCAGAGCAAGGCTTCTTTCGACATAGATCAGCAACAGCGCGAATATTACCTCCGCCAGCAGATTAAAGTACTCCAGGAAGAGCTGGGAATGGATTCGCCCGACCAGGAAGTGGAAAAACTGAGAGCCAAAGGCGCCAAAAAGAAATGGCCCTCGGAAACCAACGAACATTTCAACCGGGAGCTGAACAAAATCATGCGTACCAACTCCATGTCGCCCGAATACGGTATTGCCCTGGGCTATGCCGAACTCCTGGCCGACCTGCCGTGGAACGAATACAGCAAAGATAATTTTTCGCTCAGCCGGGCCAGGAGAATACTGGACAACGACCATTTCGGCCTCACGAAAGTAAAAGAGAGAATCCTGGAATATCTGGCGGTACTGAAGCTGAGGAACGACATGAAGGCCCCTCTGCTTTGCCTGTACGGCCCTCCGGGAGTAGGGAAAACCTCCCTCGGTAAGTCTATCGCCAAGGCCCTGGGCAGGAAATACGTTCGTATGGCCCTGGGCGGGCTTCACGACGAAGCCGAAATCCGCGGGCACCGGAAGACCTATATCGGCGCGATGCCCGGCAAGATTATTCAGAATATCCAGAAAGCAGGCTCCGGGAACCCGGTTTTTGTACTGGATGAGATCGACAAAATCTCCCGCGATCACCGGGGCGACCCCTCCAGCGCCCTGCTAGAAGTACTGGACCCCGAGCAGAACAATGCCTTCAAAGACAACTACCTGGAAGTGGATTACGACCTCTCCCGCGTGATGTTTATTGCTACGGCGAACTCCCTGGACACCATACAGCCGGCCCTCCGCGACCGTATGGAGATCATTGAGCTAAGCGGATACACGGTAGAAGAAAAGCTGGAGATTGCCAAGCGCCACCTCCTGCCCAAACAGCTGGAACTGCACGGCCTGAAACCTTCCGACCTGAAACTCACCAAAGCGGCCTGCCTCCGTATTATCGAAGGATATACCCGGGAGTCGGGCGTACGAAACCTCGAACAAAAAATTGGCAGCGTGGTACGGAAAGTTGCCAAGTCTGTAGCCATGGAGGAAACGTATAACCCTACCCTTACCCCCGAAGACATTGAAACCCTGCTGGGCAATCCCGTCTTCGACAAAGACCTCTACGAAGGGAACGACTTCGCGGGCGTGGTAACGGGACTGGCCTGGACACCCGTAGGTGGCGATATCCTCTTCATCGAATCGAATGTAAGCCGGGGCAAAGGACAACTCACCCTGTCGGGACAACTCGGAGATGTCATGAAAGAGTCGGCTATGACCGCCCTTTCTTACCTGAAAGCCCATGCCGAAGACCTGGAAATCGACTACCGCGTATTCTCCAATTACGACCTTCACATTCACGTACCCCAGGGCGCAGTACCCAAAGACGGTCCCTCGGCGGGCATCACCATGCTCACCTCCATGGCTTCCATCTTTACGCAGCGCAAGTTGAGGAACCACCTGGCCATGACGGGCGAAATCACCCTGAGAGGAAAGGTATTGCCGGTAGGAGGTATCAAAGAAAAAATCCTGGCCGCCAAAAGAGCCAATATCCGGGAAATTATCATGTCGTATAAGAACCGGAAAGATGTGGAAGAAATCGGGGAAGAATATATCAAAGGGCTGACTTTCCACTATGTCAATTATGTAGAGGAAGTGCTGGAAGTGGCCCTGCTCAAAGAAAAAGTAAAAAATCCGGTGACGTTTATCTTCAAAGAAGACGACAAAAAGTAAAGTCGTCTTCTTTCCCCAGAGACTGTCCGCCAAGGAAATGTGATACAGATCATTGCTTTTTTATTTCAAATGGTTTAACTTTGAAATATAAGCGAAACAGTTATGACAAATTCTGAAACGGTGCAATCCCTGGTGGAATCCGCTAAAATCTATCAGATGGTAACCGAAAGGCTGGATCTGATAGACGGCAAACAAGAGCTTACCTTTGAATCGGAACTGATGGAACTTATACTGGAATTCTACAGCGGCGACGAAAATGACCTGCCGGTAGAGAAGCTCCAGAAGTTTTCCATGATGCAGGTGATGTATTACCTGCAAGCCTCCCACAAACTGTATGTTTCCAAAACACTCCCCGAAATAGAGCAGTCTATGGCCCATATTCAGCGGAGGTACTACGACACTCCCCAGATACTGGACGCCCTCGTACTGTTTTTTGACCATTACAAAACCGGCTTCCTGGAGCATATCCGGATGGAGGAAAGAGATTTTTTCCCTTATCTCAAAAAATTACACCATGCCTATACCGGTGGTCTTAACCGGGAAGAGACAAAGGCCCTGCTGAACAACACCTCTATTGACCAGTTTATAGATGATCACGACGCCGTGGAAGATGAACTGCGGCATGTTTCCGCGCTTATCCACAATTATTCCGAAGGGGAAACCATCCCCCTGCCTTTCAAGGTATTCCTTAACCAGGTAGAACTTTTTGAAATGGACCTGCGCAAACACGCCATCATTGAAGATCATGTGCTGGTACCTATGGCCCAAAGAATAGAAAAGGAACTACGCCAACGGACCTGACTTTTTTCATTGCCAGAAAATTTTTGTTTTGCCTAAACTTAGAACCAACCTGAATACCTTATGAAACTCCTCTCCTTTTTCCTTCTTATTTCCAGCGTTTCCCTTGCCCAGAGCTTCAAAATCATTGGCTATTATATGCCCACCGCAGATCCGGTGAATATAACCCATTATACGCATATCAATTATTCCTTTGCCATTCCTGCCAAAACGGGCGATACCCTCCTGCCCCTGCGCAACCCGGAAAATGCCCGGAAAATGATTGCACAGGTACATGAGCTGGACAAGAAGATTTTCATCTCTGTAGGCGGGTGGGGCATCGGTGACGGAGGCGGAGACGACACCCGGTTTCATAAAATGGCGGAAACCGCTCAGGGCCGTCAAAGCTTTATTCAAAGCACCATGAAGATGGTGGAAGAGTACGGATTTGACGGGGTAGACCTCGACTGGGAGTACCCGGACGAAGATTCTCCCTCCGCAGACCATTATGTACTGCTGGTGACTGACCTGGCCAACGCCCTGCATAAGCAAGAAAAGCAGCTTACAGCAGCAGTGATCTCTTACGGCAAAAAAGGATACGGCATCAAAAAAGAGGCTTTTGAGAAAATGGACTGGATCAACCTGATGGCTTACGACGACGATTACGGTCCGGATTATGTCAAGGCGCACTCTCCGTATTCCCTGGCTTTGCGGTCTCTTGATTACTGGCTGAATGAGCGCGGTCTCCCGCCCCACAAAGCCGTTCTCGGACTTCCTTATTATTCCAAAAAGGGAATGGGAAATTTTGGCCCTGATTACAAAACCCTCCTGAAAGACGGGGCCAGTCCTTACGACGATTACTGGAAAGGCGCATTCTATAACGGGGTTCTCACCATTCGCCTGAAAACGCGCCTCGCCCTTGACCACCAAATGGCCGGCGTAATGGTGTGGGAAGTGCGGCACGACACCCAGGATGAATATTCATTGGGCAAAGCCATTCACGATACGGTGAAGTAGAGATAAGCTTTACCTCGCGAAGGTCTCTTGCACGGTTACCGGTTCGAGATTACTGAAACCGGGGATTTTCACAATCAAGTTCAATCGAAAAACAGTATTTGAAACTTACGAAAATGTCCAATTGAAAACCTTTAGCCCCCCTTTTTGCCAATAATGCAATCAGCCTGTTCTCATTTTTTGTAAGGTCCCAGGAATTTATCTCCATTAAAATGCACCAAATGGTCAGGGTTGTCAGCAATCCAAACTTCGGTTTCCCAAGCAATTTCAGCTATAAACTGTCTGAATTTTGACCGGGTTAAAAACGCGGTGACGTAAACCATATCAGCCTTACAATCTTTCGTTAATTTTTGAAGTTGTAAAAGACGAATTTCTGAAATCGGACCCGATGAATGAACGGCCTCAATCAAATAGAGCCAATTCTTTTTCTTGGAATACGCAATGACATCGGGCAATTCCTCATGAGAGATTTCAAAGAAGTTTAATTTTTCCAATTTCTCTTTTCCAAGATAAAGATATTTGTCAGCGGTATCTCCCACATACAAAACCTCCGCACCAAATCCGTATCTTGGTAAAAATTCCTCAATAATTGCTTTTTGTAAATCGTTGTGTTCTCCTGCTGAAAAAGTCAATTGCCCACCTGATGGAAGCGATACTTCAACTTTTGAAATTTGTCTTTCTCTTTTCAATTTTTGACTTAAAGGTTCAATATTTTTCAGAATCTCCTTAACAGATTCTTCCCAATTTTTCTTCCCAAAACTTCTTATCAATTCTGCATAAGTTGGATTGATTGAATAACCACGAGTTGAATCATTAGTCGCAGAGTTAGGACTTGATTGTAAAACAACTTCAGCAATCGTTAAAAGTTTTAAATCTTTTCTTCTGATGTCGTCATACGAACCTGAACTGATATTTTCGTAGAAATTCTCATTTACATAATTGATTATATCTCTTGTTTTTAGGGCAAATCCGCTATTCAAATCTTTAGCAATAGAAAGATCTTTTAGTGCTTTTATATCTCCACTTGCCAAAAAAGCAATTGCCATTCTTTCCAATCTTCTTGGAGTTCCCTCAATAGGAATTCCAAAAGTATCGAGAATGTAAAGTGCTGTATTGATAAGTTCTTAAATAGCCTTGGGCTTTTCAAGAAATGTTTTTGAACTATCTATACTGATATATTGCTTCATTCTCGAATAATTTTAGTTGCTCAAACTCAATTATAGGATAATCTTCTATAGAAGTTCCCATAAGGTGAGATTTTATGTTTCTAGCTAAATAAAATGCGAAATTTGGCGCAACTGCATTACCAATTTGTGTGTATTGATGTGTTTCTGTTCCTTGAAATTCAAACCAATCAGGAAAACTTTGAAGTCTTGCTGCTTCACGAACAGTAATTCTTCTTCTTCTCCCGTCTTTTAATTTTACCCGGTGCATATCTCCAGTAGCACCTGCAAGATTTCTACAAGTTAAAGTTCGGGCCGGCCTGTCTAAATACAAATCTCTGGGGTTAACACATTTAGAAGCTTTTTCGTAGTTCGCTACATACCTGTCCATAGATTCTGTAAAGAATTTTGAATCTTCATCAAATTCAAAAGCTAATTCTCCCAATGCTTCTCCTGCTGTAACGGTTCTTCTAATGGGATTTGGTAATTGTATTTTCTGTTTTGAACCAATTACAATTACTCTTTCTCTGTTTTGAGGAACTTCATAATTTACCGTATTTAAGAGTCCATAGTCAATATAATATCCCAAACTTTCAAGTCCGTCAATTACTTCTTTCAAATACCATTTGTTCTTGTACATCATTCCTCGAACGTTTTCAAACATAAAAACTTCTGGATTTAATTGCCGAACAGCGGACAGAAAGATGGGAAAACCGTCTCTCGAATCTTGCAACCCACGTTGTTTTCCCCCAACACTAAACGGCTGGCAAGGCGGCCCCCCAATCACAATGTCAGCTTTTGGATAAGTTGATTCAGGTGTAAGTTTTCCAATAATACATTCTCCCAAAAGGTTTTTGTTATATGTGTTTGACGCATTTTCGTCCATTTCGTAGCCAATGGATTTAAACCCGTTCGCTTCAAATCCAAGAGATAAACCTCCGCAACCTGCAAAAAGGTCAACCACCGTCTTGTTTAAGTCGGCATCTATCCAAGGTCTGAGTTTGTAATTTATATCTTCCCAATATTCCATTCGGTAAATTTACGAAATTTTTTTTAAGACGATGTGTACTTTGGACATATCACAAAACGACCGCTCCCTTTGTATTTCACCAAAAAATCCTGAAAAATTTCTAAATTTTTAAATAGTATGCTTGCATAACATTATTTTAATGCATTACTTTGTGAATAGTATGCTTGCATACTATTTTAATAGTTCCAACCTGTTTAATACATCAAGTAATGACGTCGCTAAAAGGAGGAGAATTCCTGATCAAAGAAACCGCTGCGGGGCAGATTTTTATTCCTGAAGAATTTTCGGAAGAACAGCAAATGATTGCCGAGACTTGCCGGGACTTTCTTAAAACCGAGATTCATCCTATACTGGAAGAGATTGACAGCGCGAAGACGCCGGAGCTTATTTCTTCTTTAATGGACAAGGCCGGAGAGTTGGGCTTGTTAGGAACGGCCGTGCCGGAAGAATACGGCGGATTCGGCATGAACTTCAATACCTCTATGCTGGTGGCCGAGGTGTTGGGCGCGGGGCATTCTTTCTCTGTGGCACAGTCGGCCCACACGGGCATTGGCACCTTGCCCATTGTGTATTACGGAAACGAGGAGCAGAAACAAAAATACCTACCCAAGCTCGGAACAGGAGAATGGAAAGCGGCCTACTGTCTCACAGAACCTGATTCCGGCTCGGACGCGAACAGCGGAAAGACCCGCGCGGAACTCAGTGCTGACGGCGGACATTACCTCCTCAACGGCCAGAAAATGTGGATCACCAACGGGGGATTTGCCGATATATTTATCGTCTTCGCCAAAATTGACGACGACAAAAACCTGACGGCTTTCATTGTAGAAAAATCGTTCGGCGGCATTACCATGAATGAACCGGAACACAAAATGGGAATTAAAGGCTCAGATACCCGGCAAATATTCTTTAACGACTGCAAGGTACCGGCCGAAAACATGCTTTCCACCCGGGGTAACGGGTTTAAGATTGCGGTAAATATCCTGAATGTAGGGCGGATTAAACTGGCCGTAGCCGCCGTAGGCGGATCAAAAGCCGTACTCAGCCATGCCGTCAACTACGCCAACGAAAGAAAACAATTCGGCATTTCCATCGGCCGCTTCGGAGCCATCAAACACAAACTGGCCGAAATGGCCATCCGAATCTGGACCAGCGAAACCGCCTGCTACCGGGCCGGACAAAACATCGATGACCTCATCGATTCCCTCATGGCTTCCGGCATGAACGACGTAGAGGCCAAACTTAAAGCCCTCGAACAATACGCCATAGAATGCGCTATCCTCAAAGTAAACGGTTCGGAGACCCTGGATTATGTCACCGACGAGGGCGTACAGGTATACGGCGGCATGGGTTATTCCGCAGACGCACCTATGGACCGCGCCTACCGCGACTCCCGCATCAACCGCATCTTTGAAGGCACCAACGAAATCAACCGCATGCTGGTACTCGACATGTACCTGAAACGCGCCATGAAAGGAGAGCTCGACCTCCTCGGACCGGCTACTGCCGTCGGAAAAGAGATTTTGTCCATCCCTGAATTCGGGGGAAATGAAGAAGAAGAAATGTTTGGGGCCGAGAAGAAGGTGATCCGTAACCTGAAAAAGGTGGCCCTGATGATCGCCGGTTCAGCAGTTCAGAAATTCATGATGAAACTCTCCCACGAGCAGGAAATACTGATGAACGTGGCCGATATTATTACAGAAGTATATATAGCCGAATCCGCTCTTCTTCGGGTAGAAAAACTCATCGCGCAGAAGGGAGAAGAGGCGGCTGCATTACAGAAAGACATGGCGCTGGTGTACCTGCAAAACGCAGTGGCTAAAGTATCCGCAAGCGGTCGCGAAGCCATCAGCGCCTTTGCGGAAAGCGATGAACTGCGCGTAATGCTCATGGGCCTTAAACGCTTCACTAAAATCGACCCCATGAACACCAAAGATGCCCGGAGAAGAATAGCAGACGCTCTCCTGGCCGAGGGAAAATATATTTTTTAGAGAATAGTGGGTAGTCCCGAGTGTAGAAGCAGAGTCTTCGGCTTGCCGAGACTCTGCTTACCAAATAGGGAGTTGTGAATAAGGAGTTGTGCCGAGTTGCGAGTCAGATTCTCCCGAACTCGGAACTATCCCCTTTCCCCGCCCCTTACTCCCTTCTTATACGGCAACGCTCCCACCAGGTCACTCACCGCCCGCCGAGCCAGGTCCTGGGGAGAGTCGAAGCGGCTACGGATATATTCCCGGTCTGAGATACCCCATACTTTCTGCCCCGCGTAGGCGTCAAAAAGATCCATCTCGGTGCGGATACCGTTACTTCCTGTAAACCCGCGCGACACGCTGAATTCTACCGTACTGTGACCAAAAATCACCGCATCAACCCCTAACAGGGAAGCGATCCGCGATTTTTCCATCACCATTAACTGGGAAAAAGGAATACCCGACTGCTCCAACGTACGGTTGGTGGTCAGATAATCCTGTACCGTAATACCCAACCCTTTCTTATTGGCCCGTTTGGCCAGGCTTTCAAAAGCCGTCTTCTGCAAATCAATTCCCGCCCTTCTTTCCTGCTCTTCCCAGGTCACCTTCCCTTCCCGCATCATCTTCCTGTATTCCTCACTAAACTTGACATCAAAAGGCAATACCGCTAAACGCTGGTGTTTACCGATCAACGCCTCACTCTCAGGCAGGGTGTAGGGCCTCGCACTGCGGCAGGCGTAAAGCCCCGCTAGCAGTACGCAAAAACACAATAACTTTCTCATTTGTATAAATTTTAGCCGGGCAGCGAACCGCTATCCACCACACGATCTTCTTTACAGGTTAACGAATATACCCATCACTTAGACATACATTGTCCTCTCAAAGTTTAGACTCCTTTTACTCAAATACGTATATTCCCCCCAATTTCCCGAGAAGAATTAAAATATTCAAGCAAAGGTTTTTAAATCAGTATTTTTATATTATCTTTGCAGCCCGATTAAGACAGAAATAATTTATTAATAGAATGGCAAAGAAAGGAAACAGGGTTCAGGTGATACTGGAATGTACTGAGCATAAGGCCACAGGAGTACCTGGCATGTCCCGGTATATCACCACCAAGAACCGTAAGAACACTACTGCAAGACTGGAACTCAAGAAGTACAATCCTATCCTGAGAAAAGTGACTGTTCATAAAGAAATTAAGTAATCTCTAATAGTAGAAAGACATGGCAAAGAAAGTAGTTGCGACCCTAAGGGACAAATCCGCTTTGAAGAGCTTCGCTAAAGTGATCAAAGCCGTAAAATCTGACAAAACAGGAGCCTATACCTTCAAAGAAGAAATGGTTGCCGCGGACAACGTAGCCGAGGCCATCAAATAATTTTGCTCCTTGTGGATATGCTATAGCCTTGCCGGAAACGGTTAAGGCTTTTTGTTTTATACTTTACGCAACCTCCTGTTTTCACTCAGAAACCCCTCCGCATCTCGCAAATAATCAAAAAACTATTTCACGTGTATAAAAATTTAGCTATCAGCAGTTAGCTATCAGCGGTCAGCCGGGCGACGCTTCGCTTATTCATTGGGGGGCGCCTAGCCGGCGGTCGGGCGACGCTTCGCTGGTGTGCCGGTTTTCTGATAGTGGTTCGCCACACGGCTGATAGCTGACAGCTCATGGCTATTTCATATAGAATAAAAAAAGTGGGCAGTCCCAAAAGAAACTACCCACTCTCCTAAACCAGCCTCAAAGAAATCTATTGTTTACGGACCCGGCAGCTGTTTGAACAGCTTCTAGCGGTTGAATAGCTGATCAAACGTCAACGACACATAATACATACTTCCCACCATAGAACTTCCGAAAGCCTGGAAATAAGGCTTACGGCCTATATTCGTACCCCCTACTTTCAGAATAGATTTGATAGAAGACAGCTTGGCGCTTACCTGGGCGTCTATGTTGGTAATGGCCGGCACCTGAGAGTTCGTAAAGAACACCTGGCTGGCATCGTTCGGCGTGCCAAAACTCGATTGCCATACAAACTCGGTCTGGTGACGCAGGTTTACATTAAACCCGAACTTATCACCGCTACCAATACGTTTCCCAAAGGAAATATTGTAGGTATAATCGGGAGAGTTAAAGCCCGCATACTGCTGCTCAGGAGACTCTTCAAAATCTTTCAGCTTATTGTGAGAAACATTGATCCCCGCGTTATACCCTTTGGTAAAGGAGTAATTCAGGGCAACAGCCCACCCGTAGGCAGTAATTACCTTCTCAGTGTTCGACGGACGGGAGAAACCGTTGTACAATCCCGCGCCGATTCCCGACTCTATAGGCAGCCCGGGAGCTTCCGGAGACGGCGCGGTAGGCACTACAATCGTCGTTCCCCCAATATAGTTTTCATACTTGCTGAAATAATAATACGCGTCAATAAACAGGCGCTTACCGATCAGGCCTTTGTACCCAATTTCATAAGACGTGATCTTCTCTGGCTTCAGGGCCTTGGCCTCATATTTGGGCAGGGCCGCCACCCCGTACGCAGGCGCCAGCTTACCTGTAACTGTGGCCAGGTTGGTCTGGAGCGCACCCGGCAACTGGGCGGCAATATTGGCCTGGATAGCACCGGTCACCTGTACCTCTACATTCTGGGCGATCGTTGCCTGAATATTATCCGAAGCCATCTGAGCGTTTACCTGCTGCTGGATTAACGCATCTTTCTGCTCGGGCGGTACTTGTCCCGCCGCCACAGCCGCTTCTACCTGAGCGGTGACTGCTGCAGTTACCTGAGTCAGCACGCCCGCGGTCACCAACTCCACAATCATGGGACGCTGGGCATTTACCCCTGCTGTTACCAGTTGTGTCACTTCTTGCTCAATTAGGACAGTGGCATGTTGCTGAGCCTGGGCCAGAATACTGGCCTGGGTGGTGGCATCAAAATAATTCAGCCCCTTAGCCGAAAACTGATCCAGCGTATACTTCGTAATCCCACCGGCCAGGTTATAGGCCTGAATCTTGTCAAACTCCGGCATCCCGCCTATAAGTGTACCCTGGGGAGTTTGCAGGTTAATGTACTGGTTCTGGGTGGTCGGGATCCGGAAACCCGTCTGGTAAGACAGGCGGATATTGCTTTCTCCGAAAGAGAATATACCTGACAAACGGGGAGAAAACTGCCCTTCAAAATTTTCATTCTTATCATAACGTATCGACCCCACTAACCGGAAATGGTCGTTAAACAGGCTCTTTCCTGCCTGCGCAAATGCACCGTATTCCTTGATAGTAATCCGGCCGTCACGTCCTTCCGCCATATCATTAAACAGGGTACCGTCTGAGCGCAGATTATATTGCCTGAAATTACCTCCTATCATCAGGTCCATAAACGAAATCTCGTTTTTGAAGTTATACAAGCCTTCAAAATGCACCAGGTTCGACTTGTCCAGGAAACCGCCACCTCCGTTTACGATAGGAATATTGTTAAATTTCTCCGCACGGTCTTTCAGATCCTGACCGGTGGGCAGTCCAATATCGGCTATCCCCCGGGCGGCCAGGTGAGCCTGGTCTGAACCGGCTCCGGTCTGAAGCGCGCCAAGATAGGCCCCCAGGTACTCTCCGAACCACTGTTGGTGCGGCTTCACTTCATTCAATAACTGTACGGCCGACAGCCCCAGGAAGGCCGATTTGCCCGAATTCTCCCGGGTAGTATACGCCCTCAGATTAAAATTATCACCTCTCAGTTCCAGCTTGGCCTGACTGATGCTGAAATCTTTCAGGGCATAACGGCCCGTTCCGGTATACAGGGTAGAACCCAAACCCAGGTTATACTGGCCGATCAACTCCATTTTTTCTGTCGGACGGTAATGCAGGGCCAGGTTGGTCTTGAACGAGTGGGTTTCACTATCGGTCATATCCGACTCAATGAAACCGGTACGGGAAACGGTTTGGTTAGGAACCATGGCGGCCACTTCCGGAGAAATTAATCCCGCCGTTACCATCCCCTTTGCTACCGTCTGCAAATTGGCCGATACCTCATCGCCATATACGTTTAACCCGTTATAATCCAGGTCTACACCCTGTCCGCGTTTGCCGTTTTCCACACCCCCCACATTCAGGTTCGCGAAGTTCCGGGCCTGCCAGTCGTCTGCGGTCAGGTAAGACAAATTCACCTTAAACGCTACCTTATCGTTGAAGGCCTTGGCATAACGTACTGATGCGTCATAAAAAGGCGTGGTAGGCGTGGTCCGTCCTTCCTCGTGCATGATCCCTCCCCGCACATTGGCGCTCAGGCCCTGGTACAGGAAAGGACTTTTGGAGTTCATCAGAATCAGGCCGTTGATGGCATTAGGACCGTACAGTGCCGAAGCGGCTCCCGGCAGAATTTCCACCGACTCCACATCCAGTTCCGGCATCCCCACAATATTGTCTACCGCAAAATTCAGCGCCGGAGACATATTGTCCATTCCATCAATCATCTGCACCACACGGGGGTTACCGGTGGCACCAAAACCCCGCATATTAATAGACTTGAACAGCATGCCCTGAGTAGTCAGGTTAATCCCTTTCATGTTCCCCATCGCATCGTAAAAATTAGGGGACGTCGTCTCCCGGATAGTCCTCAGGTCGATTTTCTCTACCGTCACGGGCGACTTCATTTCGCTTTCTGCCACCCTTGACGCCGAAACCACAATCTCCTGCCCCAGAATACTTTGGTCTTCCAGGGAAATATTCAGATTCATCCCTGAACGCGCCACCGTTACTTCCTGCCCTTTGTAACCCACAGAAGAAATAAGCAACTCAAAAGGCGGGGGCGTACTCGTACTGAGCCTGAATTTTCCATTGATATCCGTAATGGTACCAATTACTTTTCCTTTCACCTGCACACTCACTCCTACTAAAGGCTCTTTGGTTTTCGCGTCTTCTATAATACCCGTTACTTCTGTCTGCCCGTAAGTAAATGCCGTTCCTGATAAAAAGAAGCAGATTATCAGCAGCAATCTGCAGTGTAGAATTTTACTCATCATAATTATTAATAAGGTTACTTGATTTTTTATACAATAATAAAAACTAAAAACTATTTAAGTGCAATTTTTTAGTCAAATAATTACAAAATAATTAAAAAGGAGGAAAACGGCGGTGAAATGCGGAATGGTTCGGTTGAAGTTATGACCTTGTGCGAGCTAGTATCGCTGCAATTCCAGCCTGGCCTACGGCACGATACCACCGGAAAGTGCTTTAGAACAAAACCTTAATATAATGAATGGCGGCGGTTTGAAGGAACCCCGCCAGGAGAGCGCAAACCAGCATTTTCTGAAGGATCTCCCTCTTGGGGAAACGAAAACTTAATGCAATGAAGGTGCCCAGTATGGGCGTAAACAGGAAAGGGGTAAGAAAAGCCACTCCCCAGAGTCCCAGGCGATTTTTCACCTTCACCGCAAGGCGGGTAGTCTTACTGAACAGCTTCGGGGGGCGAAACCTGTTTTTTATCCGGCGAAGAGGCGCTATGCCCCTCAGATAAGTTAACATACGCTGAAACCACCCGAAAGAAGAAAACCGCTTCATCAGGTTACTGCCGTACGTAATCAGGAAAACAGTCAGCATCATCCCTGCGGTAGAACACACCGTGGTTTCAAACCAGGAAAGCCCCATAGCCATACCCGCTACAGGTCCACCCACGAACTTGAAGGTAGAAGCCAATGCCACTGCGATATATTCAGAAACCGGATCCATGAACCTTGTTAACAACGGCTTTCTTTACAAAATTCCCTATAAATTCAGGAAAACAAAAAAATATTTTGCCCAGTATCTTGCATTACAAAGTACTGTGTTTATATTTGTAGCGAAAAAGCTATTACTCACTTTTTAATTATTTAAATAAAGTGTCATTATGAACTTAGAAAATGCACAGGTACAAATGCGGAAAGGCATCCTGGAATACTGCATTTTACAGATCATTTCCAGGGGGGAAGTATATGCTTCCGAAATACTGGAAGAGCTTCTGGCCGCCCGGATCATGGTGGTAGAAGGCACGCTCTACCCCCTGTTGACCCGTCTGAAAAATGCAGAACTCCTGGATTACAAATGGATAGAATCGTCTTCGGGACCTCCGCGAAAATATTATATACTTACTGAAAAAGGTTGTGCTTTCTTAGGAGAGTTGGCTCTTACCTGGGGCGAGTTATCCTCATCCGTCAACTCTATTATTGCCAAATCCAAAAAATAAAATCATGAAAAAGACATTACAAATCAATATTGGCGGATTCTCTTTTACCATCGAAGAAGAGGCATACCATCAATTGAACCAGTACCTGAGCTCCCTGAGAACCTATTTTTCCAGTTACGAAAGCTGTGACGAAATCGTCCAGGACATTGAAGCCCGCATTGCGGAAAAGTTTTTTGAAAAACAGCATGGCATCATTGAAAACGATGACGTAGACCGTATCATCGCTTCCATGGGTACCGTATCAGACTTTGAGGCGGTTAAGGAGGAAGAAGACCTTCAGTCGGCGCCCAAAAGCGAAGGCTCCGGCTCACCCGTGATTAACGGACTTTACCGCGACGGCACCCGCAAGGCCCTGGGCGGTGTGCTGGCCGGCGTGGCGCATAAATACCAGTTTGATGTGGTATGGGCCCGCATGGTGTTCCTCGTATTTACTCTCGGATTAATCGGAGAAGGAATAGGACCCGCCCTCATCCTCCTGTACGTGGTTTGCTGGCTGGTGATACCCGTCAAAAACGACCTGGAAGATAACCCTTCCGTGAGAAAATTCTACCGGAACCCGGACGATAAAGTAATTGGCGGCGTGGCTTCCGGACTGGCCTCTTTCCTGAAAACCGATGTCAAGATCGTGCGGATCCTCTTTGTGGTCACCGGTTTCCTGGCCATAGGCATTATCCTCTATCTTCTCCTCTGGATATTGGCGCCCCTGGCCCGCTCCGTGACACAGAAACTCCAGCTCGAAGGCCAGGCGGTCACCATTCAGAACATAGAGAAATCGGTACGTAACAAAGAAGGAGAGCAACCGGGAAAAACGGAAAGCGCCCTTTCCAAGATCCTGCTCTTTCCTTTTCGGCTCATCGGCCTGTTCTTTACATTCCTGGGCAAACTGGTACGCCCTTTCGGCTCCCTCTTAAAAATCATGGCCGGCCTTATCCTTATTTTTATGGGAATATCCGTGGCATTCAGTGCCCTGGTGGGGCTGGGCGCTTTCTTCGGCCTCCTGAATTCTTACCAGTGGATACACACCGGAAACATGGAGGCCAGTCGCATTCTGGCTGAAATCCCGCCTTTGGGAGGAGTTTTCGCTTTCTTTACCATCTTTATACCCGGCCTTGCCTTCATTTTCACCGGCACCATGCTGGTGACAAGCAAGGCTATCGGCAACCGAAACTTCTGGTTAACCCTGCTTTTGCTTTGGTTTACAGGCATTGTGGGTACGGTATCGATAGGCACCAAGTATTTCCTGAACTTCGCAAACCGAGAAACCGTGCAAACCGAACAATCTTATGCAATCCCTAAAAATGAGGTACTGATCCTGGATGCCAAAAATGCGGAAACCTACCGCAGCGGCACCCGGCCCGACTTCTCCCTGAGCGGCACCAATATGGACCAGCTATATGTCATCAAAACCGCGAAATCAAACGGTTCTACCTCCCGGGAGGCGAAAAAATTTGCTGAAAATGTGGACTACGGCATTACCCAAAATGGCGCTCTTCTTACTTTTGACAATCACTTCTCTATCAAAGAAGGAGACCCCTTCCGGGATCAGTCTGTCAGGCTGGAGATCGAGATTCCGAAAGGTACGCGCTTCCGGTTCACCAAACGTTATCTCGACGCCTTCGGGCACCCCTGGAGTATCCGGAATGCCGGGTTCAATTATGATTATTCAGGCAATAACACCTTTATGATGGGAGAAAACAACCAAATACAGTGCCTGGACTGCCCGGAAAGTGACCCTTATGAAAACGTGGACCAAAACTTCGAAAATAACACTTTCGGCCGTGACTTCGAAAACTGGGACAGCCGGCCGTACAGTACGGTGATTAAACCCGGGCCGGGCCTCGACAAAGTTGAAATCGGTGAAAATTTCCGCGTATTGCTCGTGAAAGCAGACTCCACCTCCATTACCTTATATTCCAATGAGGAGAGCAACCTTGACGACGTACAGCTTAAGGTAACCGACGGAAAGCTCACCGTAAATTACCGGGACCCCTTTAAGGAACACCGCAGCGAAACGCAGGTATTCATCAGTACCCCACACATTTCAGAGGTGAAAGTAGAAAATGAAGCTATCCTGAAAATGTACGGATTTGAAAATATTGCCAACGCCTCCGTTTTCATCGCGGAAAACAGCAAGGCCGCCATTCACCTGAATGCCCGGAACCTGGTACTAAATATCGACGACCAGTCCAGCGTATTACTGCGGGGTCAGATCGATGAACTAAAAGCCACGGTATCAGACCGCAGCCTCCTGAAAGCGCAACAGGCCAAAATCACCCACGCCTTGGTTTCCGCTACCTCATCGAGTGTGGCCGAGTTCGGTAAAGTGAAAAACAAAACATTTAAATCGGAAAAAGACTCCATCATTAAAGACGAAGAGAATTAATTTATAGTGTTACAGAATCCGGAAAAACAGGGGTGCTTCATCCCTGTTTTTTTTCTCTTAAGACTCATTTCTATTGTTATCGTTTATAAAAAATATAATCGGTGACCAAAGGTTCAAGTCCGTGTTGTCATTAAAAACGTCAGTCAATTTTTGATTGAAGTGATGACTGTATTCAAACAGTTCTTTAAAAAATGGTTTCATCGGTCTGTTTGTTTTTATCATGAGCCGGATTGCTCTAGAAAGAAAAAAGTTTTAGCCTTCACAGGTAGCGAAGTTATTTTTGGCTCATTTGAGGTTATCTATTATTTTTTCAAGCGTTTCTATGGTCAGCAAATATTCTCTTTCTGTGATATTTTCCATCGCTTTTTTCCTGAATGCGGTTTGTTTATCGAAGCAAAGCTGATATAACTCTTCCCCTTTTTTGGTAAATGACAAATACTTTTCTTCCTGAATTATTTTCCTATTCAGAAGTGTCCTGATTGCATCATTTAGTTTTTCTCTGCCTGCAAATTCAGAAAGCAGATCTGCTATTTCCTGCCTGCCCGTTTCAGCTTTTTCATTGATCAGGTTTAGAATCTGCCATTCTGTTCGGGTAATATCCAGCTCTTTATGAATCGTGTTGATTCCTTCTGTGAGTAAGTTGTCGGTTTTTTTGAGATAATAACCTATGGGCAATTTGTCTTTCATTAGTAGTTTTTGTTTTTCCATGTTACAGGCTACCCTACGTATCTATATTTTTTCTTCCAAATTAGCTTATCCGAATGATCCCCCTATATCGCTTTTTAACAGACCGGTATTTAGCTCCTCTTCAAAAAATCCCCCTTATCTTCTTATACAAGTCCATCGCGAAATCATCGGTCATCTGGGAAATATGATCGACTACCAGCTGGAGGTTTGCATAATGACCGTCGGCCGGATCTGCCGGTACAGGCAGTAGCCTCAGCACCTTCCGTGACCGCTCCGAACCGGGAGAAACCACGGCGTCCGCGAAGTCTTCCAGCAAGCCGTAGATCACATGGTGACCCGCCAGCTCTTTCTCGATCACCGAGTGATGGTTATAGATCCGCTTCACCGAAAAATCGGTCACCTTATTCAATTGCTCTTTCAGCGGGCCGGCGAGAAGGTCTACCAGAGACCGGTTCAGTGTTCCGTTTAATAACGCCGTCTCATTTTCCAGGAAGGCCTCTGCGCAAAGTTGCGTAAGGTGATTGATCAGCAGAGCACGGAGCAGAGAAAGCTGCTGTTCTTCGTCCGGAATACTCTTGAGCTTGTTTTCAAGATAGGTCCTCATCGGGCTACCATCAAGCAGGGGAAGGAGGAGTTCCAGCACATCACGGAAGCCCACTACTTTCAGTTTGAAGGCATCTTCCAGGTCGATTACCCGGTAACAGATATCGTCAGCTGCCTCTACCAGGTATACAAAGGGGTGGCGGGTATACCGGCCTTCCTCACCCGGGACACCCAAACTCTGGGCAATCTCCCTGAAAAAAGGAACCTCGGAATCCATAAAGCCCGATTTTTTGGTAGCCAGGGACGACTTGTCGAAGCCCTGTAGCGAATCGGCAGGGTATTTCACCACCGAAGCCAGCGTGGTATAGGTCAGCTTTAGGCCGGCCTTCACAAACAGACTGGTCAGAATACGGAAGGCATTCGCATTTCCTTCAAATTTTGTAAAATCACGTATCTGCCGCGGGTTCAGTCCGAGGTCACCGTTCCGCCTGAAAAAATCTTCAAAAAACGCCCGGATCGCCTCTTCCCCGAAATGCCCGAAAGGCGGATTACCGATGTCGTGGGCCAGGCAGGCCGTCTGAATCACATCCGACAGCTCAAAGCGGTAAAAATCATCGCTTGCCCGATGGAATGTATCCTTGTATTTTTCCGCGATCTTTTCCCCGGCCAGCTTGCCCAGGCTACGGCCTACCGAGGCCACCTCCAGGGAATGCGTTAAGCGGTTATGCACAAAAAAAGCTCCGGGAAGCGGAAAAACCTGGGTCTTATTCTGCAATTTCCGGAACGGGGAAGAAAAAATCACCCGGTCGTAGTCGCGGATATAATCGCCCCGTCCGCTCTCCGTCTGTACGGGAGAGCTACTCCCCAAACGTTTATTGGAATATAAATTTTCCCAGTTCATTTTAATGCTTTCTTTATCACCCAAAATATACCCCCCAGGGAAACCAAAACGAGACCGCTGACTGCCCATTGACTAAGGGCTGACCCTTCCGGGTTTTCCAGGGCCTGCCTGAGTTCACGGGCCTGAGCTCCGGCGTACACGGCCAGCATAGTACGCGGAATCATCCCCAGAAAACCGCCCAGTAGAATGTTCCGGAATGACGCCCCCGATGCCGCGAAGATCAGGTTCGTGATGGCAAAGGGAAATACCGGAGAGAGCTTGGTAAAAAAGATAATCTTCAGCTCTTGCACCCTGATCCGGCTCATCAGCGCCGCTCTTTTCGGGTCGCTTTTCAGCCAGTTTTCTATCCATCTGAAATTTAGCTTCCGGCTCAGCCAGAAAATCAGGGAAATGGCAAGAAGATTGACCAGAACCAACAACCACAGGGCTTTCCAGTTCAGGAAAAACCCCATCACGATGGCCAGGAAGGTAGGCGGCACCAGGGCCATGCTACACAACACCGCCACGGCCAGAGAAAACAGGAGCCACTCTCCCATGCCCCATCCCCCCAGGCTGTCCTGATGCTGATACAGGAGCCAGGTCAGGAAAGAGGAACTAAGCAATGGCAGCAGGGTAAATGCCGCAAAGCTGCCCACACCCGCATATTTTGTTGCGCTGCCCACTCAGGAATTCAGAGCTTTATATTCCGCATATACCTTTGCTATGCCTTCCTTCAGGTCTATACGGTGCTTCCAGCCCAGTTGATGCAGCTTACTTACGTCCATCAGTTTACGCGGGGTACCGTCGGGCTTGTCCGTATTCCAGACAATCTCCCCTTCATAACCTACTTCTGCTTTGATGGTTTCGGCCAGTTCCCGGATGGTGATGTCTACACCTGTTCCAATGTTCACCAGGGTAGGTTCATCGTAATGCTCCATCAGGTACACGCAGGCATCTGCCAGGTCATCGGCGTGCAGGAATTCCCGCATGGGTGCGCCTGTACCCCAAAGCTCTACGGTAGGTTTCCCATCACGTTTGGCTTCATGAAATTTCCGGATCATGGCCGGCAGCACATGCGAATTATTCAGATCGTAATTATCGTTCGGACCGTACAGGTTGGTGGGCATCACCGAAATAAAATTACTTCCGTACTGGTCGCGGTACGATTCACACATCTTGATACCGGCTATTTTGGCGATGGCGTAGGGTTCATTGGTAGGCTCCAGGGTCCCCGTCAGCAGGTATTCTTCTTTCAAAGGCTGGGGGGCCAGCTTGGGGTAAATGCAGGAAGACCCCAGGAACATCAGTTTTTTTACTCCCGCCAGGTGGGCACCGTGAATCACGCTGTTCTGGATCTGGAGGTTTTCAAAAAGAAATTGCCCCCGATAGGTGTTGTTGGCTACAATTCCACCCACTTTTGCCGCTGCCAGGAAAACATAGTCTGGCTTCTCTTCCTGCAAAAATTTTACCACCTTGTCATAATCTTTCAGATCCAGTTCTGCTGAAGTTCTGAAAATAATATTCGAATATCCTAATGTCTGAAGTTTCCTTACAATGGCCGACCCCACCATACCCCGGTGTCCGGCTACGTATATTTTCGCAGATTTTTCCAATTTCCTTTCGTTTTGTACCGTTTTAGATATAAACTGCAAATTTACAACATAAAAGCATCAATTTTAAGTATACCCGTGAAGTACGGTATCCTTTTTGGGCGTATTTTTGAACAGGAATGAGAATAGCAGCAATTATAGTCGCCTCTTTCTTCAGTTTTCAGGCACTGGGACAAGATGTGGTACCCAAAGCCAAGACCAAAGAGCAGCGGAAGGCCGAAAGAAAAAAAATGACCCTGGAGCAAAAGATCGAAGACGTGCTTCCGGTAGATGTTTCTTTGCCCTCGGCCAACCTCAATGCCCCGAGCGGTCAGAAGATCAGCTCCCTGGAAGACGCCCGCAAATATGTCAACGAGACCGTACCCGATTACGGAAAAAGCGTAAAGGAGAGAACCCGGAAAGTGGCTAAAAACCTAAAGAAACAGGAAGCCAAAATTTTTGACGGGAAAAACTATAAAGGAATAGCCGTGGAAAAACGCATCCTGAAAAGGCGTTCTTCCCTCCTTTACCAGGAGTTCTACGTACTGAAAGAACACCGCGACCCTCTGCCCTATCGCCGTTCCCTGACCTGGTATGACAAAAAGAACCACCGCCTCTCGGAAGTACTCTCCCGTGACCCTAAGACCAACAGCCTGCTTCACGGTCCTTACCGGGAATACCGGGGTGAAAACCTGGTGAAAGAAGGCTATTACTACATGGGCGTAAAAGATGGGCGCTGGCTGCAATACGACAAAAACTTTATCCTGTTGGATAAGGAAACTTACCAAAAAGGCTTCTACGAGGAGTCCCGGATTTCCTATTATGGAAATGACAGTACCCGGGTGCGGGAAGTAATTCCTGTACGGTTCGGAAAAACCAACGGCAATTATTACCGCTTCTTTGAAAACGGCACCCTGGCGGAAGAAGGACGATACGATGACGGCAAAAAAATCGGTAAGTGGGTAGAATATTACGAGGGCGGCAACCGGCGAAAAAAAGAAATTCAGCACCCGGTCAATTACTTTGACGAAGCCGAGCCATTCACCCTTATAGAATACGATGAAAAGGGAAAAATCACGTTTGAAAACCGGAAATCCGGCCGCTAAACCATTTTAAAACTCAACACCCGGAATTTAACTACAATGAAAACCAAATTACTTCTATTTTTCTTCCTTCCTCTATTTTGTAATGCCCAGAAAGAAACCCTCTGGCGGCTGGAAATACCCAGTCCGGGCGGCAATATCCCCGTTCATCTCCTGCTTACGGATGACCAGCGGGCCTTCGCGGTCAATGCCGGCGAAAAGATGGAGTTCGACCGTGTTTTCACCGTCAAAGACACGCTTCACCTCCGGATGGACCTCTATGATCTGGAGCTGATCCTGTCGGTTAAAAACGAAAAACTAAACGGCTTATTGAATAAACGGGGGGCGGATATGCTTTATCGCCAGGCGGCTTTTACCGGCACGGCCCACGATCCGGTACGGTTCAAAGTACCGGAAAGTCGTACTCCCGCGGCTTTAGGTAGCAAATACCAGGTAACATTCAAAAACAACACTTCAGGAAAAGAATCGCCTGCTTTAGGCGTTTTCAATGTCAACGGCAACCAGGTCACCGGGTCTTTCCTGACCCAAACCGGCGACTATCGCTACCTCCAGGGAAATATAAACGGAGACAGCCTCTACCTTTCCGCCCTGGGTTCTACTGCGGTGATGTATAAGGCCCGCATCAGCGGCGACAGCCTGACCGGCGGCACTTCCCATAACCCTTTCGGGAGCGGCTCGGGCTTTTCCGGCGTAAAAAACGAGCAATACGAGCTTCCGGACGGCACGAAGCTTACCTACCTCAAAGAAGGATACGAGCGTTTCGATTTTACGTTTCCGGATATCAACGGACAGGCGGTCTCCCTTTCGGATTCCCGCTTTCAGGGCAAAGTCACGGTGGTGCAGATCCTGGGCACCTGGTGCCCGAATTGCCTCGACGAAACGCGCTTTCTTATGGAATACCGAAAAGAAAACCCTTCCCTGGAAGTGATAGGCCTGGCGTTCGAACGAAACGATGAGCCGTCTTTCGCATATCCCAAGATCGCACGGTTTATAATACGTTTCGGGGTAGATTATCCCGTACTTCTGGCCGGAACCACCCAAAATGCCGGCAGCAAGCTACCTCAGCTCAACCATGTGATGGCTTTCCCCACCTCTATTATAGTAGACAAAAAAGGTCAGGTGCGTAAAATTCATACGGGTTTTACCGGCCCGGGAACAGGAAGTTATTACGAAGAATACGTGAAGGAGTTTACAGCATTTGTAAAAGAGTTGCAGGCGGAGTAAGAAAACGCAGCGGGTGCGGGGGTTGGATAAGAGGTTATTGACAATCGTGGTTCTCGACTACGCTCGAACGGACACCAATAACTCTGGCTTGTCACATCGAGCGAAGTCGAGATGCATGTACGTAAAGTACATTTCTTGTTTAGGCTCAGCCTATCATTCCATTAAGAACTTAAAACTGCTCTAAAGCGCTAAAGAAAAATGCGCTTTCAATGGCAGCGTTTTCATCTGAATCCGAGCCGTGTACCGCATTTTCGGCTTTTGATTTCGCATAAATGCTTCTCACCGTGCCGGCCTCTGCCTCCGCGGGGTCTGTAGCGCCTATCAGTTTCCGGAAATCTGCCACGGCATTTTCCTTTTCCAGGATAAAAGCGACGATGGGGCCTTCTGACATCATCTCGCACAGTTCTCCATAGAAAGGACGCTCCGAGTGCACTTCATAAAATTTACCGGCCTGGGCAGCGGTCAGATGCAACTTCTTGAGTGCCAAAATTCTAAATCCTCCCTCTTCAATAAGTTTCAGTATTCCACCGATATGATTATCCGCCACCGCGTGGGGCTTGATCATGGAAAATGTTCTGTTACCTGCCATTATTTTTGTTTCTTGTTAAAAAATGTCCGCAAAATTAGTACTTAAATCCATACGGAGATCATTTGCCCCCTTATTTTTAAAACGTTACAGGCGGGTCATCAGTTTTTTCACTGCCCCGTCCTTCCAGGAGGCGAAGTCGCCCTCCAGAATATGTCGGCGGGCTTCGCCTACCAGCCAAAGGTAGAATCTCAGGTTATGGACACTGGCGATCTGCGCTGCCAGCAGTTCCTGACATTTGACCAGGTGTTTAAGATAGGCCTTGGAATAAAAAGTACTTACATACCCGCCCAGTTCCGGATCAATAGGACTAAAATCATCTTCCCACTTCTTGTTCCGGATATTGATAATGCCCTGAGTAGTAAAGAGCATCCCGTTCCGCGCGTTCCGGGTAGGCATCACGCAGTCAAACATGTCAATTCCCAACGCGATCCCCTCCAGGATATTTTCCGGAGTGCCTACTCCCATGAGGTAGCGGGGTTTGTTTTCCGGAAGTATGGCGTTGACCACCTCGATCATCCGGTACATCTCCTCGGCGGGTTCTCCTACCGACAGCCCCCCGATGGCATTGCCTTCCTGGTTCTGGGCTGCGATAAACTCCGCCGACTGCTCCCTAAGGTCTTTGTAAACGCTTCCCTGCACAATAGGAAACAGGCTTTGGTGATAACCGTATTTGGGATCGGTGGTTCGGATCCGTTCCACACAGCGGGTCAGCCAGCGGTGGGTGAGATGCATCGACTTTTCGGCATACCGGTGATCGGCCGGGTAAGGCGGACATTCGTCGAAAGCCATGATGATATCGCCTCCGATCACCCGCTGGATGTCCATGACATATTCGGGTGTAAAAAGGTGGCGGGAGCCGTCGATATGGGAATTAAAAAATACCCCTTCTTCGGTAATTTTCCGGATTTCTTTGAGGCTGAACACCTGGTACCCGCCGGAATCGGTCAGTATAGGGCGATTCCACCCGTTAAACTTATGCAGTCCTCCGGCCTTTTCCAGGATTTCCATTCCCGGCCTCAGGTATAAATGATAGGTATTGCCCAGGATAATCTGTGCCGCGATATCGTCTTCCAGTTCCCGTTGATGAACCCCTTTCACGGTTCCGGCCGTACCCACCGGCATAAATATAGGCGTGAGGATCTCACCGTGATCCGTCACCAGTTTCCCTGCCCGGGCTTTGGAACCCGGATCTTTGGAGTGAATTTCAAAAATCATGGGGCAAAGTTCACGCTTACTTTCAGCATTTTCAACATAAAAAAACAAAATCTCCTTCCGACCAGGCAAAACCCCTGCCTAATCTATTCATTTTTAGTAGCCGGCAGTAGGAAATCCTGAAAGTCGTGCTATTTTTGTAGCATAAGTACACTATAACCAGAATAACCTTTGGAAACTATTCTCCCAATCTTATTTTTTGGGGCTATTGCTATACAGTTGTTCTATATCCTGTTTATCTTTACCAGACTTTCCGGCCATCGCGACCTGAAACCGGGAGAGGATCAACCGCCAGTTACCCTTATTGTGGCCGCTTCCAATGAGTTAGAAAACCTCCGGGAATTGCTATCCCTGCTTGACAGGCAGGATTATCCAGTATTTGAAATCCTGGTAGCAGACGACCGTTCGTATGATGGCACCTACGATTACCTGATCAATAATGAAGACGGGATAAAGCACCTCAATTACCTTAGAGTACAGGACCTGCCCGATCATTACACCGCCAAAAAATACGCGGTTACCCTGGCCGTTAAGAAGGCCCGCCACGAATGGCTGCTCTTTACCGATGCCGACTGCCGTCCCGAATCTGATCAATGGATCAGGCAGATGATGGCGCAGGCTACGGAAGGAAAAGAAATGGTACTGGGCTTTTCCAAATACCAATACTTCCCGGGACGACTAAACGCGCTTATCCGGTACGAAACTTTCCAGACCGCTCTGCAATATCTGTCTTTCGCGCTTTCCGGAATGCCTTTTATGGGCGTAGGCCGAAATCTTATGTACCGGAAAGATCTTTTCTGGAAAAACGGAGGTTTCGTGGGACATAACACGTTGCTGAGCGGAGACGACGACCTCTTTGTCAACAAAGCCTCCTCTAAAGCGAATGTAAGTGTCTGTATAGAAGGGCACACCCTTTCTATGCCCAAAACCACCTGGAAAGAGTGGTTTGTACAAAAAAGAAGGCATTTATCGGTAGGGAAAAAATACAAAACACGTGACCGCGTAAACCTGGGCATGCTATGGGTCAGCGGTATCTTTTCCTGGCTGCTGCCGGTACCGGTGTTTTTCCTTTACCCATCCTGGTTCACCCTGCCCGAATGGGCGAAGATCCCCGCAGATTTCCTGGCCCGGTACGAACTGGCACACTGGCTGCCTTATAACAACTGGATGCGCCTGGTGACGGCGGTTTTCCTGGGCTATGTGCTGATCAAATGGATAGTGCTGGCCCTGGTGAATAAGCGGCTGGGCAAGACCCTGTCTTCCTGGAAAATCCCTTTTTACGACTTCCTGTATAACCTTTACCTGGTTATATTCGGCGTGATTACCCTGTTTTCCAATCCCCAGAAAATCAAGTGGAAATAAAGTATCCAGAAGCGCGCAAACTGCTGCGTTACTTCCGGAATTTCTAAGTAAGAAACGCTATCGGGGTACCGTAAAATACATGACGACGGAGATCACGCTAAAGACAATATTGGGCAACCAGACCGCCAGAATGGGATTCATGCTCCCGGCTTCGGCAATGCCTTTCGACAGAATATAAAAAATGATATAGAGGAAAGCCAGCACGAAACCAATCGCGATCTGTAGTCCTACCCCTCCACGAGCCTTTCGTGCGGAAACAATCAGCCCCATTATGGAGAGAATCATGACGGCAAAGGGTGTGGCGAAACGCTGGTAATATTCAATTTTATAGATCTCCACCCCCTCGGCTCCCCGACTGTTGATCAGGTCGATATAGTCTTGTAACTGGGGAATAGTCAGGGTTTCCTGACGGTTCTTGGCATTGGTAAAATCACTCGGAAACATGTTGATGCTGGTATCGAGGGGAGCAGAAGTCACATACGCCATCTGGTCTTTCATGATGCCGAGCTTACGGATCTGGTAATCGTACAGCTTCCACTTTTTCAGGGAGTCGTCATACGTGGCCCGCCGCGCCGTCAGTTTCTCCACCAGGCGGTTATCTTCTATTTTTTCCAGGGTAAAATCGTAGGCGGTCTTGCTGTTATTGTCGTAGCTGGAAAGGTAGGCGTAGACGTTTTTCTGCACGGCCATGTGGATATCGCGGCCGGAGAAGTAGAAATCGCTTTCCAGGTATTTATTCTGGAACTCGATGCGGGGGATATTGGCTTTGGGCAATACCCAGCCTACCATCACAAAAGAATAGACGGCCACGATACCCGAACCTATAAAATAGGGAAACATGAGCCGCCGAAAACTGGTTCCCGAGCCGAGAATCGCGATAATTTCGGTGTGTGACGCCATCTTTGCCGTAAAGAAAACGGTAGAGATGAAGATCATCAGGGGACTGATATAGTTGGCCCAGTAAGGTGCCAGATTCATGTAGTAGTCAAAGAAAATGGCATTATTGGAAGGCTTGGTTTCCAGGAAGTCGTCATTCTTTTCCACGAAATCAATCACCAGGATCACCAATACAATGATAAACACGGCGAAGACGTAGGTGGTGAGCAAGCGCTTGATAAGATACCGGTCTATCTTTGTCATCAGTTAATTAAAATCGACCTCAAAATTAGGAAGTATTGCCCAAAAACAAAATCAGAAGAGCTTCACAATCCATTCCACCACCCGGTTTTTTCCTGCGGTATACGGCGGCATGAGCTTTTCCAGCACACTAGGCAGGTGCTGTCGATACACGCTTCGCTCATTGGAGAAAGCCTTAAACCCCCATTCCCCGTGTGCTTTGCCTATTCCCGAGTGATTATCTCCCCCAAAAGGCAGATACGGTTGCAGGAAATGCATATCGTTGTTGTTGATACAGGTGCCTCCCGCGCGGGTCCCGGACAAAAAACGTTCGACATTGCTCTTTTTATTGCTGTAAATATACAAAGCCAGGGGTTTTTCTCCCGACCGGATATGGTTCAGTACCTCTTCCGCTTCATCGTAGATCAGCACGGGCAGTACCGGACCGAAGATCTCTTCCCGCATGATCCGCGCGTCAGACGAAACCCCTCGGAGTACCGTAGGGCTGATTCGTGAATCCTGTTTTTCTCCTCCGAAAACCACTTCGGCTCCCCGGGCGTCTTCCAGGTAGCCGTACACCCTTTGGGCGTGTTCCGGGTTCACCATACTGCAATACGATTCGCTCTCCAGCGCTTCATTGCCATAGAATTCTTCCAACACTCGTTTGAGTTCTTCCAGAAAAGCGGCTTCTTTGGAGCGGTGAACGAACACATAATCGGGGGCGATGCAGATTTGTCCGCTGTTCATAAATTTCCCCCAGGCGAGGCGCCGGGCCGCCGCGGGAATATTCGCGGTCTCGTCGATGATCACAGGCGATTTCCCGCCCAGTTCCAGGGTTACGGAAGCCAGGTGTTCTGCCGCAGCTTTCATGACCACTTTTCCGACTTGGGGCGACCCTGTGAAGAAGATATGATTGAACGGCAGGGCCAGCAGTTCCGTAGACACGTCTACCCCACCCTCTATCACGGCTACTTCTTCAGGCGGGAATACATGCCGGAGGAGCTTCTGAATCACGGCCGAAGTATGGGGGGTATGTTCGGAAGGTTTGAGGATGACGGTATTCCCCGCTGCTACGGCAGAGACAAGAGGACCGAGGCTGAGATTCACCGGGAAATTCCAGGGCGAAATAATCAGGCAGGCACCCTTGGGCTGGTAACGGATATAGGAAGAGGATCCGAAAAACGACAGGGGCGTTTTCACGTAGCGGTCGCTCATCCACCGGTCCAGGTATTTCAGGGTATGACCGATTTCGGACGTCACCGCGAAAATCTCGGTAAGGTCGGTTTCGGCCTGAGGTTTCTTAAAGTCGGCGAAAAGCGCGTCGCGGATTTCCTGGCGGAACGTTTCTTCCACGGCTTTTCTTAAAGCCCGCAGTTTGGTTTTCCTTTCGGCGCAGGAGGTGGCGGCTACCCGGTACTGGTGGCTTTTCTGGACTTCAAAAATCCGTTCTATAGCGCTGGCGGTATCGGTTATCATGTTTTTTTCTTTAAAGATACTGGAAATTATTTGTTTCTTTGAAGTTCTAACCTGATGTTATGGATTCGAGACGTGATTTTATTAAGAAGGCCGGCCTGATTGCCGGCGGGGCGTTACTGCCCGAATCGGTGGTGCGGGCGGCCACTATTCAGCCGGCGGAAGGTTCCACGGTGTGGGATGCCGACCATGTGGTGATCCTTATGCAGGAAAACCGTTCCTTTGATCACAGTTACGGCTCGCTCAGGGGCGTAAGGGGGTTCAATGATCCGCGGGCGGTGGACCTGCCCAACGGCCATAAGGTATGGCTGCAAACCAATGCAAAAAACGAAACCTTTCTTCCTTTTCATCTCAATATCAAAGATACCAAAGCCACCTGGATGCGTGACCTGCCCCACTCCTGGGAAAACCAGGTAAGGGCGAGAAACGACGGGAAATACGACCAATGGCTCGCCGAAAAACAATCCGGGAACCCCGATTATAAAGATATCCCCCTGACGCTGGGTTACTTTAACCGGGAAGACATCCCCTTTTATTACGCCTTTGCCGACGCCTTCACCGTTTGCGACCAGAACTTCTCTTCTTCCCTGACCGGCACCACGCCAAACCGCCTTTACCTCTGGAGCGGCACCATCCGTGAAAAGAACCGTTTCGACAAAAAGGCCAATGTAAAGAACGAAGACATCAACTACAACCGCTACGCGAACTGGAAATCTTTTCCCGAGCGACTGGAAGAAAACGGAATCGACTGGAGAATCTACCAGAACGAGATCAGTTTGCCCGTGGGTTTCCAGGGAGAAGAAAGCAGCTGGCTCGGCAATTTCACCGACAACCCGATCGAGTGGTTCTCCCGCTACCGGGTAAAATTTCATCCCGCCTATCGCACCTATCTTCAGGAAAGGATACAGCGCCTTCCCCAGGAAATAGAGGCCCTGAAAAAACAAGTAGCAGAAGGTACGGAACAAAAAGAAAAGCTGGACGCCCTGGAGCTTTCCTATCAAACGGCCCTGGAAGACCTGGCCGCCTATTCCCCGGAAAACTTTAACAAGTTGCCGGAATTGGAGAAAAACCTTCACCGGAAAGCATTTGTTACCAACCGGAATCATGCGGCATATCACCGCCTGGCAGAAGTAGAGCTGGAAAACGGGGAGAAAATGGCGGTGCCGGAAGGAGACGTACTTTACCAATTCAGGAAAGACGTCAATTCGGGAGAACTTCCGCCCGTTTCATGGCTGGTGGCTCCTCAGAACTTCTCCGATCACCCCAGTGCACCCTGGTACGGCGCCTGGTATGTTTCGGAAGTGCTGGATATCCTGACCCAAAACCCGGAAGTATGGAAAAAGACGGTCTTCATCTTGTGTTACGACGAAAACGACGGCTATTACGATCATGTTCCTCCCTTTGTGGCGCCACATCCGGAGAAGCCGGAAACAGGAAAAGCCTCCGCAGGAATTGACCTTTGGGCCGAACAGGTTAACCTGGAGCACGAAAAGGAGAGGCCCTACCCTCATATCGCGGACGGTCCCATCGGCCTGGGTTACCGGGTACCCCTGGTGATTGCCTCACCCTGGAGCCGGGGAGGAAAAGTTTGTTCGGAGGTATTCGACCACAGTTCGATATTAATGTTCCTGGAAAAGTTTATCGCGAAACGCTATAAAAAAGACATTCGGGAGGACAATATTACCGAATGGCGGAGGACGGTCTGCGGAGATCTCAGTTCGGTTTTCACCCCCTTCCAGGCGGGAACCTTCCAGGATTTTGTACAAAAAGAAACGTTCATGAAATCGATTCGGTCGGCCAAAGACAAAGCGATTCCGACTAACTTCAAAGCCCTGACACCGGAAGAATGCGCCGTGGTGAACACCGATCCCCAAAAATCGCCCTGGATGCCCCGACAGGAAAAAGGAGTCAAAAGGGCGCTGCCCATTCCCTATGAACTCTTTGCTGACCTGCTTCTACCGGAAGGAGGTCAGCCCGAGCTTCAGCTGCGTGCAGGCACCACATTCCGAACGGGAGGCGCTCCCTTCTTCGCGAATCTTCGCACCGGCCAAGGGGAGTTCCAGTCGCGGCACTATACCGTAAAAACAGGCGATCAACTCCGTGACAAGCTGGATTTCTCCGGGGAAGTACTGGAAGTGAAAGTACACGGTCCGAACGGTTTTTACCGCCTTTTCAAGGCCCGTGAAATTCCTGTAGAAGTAACAGTATCCTACCCCAAAAACAGGCAGGGGCGCCCCTTAGGCGATATCGAGCTCCATATCCGCAATATTTCCGGGAAAGACCTGGAACTCCTCCTTAGCGATGAGTCTTATCATAACGGCACTACCCAAATTAAGCTGAAAAAAGACGGTAGCAAGACATTGACGGCCGATTTGAAAAAAAGTTATAACTGGTATGATTTAAAACTGACCGATAAGGATCGTCCTGATTTTGAATGGCACTATGCCGGGCATGTGGAAACGGGGAAGGAGAGCTTTACGGACCCAGCGATGGGAAAAATTTTATAACGCTTCATCTATCTTTTCAGGATCTTGTCTTGTATCAAAGATAGTTACGATTTCTATTTCGCAATTATGCACCCTGTAAAAGAAAGTGGTCTGATGGGTCACTACACACTTGTATAGACCCTTCATTTTCTTCGACTTAGGACAACTCTCTGGAAATCCGGATATCTGATTCGTTTTTTCTAAAAACCGTCGGAGGAACTTGCGTTGTGATGATTCGCCCCATTTTTCTTTCAAGAAATCTAAAAGTTCTGTGAATTTTTGCTCCGCTATGGGAGACAGATACACTTTCATGTCATTGTTTTTGTCATTAAATCTTTTAATAAAATACGTTTCCCTTGATCCAACTCCTGCAAACCGGCCTTAATTTCCTGTTTCTGTTCCGGCGTTAATTCATCCCAGAAATCAGTCTCTCGGCTATTCACTTGCACCTCTGCCTTACGCATAAAATGCTCACTACCCACTACCGGCATTCTTTCTATTTTCTTTCTTTTAACACTTTCCATATTCATCATTTACAGAAACTTACATCAAACTTACATAAAAAAACAAAAGCATTCAATTAGTTCCTCCTAATTTTACTTTATTGGTACTTCATCAGAAACTTTTCTATTTTTGTACAAATCAATTAACGTTATGAAACTTCAATATTTCGGACATTCATGCTTTATGATCCACTTTGCGGGAAAGAAAATCCTTCTGGACCCCTTCATCAGTGGAAACCCCAAAGCTCAACATATTCCAACGGAAGACATCCATCCGGATTACATCTTCCTGTCGCACGGCCATGCCGACCACCTGAAAGACCTGGAGCAGATTGCAAAGCAGTCCGGCGCGCCGGTCATCACCAGCTTTGACATCATGACCAAGTTTATTGAGCCTCTTGGTCTATCCGGCCACGGCATGAACACGGGCGGCAAGCTGACCCTCGACGGATTTACCTTCAAGCTAGTGACGGCCGTACACTCCAGCATGCTGCCGGACAACACCTATGGAGGCAACCCCATGGGTTTTGTTTTCTGGAATGACGAGGCCTGTTTTTACTACTCGGGAGATACCGCCCTTACACTGGACATGAAGCTAATCCCGATGATGTGTCCTAAACTTGATTTTGCTATCCTGTCGGTTGGCGACTACTTCACCATGGGCTATGAAGATGCCATTCTGGCCTCGGATTTCATTGAATGCAATCACATTGTGGGTTGCCATTACGACTCCTTCCCTCCCATCCATATAGACCATGAAGCAGCGAAAAAGGCTTTTGAGAATGCGGGGAAGTCGCTGAAGCTGGCGGAGGTGGGGGAAGAATTTGAGGTGTAGAATTCAATCGGATAATTTCCGAACACCCTTTCCGCTCCGGTATATATTCTATTGTGTCCGTTCATCGTCCAAAATGTCCGTTTAAGCGAAAATGAGCCGGCGGTTTAAACTAAATGGCGACCGGATCAGTTTTACTTAGTAGAAACCTTTTCAGCGCGATATGCAAAAAAAGGTTTACGGCGTTATGCCCATGTGCCTCAAAATGATTGAATGATGAACAGAACGGTTTTCAGTGTTCTGATACTGAGTATTTTTCTTGCTGTAGATTTCCTGTTTTTCAGAGCTTTAAAAGACAGCATCCGAAATTTTCATGTCTCTACCCAAAGGTGGATCACCGTCACCTACTGGGCTATTCCTGTGGTGTTACTACTGGGTTTCGCTTACCTGTTTTATATTGCGCCGGATACGGTGTCTTCCCGGTACCGGCGTATCTTTGGCGTGGCGGTACTCCTGGTTTATACTTCTAAAATGATCGGAGCTATTGTTTTCCTGGTAGGAAACGGATTAAATATCCTGAAAAATACCGGCCAGAAAATATTAAAACCGGCCTCTACCGATCCTATCCTGACCCGGTCGGAATTTATTTCCAAAACGGCCCTGGCTTTGGGTGCTACCCAGTTCGGGTTATTGACCTACGGCATTCTTTCCGGGGCGTACGATTACCGGGTACGCCGGATAAGTCTCCCCCTGAAGGGCCTTCCCAGGCAATTCGACGGCATGACTGTGGCACAGCTTTCCGATATTCACTCGGGCAGCTTTTATAACAAAAGGGCAGTAAACGGGGGTATCGATCTCCTGCTGGCGGAAAAGCCCGACGTGGTGTTTTTTACGGGCGATCTGGTCAATGACAAAGCAACCGAGTTACAGGAGTACTTCGATACGTTTAAGCGGGTAAAAGCCCCGCTTGGGGTATACTCTACCCTGGGCAACCACGATTACGGCGATTATACCCGCTGGAATTCTCCGCGGGAAAAAGAACAAAACCTGCAGCAGCTTATGGAGGGACACCGCCTGTTGGGCTGGGATCTTCTCATGGATGAAAACCGGTATATAGAACTGGGAGGAGAGAAACTGGGCATTATCGGGGTGCAGAACTGGGGCGAAGGATTTATTCAGAAAGGCGACCTAAAAAAAGCCCTGGAAGGTTCGGAAGAATTCACTAATAAGCTCCTGCTTTCTCACGACCCTAGCCACTGGAGGGCCGAAGTACTGGGACAAACCGATATCGATGTGGTCTTTTCAGGGCATACTCACGGAATGCAGTTTGGAGTGGAAATACCGGGTTTCCGGTGGAGTCCGGCCCAGTACAGATACAAAGAATGGGCGGGTTTATATGAACAAGACGGGCAACGCCTGTACGTGAACCGGGGATACGGCTTTCTCGGGTACCCGGGCCGGGTGGGTATTCTTCCCGAAATTACGCTCTTTACTCTGCAAGCTGTATAAACTTGTCGATATTGAAACCCACTTCTTTTTCGGGCGGTTTACAAGATATAGCAAAAAAGAGAACCACAATCAGATATCTGGACATATTAGGCTACATTCCTGACTACCTTTGTTAATTCAAAACAAATGACGGAAAAAAAATCAGAGCTCTATAAAACTTATAAGTTAGCGTTCCCTATTATTATCAGCCAGCTGGGGGTGATCCTGATGGCGACTTCCGACAATGTGATTGTGGGAAGACTCCTTGGCCCGGTGAACCTGGGCGCCGCGGGCGTAGCCAACTCCATCGCTTTCCTGATTGCCTCCCTGGCGGTGGGAGGGCTTGCGGTAGTGGCCCCAATGGTGTCCAAACTTCTGGCGGAACACGATTCGCCCCGCCTCAGCGCCCTTTTTTTCAACTCCCTGCTGGTGGCTCTCTTCTACAGCCTGGTCCTGACGTTGGCCGGTTTCCTGATGTACCGGAATTTTGATCTGCTCGGCCAGACGGAAGATGTGGAAAAACTGGGCGCCCCGTTTTTCTTCCTGATTGTACTGTCGAATGTTCCCATGATCTTTTTCCTGGCGGTAAAGCAGTTTTCCGACGGGTTTTCCAAACCGGCTATCGTGATGTATATCACCCTCCTGGGCTTGATTTTCGATATCACCGGGAATATCGTATTGATCCGGGGGTTATGGATTTTCCCGGAACTGGGACTTAACGGAGCCGCTATCGGCACCATTTTTTCCCGCCTGCTGATGTTGGCTATCCTGCTGTTGTACCTTAGGTCGAAGCCCGCTTTCCGTCTTCTGTTTCATTTCCCGGAATGGAGAATCCGCCAAACCTTGCTGGCCGAAATATTACGGCGGAGTGTGCCGGCCGGCTTCCAGGCTTTCTTTGAAATCGCCGCTTTTTCTTTTGCGGTGATCATGATGGGCTGGCTAAGCGAGACCGAACTTGCGGCTCACCAGATTGCCATCAACGTAGCCTCTACCACGTATATGATGGCCACCGGGTTCGCGCATGCGGGCAGTATCCGCATCGGTGAAGCCTGGGGCAGGCGAGATGGCAAGGGCATACGGCTTTCCGGCCGGGCGGCCTACACCTGGGTGATAGGCTTTATGGGACTTTGCAGCGTGGTTATTCTCCTGTTTGGACAATGGATCATCCAAATTTATATCGACGATGCCGCGGTGCTTGCCGCCGCCCTGCCCCTGCTGATGATCGCTGCTTTCTTCCAACTTTCTGACGGGGCCCAGGCGGTGGGTCTGGGTGTACTGAGAGGCTTGGCAGACATTAAAATTCCTACCTTCATTACTTTTATAGCGTACTGGGTAATTGCATTGCCGGTAGGTTACCTGCTGGGGTTCCCTCTTCAAATGGGTTCGGCGGGCGTATGGCTGGGGCTGCTGCTGGGGCTAAGTTTTTCGGCGGTCTTTCTGTATTGGAGATTCCGGAATGTGAGCAGGAAAATAATACGGGGGGCTTCCGTCATTGGGTCTGTCTAAACTCTCAGATTCCAACCGGACAATTCCTGGCGTCCTACAGATAGTATAAGAGCCTCTCCAGACTGTCGCGGTTTCACTCCATAAACAGCTCAATCACCGGAATCTCCACTCCGGGTTTTTCTACGGGCATCTGCAAGATCAGATCCTGCTCTCCGGCGGTGATGGCCATGTGACTCGCATCGTCTGCTTTGGCCGATACAGTGTATTTGATTTCGGAGCCGTCGTGCAGGAACTGGGCGTACTTTATCTTTCCTTTAAAGCCGGGAAGGTAGAGGGTCTTGAAAGGCCACTGCAATACATGAACATATAGCCGCTTGGTCTCCGGGTTATAGGTCAGAAAGGTATTTTCTGGTCTTTGGATATCTTCGGGGGCGGCGGTACAGCCGTAGATAGATCTGGCATTATAGCGCATCCATTCTCCGAGCGCGTCGAGGCGGTGGGTGGCACGGGCGTCGAAAGTTCCGCGGGCGGTGGGCCCTACATTCAGCAGGAGATTCCCTCCTTTTGACACTACTTCAATCAGCATGGCAATCAGCTGGTTGCCCGACTTCCAGGTGTTCTCGTCGCGATGATACCCCCATGACCCCGAGAAAGTCTGGCAGGTTTCCCAGGGAACACGCACCCCGTTTCTTTCCGGCCAGCGGGAGGGCATAAACTGCTCTGGCGTGACGTAGTCGTAGCCGCCCGGCACCTGGTTCAGGTCAAGGCGGTCATTGATAATAATACCCGGTTGGAGTTGGCGGGTCAACCGCAGGAGTTCTTCACTTCCCCAGTCGTCCCGGCCTTTCCCGTCTTCCCCAGGGTAAGAAAAATCAAAAAACAGGAGATCAATTTTTCCGTAGCCGGTAAGCAGTTCCGTAAGCTGGTCTTTCAGGAACTTTCTGAACCGGTTCATGTCTTTGGTACTATTGGCTTCACGGGCCGCTTTATCTCCACGGAGGGGGTGTACCCTATCGACCGTAAAGTCGGGATGATGCCAGTCGATCAGCGAAAAATAAAACCCCACCTTAAGCCCTTCGGCCCGGAACGCCTCTACAAAAGGCTTGAGCAGGTCTTGCCCGATGGGGGTTCCCGGCGCCTTAAAATCGCTGAATTTCGTATCCCATAGTGCGAAACCCTCGTGGTGCCGGGCGGTGATTACTACATATTTCATACCGGCCTTTCGGGCCTGGGCCGCCCATTCCTTAGGGTCATACAAATCGGGGTAAAACTTATCGAAATAACGTTCTTTATACTGATCCGCGGGAATCCGCTCGTAATTCTGTATCCACTCATGGCGGCCGGGCACCGCGTACAGTCCCCAGTGAATAAACATACCGAAACGGTCGTGTGTCCACCAGGCCAGGCGGTCTTGCTTTTGCTGAGGTGTTTCGGTCTGGGCCAGGGCGGCAGACGTCACAAGGAGGAATAGGAGGGCGAGATTTTTCATAGGTCTACAGTTTAGCTTTGAGCTTTGAGCTACGAGCTTTGAGCTTTGAGCTTTGAACTTTGAACTTTGAGCTGGTCGATGCACTGTTAGCAAAGGATAAAGGAGCATCGTACTCACTGGTACAAGTTAAGCAAATCTTTAAAGATCGTCGTATTAAAGCGGGATAAATTTCTTACCATTTCAAAATATGTAAAGTATAAAACTCAAAATATGTAAAATCAAATATTCAAAAAGTGTAAAATAGAATATCCTAAATATGTAAAGTAATGTATTCAAAATATGTAAAATAAGATATTCAAAAAGTGTAAAATAGAATATCCTAAATATGTAAAGCAATATATTTAAAATATGTAAAACAAAACATTCAAAAAATGTAAAGTAAAATATTTAAAATTTGTAAAATACATTTATATTTGTCCTCTATATCATGGTTTTATGGAATATAAAGGAAGGTTATCGGATAAAGAACTAGAACGAAAACTTCACGCGGCAGGAGGTCTGCTGATACGGGGAGCAAAGGCCTGTGGAAAGACCGAATCGGCGAGGCAGGTAGCCAAAAGTGTACTTCATGTAGATCAGAACGAACAGGTACCTTTATTGATGCATACCGCTCCAAAGCGCCTGTTGCTTGGAGAGACGCCCCGTTTGATAGATGAATGGCAGATACAGCCCCTGCTCTGGAACTATGTCCGCCACGAAATAGACCTCCGCCGAAAAACAGGGCAGTTTATTCTTACGGGCTCCGCGAATCCTGAGGAGTCGGTCAAAATGCACTCGGGCGCGGGCCGGTTTACCATTATGGATATGCGCACGATGTCGTGGCAGGAACTGGGCCACTCCTCCGGAAGCATAAGCCTGGCCGACCTTTTTGAAGGGCAGAAGATTGACACTTGTGACAGGCCAACCCCTCTTGAATTTATTGTTGAAAAAATAATCATCGGGGGGTTCCCTACACTTCTGAACAAAAAAATAGCCCAGGCAGAAGATCTGAACCGCGCGTATATAGAATTGCTGGCCGAAGTGGATATGAGCCGGGTTTCAAACGTAAAACGTGACCCCGTAAAGGTCAGGAACCTGCTACGTTCACTTGCCCGCAATACGGCTACCTTAGTAGACATCTCGGCTTTGGAAAGAGACATTCAGGAGGTGGACAATCACGACATTTCACGTCCTACCATTTACGATTATCTCGACGCGCTAAACCGCCTGATGATAATAGAAGACCAACCGGCCTGGAACACGCACATACGGTCATCCGCCTCCCTGCGAAAGTCGCCGAAACGCCATTTCACAGACCCCTGTCTTGCAGTAGCGGCACTTGGCCTGAACCAAAAGGCATTGTTGAATAATTTAAAATTCACCGGTTTTCTGTTCGAATCACTCGTGACGCACGATCTCCGGGTTTACGCACAGGCCAATGACGCCAAAGTCTACCATTATCGCGATTCCAGCGGACTGGAAGTAGACAGTATTGTGCAGAAATACAACGGGGACTGGTGTGCTTTTGAAATAAAGCTGGGTACCGGACAAATTGAAGAGGCCGCGGCCAGTCTCGATAAATTTATTTCGGTTTTAGACAACCAAAAAATAAAACAGCCCAAATCACTCAATATCATCACAGGAACCGGGATAAGCTATACGCGGCATGACGGGATAAACGTAATCTCCCTGGCTTCATTGGGGGCCTAGTTGAAGTGTTAGGTCAAAATTTGAAAATTATCATTATTAAAACCTCTACCTTTGTAGTGCTAAAAACTTCCTGAAGAAAAATGTCTAATACGCCTCCTCTGCCGTTTAACCGTTCGGCTGAACTTCTTGCCTTTCACCGCCTGCTGGACATCATGGATGAATTGCGGGAAAAATGTCCGTGGGATCGAAAACAGACCATGGATACCCTCAGACACCTGACCATAGAGGAAACCTACGAGCTTTCTGATGCCATTTTGGAGGGAAACCGCCAGGAAGTAAAAAAGGAACTGGGAGATCTCTTGTTGCACATTGTTTTCTACAGCAAAATTGCTTCTGAAACGGATGACTTCACGGTGGCCGAAATGATCAATGGTATCTGTGAGAAGCTGATTGTCCGCCACCCCCATATCTATGGCGATACCGAGGTGAAAGACGAGGAAGAAGTGAAGAAAAACTGGGAACAGATTAAACTCAAAGAGGGAAACAAATCGGTGCTGGGCGGTGTGCCGTCTTCCCTTCCAGCCCTGGTTAAAGCCATGCGCATCCAGGAAAAAGCCCGCGGCGTAGGATTCGACTGGGAAGAAAGTGCCCAGGTATGGGAAAAAGTAGAAGAAGAGATTGGGGAGTTTAAGGAAAAGGTAGATGCGGGCGCACCAGCGGAAGAAATAGAAGATGAGTTCGGCGATGTACTCTTCTCCCTGATCAACTACGCACGTTTCGCAAATATCAACCCGGAAACCGCCCTCGAAAGAACCAATAAAAAATTTATCAAAAGATTTACCTACCTCGAAAGCAAGGCCCGGGAGGCCGAAAAGAACCTCTCGGATATGACCCTGGCCGAAATGGATGTGTTCTGGAATGAAGCGAAGAAGCTATGAGCTATGAGCTATGAGCTATGAGCTATGAGCTATGAGCGGGAACCGTTGTTTGGAAACGGGCGTTCATATATTATATTAAAAATGGCAGAAAATCTATATATCCCCGAGGGGGCAACAAAGGCCGAAATTTATGAAGCCATTCTCCCTCAACTACGCCACCTGGTTTCAGGCGAAGAAGACCGCATTGCCAATCTGGCCAATACGGCCGCGGTACTTAAGCAGGCATTTGACTTTTTTTGGGTGGGATTTTACCTCGACAACCAACACGGAGAACTGGTACTGGGTCCTTTCCAGGGGCCTGTGGCCTGTACGCGGATCCGGCATGAGCGGGGAGTATGCGGACATGCCTTTACTTCACAAGCTACCGTGC
Source organism: uncultured Lacihabitans sp. (assembly GCA_964423865.1). GTDB lineage: Bacteria > Bacteroidota > Bacteroidia > Cytophagales > Spirosomataceae > Leadbetterella. The sequence continues at coordinate 57,349 of CAYRGN010000009.1, forward strand.
TGGTACCCGATGTAAACCAGTTTCCGGGACATATCGCCTGTAGTTCCGCGTCGCGTTCCGAAATTGTGCTTCCCCTGAAAGACCAGAACGGAAATGTGATCGGGGTGTTGGATATCGACAGCGACCGCCTGAATGATTTTGACAGTACCGACCAGGAATACCTGGAGCAGGTTACTGCACTTCTTGCAGAAACATTAATCTAACCGTCTTTCTTCGTAGTAGCTTTTTTTAAAAGATTTTCAAGTTCTTTTTTATTGTTATCTTGTAGCTTTTGACCCTTTATGAATTCTTCAAATTTTGAAATTAATTCTTCCTTAGACTTTCTTTTTTCATTTATCTAATAGTTTTTCAATGATGTTCTTTAAATTCTTTATTTCTTCTTGTTGCTGATTAATGATCTGTTCATATAGTTTTTTTTCTTTTTCTAAAATGCTGTTGTTTACTACATATCCATTACCTGTCTGATTGTGCATTATATTAAATACAAGGTTTTCATTAAAAGTACTAATGTCCTCTGCTTTTATTCCTAATACTTCCGCTATCTTTTCTAACTTCTGGTAAGTGACTTCTGATTCATTTCGTTCAATTTTCCCGTATCCGGCAGTTGTCATATTTAGCTGATTTGCCATGTATTCTTGCGTATAATTACGCAATTCTCGTAGCTTTTTTATCTTCATTCCCATGTCCATAACAATCTATTATTTTTTTAGATCGTCAAAGTTGTAAATAAATCCTAATAGTATCAAAACCTAACCTCTTATTTTATAAGGCCTCTATATTTTTGCTTCCTAACAAAAAGGAATATTTATGAATAATGAATAATAAGAAAAACGAAACAGGATAGCTTACTTATAAAATGGAATCTTAATTATAAAAAACGAATCAATTTTTTATGAAAAAAGGAAAACAAAACACCAAACTACTTTTTAGTCTCGTAGCTTTTTTAGCGATGACAGGTATCACCTCCTGTGGCTCCTCAGAGGTAAAGGTAAAAGCACGCCCGGCCGCCGCATCTAAAATAAACCCGGAGTATCCGGCTTTCACTGCGGGAGTACTCACCCTGGATGTAAAAGGGGAAAAACATAAAATTCCATTGACAGGTACAGACGAAAGTGTGTATACGAATCTTCCAAAAGGGGCTTTGGGAACAACCGTTTCGGCCACCCTCGAATCAGATTACTGGAAGCTTACCGATCATAATATTACCCTAAGTAATATGACAGAATTAGGCATAGTGCCTAACGGCCGCCTGGGTAGCTTTTATGGAACCGTTGTTGATGAACGCGGGCGGCCAGTAAGAGAGGTGTATGTGCAGATAGGGAATGATACCATTCTCTACAGTAACCATCAGGGCGTATTTAAGGCGGATCTGTCTTATAGCCTTCAAAGAGAAAAGCAGTGGGTGACCATTCTCAAAGATGGCTTTGAACCCGTAGAATTAACCCATACCCCGGGCAGTAACCTTTTGGTACACCTGAACAGAGAATCTTCAGGCAGGAGAACGGTAGTCCGGCAGGGCCAGTCTCAGAAAAAAGAAGAGACTTTCGGTGAGTGGGCTGCTAAAGAAGGGATTAGAACCGGGTCTGACGTTATTCGCAGCGGAGTCAGAAGATATTAAACCTATAAATGTATATTAAACTTATAAATAATGAAAAGAATAATTACCTTATCTCTTGGCCTGCTTTTAACCTTTTGGGCTGCCGAGGCACAGCAATTTGAAAAAGGCACTACGGCCCTCAACGTAGGATTAGGCTTAGGAGGTATATTAGATGACTACTACTTTTACGGCAACTCATCTCCGATGTTTAATGCTTCTATAGAACACGGATTATGGGACATGGCCGGTCCAGGCGTAATCAGTTTGGGAGGGTTCTTAGGATTCCAAACTCATCGGGATGATGATTATTACTCGTACTATTCCTCTGAGCGTTGGCGACATACAGTGATCGGGGTGAGGGGAAATTATCACTATAACGGGTTTACAAATATTCCTCAGTTAGACCTTTATGCCGGAAGTATGATTGCCTATAATGCTGTAAGTTACACATATACGGATTCTCAAGGCCGCAAAACCAAAGGAAGCTCGAAATATAGAAGTGGGGGCGTCAGATTTACGGCGTATGCCGGGGGCCGTTGGTTTTTCAATGAAAAATTTGCAGGTTTTGTGGAACTGGGATATGGAATCACAGCACTCAATTTTGGAGGAACTATCAAGTTTTAAAAGAAATGAAGCATAATTTCTGGGTTAGTGTATGTGTCTTCTGGTTGGTATCGCTGTCTGCTAATGCTCAGCAAATAAAATTCGAATGGGTAAAACAGTGGGGCATATATAGTTACGGGGCTGGTTATCAAAATGCGAATAGTCTAGTATGGTACAATCCGATAGGTGGCAGTTCTTTCAATAAAACCATTACTGACCATGAAGGAGCTGTGTATGTTGTAGGTCATTTTATAGGCACATTTAATGCTGACGCCGACGGAAGCCCTGCCGGGATAATCAACTCCTCCTCGCTTTACTCTGCTGGTTGCTTTGTTACCAAATATAATTCAGCAGGGAAGTTCCAGTGGGCGAAGACGCTCCCAATATCTAATGATAATATAATGCAAGGTATGCAGGATATAATCATTGATAAGAACAATGATGTAGTGGTTCTATCCCATTCTTTTGGTACAACTAGATCTGTGCATATCTGGAAACTGAACTCAAATGGTGAAAAACAATGGGAAAAAGACTTTGGCCCCACACAATACGGAGAGGTGACAGCATTCACCTCCCTTACTACTGACAGCAAAGGCGACCTGTACTTTGGGGGGTATTTTTCAGGTTTGGGACCGCTACCGCTGCCGGACGGAACGTTTGATTTTGACCCCGGTTCAGGTGTGCATACACTTACTCCCAAAGAATATGAATATGATTTCTTTCTGCTAAAACTGAATAGCCAGGGAGAGTTTGTATGGGTTAAACAGTTCGGAGGGCTTTTACGACCCAATGAGAGTATGATTAAGTCCCCTGATGAACCGATACGGATAGCTTTACATAATGATGTAATATACGTAACAGGGCAGTTTTCCGGTAACCAGGACTTTGACCCTGGTCCCGACAAGTCAATGCTCAGCTCTCAGTTGATCTTACGTGACGGATACGGTGTAGATACATTTGTAGCCGGGTTCAATACCTCCGGAGAATTAAACTGGGTACACAGAATAGGTAATGATTACAACGAAAACATTTTTGCCACCACCACCGATCCGGCTGGAAACCTGCTTTTTGCAGGTAAGCTCTCCGGACAGGTCATATTCGGTTCGGGAGAAAATGCACAAACCTTTAAATCCCAATATGGTTTTTATGTAGCCAAGGTAAACAGCAGCGGAGATTTTGTCTGGGTTAAACCTATCGAAATTAACTCCTCGGGGGGATATGGGGTTGACATAGCAACTGACAAATTCGGAAATGTTTACTTGGCCGGAACATTCTCGGGAGTTGGTGATTTTGACCCGGGAGAAGGCAGATATGAGCTGACAGCTCAAGGCTCTGGAAGTGATGTATTCTTTTTGAAACTCAATAGTAACGGAACCTTCAATACCGCATTCTCCTACGGACGAGAAGGTTACGACTACGGCTATGGCCTAAATGTGGACAAAGAGGGTAGTGTACTATTGACAGCAAGTTATACCGGCCCGGGTACTATAGATGTAGACCCTAACGAAACCAAACATGAACTGAAGCCCTCATTCGCAAGTATATTTATCGTAAAGCTCAGTCAGCCCAACCTTACGGCTTCATGTAGCCTGAGTGCAGGGGGGATTAAAGCAGCTACAGACAGGCTATGTGCAGGCGGCAGTATTCAACTCTCCGCTAATGCAAGTGAAGGTAAAACACCGTATGGTTATCAATGGCAATTAGACGGAAAAAACATAGGGGAAAATCGCTCAGAATGTACTGCCACCGCTTTGGGGGCATATAAGGTAAGGATTACCGATGCCGAGGGGTGTACAATTACTTCCCCTACTTTTACAATGATTCAAGGCTCTCCACCCCCGGCCCCTGATTTGTCTGCGGAACACAGAGAGCTTCTCTCCGGACAAACCTCCCATATTACCTCTTCCGTATCATCAGGATTTACTTTTCAATGGATCAAAGAGGGAGCGGTAATAGACGGAGCCACCCAAAGCAGTTATACCGCTGCAAGCCCCGGAGTATATAGCCTCAGGATAACAGATGCGGGAGGCTGTTCTTCGGTATCACGCGAAATTACCTTACAGAAGAGCATTATTACAGCTCTGGAACCCGGGAGTTCGGGCGCTGAAATTACATTTTACCCTAATCCTGTCTCCTCTATTGCTAAAGCAGATATAAAGCTCTACCAACCGTCCGCCATAAAAGCCATGATTCTGAATACGGAAGGAAAGGAATTGTACAGACATCAGGTAAAAACGGTTTCAAATGCACATGTTATCATGCTAGATCTTTCAAAGTTTCATTCAGGAATGTATATACTGAATGTAGAGTCTGAATATGCATCTTATTCTTACAAAATCATTAAATACTGATTACTTATGTATATGGGCAGAATGATATGACTTATCCTGATTTTAATGGCGTGTTTATCCTGTAAAACTACCGAAACCAAAAGCGTTACGGAACTCTTACAAAAAAGGTGGTCTGCTGAAAGTGTAACAGAAAATGGAACTCTGGTTTATTCCCAAGGCACCGCTCAAAACCTGAAAAACGGTTATTCAAATTTTGTATTACAACTCAACCGCGACGGGTCAGCAAGCATTACGGAACTTGACGGACACACTGCAACGGGAGAATGGGAGCTTTCTGAGGACAGTAATACCCTGACCCTTAAAAACCTAAATCCTTCGCCATCAGGAACCGGAGGGGTAATCAGCTACACCATTGAAAAAGTAGATGAGTCGACACTGATTATCACAAGAATCTCTGCCAACCCTAAAACAGGCGGAACACTTAATCAATACATTCTTACAAGTTAAACCATGGAAACTAATGTCTTATCAATAAGCATGAAAATAAAAGCCATTTTAATTATCCTGTTTTTGGGAGCCCTGTCAGGTTGTAGTAAAAATGAGGTAGAAAAGCAGCAAGAACATTACGTCCGCTTTAAAATTGCTAATGAACTTATAGAGCTTAACGAAGAAGTTTTTGCTACAAGGGAATATCACGATTACGACTTCTTTACCATGGAAGGAGTCAATGTTTTCGGAGGCCGGAAAGGAACAGACTATGACTTTGAAATCCTGAATTTTGGGGTAGGTGTATTAAATGAAAAGCTAACGGAACGTCAATATACTGCAGGCGAAGACGACGATTCTGAGGTTGGAATGAAATGGGTGAAGTATCGTGATAACCTGGAAACAGAACATTATTACATGACCGGGGTGGATTACAGGCCCGGGAACATGACGGTTACTATAACCGAGCTGTCAGAAGCCCATGTAAAAGGCATTTTTTCAGGTTATTTGTACTTCGAGGGGGAAGAAGATAACCCCAGGCTTCTTATCACCGATGGGGAGTTTTATTCTCCCATAGTCAAAGAGTATGTAAACCCGTACTTTTGATAATTTAAAGACATGACAGGACCAGCAAGTAAGTTTTCAAATGCAAAATTTAATTTAGGACATAAATATGAACAATAGTGGCAATGGAACCGGAAGGCGGAGCAGATGGTGCATAAGTTGTTGCATTGTATATGTACTCCTGCTTGTACCCGTACATTTAATAGCACAAAGCCCCGAATACAGGTCGCTACAAGACAAACTTACAAGCGCTGTAAAAACGGTAAATACTTCAGATTCCGAAATTAGTCAGACACTTGATTTTAATGAGGCCAAGCCCTTTATTATCCGTGTGGCATCGGTCACCAACACTAAAAAGGAAAAGTTAGTGGAAGAATTTACAGAAGTGAGTCTTGCCGACATCAATGCGGCTTCTGTAGCATACAAAATTCAGAAAGACGTTATAAGTCTTAATCTTATCACTAAAGTAAACCAAAAACTGGTCACCCGTTTTAAAAATGGGCTGTTTGATGAATTTTCAAACAAAGTAACCTTATATGCTGAAAACGTTGAAAATGCCAGAAACCTGGTTGATATTCTCACAAAAGCTATCCCCCTGGCTGAAAAACTTGAACAGGCACAACTGAAAGTTCCGGCGGGGGGATATACAGAACTGGCTCAATGGCTACAGGATAACATTAAAACCCAGGAGCTGGGAACGGGCCGCATTGAACAGTCTCTGGTGACCACGGGCCTAACGGGTACTTATCAAAAGAATACGAACGGGAAAAATGAAGAAATATATGTGTTTAATTGGGGCGATTTTAACCCTAAGTCTGTAAATATCGATGTTAAATCAGGCCAGCTAAACATCGGGTTACAAATGAGTAATAAGAAAAAATATATCCGCTATACCAAAGATCAATCTCCGCAGAATAATGAGGAAGACCTTGTTATTTCAGGATATGATGTAGAATGGGTTAAAAAAGTTAAACTGGTTTTAGATACGTTTCTTCCCCTTGCTGAACAGCGACTTAAACAAGGCACACCAACCTTTGCAGGTTCTTCTGAAGCACTGAATTTAATCAGAAAACAAAGTAACACCACATTACACGGCAAGTCAGGGCAGGTAGTGCAGCAACTTAATTTTTCCTGCGGAACATCCACTTTACAAATCACCCGGACAGACAAAAATGAAGAGGAGCATTTCCATTTTAACCCGGCAGACATCAATGAGCAGAAGCTTGACCTCGCGGTGAAAGGAAACCTGTTTCAGATAGAACTGGCAGTGCTGAATAACCGGAAGTTTATAAACTACCTTAAAAACGGACAGAAGCAAAACTACACTAACAGCCTGACCCTGGAATCTGAGGATATAGAGCCGTTCAGGCATCTTTCTCAGGCCCTGAAAAAGGAGATCTTAATCTGCCGGTCACAGCAAAAGGCTTTGATACCCGGTGGTGGGGGAGTGGCCTCCTGGCTGGTAAAAACGGTTGCTCAGATGAATGAAAACGAGCAAAACATTCAGCATGAGCTGGTTTTGGAGAAAGATTGTAGTATAAAATATTCAGAGAACAAATCAGATGCAAAAAAGCCGGTTGAAACGGCTTATGAGTCCAACCTGAAAGACCTGAACGCCAGCCTGGTGGAGTTTGACGTATCGGGAAAGTCAGTTTTTGTAAGCCTGTATGCTAACAATAAAGAGAAAATAATTAAGGCTTTTAAAGATGGTTCTCCTTCAAACTACGTAAATGCCATAAAAATAGAAACCGATGGCATTGAATCGGCAAGACACCTTGCAGAGGGCTTTAAAGAAGCTATAAAGGGGTGTAAAAAATGAAAAATATCTGCTAGCCATAATACTTTTTGTTTTAGCCCTGATGTAAGCGGTAGAGTAAGTAAAAAAAGTAACTTAGGCTTATTCTTATCGCAAAGAATCTTAGAACATGTTCAAATTTTGAAAAGAGTATCAGTAGTATTATCTTGTGGTATCCGTCCTACGAACTAACAAAATTAAATTTCTAAACATTAATCTAATTTTAAGGTGCTGAAAATATTCTAAGAGCTCACTATTTCGTTAATATATTGTTAAACAGCTGTTCGGAAATAAATTTCAGGCTTTTCCTTACGTCTAAACCAGAAATAAGCAATCATAAAATATGAAAATCACTAAGTTATTTTTACTGGCTCTTCTTCCCTTGCTTTCCCAGGCGCAAACCCCCGAAGCCCTGATTGAAAAATACCTGGATGCTACGGGAGGAAAGGACAAAATTGAGGACATCAGCACCTTTAAATATAACCGTTCTTACGTAGCCAACGCTACTACCGACTACGACGAAGAAGTGGTGGTGGTAGGCGAAAAGAACCAGCTTTTCCGCAAGAAAACCCTCTTGAAAAGAGATTTCTACTCTATTCTGAACGGAAAGCAAGGCTGGGTAAAAATACCTATGGGAAGCCAGGACAAGAAAGTAAATTACAGCACCAAAGACCTTAGCGCCAAAGAAGTAACCGAATTGAGTGTAGAGGCACAAGACGGAATTTTGCCTTTTGTAAACTACGAAAAGAAAGGATATAAACTGACCTCGCCCGTATCCGCAGCTACTGTAGAAGGGAAAGCCACTACCAAGCTGGCTATTGAGAAAGACGGCATCAAGCGGGAGTACTATTTCGACAACACCACAGGGCTGGTGGCCCGCGAAGTATGGATTGAAAACGGGATTACCCATACCATGGATTACACCAAATACGATACCACTTCTATTGGGGTGAAACTTCCGGTAGCGTATACGTATATCAATACCAAAGACAAGCGTAAAAACAATGTAAGCACGAAATGGACATTCGACAAACCGGCAGAAGGCGTGGCTTTTACCAAGTAAAACCGGCTTTGAGTTGTTGAAATATCCCGGAGTCTTGTACTCCGTCTGTATATATTTCCAGGAGGGCGGGATGGCCAGAGGAGCCCCCGCTCTCTTTGTTTTTTAACGCATTACGTAACTCTTCTTCTGATCTGATCTCCGTATGGTCATACCCTGCCTCCTGGCAAAGTCCGCGGGCGGTTCTCCCCTGATCGGTTAGAAAATATTTCTCCAGTTCGGCTTGTTGGGAAGGCCCTTCGATGATGCGAAAAATATTTCCCCCTCCGTTTTGAAACAGGTAAATACTCAGGTTTTCAGGCTGCGCTGCAAAAAGGGCGTTGCTGTCGTAAAAGAAAGAGACATCTCCCACCAAGCAATGCACTCTCCTTTCGCTCCCCAGGGCTTGCCCCACGGCGGTACTCACTACCCCTTCAATGCCGGAAGTTCCCCGGTTTGCGAACACCTTTACACCGGGAGGCAAAAGGCTTCCCAGGAAATTGGCATAGCGCACGGGCATACTGTTACCCAGATGAAGGACATCTCCCGCACGAAGCTGGCCTAAAATCAAAGCTATGGCTTTGAGTTCTCCAAACGCGCATTCGTCCAGGAAACTTTTGAGATAAGTTCGGGCAGCGGCCTCCGCTCTCTGCCAGTCCGATTCGCCTGCTCCTGCACGAAGGTTTTGCCTGGCCGCCAGCTCCCTTATAAAGTATTCGGCAGGTACCGTAATTTTGTCGGTAATGGATTGCAGGGGGTCTGTGAATTCTTCCTTTTCTTCCACATGCCAGTGTACCGCCGGTTTATTCTTCCTGAAAAACTGTTTAAACGACTTGGAAATAAAAGATTTTCCAAAAGTCACCAGAAGATCAGGAGAGCTTAAATTTTTAGACTTCCCCAGGAAAATATCGTGGGTGCTGATTTTATTTTTGAGGGATACATTCGAAATAACATCGGACAGAACGGTCACGCGGGGATCCTTCCCCCACATTTCCAGGGAAGCGTCCAGCCCACTATGGTTTTGTCCGACAGCCAGCAGTATCCCTTCCGCATTGTTCCAGGTTTGCATAAGTGCTGCCCAGTCTTCTTCTTCCAGCATCGGCGTACCGGCTCTGTAGGCCACCGGCCTGAACCGCCCGTCATACCCTTCTCCCACTTTGGGGTAGAAGGGTTCACGAACCGGCACATTGATATGCACAGGCCCCTGGCGGGTAAATGCCAGGGCTTCGTGGGTCTGGCGTTCTATGGCCCATACGGCATCCGGATGGGTATAATCCGCAGGAAAATCATAGTATTTCACAATATGTTTCCCATAAATATGCTGCTGAAAAATGGTCTGACCGTCGTGCTGGTTAATCCATTCCGGCGGGCGGTCGGCGGTCAGAATCAAAAGGGGAATTCCCTGGAAAAATGCCTCTGCTACCGCGGGACTGAAATTGAGGGCCGCGGTGCCGGAGGTACAGATCAGCACCGTGGCTTTCCCGGTGGCCTGCGCCCAGCCCAGGGCCACAAAAGCGGCGCTGCGTTCGTCGGTAATGACCTGTGTATGGAATTTTGTATTCCGCACAAAAGCCAGCGTCAGGGCTGCGCTTCGGGAACCCGGGCAAATCACCACGTTTTCTACTCCCCGGTAAGCACAAATCTCCGCCACCCTGTAAAGTGGTTCTAAAAGAGCCATTCTCTTCCTGTTTTTTTACAAAAATAGAACTATATTCGTAAAGATTATTGCCCTGATCGTATCTTTCCTAGTGGCATAACTCCTACCTTTGTTTATAAATTATCTGGAATACAATGAAAGTTTCTGACGGAAAGGTGGTCTCCACCGCTTATACACTTTATACGTTGTCGCCTGACGATGAATTTGAACTGGTAGAAGAAGTGGCGGAAGACGAAGCCATGTTTTACCTGTCCGGCCATAGTGGTCTGCCCCCCAAATTTGAGGAAAACCTGAACGGGTTATCGGCAGGAGAAAGCTATCAATTTGAAATTTCACCGGAAGACGCTTTCGGAGAATTTTATGAAGACAATGTGGTAGATTTCGGCCTCGACATGTTCCGTATTGAAGACGGAAAAGTTCCGGACGGTTTCCTGGAACCGGGAAATTCCATTCCTTTCACCAACGATGACGGTGCGAAAATTCCGGGCAGAGTGGTGGAAGTTCAGAACGATAAGGTTATTATCGACTTCAATCATCCCCTTGCCGGAAAGACCTTAAAGTTTGAAGGCAAAATCATCTCGGTGCGGGAGGCTTCCGCGGAAGAAATGGATCACGGGCATGTGCACGGCCCGGGTGGCCATCACCATCATTAACTGGGGAATAATGCCCTTCGACAAGCTCAGGATGCCCTTCGACAGGCTCAGGGTGCCCTTCGACAAGCTCAGGGTGACAGTAAACTATTGGCGCCTTGAACCTGTCAAAGGGTATTTTAAACTTAATGAAGCGCTCTACAAAAACTTGACACACACCGGCATAGAGACCTGTATCTCCGTGCCGGTATTTTCCAATAGTCCGGTGACGGCATCGCGTTTAAAGACCACTATATTGTCCGTGTCTTGATTGGCCACCAGCACGTATTTCCCGTCGGGGGAAACCGCGAAGTTCCGGGGGACTTTCCCGCCCGCGGACAAATGTGCCGGCGAGTGGATTTCCCCGGTTTTTTCGTCGACTTTAAATATCACTATTGAATCGGAATACCGGTTGGAGCCGTAAAGGAACTTCCCGTCGGGAGAAAGGTGGATATCGGCACAAAAGCTGGTTTCTTCAAAGCCCTCAGGCAAGGTAGAGATCTCCTGAACGGTAGAAAAATCGGCGGTAGAGATCACGGATACTGCATTATTCAGCTCATTGATCACATACGCTACGGGCAGGGTGCTGTGAAAGGCGATATGGCGTGGCCCCGCGCCCGCGCTAATTTTCACCCGGCCTGTTTCGCGGATGCCCTCCTCCTCTATCGCAAACACCAATACCTCATCCGTACCGAGATCAGCCACCCAAAGCGAGCGCCCGTCCGGACTGATATTCACGGAGTGCACGTGGGGCTTCTCCTGGCGCGACGCCACCGGACCGCTGCCCGAATTGGCGATAAGCTGGGTGCGCTCACCCACAGAACCGTCTTCCTTCAAAGGAAAAACGGCCAGGCTTCCTCCGCTGTAATTTGCGGCAAACAGCCACTTAGAGGTAGCGGAAACATGACAGGGGTGAGCGCCGCCCGTTTCCTGCTCGCTGACAAAGGTGAATTCCCCACTCTCTGTGTTCAGCAGGTAAGACTGCACTTTCCCCTCCTCCTCTTCATTTACGGTATACACCCGGTTTCCCTCTACCGTCAGGAAAGAAGGATTTTTCACACCCTGCGTGAAAGACACCTGAACGGGGTTCGCCATTTCTTTATCCAGGCGGTAATAATAAATGCCGTCAGATCCCTTCTGGGTGTAGGTCCCTACCAGGATACGGTATCCCGGGTTTTCCGGACTTGCGCACCCCGTGAGTGCGGCGAGGAGAATGAGGAGTGATTTTTTCATTGGTTGAAGTTTGAGCTTTGAGCTTTGAGGTTATTGTATTTAATTCAAATTCTTGTCCAGGGCCTTCTTAATCAGTCCGGCCCACACATCGTAGCCTTTCTGGGTCTGGTGCAGTTTATCTTCCCGGAAATAGGCCGGGATGGGCTTCCCGTCGGCACCCAGAAACGCGGGCGCAGTCTCAATATAATACAGGTCTTTGTGCTTTTCGGTATAATTTTCAATCAAGGTATTGGCTTCCTGAATTTTATCCCACACATGCCACCTCGACTCGGTAGGGGTAATCTGTACCCAGAAAATGGGTTCTTTCTTATGCTCTTTGCGTATGCTTTTCACCAGTTCGGTGTACAGTTTAAACACCTCTTTCGGCGCAAGGTCGCCTTTCCCTCCGTGGATATCGTTGGCCACAAAAACCACGATGGCCCTGAATTTATGGGGGTTAATGATGCGGTCTTCATACACCAGCACATCCCTCAGGTTTGACCCGCCGAAACCCCGCTGGATCACCGGGTAAGGCGCCATGTCTTTCTCTATATGGTCCCAGAGCCGGATACTGCTGCTACCGATAAACAGGATAGAATTATCCGGATAGACGCGGGTTTGGTCCTGGCTGACCAGTTCGGTAATTTCTTTTTCCCAATGTTGGGAAGATTCGGCGTATTTCCTGGCGGGAGAGCAGGAAAACAGGATTAAGAGAAGAGGGAGTACACAGCGTTTTTTCATTTGGTAAAAAAATTTTAGCTTTCAGCCGTTAGCTATCAGCTTTCAGCTAGGAGTGCCTGGCTGCGGGTGGGTCACCATCCCAAACACCGGCTGATAACAAACGATTCGTCTATTTCGTGTGTAAAAATACCGGGAAACAGAACAAAACGACATATAAATCGCAATTAAATAAAGAATCCTGTATTTAAAACGGTAATTTTGCAAAACATTTTAGTAAAGCATCGAATGCAACCGTTAAAACTTTACAATTCGTTATCCCGGAAAAAGGAAGTTTTTGAACCTGTCAATGAAGGCCATGTAGGCATGTATGTCTGCGGTCCTACGGTTTATAATAACGTCCATCTGGGAAATGTTCGTACTTTCCTGACGTTTGACGTACTCTACCGTTACCTGCTTCATGCAGGTTATAAGGTACGGTATGTGCGCAATATCACCGACGTGGGCCACCTGGTGGGTGACGGCGACGAAGGGGAAGATAAGATCGGGAAAATAGCCAAACTGGAGCAACTGGAACCTATGGAGGTGGCCCAGCGCTATACCAATGACTTCCGCGACGTACTGCGTATGTTCAATTTTTTGAACCCGAGCATTGAGCCATCCGCCACGGGGCATATCGTGGAGCAGATTGAGGCGGTGCAGGAGCTGATCGGTAAAGGGCTGGCCTATGAGTCGAACGGTTCGGTGTATTTTGACATCAGCCAATACAATGAGCGGGGGAATAACTACGGAAAGCTCTCCGGCCGGATACTCGAAGACCTTTTGAATGAAACGCGGGCGTTGGACGGACAAGCGGAAAAGCGTAATCCCCTGGATTTCGCCATCTGGAAAAAAGCTGCGCCTGAACATATCATGCAATGGAACAGTCCCTGGGGGAAAGGGTTCCCCGGGTGGCACATTGAATGTACCTGCATGAGTGTAAAATACCTGGGCAATCGGTTTGACATTCACGGCGGGGGCATGGACCTGAAGTTTCCTCATCATGAATGCGAAATTGCCCAGGGTGTAGGGCTCACCGGTGTAGATCCGGTACGGTACTGGATGCATTCAAATATGCTGACAGTAAACGGACAAAAAATGTCGAAATCATTGGGCAACAGCTTTCTGCCGGGAGAACTGATCTCGGGAGATCACCCCTTACTCGACCAGGCGTATAGCCCCATGACCGTACGGTTCTTTATGCTGCAGTCGCATTACCGTTCTACGCTCGACTTCTCCAACGACGCCCTGAAAGCCGCCCAGAAAGGATACCGGCGTATCCTGAACGGGATGAAAATAGCGCGGGAGCTGGAGTACATCCACGATGAAACGGTGGCGCCGGATGAAAAGAAGATAAACGAGATCCAAAAGGCCATTTCTTCTTTTTATGATGCACTGAATGACGACCTGAACACGGCGGTGGCGGTGGCCCAGCTCTTCACTTTGCTGAAGTTCATCAACACCCTATACATGAACCAGCTCCACCCTTCGGCCATAGGCGAGAAAAATTTCGACGACCTGAAACATCATTTTCTTCTGTTCACCCGGGAAATCCTGGGCCTGGAAGAAGAGCGCCTAGGAAGTGACGAAGCGGTGATCAAAGGCATGCTGGAGCTTTACAGGGAATACAAAGCGGCACAGCAATACGACAAAGTGGATGAGATCCGCACGTACTTCAAGGCCAACCGGATGGTGATTAAAGACATGAAGCACAAAATTGACTGGGCGTGGGAAGAGTAGTTCCAAACTATTATTTAAACTTCGCAAATTTCTTTACATTCAGAACGGAATTGTTTAAATAGCAGCCCTAATCCTATTATCACATTTATATCTGATGCAAAACTTGACCGGTATTCTGGGCATTTTCCTTATCCTTGGGGTAGCCTACGCGTTTTCCAATAACAGGAAAGCCATCAATTTTCGTACGGTAGGAGTAGGAATAGGCCTGCAGTTTCTCCTGGCGTTGTTTATCCTCAAAACCAGTACGGGCAAAGCCCTTTTCGGCACTTTGGGTGCATGGGTAACGCGGGTCATTGACTTTGCGAACGACGGGGGAGAGTTTGTGTTTGGTCCTTTGGCCGACATTGAGGCCGTAAACCGGGCCTTTGGCGGAGGAGGGTTCATTTTCTTCTTCAAGATCATTCCCACCATCATTTTTGTGGCGGTGCTGGTCAATATTTTTTATCATTTCGGGATTATCCAGTTTATAATCAAATGGCTGGCCAAAGGAATGAAATGGCTGATGCGGGTTAGCGGGGCCGAAGCTCTTTCCAATATCGCCAGTACTTTTGTAGGCCAGGTAGAGGCCCAGATTATGATCAAGCCTTACCTGAAAGGAATGACGAAGTCAGAGCTGATGGCCTCTATGGCGGGAAGTTACGCCTGTATCGCAGGCGGAGTAATGGCCACCTATATCCAGTTTGGGGTGAAGGCCGAATACCTGATCGCAGCCAGTATTATGGCGGCCCCCGGCGCCCTGGCCATTGCCAAACTGATGTTTCCCGAAACGGAGGTGTCTGAAACCAGCGGAGAGGTAAAACTTAAAGTGGCAAAAGAACACACCAATGTAATAGATGCTATCTCCGCAGGCTGTTCAGACGGCCTCAAAGTAGGTTTAAATGTACTGGCCATGCTGATCGGTTTCCTCGCCCTGATTGGCCTGCTTAATTTTATCCTGGGAAAAGTGGGTGGCCTGATGAATAATCCCAACCTCAGTATAGAATTGATCCTGGGATACCTTTTCTCGGGCTTTGCCTGGGCCATGGGCGTGCCTTCTCATGAAATTGTAGAGGCAGGATCTTTAATGGGCACTAAGCTGGCGGCCAATGAATTTGTGGCCTACCTTCAGCTGAAAGAGTTTATTGCCAACGGCACCCTTTCTCCCAAAACCATCGCTATTGTCAGCTTTGCCCTGTGCGGTTTTGCCAATCTGGGCTCTTTAGGGATCCAGATCGGGGGTATTTCCGCCCTGGAGCCCTCCCGGAGAAAAGACCTGACGCAGGTAGCAGTAAAGGCGCTGATCGCGGGTACGCTGGCGAGCTATATGTCAGCTACTTTTGCCGGGCTGTTGTTTTGATCCCCAGGGAATATTTCCGGCCAGACCACAGATTCAGCCCGGCCGGAAATCCTGCCCCTTACTTCGTAGAATAATTCGGCGCTTCTTTGGTGATCTGGATATCGTGGGGGTGCGACTCCCGGATACCGGCCGAAGTGATTTTAATGAATTTTGCGTTTTGCAGGGCTTCAATATCTTTTGCTCCGCAATACCCCATCCCGGCTTTCAGACCTCCCACCATTTGGTAGATAATCTCGCGGGCATCGCCTTTAAACGGCACGCGACCCACAATTCCTTCCGGCACCAGTTTTTTTGCATCGGTGGTGGAGTCCTGGAAATAACGATCTTTCGAGCCGTCTTCCATGGCTTCAAGGGAGCCCATTCCACGGTAAGATTTGAATTTTCTTCCTTCAAAGATCACGACTTCTCCCGGCGCTTCTTCGGTTCCGGCCAAAAGAGATCCCATCATCACGGTGCTGGCACCACCGGCAATGGCCTTGGCGATATCACCGGAGAAACGGATTCCACCGTCCGCGATCACCGGTACCCCGGTACCTTTCAGGGCTTCCGCACAAAGATGCACGGCCGAAAGCTGGGGCATACCGATACCCGCAATGATTCGCGTGGTACAAATACTTCCCGGGCCCACGCCCACCTTTACGGCATCGGCTCCGGCATCGGCCAGCGCCCGGGCCGCTTCACCCGTAGCCACGTTTCCACAAATGACTTCCAGGTTCGGAAACAGTTTTTTGATATGAGAGAGCGCGTCCATTACTCCTTTAGAATGCCCGTGCGCCGTATCGATACTGATCACGTCTACACCGGCCTTTACCAGGGCGGTTACCCGCTCTACGAGGTCGCCGGTTACGCCTACCGCCGCCCCTACCAGCAGTCGACCCAGTTTGTCTTTCGCCGCATTGGGTTTGTTCAGCTTTTTCAGGATATCGCGGTAAGTAATAAGCCCCACCAGCTTGTTGTCTTTATCTACGATAGGCAGTTTTTCGATTTTCCGTGTCATCAGAATCCCCTCGGCCTCTTCCAGGCTGATGCCCTCGTTGGCCGTCACCAGCTTTTCTACCGTCATAATCTCCCGGATAGGCAGGCTGCGGTCGGTCTGAAACCGCAGGTCACGGTTCGTGACAATCCCCTTCAGTCTGCTTTCCCCATCAATAACAGGAATTCCCCCCACTTTAAATTCCTGCATGATCCGGAGGGCGTCTCCTACCACGGCATTCTCATCCAGGGTAATAGGGTCAATGATCATCCCGCTTTCTGAACGCTTCACTCTTCTGACCTCATGCGCCTGCTGCTCAATGGTCATGTTTTTGTGAATAATGCCTATGCCGCCTTCCTGGGCAATGGCAATCGCCATTTCATGCTCAGTAACGGTATCCATCGCCGCGGACACCAAAGGCAGGTTTAACCAGATATTACGGGTAAGCCGGGTACGTGTACTCGTGTCTTTCGGAAGAACTTCAGAGTAGGCCGGAACAAGGAGGACGTCGTCGTAGGTGAGTGCTTCAAAAAGAAGCTTGGATGATGCTATCATGATGCAAACAATACAGGTTATTATTTGCGGTGCAAAGTTAGTACATTTGAATGAAACTTATTAGATTTCTTTCTTTTTTTTGCACACGCTTTCCGTTTTATATTCATTTCGAAGGCAACAATGAACCTTAAAGACCCCGGGAGACGTTCTGAAATGAAAAGCTTACAGTATGATCCCATTGTCTGACACAGCCGGAAATATCATTGGTTACAAAGAAAAAATGGAAGTTCACCAACAAGGTTTGCTTCATCTGGCTTTCTCTGTACTTATCTTTAATGGCCGGGGAGAACTCCTTTTGCAGCAAAGGGCCGACCATAAATATCACTCGCCTTCGCTCTGGACCAATACCTGCTGCGGACATCCTCACCCCCGGGAAGAAATCGGAGAAGCGGCCCGACGGAGACTGGCGGAAGAAATGGGTTTTACGTCTGACCTTACCCATCGGTTTACCTTCCATTACCAGGCGTCTTTCTCTAACGGACTTTCCGAAAACGAGATCGACCACGTGTTTTTCGGGCAGTACGAAGGCATCGTGCTTCCTGATCCGGAAGAAGTATCCGACTACCGCTGGGTAGAGATGGATTTCCTCCAGTCAGATGCGGCACAGCAACCCGAAAAATACACCGTGTGGTTCCGGAAAATCCTGGACCGCCTGAAAGCTTCCGGCAGCCCTCAGTAATCCTGGCGTTTAGCGGATCAGCACGGAGGTCATGGTCAACGAACCGGCGATCACTTTATCGGTAAAAAACGACACCTCGTCCCGGTCATCCTGCATACCCAGGGAATACAGCAACGGCCAGTAGTGATCAGGAGTCGGTACGGCCAGATGTGCGTCTTTATGCAAAGTTTAATACATATAAAAACATTCAATGTGTATACATAATTAAGAATTACAACCCGTTGATGCGTACCTGCTCTGGTATTCTCAAAAAAGGCGCGGGTTTTGTTTCCCGCGCCTTTGCTATCTTTACTGGCCTTGTTGCTGTTGTTCGCCTCCGCCGTCTTTCAGGTCGTCGTTTTTAACGCCTTTCGCCCGTTTCCTGGGCTTCAATGCTTCGGGACCCATCTTGCCTATCTTGTAATTAAAGGTAATGTTAAAGCCCCGGTTATACCGGTAATCTACCGACTCCTGGATATTCTGGAACGTATGCAGGGTAGACGTGAATTTCATGTGGTCTTTGAAGAAGTTTTGGGCGTTCAGGCCGATACTTCCTTTCTTGTTCGCGAATTCCTTCCGGAAACCCAGGGCGTAGTGTCCCCATCCGCTCTGCACCCCCTGGGCAATCACGCTGTTTCCCCGCATAAACCCAAAGCCCTGCACCTGCCAGCCTTTGTTTAGTGTAATCTGGCTCATCACGCGCCCATTGAAATTCCATCCTTCCGAATTAAAATCCATGCTGATTCCGTCGAGGTTGGGCGCCAACCCGTCGAAAACCATATAAAAGGCTTCCAGCCCCCCGTTAAACGACCACTTCGGTGTAATCTGGTAATTTCCGAAGAAATTGACCCCGCTGGTCTGGCTCTTGCCCACATTCTCAAAAGTAGTGAGGGTCACGCCTTCTCCCCTCTCCTCAAACTGGGTAGTAAGCGAAGAAATAGCGTTATCGGTAAACCTTGTAAACACAGAGAAGTTGAAATAGAGTTTATTTATTCCGGCACTCAGGCTGGCCTCCAGGTTATTGCTGATCTCCGGATCCAATTGGGGATTTCCCCGGGAAATCCTGAGGGGATTCGACTGGTTTTCATTGGGATTCAGGTGCTGCATGCCCGGGCGTTGTATACGCTGATTATACGCCAGTTTCACGGTATATTTCTGCGCGAAAGTCTTGGATATATTCACGCTCGGAATCAGGTTTCCGTACGAGGGGATATTCAGCGCGTTCCGGATTTCAGGCGACAGCCCCAACGTGCTGGCGGAGATGTCTGTAAATTCATACCTTCCGCCCACCTTAAAAGTATATTTGTTTTTCGTGGAATAGGTATATCCGAGGTAAGCCGCCCCGATATTCTGGTTATACGCCAGGTCTCCTACAGACGAGAACCGGCCGGCATTGCTCCGGGTAATGTTTTCGTATTCCGAATCTACGACCCTTACAATGCCCTTCACTCCCGCTTCCAGGAGTTGGTTGGTACGCAAAGGGGTGGTATAATCGGCCTGAACCGTAAATTCCTGGTTGCGACTGTCGTTGATATTTTCAAAAATCATTCCCTCGCTGCCGGCTGACGGCACCCGGGAAAACCCGGAATTGGAGTTGGTGCGGGAATACAGCGTAGAAATGCTGAACTCTTTCTGAGGCTTGATCACATGCAGGTAATCGAGGTTAAAGTCCCAGCTGTGATTCGGCATTTTATTGGTCACGTCGAGGCGTGCGCTTTTCAGAGCCGACTCCGTGCCGTTCACTTTCATAAACTCATCGATCAGCAGGTCTTGTTCCCGGTTAAACGAAAAGGTACCGAAGCGTGCGCCCGTGGAAATGGACTTGGAAGTACTGATGTCGTAGTCCATTCCCAGGGAATACCTTCCGAAGACCATGCGGTCTTTGCCATCTCCGTACTGACGGGTAATGTAAGTGGTATCCAGGACTGATTTTGCCAGGCCTTCCTGGAAGAAATCGGTTTGAGTAGGGTTAAAATTTCCCCGGCCCCAGCCTCCCATGGTAAAGCCCAGCTTTCCCATTCTCAGGCTTCCGTTCAGCCCCATATTTCCGCCCCGGTTTCCACCGCCCAGATCTATGCCCAGGGAGTATCCTTCCAGGTTATTCTTTTTGGTGATGATATTAATGATCCCGGTAGCTCCTTCGGCATCGTATTTGGCCGAGGGTGAAGTAATCACCTCTACCGTCTTCACCTGGTCGGCGGGAATCTGCCGCAGGGCGTCGGCCACACTGGTGGCCATAATGGTAGAGGGTTTGTTATTGATCAGCACCCGGATACTGGAACTACCCCTCAGCTGTACGTTCCCGTCGAGATCTACCGACAGCAGGGGTACTTTTCGCAATATCTCGGTAGCGTCACCTCCTTTTGAAGTAATGTCACGGTCCGCGTTATACACCAGGCGGTCTACCCGCTCTTCAATCACCAGGGCCTGCCCGGTCACTTCCACTTCCCTAAGCATACGTGCGGAAGGGGTCAACATAAACGCACCCAGGTTCACCACCCGGTTTTCTGAAGACAAGGAGATGACTTCAGACGTTTTGTCGGTATATCCTATAAAGGAAAAACGAATCACATACTCTCCGTACGCCAGTTCTTTCAGGTCGAATTTCCCTTTTTCGTCGGTCATGGTGCCGTCTATGGGCTGGTTAAGGTTAGGAACCCTGAAAAGGCTTAGTGTAGCGAACTCTACCGGCGCCCCGGTGGTGCTGTCGCTCAAGATTCCTGTAATACGTGCATCGCCTTTCACGGCACCGGTTTGCGCGTACGAAAAGCCTGTAACCAGGAGTAATACGGCTGTAAATAAATTCTTCAACATTATTCAAGTTTAAATTCAGGTTGCAAAAATACGGGATATCGGGTCTGGACCGATTCTAATTTAGACCAACGGCAGGATAAAGAGGACAAATGGCAAAAAATACTCACTCCTTTTCCCCAAAATATAAAACTCTGATTATCAAAATAGTTGAACACAAAAACCTCCCGGAGATCCATCCTATCCTCTAAAAATCGTCAGAAATAGCGGATTAAATCTATAGATTACGCATTTTTGTCTTATTCTTGTTTCAGGTAGTAAAATTTATACATAACATTGCAAAGACACTCATTCAAAATTCAATTTGAAAAACGTTAGAAGCGATATCATTTTCAGGGGAGTATTCTCCATAGCCTTCTGGTTTCTCTGGATAGTACTTCCTATTCTGAATGCCATTCTTGATGAAGCGGCCAGGCGCCTGGAATACCAGATGCTTACACTTCCGGCCAGTTTGCTCGCTATCCCCTTTTTCTACCTTAACGCCGAGCTTTTAGCCCCGAAATATCTTCACAAAGGCAAAGTAACCCGATATTTTTTTAGCCTGGCGGCATTGTTTGTGGTTTACCTCTCCAGCTATGTATATGCCAAAGATTACCTGGTAGACAGCCATTCGGTACGGTTTTATGATGCGAGAACGCTCTTCCCGGTTATTTTTGTAACGGGCATGAGTACACTTTACGGGTTAATCACCCTGATCATTTCCCAATCGCGCAAAGCGGAAGAAGAAAAAGCGGAAAGAATGCGATCAGAGCTGGCTTTCCTTCGCTCCCAGATCAGCCCCCATTTTATCTTTAATATCCTGAACAGTATTGTTTACCTCATCCGGATAAAATCGGACAAAGCGGAAAAAGTGACCATTGAACTTTCCAAACTGATCCGCTATATGCTGTACGAATCGGAAAACAAATACGTACTTCTGGAAAAGGAAATCGAATACCTGGAAAACTACGCGGGTTTGCAGATGGTACGGTTCGGGGAAGATGTGGATATCCGGATCAATATCAAAGGAAACCCTGCGGGGCTCACCCTGGAACCTATGCTGCTGATTCCCTTCGTGGAAAACGCATTCAAACACGGGGTAGGACTGCTCAAAGATCCATTTATCAATATTGACCTGGAAATATCCAACGGGAATGTGATGACTTTCTCGGTGAAAAACAAGTGCGGGCCCAAAGAAGAAGACGCGAAAGATCCGGATTCGGGAATCGGCATCAAGAATGTCAAGCGGCGTATCGAGCTGCTATACCCCGGCAATCACGAGTTACGTTTGCAGGCGGAAAACGGAATTTTTGATGTATATTTGAAATTAATCCTTAAAAAGTCGGAAAGATGAGGCTCAGATGTATAGTAGTGGACGATGAACCCCTGGGTAGGAATCTGATGGTGGAAAACATTCAGTTGATTCCCTTCCTGGAGCTGGCAGGCACTGCAAAAAACGCATTTGAGGCCATGGAACTCCTGGAAGCGAACCCCATTGACCTGATCTTTCTTGACATACAGATGCCGGGCATGACGGGTACGAAATTTGTGGAGAGCCTCACCCAAAAGCCCATGATTATCTTTGTGACCGCCTACGAAGAATTCGCAGTGGAGAGCTATAACCTGGAGGTGATTGACTACCTGATGAAACCAGTAAGCGTGGAACGCTTCACCAAAGCCGCCAATAAGGCTTATGAAAGGTTTGCCCTGGAGAAAAGGGAAGAAAGAACCACGGGCCTCGATTACATGTTTGTGAACGTGGAATACTCCCTGGTGAAGGTAAACTTTGACACTATCACGCATATTGAAGGGCTGAAAGACTATATCAAAATATTTGTAACTACGGCCACGCATCCTATCCTGACCAAATCTACCCTGAAAGGGATTGAGGAGAAACTTCCGGCAGGAAAATTCCTGAGAGTACAGAAGTCGTATATCGTGAATCTTGACAAGATCGAGTCGATTCGTAATCACCGGATCAGCATCGGCAAATTTGAGATTCCGGTGAGTGACAGCAGTATGGAAAGTCTGTTAGACGCGATAAAATATAACAAATAAACGGCCACCAGGCCGCTGTTTATAGGGCGGTTCGCCCCAGCATTCATTATTCAGAACTAATATTTATGCGAATGAAAAAAACCCTACTGCTCAGTTTACTCCTCTTAAGTACAGGAGTATTTGCTCAAAACCGGCGCCCTGCCGCTCCTGAAGCCCCCGCGTCTGCGGAAGTCAAACCCAAAAACGACACCCCGCCCTCAAAGTCTCAGACCCTCGACCCTGACATGACCGTGGTAACGGAATCTTCTGTGACCATCAAAGGCAAGCGCGTACCCTACAAAGCCGTGGCCGGTACCCAACCCGTGTGGGACGATAACGGGAAGATCATCGCTTCCTGTTTTTATACCTATTACGAAAGAACGGATGTGAAAGACCAAAGCAGGCGCCCCCTGGTTTTTTCCTTTAACGGTGGCCCCGGATCTGCTTCGGTATGGATGCACCTCGCCTATACCGGCCCGAAAATCCTGAATATTGACGACGAAGGCTACCCGGTACAGCCTTACGGTTATAAAGATAATCCTTATTCTATCCTGGATGTGGCAGATATTATCTTTATTGACCCGGTGAATACCGGTTTCAGCCGCATCATAGACAGCAGTACGCCTCGCAGCACTTTCTTTGGCGTCAATGCGGATGTCAAATACCTGGCCGAATGGCTGAATACTTTCGTGAGCCGGGTAAACCGCTGGGCCTCGCCCAAATACCTGATCGGGGAAAGCTACGGAACCAACCGGGTTTCGGGCCTCGCCTATGAATTGCAGAACAACCACTGGATGTACCTGAACGGGGTGGTTTTGGTGTCGCCAACCGGACTGGGCATTGAGCGCGACCCCGTACACTCTGCCGGGCTGATGCTGCCCTACTATGCGGCTACGGCCTGGTACCACAAGGTACTGGAGAACTCCCTGCAATCCAAAGACCTGCTTGATATACTTCCTGAGGTAGAAAAATTCACCATTGAAGAATACCTCCCCGCCCTGAATCAGGGAGCAAGCATGAGTGCAGAAAAACGTAAAGCCGTAGCCGCCAAAGTGGCCCGGTACTCCGGTTTAAAAGAAGAGGTGGTTTTGCAACAGAACCTGCAGATCAGCACCAATTTCTTCTGGAAAGAGCTGCTTCGCGATAAAGGGTATACGGTAGGCCGCCTGGATTCGCGCTACCTGGGAATAGACCTGAAAGACGGGGGCGAAAGACCCGATTTTAACGCAGAACTTACTTCCTGGCTCCACTCTTTTACCCCGCCCATCAACATGTATCTCCGGGAGGAACTGAAATTCAAAACCGACCTGAAATACAATATGTTTGGCCCTGTACACCCCTGGGCGCAGGACCGCACCAACCTGGCCGAGAACCTTCGCCGGGCCATGGCGGCCAACCCCTACCTGCACGTATTGACCCAGTCGGGCTATTATGACGGCGCCTGCGATTATTTCAACGCCAAATACAACGTGTGGCAGGTAGACCCCAGCGGGAAGCTACAAGACCGTTTCCACTGGAAAGGGTACCGGTCGGGCCACATGATGTACCTTCGGAAAGAAGACCTGATCCAGGGCAACGAAGATTTGAGAGAATTTATCAAAATCTCTACGCCCAAAGAGGGACAAGCGGCCAAATACTGATTTTCTTTCGCCCTGCCGGGCAAAACCGGCAGGGCGTTTTATATATTTTTGTAATTTTGCAGTCCATCGAAACAAACTAATGACTACAAAAATATATCTTGACAATGCGGCTACCACTCCCATAGACCCCGCGGTGCTGGAAGTGATGATGCCTTACCTTACCGATTTTTTCGGAAATCCTTCTTCTATTCACTCTCACGGAAGGAAAGTGAAATCTGCTATTGAGAACGCCCGTAAAACGGTGGCTTCGCTCCTGAACACGTCTCCCGGTGAGATTTTCTTTACTTCTGGAGGAACGGAAGCCGACAATACCGCCATCACCCAAAGCGTAGAAACCCTGGGCGTAAAACATATCATTTCCAGCCGCCTGGAGCATCATGCGGTACTTCACACCCTGGACCACCTGGAAAAGACGGGGAAAGTAAAAGTAACCTACCTGGAAAACGACAACGAGGGCGTTCTGGACATTGACGCTATTCCGTCTTTGCTGGAAACCCATCCCCACAGCATGATCTCCCTGATGCACGGCAACAACGAGATCGCCAACCTGCTTGACCTCCGGAAGGTGAGTGAAATGGCCCTGGCACACCAGGCTGTTTTTCATTCAGACACGGTGCAGACCATGGGGCATTATGCCTTCGACCTTCAAACCCTGCCCATAGATTTTATCGTAGGCGCGGCACACAAATTTCATGGACCCAAAGGAGTCGGATTTTTGTATATCAACGCAAAAAACAAGATTTCTCCGTTTATCCATGGCGGCGCCCAGGAGAGAAATATGCGGGGAGGAACGGAAAACCTTTATGGAATAGTGGGACTGGCCAAAGCCATGGAACTGGCCGTTTCTCACGTAGAAGACCATCAAAAGCATGTAAAAAGCCTGAAATCAAGAATGATCGGCTTACTGAAAGAAAACATTCCGACGGTTTCTTTTAACGGGCGGTCAGGCGATGTGGAAAACAGCCTCTACACCGTACTCAATGTCAGTTTTCCGGAGCATCCCGACAACGAAATGCTCCTGTTTAACCTGGATATCGAAGGGGTCTCCTGTTCGGGCGGCAGTGCCTGTTCCAGCGGAACCGACCAGGGTTCTCACGTACTCAATGCCCTGAATCTACGTAACGGACGAGCCAATGTGCGTTTCTCCTTCAGCCGGTTTACCACGGAAGAAGATATTGACCACGCCGTAACGGTCCTCACCCGAATTTTCAGCGAGGTTCCGCAAGCGAAGTAGGGGGCGTTACCGTCCTTTTTTCTTCAGCGCCAGGTCATGGGCTGTATCGTAATAGGAGCGCAGGTTGGTCCAGTCAAACACATCGGAGATATTTTCCACCTTGTTCCGCTGCATGATTCTCTCTCTTCGGTTAAGGGTGACAAATTTGAACATGATGTCGGCCAGCTGATCTGCTGCCTTGTCAAAGTTAGTCTGCTTGCGGTTCACTACATAGATTCCCATATTTTCGTGGTCGGCCATCAGTCCCTGAATATAGTCGCCGAAGCCGGACAAGTCGCTGGTTACGGTCGGAATTCCTCTCACAATACATTCGAGGGGGGTATATCCCCAGGGTTCGTAGTAGCTGGGGAAAACCCCGAGGTGGCAGCCCCGCACAAACTGGCTGTATTCCAGTCCGAAAAGCGGGTTCGTAGAGGAGATAAAATCGGGGTGATACACAAATTTCACTCTGTCTTGCTGGTGATTCTGGAGGTTGGTTTGCTCAAAAAAGTGCACGATATCGTCTTTCTCTTTCAGAATGTGGGTGACCGTTCGCGGCAGCATTTTGGTTCTCCAGGTCTGTATGGTCCGGCGCAGGCGTAGCCGCCAGTATTCGCTTACAAACTGGTTCAGATCGGGCATGATGGGGTCAGAGTTCGAGGCGGAGGCGTGGAAGAGGTGTTCGCCGACTTCCTTTTCAATCAGGCGGCAGGTTTCTTCTATTTCGCCCATTACCGCGCGCGACTGCAACACCTGGGGGTCAATGGAAAATACGGGGTTCCGGGTGATGATGAACATCACCACGGTGATGTCGAGTCCCGACTGCACAATTTTGAAATTCAAGCGCTTGAGCGCTTCCAGGGTCAGATCATACCCCTTATTTTTAAATTCGTATCGGCCTGAGGTAAAGAAATAGAGTGTATTGTCGAGGTCCCAGGAGTAGCTCTGGAAAAAATGCCCCATTACAAACTGATTGATCTTCTGTTTGTATTTCAGGTGAAGGTTCTGGAACTCATGTGTCGCCGCGAAACGTGTTATATTCAGTCCATTGGGGAGGATCAGGTCGCAGGTTCTGCCGTAGAAAACTTCGCATTCGCGGGCGGTTACTTCTGACACCGTAGTTAAGACATTGCATTGCTGAGCGGAGAGTCTTTCTATGGTGGCCTGGGCTTCTATACCGTAGTGACGGGCCTCTTTTTCCCAGTCGTAGTCTGACAGGTTTTCGTAGAAGTTATCGGTATTTCCGGCAATGTATCTACCCAGCATCGTGGCGTGGGTTGTAAAAACCGTAGCCACGTTCACGTTATCTTTTTTCAGATCGAGAAGTGCCGTAGAAGCCATCCATTCGTGAAAATGTACGATGCAGTCGCGGTTTTTCGACTTCGCTTCCACGAACGCCGCGATATAGTCTTTCACCATACTTCCGAAAGCAATCACGCTGCTGACCAGTACTTCGCTGTTCAGGGTAGAAATACGGTGTCTTTCCCACAAAGCGTACTTCAGTTCATCAATCCGCCCGAGAGCCTGGTTGAAATCCACCAGTATAATGTGGGGATTCCCGGTGACCAGCCAGCGGCCGTAAAACGCTTCGATTCCCTGGGCGCGCAGATCGGCGGCCACCCGTGCAAACGAGGAGTTATCGTCATCCAGTCTTTCAAATTCGATACTGGCGGTTTGGGGGAAATACGGCCCGATCAGGCAGTAATTATCGCCCCACTCCTCTACCATAGACGGTACCTTAGACCGGATTACGGTATAAATACCTCCTACCTGGTTACAGACCTCCCATGCTACTTCAAAGAGAATGGGCTTAAGGGTTTCCCGTTTCGTAATTTTAATGGTCTCCTCCTGCTCTCTTTTCAATCTGATCCCAGACATAACGCGCTAAATATTAATAGGTTCATGCTAACTACGGACGTGCAGATCCATAGGTTTTGTACCAAAACACCTAAAAATAGTAATAAAATAAAACAAAAGTGCGATAGGGTCAAAAATTATATCAAATTGACCCGTCCTTTAACGTCTGAAAATGTCCTACCCTCCGCAAGCAAACGGGGCACCATACCAAAATTCAGGAAGACCCACCCGCCGTGGCTAAGTCCCTCCACGCTTAAAAATTAATGTAGTACTATTGTCTTGCCACACTTATTTTAAGCCCAAGCTCAATGCTCTTATAGCGTGTCGGAAGTTGAATATTCCCGTGACCGTTTTCAATTGGGGGAACAAAACTTTTCTTAGCCGCAATTTCAGTTGGGCTTGTTTTCATATCTTAAATTATTGTACGGAAATGTTGTGCAAGTAGAAAACAAAAAAGCACTCACATCGCTGTAAGTGCTTTATTCTCAAGCTCCCGAAGCTGGGCTCGAACCAGCGACCCTCTGATTAACAGTCAGATGCTCTAACCGACTGAGCTATTCGGGAATCCTTCGTATTTCATGTCAGGTGTGACCCCTCTCTGAAATGGTGGTGCAAAGGTAGATCGATTTTCAATACCAGTCAAGAGTTGTATCCAAAAAAACGCAAATAATTTCTTTGGCTGGCCCTAAAACAGAGGAGCAATTTCCCTTACCGGAAAATTGCTCCTCATTCCTGCATATTGGGGAAAGCCCTACGCCAAAGACATCCTTGCAAATACCCGGTTGAGTACCTTAAAATAGATCTGGCCGAACTTTTCGTAACACCATAACTTAAGATCCCGGATTTCGTTGGGTAATAGTTCTTTAATTCCTTTTCGTAATTCTTTCTCAAACAGCGCCTTGTCAAAACTCACCTTTTCTAAAATTACTTTGATATATTCTAACATAATTATAGAGTATTTAGCGTTCAACATTATAACGAAAATACACAAAAAAATATTCGATTTATATCAAAAATTGATCAGACTTTTTTGAAGTACCTCTTCCAGGTTTTTTTTCTCCTGAAACAGGTCTAACAAACGGGTGAGAACCTCCTCCACCACCGCGTCCGGGCAGGAAGCCCCGCACGTGAGAATAATCTTAGGCTTACTTACCACCGGCAGGTAGTTTTCCGTAGTGATCTCCCTGCCCTGGTGTATATCAAAATGCTTAATTTTCCTATCCGAAATGATCCCAGAAGCCGATTTTATAAAATACGTAGCCACTTTTTGTTCAAGCAACTCTACCAGGTGGGTAGTGTTGGAACTGTTATACCCCCCCACCACAATAGCCAGATCCGCGTCTTCCTCCATCAGCGCGTAGGTAGCATCCTGGTTGTCGTTGGTAGCATAACAAAGCGTATCTTTCGTGCTGGCAAAATGCCGGGGAATATCGCCCTCCTCCAGGCGGTAAAATTTCACCAACTCTTCCTTCAGATAATTGGCGATGGCCTGGGTCTCCGAAGCCAGCATAGTGGTCTGGTTAACCACCCCCAGCTTCTCCAAATGGACCTCCGGATCGAACCCCTCCGAATACCGGTCAGCGAAGCGCTCATAGAACTCTCCCGCCGGCTTTTCCTTGCGAATATAGGCCGCCAGTTCTTTGGCTTCCGCCATGTCTTTGATCACCACCGTATTGGCCTTGGAGGTGCTGTGAGAGAAAGTAGCGCGGGTTTCTTCATGATTGGGCTTGCCGTGGACCACCACCGTATAGCCCCGGTCGCCAATCTGATTGGCCCGATTCCATACTTTTTCTACAAAAGGACAAGTAGTATCATACCCATAAGGATCAATGCCCCGGGCCGACAGCTCGGCCTGTATTTCCAACGTAGTGCCAAACGCCGGCACAATGACGATATCATCGGCATGCAAAGTCTCAAAATCCACGACCCGCTTTCCCTTCGTATCCATCAGAAATTCCACGCCTTCCGACACGAGATCCGCGTTCACGTCCGGGTTGTGAATCATCTCACTTAAAAGAAAAACCCGCTTCCCAAGGTTCTCATTTAAGGTGCGGTAGGCAATTTCCACCGCATTTTCCACCCCATAACAAAAGCCGAAATGACGAGCAATCAGCAGGGTCAGCTTCTCAAACTCCAAAACCGTGGGTTTAAAGTTTCGCTTGAGCTTATCTTTGGCCCGCCGCGTTTCTTTGATTACAGAAATGACCGGACTTTTATACTTGACCGGAATATCAAACGTCTTCATCTTATTTTCAAAACCCGCCTGTTTCGGGCTTTGTTCCAAAATTATCGAAATATTCACAACGGAGCATCCCTTTTATGATTAATTTCGCATTTTACAAGTTATTACACCGACAGTTAATGGTCAGACGACTGCTTTTATCACTCGCACTTTTCGGAATAAACTATGGATTTTCCCAAAGTTCATTTGTCCCACTTAATCACGATACCGAACATTTCCTGGACAGGATAGAAGTAAAAACCGGACGTCTTTCCAACTCGTTTCACAGCACCGTCAAACCTTTCTCCCGCGAAGCCGTGGTCCACTATCTAAAAGGCCTCCATTCCGGAGAATACTACGACCTTTCCCCTATAGACCGCCAGAATATTGATTTTATACGCCAGGATAACTGGGAATTGTTCGAAGACGACTCCCTCCCTTCACCCCCCTTACTGAAATACCTGTTCCGTCAAAAATCAGACTTCCTGCACTTTAAAAATGATGATTTTGATATACACGCCTCTCCCATCCTCTCCCTGAACCAGGGATCAGGCTCCGCGTATGGCAATTATGAAAAAAGAGCCGTTTTCAACAATACACGAGGAATAGAGATACGCGCCCGGATAAATCAGAAGATTGGGTTTTATACCTTACTGACCGACAACATTACCTCTCCCGACAATTACAGGGTAGATTATTTTAACCAATACCTGGCATTCCCTTACGAGTCTTTTATCAAGATACACAACGACGACAGCACCCAGCTACGCCTTAATTATTTCCATGCTCTGGGCTATTTTACCTTTAAGCCGGTGAAAAGCCTGCAGCTGACCTTCGGGCACGACAAGAATTTTATAGGAAGTGGCATACGTTCCCTGATATTGAGCGATTTCAGCGCCCCTTATCTGCAACTGAGACTCGACCTGAAGCTGGGCCTCTTCCAGTACCAGAATATTTTCGGACAAATGACGAACCGCCAGATTGAAACCACAGCTTTCAGCCAGGAAACCCACCGGCCCAAGTACATGGCTTTTCATCACCTGAATGCCAATCTCACCCCCAACCTCAATGTAGGTATCTTTGAAACGGTGATGTTCGGCAACCGCCAGATCGGCTTTGACCCGAATTACATGAACCCCGTTATTTTCTACCGCTTCATAGAAGGCTACCTCGGAAGTTCAGATAACGCCATTGTAGGGATAGATTTTAAATGGAACCTACGGAAGACCCTCGGCCTGTACGGACAATATATCCTGGATGAATTTAACAGGGAAGAGTTCAAAAAAGATAAATGGTGGGCAAAGAAATACGGCTGGCAGCTGGGTGCGAAATATTTTGATGCTCTCGACATACAGGGACTTGACCTGCAGATAGAACATAACCAGGTGCGTCCGTATACCTATTCCCATTTTTCCACCTATTCCAATTTTGTGAATTATAATTTACCGGTGGCACACCCGTTGGGCGCTAATTTTAAGGAAAACATCGTCATTATCCGCTATCAGCATACACCAAAATTGCAAATCAAAATCACGGGGTCTGTAGCGACAAAAGGCATGGATACCGACAGCACCAATTACGGGGGGGATATTAAGAAAATCAATATCGTGAACCGGCCGCGAAACTACGGAGTAGAACAAGGCCAGGGCTTCACCAACCGTATTTCCTTCCTCGAAACCCGGGTTTCGTATTCACTATGGCATAACATAAGTGCCGACTTAATTTACAGAACACGGAAAGATTCTTTTGAAAAAGGCGCTAAGGAGAATATCTTTACAGTAGGATTACGCTGGAACTTTCCGTACCGAACCTATATGTTTTAAATGAGACAGGATTTTCTTTCAGGAAATAGTGAAGAGCTTTCCCCCCGAGACAGGGAAGTGGAAAAGGCTCTGCGCCCGCTCAGTTTCGATGACTTTGCAGGGCAGGATAAGATACTCGAAAACCTGAAGATTTTTGTGGCTGCGGCCCGTATGCGCCAGGAAGCCCTTGACCATGTCTTGCTGCACGGCCCTCCGGGCCTGGGGAAAACCACCCTGTCGCACATTATCGCCAACGAGCTGAGCGCGAACCTGAAAATCACCTCGGGGCCTGTACTGGACAAGCCCAGCGACCTGGCCGGACTGCTGACCTCCCTGGAGGCCAATGACGTGCTGTTTATTGACGAAATCCACCGCCTGAACCCCATTGTAGAAGAGTACCTGTATTCTGCGATGGAAGATTATAAGATCGACATTATGCTGGACAGCGGTCCGAATGCCCGCAGTGTACAGATCGGACTGAGTCCGTTTACCCTCATAGGCGCCACCACCCGTTCGGGCCTTCTCACTTCGCCCCTGCGCGCGCGGTTTGGAATCAACGCCCGCCTGGAATATTATGACGCCGACCTTCTGAGCCGCATACTGGTACGGTCTGCGGGGATACTCCAAACCCCTATTGATCCCCAAGGGGCCTTTGAGATCGCCCGCCGCAGCCGTGGCACCCCGCGTATAGCCAATAACCTCCTGAGACGTACACGCGATTTCGCCCAGGTGAAGGGAAAAGGCACCATCACCATGGAAATCGCGCAGCTGGCCCTTTCCGCCCTCGATGTGGATCAGCACGGCCTCGATGAAATGGACAACCGCATACTGAGTACCATTATTGAGAAATTCAAGGGGGGCCCTGTGGGCCTGAGTACCATTGCTACCGCAGTAAGCGAAGAAGCGGAAACCATTGAGGAAGTATATGAGCCTTTCCTGATCCAGGAAGGTTTCCTGAAACGCACCGCCCGCGGGCGTGAAGCCACCGAAAAGGCCTATAAACACCTGAATATCGTACCCAAATACCGTACGGGAGAGTTATTTTGATTGTGGGGTTCTCGGCTACGCTACCATTGACGTAAATGTTCAAGTTGCTAAATTAGAGCGACTTGAACATTTAATTCTTTTGCTTTTTTGAACAAGAATCGCAATTGTTGTTGCT